>NZ_JAHZSV010000096.1 GCF_019457905.1 Flagellimonas abyssi | reverse complement strand
CCAAATGAGAGCAAAGGTTTGGATGGTCAGTTAGAGCTATTATGGCAGGATAACCATATCATTTTCCAAACCGAAATCAAACGGGAACTCCGAAATGCACAGCTACCCCAATTGGAAGATATGGCAAAAGCCAATCCCATATTTCTGATTATGGCCCAATGTATCTTTCCCAAAATCAAGGAAGCACTACGGGAACGCAAAATAGCTTACCTGGAAGCCAACGGAAACCTCTTTCTGGAGCAAGCCAATCTCTTATTATGGATAGATGCCAACGATCCAATCCCAATCAAAAGCACCAAGACCAATAGGGCATTTACAAAAACTGGACTGAAGGTGGTGTATCAATTCCTTTTGGATCGAGATTGGGTCAACAGGCCTTATCGCGAAATTGCAGAATATACCGGTACAGGTATAGGTACCATCACCAATGTATTCAATGGTCTGGAACAAGAGGGGTTCTTGATCAAACTGACCAAAAATGAACATCTTTTAGTAAATGTTCAAAACCTTTTGGAAAAATGGATCCTTGCCTATGAAAAGCAAATGAAACCAACCTTGTTTATTGGTGACTTCCGCTTTTTGAACCCTGACGACTTTTTCCAATGGCGGGATATCGAATTAATGACCGGCCGGACCTTTTGGGGGGGTGAACCTGCTGGAGATATCTATACAAATTATTTACGCCCCGAAGAACTGACCCTATATACCAATGAGCAGCCGGCAGAGCTTATGAGAAATTATCGTTTGGTACCGGAGAAAAATGGCCCGATAAAAGTTTACGAAAAATTTTGGGAGGGAGAAACACCTGTCCCCAAGGCAGTACACCCTATCCTGGCATACGCAGATCTTATCTTAAAGGGAGATCGTAGATGTAGGGAGACCGCAAATAAATTATACAATGAGTACTTACAAGATCAAATTTGAACAACTTCGCCAACATTCTGAATTTTCGGAGGTCCTATCTGCCCTAGAACGTGGATTCAGTGAACATGCAGTGGATTTCTTTCTGATCGGTGCGGTTGCCAAGGATCTTTGGATGACTGCCATTAATGGTATAGCCCCAAACCGAATCACCCGTGATATTGACTTTGCCGTGCTTGTGAACGATAAT
>NZ_JAHZSV010000095.1 GCF_019457905.1 Flagellimonas abyssi | reverse complement strand
GTCTGTAGACCATCGGTAAGGGCGTATGTGGAGCCCGGGGCTCCGCCCACCTTCTTCTGTACCAACTGGCCGAGCTCATCGTATTCATTGTAGGCGATAAGCTCCCCGGGACCCGTACAGCTCTCGCCCATCGTATGGTCGCCGATGCACTGGGTGTGCTTCAGCAGCCTGCCCACGTGGTCGTACTCATAGTTGTCTATCGTCACCACCACATCGGTGCCACGGGAGTGCATCGTCCTTGTCCTTACCGCCCTGCCCACAAAGTCCAGTTCCGTCTCCACGATCTCCATCGTGCCCAGGTACTCGTTGATGGTTCCCGTCAGGATCACACGCCCCTTGTCATCGTAGAGCATCAAGGTCAATACCCATCGTTCGGGCCCATCCACGAGCACACGTGTGGTGATGGCCGTGGGAAGCCCCTTTACGTCCATCGAAACGTCCTGTCCCAATACAGTGGTGGGTATCGTGTACCCGTTCAGGTCAAAATCGTAGTTGTCATAAAAGTTCATGGTGTAGCCCTCGTTAGGCGTTATCGCTATTGAAGGATAGGTATCATAGGTATAGTACCCGTTGTCCGGTTCCTCGTACTGGGCCGCGGCATTCTCCACATTGGACTGCGCCTGTTCCCTGCCCACCGTTAGGTCCGCCATTCCCGTATAGGCCACCCTCCCGAAGGCATCGTATTTGGTGAAGAGCCATTGCCCGTTGGCACGCATCACGGCATCCTGGGTCATCACGGGCTGATCTAGTTTGTTGTAGACAATGTACTCCAATCCCTTGCCCGGGACCTTCTTCTCCACCAATCGGTTGCGATGGTCGTAAACATATTGGTATCCGAGCTCTTCCAGCTCTCCCTGGAGTTCCGCAAGTGTGGACGATGTCGCGTCCATCTTCGGGGGAAGGACATAGGTCAGGTTCCCATAATCATCGTAGACATAGTACGTGTCGTGGGGAAGTTCTTCCTCTCCGGGATCTATCTCATTATTGCCATCGTCGTCAAAGGGCCCATAAGTGCGCTTGAGCACTACCCGCCCTTGTTTGTCCGTGAACTCCTCAACCGTGTGAAGCTTCGTGGATGTACCGGGATGGTTCTCGTCGTAGGTGATCGTCTTGTAGAGTTCGCCA
>NZ_JAHZSV010000094.1 GCF_019457905.1 Flagellimonas abyssi | reverse complement strand
AAGGACGATATCACCAAGGACAAGATCTGGTGGGGCGACATCAATATTCCCTTTGATAGTGAAAAGTTCGATGCGCTGTACGACAAGGTCATCGCCTATCTGAACACCAAGGAGCTCTTCGTACGGGACTCATATGCCTGTGCAGATGCCGACTACCGTTTGAACATCCGTGTGATAAACGAATATCCGTGGTCCAATATGTTCGCCTACAATATGTTCCTTCGTCCCACTGAGGAGGAATTAGAGGATTTTGACCCAGAGTGGACGGTGGTAAACGCACCCGGTTTTATGGCCGACCCAAAGGAGGACGGCACCAGGCAGCACAACTTTGCGATACTGAACTTTGGCAGGAAGATTGCCCTTATCGGCGGTACGGGCTATACGGGGGAGATCAAGAAAGGGATATTCTCCGCGCTCAACTTCATCCTTCCCGTATACAAGGAGACCCTTCCCATGCACTGTTCCGCCAATGTGGGGGAATCGGGGGACACGGCGATATTCTTTGGTCTATCGGGAACGGGCAAAACAACCCTTTCCACGGACCCTGACAGAAAGCTCATCGGCGATGATGAGCACGGATGGACGCCGGACAACACGGTTTTCAATTTTGAGGGGGGATGCTATGCCAAGGTGATCGATTTATCAAAAGAAAAGGAACCGGAGATCTACGGAGCCATCAAAAAGGGCGCTATTTTGGAGAACGTGGTATTGGACGACAACGGTGAGGTGGATTTCACCGATACCTCGATCACCCAGAACACTAGGGTAAGCTACCCGATACACCACATCGATAACATACAGTGGCCATCGATAGGGAAGAACGTGAAGAACATCTTTTTCCTTACGGCGGATGCCTTTGGGGTATTGCCCCCCATTTCAAAATTGACCCCTGCACAGGCGGCCTATCACTTTATATCTGGCTATACGGCCAAGGTTGCTGGAACGGAAGCGGGCGTTGTGGAGCCACAGCCATCCTTTTCCGCATGCTTTGGGGCTCCTTTTATGCCATTGCACCCGGCCAAGTATGCGGAGATGTTGAGCAAGAAGATGAAGGAATCCGGTGTGGACGTTTGGTTGGTGAACACGGGCTGGACGGGAGGTCCCTACGGAGTGGGCACCCGCATGGAGCTAAAATATACTAGAGCAATGATCAGCGCCGCATTGAACGGCGAGCTGGGACTGTACAATTACGAGAAGTACCATATCCATTCGGTCTTTGGCGTGGCCCAGCC
>NZ_JAHZSV010000093.1 GCF_019457905.1 Flagellimonas abyssi | reverse complement strand
GCAGTCATGGTCGGAAGATTATTCTTCCGACTTTTTTGTTATAAAGACTTTTTCCTTAATTATAATATCGAAGCAAATATGTAAATAACTTACTGATTATCAGGTAAATAACTTGTTTTTATTCTTTGTTTTTTGTATCTTTATTACTGATAATCAGTCTTATATGTCAGTTTTTAAAGATCATAATGTAACCGTAAATGAGTTACTTCAAGTTATACCTGAAGCCCTGTTATCCCAACTGGCTGCCCAGACGAAAGTCGATCATTATTCAAAGGTCCTTCATGGTAAAAAAATGTTTTATCTTTTATTGTTCGGAATCCTGGATAATGAAAAATTGAGCCAACGTACACTAGAGGATACTTTCAATGATTCTGTGTTCAAGCAGCTTTTTGATCTGGACGAATCTGAGACCGTGCGCAGAAGCTCCATATCTGAAAGATTATCTAAAATAGACTCGAATTACTTCCGACAAATATTTGAGTGCATTTATGGGCAATTTGCCTCTCATTATGGTCATACCGAAAGCAAAAAATACAACCTGATCCGGGTAGATAGCACTATTGTTAGCGATACGGCGGGAAAACTCAAGGAAGCAATTGACCAGAACAATGGTAAAAAGCTGATCAAATTCAGTATGTCTTTCGATGGGTTACTTCCTTCATCTGTTGATATTTTCAATGAGCAAAAGTATTCGGCAGAAGATAATGCTTTGCCCGTGGGGATTTTAAGACATGTGAAAAAGGAAACAGGCACATCCAATATCTACATTATGGACAGAGGGGTACAGTCTACCCGCACCATGCACAAGTTCAGTAAAGAGAACATCCCTTTTGTAATACGTTCCAAAGAAAACAGAAAGTATGTAGAGGTTAAATCCTTATTGGTAAATCAAGATACAACTAAAGATATGGGGGGATTTGAACTGGTCAAAGATAGTATCGTCCATCTTTATACCGGAATCCCTATACATAACAAAAAAGGGAACATACATCACAAAGAAACCTTGGTAGAAGCGCCTTTCAGGCTTGTTATCATCAAAAATAAAACCAGTCCCAATAAAGAATTTTGGTTTATTTCTAATGAATTTGATCTTCCTGCCCAAGAAATAACACGGTTTTACAGAAGAAGATGGGATATTGAAGTGTTTTTCCGGTTCATCAAGCAAGAACTCCATGTAAGCCATTTGGTTTCCATGAATAAAAACGGTATCGAAGTAATGATTTACATGACATTGATTGTTGCCATGCTTATCCTTATCTATAAAAAAGCAAACAATATCGGTTATAAAAC
>NZ_JAHZSV010000092.1 GCF_019457905.1 Flagellimonas abyssi | reverse complement strand
ATACCTCGATATGGTAGCCCCTCGGGAAGTCCAGCTTGCTGTTGTCCCCCCACCATGGGGAGTACACGTGCATACCGCCAACGCCGTCCTCGTTATAGGAGACCTTCCGGTTCATCAGGTCCGGGATGAAGCCCGCCCTGTCGGCCCCCGTCGAGTCGTGCAGGTACTTGCCCACTACGTCGCTGCTGTTGCCCAGTCCATTGGGGTGCCGGTCGCTCTTGGAGTTCAGCAATATACGCGCCGA
>NZ_JAHZSV010000091.1 GCF_019457905.1 Flagellimonas abyssi | reverse complement strand
CCAGGGCACGGGGGACCCCGCCATAGAACCACAGTGCGTTCTCGGTACATCGCATGAAGTCCTCAAGTTTCTGGCTCCGACAGGCCTCCACGTAGGTGTAATGGCTGCTGCCCAGTACGCACAGGTATACCTCGAGCTCTTGGATCTCTCCCGTATATTTGTCCGTTATATGGAGCTTTTTGCCCGTAAAATCGATGAAGAGCTTGTCGCCCGCCTTATG
>NZ_JAHZSV010000090.1 GCF_019457905.1 Flagellimonas abyssi | reverse complement strand
CGAGAAGAAGTACTAAAACAATACAAGGCGTTTTACGACAGTGAGGTTGACATTCCTCTTTATATCGGAAGCGAAGAGATAAGAACGGGCAACACCAGGCCCATGTCGCCCCCGCACGACCACAGGCACACTCTGGGACACTACCACTTGGCCGAGAAGCAGCACGTGGAGCAGGCCATCGCCAACTGCTTGGAAGCAAGAAAGGCCTGGGCCGACCTCACTTGGGAACAGCGCTGCGCCATCTTCCTCAAGGCCGCCGAGCTCATCGCAGGGCCATACCGCCAAAAGATGAACGCCGCCACCATGCTGGCCCAGTCCAAGAACATCTATCAGGCCGAGATCGATTCCGCATGTGAGATCGTGGATTTTCTACGTTTCAACGTTGAGTACATGGCACAGATCTATGGCGAACAGCCCGAATCCTCGGAAGGGGTATGGAACCGGGTCGAGTACCGTCCATTGGAAGGTTTTGTTTACGCCATCACCCCGTTCAACTTTACCGCCATTGCAGGGAACCTTCCCGCCAGTGCGGCCATGATGGGCAACGTGGTGGTCTGGAAACCCAGCGACAGCCAGATCTATTCCGCCAAGGTGATCGTCGATGTCTTCAAGGAGGCCGGATTGCCCGATGGCGTGATCAACGTGGTCTACGGAGACCCCGTTATGATCTCCGATACCGTTTTGGACAGCCCGGACTTTACGGGAATACATTTTACCGGTTCCACCAACGTGTTCAAGAACCTTTGGAAACAGATCGGGAACAACATCCACAAATACAAAACTTATCCGCGCATCGTGGGCGAGACCGGTGGAAAGGACTTCATCATCGCGCACCCGACGGCTAAACCGCAACAAGTGGCCACTGCCATCAGCCGTGGGGCCTTCGAGTTCCAGGGACAGAAATGTAGCGCGGCATCAAGGGTGTACCTGCCAAAGTCCACTGCCGATGAAATTCTGGAACTGGTCAAAAAGGACATTGCTTCTTTCAACAAACCGGGCTCCCCGGAGGACATGGGCAATTTTATCACCGCCGTGATCCACGAGGGGTCCTTTGACAAACTGGCCAAGTACATCGATCAGGCCAAGGCCGATGACAATGCAGAGATCATCGCCGGCGGCAACTACGACAAGTCCGTTGGGTACTTTGTGGAGCCGACCGTGATCCTGACCACCGACCCGCAGTACGAGACCATGTACACCGAGCTCTTTGGCCCGGTGGTGACCGTTTACGTATACGAGGACAAGGATTGGAGCGAAACGTTGAAGCTTGTGGACGGTACATCGGAATACGGGCTCACCGGGGCAGTGCTCTCCGGCGACCGCTACTCCATCGACGAGGCCACCAAGGCCCTGCAGAACGCGGCCGGGAACTTCTATATCAACGACAAGCCGACCGGCGCCGTTGTGGGGCAACAGCCCTTCGGCGGGGCAAGGGGCTCCGGGACCAATGACAAGGCAGGGTCCATGCAGAACCTCCTCAGATGGGTATCCCCCCGTTTGATCAAGGAAACCTTCGTGACCCCCGAGGATTACAGATATCCTTTTTTGGGATAACACCAAAAACCAGTAACTTCAAGGCCGTCATATTAATATGACGGCCTTTTTTTGTT
>NZ_JAHZSV010000089.1 GCF_019457905.1 Flagellimonas abyssi | reverse complement strand
TTTCATCCGGCGCGGGTGGCTCAGTTTACCCGGCTCATCCACCTTTACGGAGCGTTGGATCTTTCCTCTTAATTCCTGAGAGTGTGTGGTCAGTGGAGGACACAGCAACAGCAGTGCCATGGTTAGGATCATTTTTGTTTTCATGGTTTCTTTTTTATGGTTTTAGTTTATTTGTTAATCGCAATAAAACGATTAATATGTTCAAAAAAATACTAACAGCATTCTTGGTCCAGTTCAATCCCCTGATCAAGGAATGCTTTGAACTTTTCTTTCATTTCGTTCCAATTTGCCACATTGACACAGTAACAGACACTGGTGCCCTCCACATCACCCTTGATCAGCCCCATGTTCCTGAGTTCTTTCAAGTGCTGTGAAACAGTGGGCTGTGCCAGTCCAATCTCATCAACTAGGTCACCGCAGACACAGGCCTTGACCTTGAAGAGGTGCTGCAATATGGCAATTCGGGCGGGATGGGCAAATACCTTACCGATGAGCGCGAGCTCATTCTGGTCTTCGGTGAATATTTCGGTCTTTGCCAGTCCCATATCATTATTTAATCGCAATATTACAATATATAAACAAGCTGACCAAATGTGAAATGGGCATCAATTTCCCATTACCAAGAAAAGTTTTTTAATGGGATCGGTAAGTTATTATGTTTTGAGTGAGTATGTGTGATAACATTAAACCTTAAATGACCAAATTGCTTTCTAAAGGAATGGTTTACTATTCAATTTAGCTCATTCATCCGGTCCCTCAAATTTCCACTTTCTCCAATTCTTACACTTTTTAAATTTGATCCTACTTGATTCAAATAATAAACGCTCAGCTTCTTCAAATACTTTTGTAGCCTTGCCCCTTTTAGGACATCGCTAAATTCATAAAATTATCATGATAACCTCCTCCCAAAATTGGGTACCGTCCAAGTTTGAAATATTTGATGACAGGATTGAAATAACATCTGCCGGTTCATTGCCCGAAGGGCTTAGCAAGGACGATTTTTTTGAAGGTGTGCCATTCCAATAAATAAGGAATTGATGCGGGTTTACAAGGATTTGGAATTGGTGGAACAACTAGGTTCAGGCGTCCCAAGGATTTTACAGAATTATGGCAAAGAATGTTTTAAGTTCATGGATAGTTTTACCAGAATGATATTTCCCATTTCTGAAAAAGTTACTGAGCAAGTTAAAACTCTTATAGCTGTATTCCAAAACGAGCATAGCCGTAATGACATTATGGACTTATTGGGCCTTACCCATAGAGAGCATTTTAGGACAGAATATTTACAAAGATCCATAGACCTTGGATTGGTGGAACCAACAATCCCAGACAAACCCAAAAGCAGTAAACAGAAGTATAGATTAATGGAAATAGGCAAACAGATTGGATAAAATGAATCTATAGAACCGTATCCTTTTTTCAAGAACAATATTGTTCCTTCTACTATGGGGATGACTTCCATCGAGTTAGGTGTCAATAAATATAGAGAAACCTCATCATATTTTATTAAATTTGTATTAGAAAGTGAATCGAATCGGTCAAAAGTTACCTATTCGGTTACCTAATTTTGAAAAATTAATGTAACTTATTGATAATAAGGGGTATGTGGAATTGTTTTTGGTTCTGCCACCCCGACGAACCTAGAAATAGGTCACAACAAAACA
>NZ_JAHZSV010000009.1 GCF_019457905.1 Flagellimonas abyssi | reverse complement strand
TTCACCGGCCAGCTATGCTCACTTTGGCCCGGCGAAGGTGGAATACTATGTCCGGCGTTTCCATTCAAATAAACGATGAAGAAAATCTTCTGCCTTTTAATATTAGTGTTCTATTCAAAATCAACGTTAGCACAGAAGAAGTCAGAAGGTAATGCATCAGGGTTTAATCAGATTATTGAAAAATTTACCGAATCATTGAAGTGGGACCCATTTTCAGGTCGAGTGAATGATTCGGTTAGTCCACAAAATCTCTATGAAACTGATGAGTTTAAGTTATCAATTAGTGAAAACCCTATTCCCTTCGACACCTTCCACAAAGTCTTAATAAATCCTTCCTTTACTGATGATTTTGAAGACTATGATGATAATTATATCAATTACCCTGTTTCATATTCTGTAATTTATGACAACCGCCTTGTTTCTTTATTTCGTAATGGCAGATTTGTATGTCATAGTCTAAAGGATTTCAACAGAGATATAGATTTTGAGAACAAATTGAACTCCAAAAAATTTAAATACCATTGGGTAATCAATGGAGAACTTGGAGCTTTATCAGGTAGTACAATCTATCTGTACAGCAATGGAAGGTGGATAAAGTATAAAGAAAGATTCCCATTGGAGAGCCAACCAAAACTGTTTGAGGATGAAGATTATATTGTATTCAATGATTGCAATGGTGAATGGGGAGGCATAGTGTATTTTTATGATAAGGAAACAGAAGATATATACTTCACCGAGTCAACTTGTTCTAATACTGTAATAAAAGATCGAGCTAGCTACTTAGTAGTAGCTCATATGGGGCATATGATGGGTTCCACGAGCATAAAGGAAATCAAGAATCCGAGTTTACTGGAAAAGTGTACTAAAAGCTTCTTGAATAAAAGGAGAAAAGGAAGAATTTTGAATTACTATGACGATTCTTCTGCATTCGAATATAGGTTTAAAGGCTTCGAAATATTACTTTTTTCAAGTTTTGAAGTTGATGACCGTAGATTATATTTAGCACATATCAATGACATGACCTTCATCGTTGAATTAAAAAATCAAAGAATTGAGATTGTAAGCCCCCTGTTCAATGATGGATTTTATACACATAATCCAACTACTAAAACTTTTGGGCCTTACACGTTAATAAATATGGATTATTATGGAACAGCAAAAGATAAAGAGGTCTCTATCCTAATATTGAAAGGAAATACAATCACTAAATTAGACTGGAATAAAATTCAAAATCTCTAAACATAATAAATAGTAAAGTTCAAATAAACGATAAGTCTCTCGATGAAGTATTTCTTTTTGTCAACTCTTTTTTTTCTTGTCTCAATTGAGATCTTTTCTCAAGATTCGTTTAGTCTTGGCTATTCTATAAAAGGATGGAGTTATGGTTCAGCAGGAGCTTTGTTTCAAAGAAGTGTTTTAATTTTGGAAAGGGATAGTACTTATGTGGACATCAATGAATCATATCTAACAAGGAAATTATATAAGAAGAATCTACCCTGGAGAGTTGTGAAAACTTTTGGGGTGTATTCAATAGTTGGAGACACTTTGATATTAAAAGAGAAAGATAATCCAGCTAAAAAGCCCGAAGTATTTATTATCAAAAGTAATAGACGAATTAAATATTATGATAGTACTCTTGAAACGGAGTATCCGAAAAGTTGGAAAAAAATACTGTCACCTAAATTTGGAAACCTTAGGATTAAATAAAGTTCAATAAAACCATTGATAAAGCATTACGAAAGAAAATTCTTATCTTAGAACATCCCCAAAATGTTCAACATTAAACCTAATCTGGCATCCCTAAAATGAAAGCTAAAAAACTATTTGATTTTTTTTTAGTTATAATAATTATGTCCTTTTTAACCTCTTGTTCCCAAAAGGGAACGATTGATTATCCAAAGGACATTTTTGAAGAAATGAGTTCTGGTGACGATTTGATGTCTTTTTTGGTGGAGATGGATGAAAGGGATATGGTCAACGTTATTGAAAGTCTTGAAACCAAACTTAAAAGCATTGGATTCCAAAACAATGAAAACCATCCTTTGGTCATAGGCAATGATACTCTGGCAAGACCTCAAGGAGCATTTATGTGGGTCAATCCCAGAAATAGAGTCTCCCTTTTCTTGTATGAACTCAAGGACAAGGACGAAGCAAATTCCCAATGGTCAGAATTCAGGCATCACATTGACCGATACACTGGAATGAATCACGGAAAATTGGGGACCTTCTATTTGAAATTAGAACCTGAACATCCCACAAGTTTAAATGCCACCTTCCTATCCAATAAAAAAATAGTTCAACTACGAAAGCCCTTGACTTTTGTCTCGTCAGGCACTTTTGAATTTAGTGAAGAACAACTAAAGGAAGTCAACTCCGCCAATAAAGATATGATCAAAGTATTGGACGGCCTGGTAGATGTTTTTGTTCCTGAAAAGAACCAGATTTATAGACCATTGAATGGTAAGTCATTGACCGAAGATGAAAGATTGTTCGGTTTCATCAATTTTTGGACAGAAGTAAAATACAATTTCGCCTTTTTTGATCAAGTGCCCAATCTTAATTGGGAGCAAGTATTGATCGACTATCTTCCCAAGGTTCGGAATGCCTCTTCTAATTTGGAATATTACCGGATTCTCCAAGAAGTTTGTGCTTTGCTCAATGATGGGCATACGAATATCTTTATTCCAAGTGAACTAGAGTCGGAGTTTGGGTCCCCTGCAGTAACTATTTCTCCCATTGACGATGCTCTATTTATCACTAACACCGACATACAATTTGAGAAAAAAATTCCATTGGGGTCAAAACTGATAAAAGTTGAAGGACTTAAGGTTGAAAAATTTATTGAAAAGCAAATCAGGCCATACATTAGTTCTTCCACTGAACATATCCGCCGAAACATCGAAGCCCATGAGGTTCTGAAGGGCATACGAACAGATTCCGTTAGAATAGAAATACTTACTCCAGAAAATCAATTGAGGCAGCTTTCACTTAGTCGCAATCCTTCCGATACAGAATGGATTATTAAAAATGAGCCTTGGGAACTTTCTTCTTTTAGAAAGATTGGTGATATAGCATATGTATCTCTCAACTCTTTTGGCAACAGCCAAATTGTGGAAGAGTTTGAAGGCTACCTTGATAGTATTCAGTCTTCAAGAGCATTGATAATAGACCTTAGAAAAAATGGAGGTGGGAGCTCTTGGAATGGTTACAATATTTTAAAACACCTAACAGACCGGCCCATCATAACTTCTAAATGGAAAACCAGAGAACACAAACCTGCCTACAAGGCCTGGGGAGCCTTTGTTGATGGAGATTCGGACAACTTGGGTTCATGGGACCGAGAAGTTTTGGCTTCCTATAATGATGATTATTGGTTTGAAAGCGGACCCGATACCATTGCCCCTAGCAACGACCAAGTAATCAAATTGCCTACTGTAGTGCTCATTGGAAACAACACTGGTTCGGCAGCAGAGGATTTTCTAGTTGCTGCCGACCCGATTGACCATTTCACTACCATGGGAGATTTTACCTATGGAAGTACAGGGCAACCCATGATACTACGATTGCCTGGTGGTGGAAAAGCCCGTATCTGTACCAAAAGGGACACTTATCCAGATGGACGTGAGTTTGTTGGTTACGGAATTCAGCCAGATATCTTGGTCCCAAAAACAATCGAGGATATTTTGACTGGGGAAGATTCAGTGTTGAATATGGCAATTAAAAGACTTACAGTAAGTAATTGAATGTATATTCAAAGTTCAAATAAACGATGCAAAAGTTGTGGGCTTTTTCACAGTCCATAGTATATGTCTCAAGTTTTGTTACTTCTCCTACCTTCTTACCTAGCCCAATGATGACGAGGGTTTCCAAGCTAGTTCAGATGTTTTTTCAACTTACCTATCTTACCCTTTAGGTAGGTTAGGTAACCTTTAGGTAGGATGGAAGTTATATATCCTACCTAATGTTTTGCCCAATGACCATTAGATTTATCTTGTTTTAGGTAACTAGGTTGGTATTATTCTTCTTTCTTTGCTAATTCCATTTCCCATGGGCTACCCCCAAAGAGCGGTCGGGACAAATAGCCGTACACCTGTCACTTGGGGTGCTTTATCGTTTGATTTATTTTTTCCTTTCGCTCTGCGTTCCGTTTCCAACGAAATTTTGATGATTTGATGACAAGCCTCTGGGAGACCCTATAAATACTGATTGTTCCTGCGTCATCATTTTGTCATCGTTTCATCATTTTTTCCTCATTGTTCCTGTCATCATTTTTTATTTTGAT
>NZ_JAHZSV010000088.1 GCF_019457905.1 Flagellimonas abyssi | reverse complement strand
ATAATGGAATACATTATGGGCAAGGGAATCTATTTTGCGAACATCGCGGACAGAGACTTCTTTATGGTTGACGAATTTGATAGTATCGAATAAGTTCTATCGATTTGATTTATATATGTGGAATCCCTAGAAATAGGGATTTTTCATTTGCGGTGTTCAGTAATGACCCCTAATTGTAAAAAACGGCAATGGTATACGACCATCAGCGGAAATAAATGAGCATGATAAAATAACAAATAACTAACTGATTTACAATTGATTATATTTAAGATTAAGGTGTTCAATTTATCCGTTTTCAGTGGTTCTCATTATCCGTCCCATCCAAATATATTATGGAAGAAAAAAAAGGCCATTACTTATCGAAGTTTCCGAGGGTAGGTTCTAGTCCTCCGGATTATAGATATTATATGCAAAAGCATATAATACCGCAAAAAATAACAAATTTATATGCTTTTGCATATAAATTACATATAATTGATTAATTTTATATCTAAAAACATATAATGAATAGTCTATCTGAGTTTGTAAAAGCCCGAAGGAATGAGGTGAACCTGACCCAAGAAGAGTTCGCCGAACGAGCAGGTGTTGCCCTGACCGTAGTCCGGAAAATAGAGCAGGGCAAAACAAATCTGAATATGGATAAAGTCAATCTTATACTAAGTATGTTCGGGCATACACTTGCCGCCGTTCCAATCAAAACACTAAAAAATAGAGATGCCGCAGACCAATGAGAAAAGCGATTATATTGTATAATGACCTAAAGGCCGGGGAGCTTATCGAGACCGATGATGGTGAGTATATATTCCAATACGATAACCACTATGTGGATACACATCCCCAGCAATTCATAATTTTTTCCATGCCTGTTCGCAAGGAGCCCTATAAAGAAAATAGGCTTTTTCCATTTTTTGAAGGATTGATCCCCGAAGGCTGGTTATTGGATATTGCCACCAAAAACTGGAAGTTAAATCCAAATGACCGAATGGGACTGCTATTGGCCTGTTGTCAAAACTGCATAGGAGCGGTGAGTGTTAAACCCATAATAGAGAGCCATGAAGCATAAGTGTTTGTACTGTTATGGGGACCTAACCGGGGAAGTTGATTTTCACAAGACCTGTAGTCTGTCATTTTTTGGAAAAAAAGAAGCTCCCAAATTGGAATATACCTTGGACCAAATGTCGGAACTGGCCAAGAACGTCGTAGAGCGCAGCATCTCAGTTCCAGGGGTGCAGCCCAAGCTATCCATGTCATTGATCAATGAGGTTAAAGATATCGGTGACTTTCGATTGACCGTAGTCGGAGCCTTGGGCGGCAATTATATTTTTAAACCCCCATCGAGCGAATATCCCGAAATGCCGGAAAACGAACATGTGACCATGCGTATCGCTGAATCATTCGGCATAAAGACCGTGCCTTCCTGTTTGATCCGTTTGAAATCAGGCGAACTGTCCTATATAACCAAACGAATTGATAGAACCGACGACGGCCATAAAATCCACATGCTCGATATGTTTCAAATAACCGAAGCTTTTGATAAGTATAAAAGTTCCATGGAAAAAATTGGAAAGGCTTTACTGGAACATTCGGCCAATACCTTGTTGGATATGGTCTTCTTTTTTGAGCTGAGCCTGTTCAGTTTTTTAACGGGCAACAATGATATGCATCTCAAGAATTTCTCGATGATAAAATCCACCTCAGGTTGGCTATTGGCCCCGGCCTGGAAACGCCGGACATGGTATACCATCTTCGCCGGATAGAATTGAGCACCCTCAAGACTAACGCAATAGCCTGATTTTAAAATCACTAACTCCAAAAATTAGGTGGCTCTCAATTTCCGTTTTTGGTGGTCTCAACCATCTGGCTCATCCACCATGACACAAGTACAGGCCCAAAATGACCATACGGGCACG
>NZ_JAHZSV010000087.1 GCF_019457905.1 Flagellimonas abyssi | reverse complement strand
TTTTATGAATTTAGCGATGTCCTAAAAGGGGTAAGGCTACACATGCACCTCTCGGCAATCGCATACAACCTCAAAAAATACCTGAAATTCATTGAAAAACGCTCGAAAAGTGGGGCGGGGCAACTTGCATTGTCCACTTTGCCGAAAAACGCTTTTATGTTGCTATTCGGAGCCCTTGAAAAACACTTAAAACCCAATCTTCAATGCTGATGGGAAAATAAAAAAGCCCCTTAAAGAGGCTTATAACAATCCGTTTTGTTGCTGATCAGGGGCTTGTGCAACGGTTACCGTTGTTGTGAGTAGTTTTTACTTTAACTTTTCTAGTAACAGTTCGGCAACTAGTTCCGAAGATGCAGGATTTTGTCCAGTTATTAATAAACCATCTTCGACCGCATAAGGACTCCAGTCTGCTTTTTTAGTGTAAATTCCACCATTACTCTTTAACATATCTTCAACCAAAAATGGAACAACAGAAGTTAGTTGAACAGCTTCTTCTTCTCCGTTTGTAAATCCAGTTACTTTTTTCCCATTAACCAAAGATGTCCCATCCGTATTTTTTGTGTTTTTAAAAATTGCAGGAGCGTGACAAACAGCAGCAACAGGTTTATTGTTGTTATAAAAATCTTCTATTAAGGCAATTGAGTTTTCATCTTCAGCTAAATCCCATACAACACCGTGTCCACCAGGATAAAATACTGCGTCATAATCTGCTTGATTTACAGTTTCCAATTTTATTGTTTTAGATAAGATCTCTTGAGTTTCTTTATCATCATTAAATCTTATGGTTGCTGGAGTTTGGAAATCTGGTTCATTACTTTTTGGGTCAATTGGAGGTTGTCCTCCTTTTGGAGATGCCAAAGTAATTTCAATTCCTTTATCTTTTAATAAGTAATAAGGTGCTGCAAATTCTTCAATCCAAAAACCAGTTTTCATTCCAGTATCTCCTAAATCTTCGTGATTAGTTAATACAAATAATACTTTTTTCATTGTTTTGCTTTTTTTGTGTTAATACTTAATTTTTTTTCATTAGAATTATTTTCTTTTGTGTTTTTACCACAAGAGGAAAATAAAGCTAAAGCGATTATAATTGTTGTTATTCTTTTGATTAGAGACAAAATTACTGCCAAATTAAGTACTGAAAATTGATGTATGGTAATAAAATCAATTATCAGATATTTCTTTTCTAATTCTACTTAAGCTTTCGGTAGTAATTCCTAGATAAGAAGCTATATGGTAATTTTTTACAGCCTGTTCAATATTTGGGTAAGTGCTAATAAAAGAAACGTATCTTTCTTTAGCTGATTGGGCTAAACTTGCTAATATTCTTTTTTGAAAGCTAGCAAAAGCTCTTTCCATTTTTTTTCTGAAAAAAGTTTCTAATTGTGGAATCTCTACAAATAAATCTTCCATACTTTTTTTGGAAATTTCATATAAAGTTGCTTCCTGAATAGTTTCAATATACATAATCGCTTTGGATGCCGTGAAGAAAGCCGTATAATCGCTTATCCACCAATCATTAATGGCGAATTGCAAAGTATGTTCTTTACCAGATTTGTCAATAAAGTAAGTTCTTAAACATCCATTGTAAACATAATATTGACTGTTCACTTTATCATCTGCTTTTAATATTGTAGACCCTTTTTTTAACTTGAGTTTTTTAAGTTTACTTTCAACAAGATTCATTTCATTTTTTGAAAAAGAAATGCCTTTAAAAATTTCTAATATTATTGAATTTTCGATGTTCATTTAAATTACTCACAACGCCCTGCTAAACGCAGTGACGTTCTGGGCTTAAAATTTATGGTTACTGAAAGTTACATATAAATTTTAAGGACAAGCAGAACGTTATTAAATTGCTTTTAGTTAATGTTGGGTCGGGTTTTTGTTGTTTTCGATAGTTGGGCTGGAAACGCCGGACATAGTATACCACCTTCGCCGGGCCAAAGTGAGCATAGCTGG
>NZ_JAHZSV010000086.1 GCF_019457905.1 Flagellimonas abyssi | reverse complement strand
GCCAGATAGCTCTTGCCGACCCCGGTGCTCCCGGTAATGAGCATATTTTCACCCTTGTGTATAAATCCACAGGAGGCGTAGCGTTGTATCCTGTTCCTGTCGATGTTCCTGCCGGGGCCGTAATCGATGGCCTCCATAACGGCACCGTACCTGAACCTTGCGGCCTTTGTCAGGCGCTCGATTTTGCGGTTGTGCCTATCGTCCCATTCGGACTGTACCAGATAGGCCACCAGTTCATCGTTGGTGTAGTCCATGCTCTCGGGCGAGAGGCTGGTTCCAAAGGCCCTGAGCATCCCGTGGAGCCTGAGCTGTTTCATCTGTTCCAATGTCTTTGTGTTCATGTTGTCTGTTTTAATGTTTGTCATTTATAATAGTTTCCTCCCCTGATGTTATCGTGGTCCGGGACCTCGGAGGTATCCTCCGGGTCGTCCTCCAGGGTGTCCCACCCTTTTTTCAGTATCCGCTCCACCATGCTGTAATTATAGGCCCCATAGTCAGATGCCCGCCTACAGGCATTGTCCAGCCGTTGGTCGCCGACCTTCTTGGCCAGGTGCAGTATGCCCATGCAGGACTTATAGGATTGTTCCGGATGTTGTTTCTTGTCGAGTATCCCGATGATGTACCCCTTGCAGTTCTCGCCGATGTGGGCGGCCCAGGAGATGAACTTCTCACTGCTCCATTCGCTGACGAACCTGTGGTGGGAGGGCATATGTTCCGCTGCGGTGGTATAGCCGTAGCGTTGCCGCTTCCTTTCATGGACGGCCAAACGTTCGTGCCTGTGGTATATCTCCACGAAGCTGTCCGTGTAGACGATCTTCACCTGTTTGCCGATGTGCCTGTAGGGAACACTGTAGTAGTGCTTGTCCCTGCCAAGGTAGATATGGCTGTTCTTGTGGACCGTTCCCTTTGCATAAGATCTTATCTCATATCGTTTCAATGGAAGGGGGCCGAGCTCCGGCACCTCCACTTCCCGGAAGAGGGAACACCTGGAGTATTCCCTTCCCCTGAAGGAAACATTGTTATGGGCCCTTAGCAGTTCGAGGATGGCCCTGTTGATCTCGCCCACACTGTGGAAGGTGGTGTTGCGCAAAGGGGCGAACACCCTGGTATAGACAATGCGCACCGCGTTCTCCACGATGGCCTTGTCCCTTGGCCTGTAGGCCCTTGTCGGCAGCACGGCGGTATCGTAATGCTCCGCAAAATCGGCAAAGGCCTCGTTGACCTTCGGCTCGTAACTGCTGCTCTTGGTAACTGCGGACTTCAGGTTGTCGGTCACCAGGGCACGGGGGACCCCGCCATAGAACCACAGTGCGTTCTCGGTACATCGCATGAAGTCCTCCAGTTTCTGGCTCCGACAGGCCTCCACGTAG
>NZ_JAHZSV010000085.1 GCF_019457905.1 Flagellimonas abyssi | reverse complement strand
CAGGTTGTCGGTCACCAGGGCACGGGGGACCCCGCCATAGAACCACAGTGCGTTCTCGGTACATCGCATGAAGTCCTCCAGTTTCTGGCTCCGACAGGCCTCCACGTAGGTGTAATGGCTGCTGCCCAGTACGCACAGGTATACCTCGAGTTCCTGGATCTCTCCCGTATATTTGTCCGTTATATGGAGCTTCTTGCCCGTAAAATCGATGAAGAGCTTGTCGCCCGCCTTATGGGTGAAGTGCATCACTGGCGATGTCCCCTTTGTCCATTCACGGTACCAGTACCTGAACTGGGAGAGCTTGAACCCGTCCGGGTGCTTCGCATAATACTCTTCCCAGAGCAACTGTCGCGTGACCCCCGTTTTGCGGAGTTCCTTGTCAAAATAGGGGAAGTACCGCTCTAAGGTCCTCAGCTGTTCGCTCTTGGGCTTTTGGTCCGCCTTGAAGAGCCTATGGATCTCCTCCAGGGTCATCTCCGAGACCTCGTAGGGCGTCAGCCTGTAACACTTGAAGAATTCGATGTACTTGGCCACCGTGTTGCGGGAGATGCCAAGTTCCTTGCTGATGCGTCGCTTGCTGGCACCCTCGCCGTACAATTTGTAAATCCTTTTTGCCTTGCGCATATCTATCTGTTTGTTCGCCATGGTCTTTTTTACAAAAGAAACCATCGCAACACTCAAATAGAATCGATCTTTTTAGTGGCTCACTTTCATCCGCC
>NZ_JAHZSV010000084.1 GCF_019457905.1 Flagellimonas abyssi | reverse complement strand
CTCGTTGCCCGGCACCTCCGGGTCGTAGTACGCGATACCGTCCAAAATGGTCTTTTGTTGCTCCTCGGTCGCCGCCTTGAACTCCGTTCCGTATTCCGTGTTGCTCTTGTGGTCCAGCCACATCAGTCCACCTCGGATGTCCGGCTGCAGGGTCTCAACGTCCTTGGCCATGAACTCGATGAAGCCCACTACGTCGGCATCCGATGCCCCTTTGTACTCCTGCGTCGCCGGGAGTATCAGGTCGCACAATATCGTCAGGGTCTCCACCTCGTGCGGGTTCAAGAATTCTTCCTCACTCAGTTCCTCTATATGCTCCAGCTCCTGGGGAACGCGCCCCGGGTAGGTGATCTTCGGTGCTTCCGTCAGTTCCGTGCCCTCCGTGGACGGTCTGCAACCGTGGATGGCCAGTCCTCCGGCCACAGAGCCCAATACTATCGACTTTAAACTCTTCCTTCTGTCCATTGCGCTATATGTTTTGTTGTTTGAGTTGTTCCACGATGTACTCCGAGGCCCTCATCGAGAGCGCCAATATCGTCCAGGTACAGTTCTTGTCCGCCTGCGACACGAAAGGTCCTGCGTCCACGATGAAAACGTTGTCCACATCGTGCAGCTGCTGGTACTTGTTGGTCACCGACGTCCTTGGGTCGTCCCCCATTCGGGTCGTGCCCACCTCGTGGATGATCTTTCCGGGGTTGTGAAGCCCGTAGTTGGTCTCCTTGCCCGGCTTCTTGCCCAACGGCTCCCCGCCCATGTTGATCAATATCTCCTCGAAGGTGTCCTGCATGTGCTTGGCCTGGTTGATCTCCAACTGGCTCCATTTGTAGTTGAACCTCAGTACGGGGATACCGAACTCGTCCACCGTGGTGGGGTCGATCTCGCAATAGTTCTCCTTCCTCGCTATGGACTCGCCCCTTCCGGCCATGCCCACGACCGCGCCGTAGTACTTCTTGGCGTCGCTGCGCAGCACGTCCCCGTAGCCGCCCACCTTCGTCCCGAAGAACTGGTTGAACTCGTTCACGTTGAAGCCGAAGCCGTAGCTCGGCATCCCCATGCCGCCCCATACCTCGATATGGTAGCCCCTCGGGAAGTCCAGCTTGCTGTTGTCCCCCCACCATGGGGAGTACACGTGCATACCGCCAACGCCGTCCTCGTTATAGGAGACCTTCCGGTTCATCAGGTCCGGGATGAAGCCC
>NZ_JAHZSV010000083.1 GCF_019457905.1 Flagellimonas abyssi | reverse complement strand
CGCCCCATACCTCGATATGGTAGCCCCTCGGGAAGTCCAGCTTGCTGTTGTCCCCCCACCATGGGGAGTACACGTGCATACCGCCAACGCCGTCCTCGTTATAGGAGACCTTCCGGTTCATCAGGTCCGGGATGAAGCCCGCCCTGTCGGCCCCCGTCGAGTCGTGCAGGTACTTGCCCACCACATCGCTGCTGTTGCCCAGCCCGTTCGGGTGCCGGTCGCTCTTGGAGTTCAGCAATATACGCGCCGAACTACAGGCCGAGGCCCCCAGAACGACCACCTTGCCCTTGAGCTTATATTCCTTTCTGTCTTCTTTGTTGATGTAGGA
>NZ_JAHZSV010000082.1 GCF_019457905.1 Flagellimonas abyssi | reverse complement strand
GGGTGCCGGTCGCTCTTGGAGTTCAGCAATATACGCGCCGAACTACAGGCCGAGGCCCCCAGAACGACCACCTTGCCCTTGAGCTTATATTCCTTTCTGTCTTCTTTGTTGATGTAGGATACGCCCGTGGCCCTACCTTCTTCATCGGTAGTGACCTCTCTCACCATGCAGTTCACGTACAGGTCGATCTGCCCCCCGTTCTTCTGCGCAGGAAAGATAAGGCACGTCCCCGCCGAGAAATCGGCATATACCTGGCAGGCACGGTTGCACTGTCCGCAGTAGAAGCACACGCCCCGGTCCTCGTTGATCTTCTTGGTGAGCATCGACATCCTCGATGGGTACACCGGGATGTTGCTCTTTCTGGCCCCCTTGATGTAAAAAAGCTCGTGCAACCTTGGCTTTGGCGGGGGCAGGAAGAAGCCGTCAGGGTCGTTGGGAAGCCCCTCGTTGGTGCCGAACACCCCGATCATCTTGTCCACCTTGTCATAGTACGGCTTTACATCGTCGTAGCTGATGGGCCAGTTGTCCCCGTAGCCGTCCACATCCTTGTGCTTGAAGTCCTGTGGGCCGAACCGGAGCGATATCCGCCCCCAGTGGTTGGTACGCCCCCCCAGCATCCGTGAACGGAACCACGAAAAGTCCGTGCCGTCCTTCTGCGTGTAGGGCTCCCCCTCAATGTCCCAGCCGCCGTAGGCGGCATCGAAGTCCCCGAAGGGACGGAACCGTGTGCTCTTGCCACGCCTTGGGCTCTCGTACGACCACTTCAGCTGGGTCTGGTGCTCCGGCTTAGCTGG
>NZ_JAHZSV010000081.1 GCF_019457905.1 Flagellimonas abyssi | reverse complement strand
TTTCATCCGCCGCAGGTGGTATACTATGCCCGTTTTTTGCACTTTTTCGATATCGTATTCAAACTTTACAAATTCAACAGTAATACTGTCCTTATCTTTAATGGAAGCGTTCTCGTCAATATCTAAAATGACGTAACTACCTCGGTTATCGCTGTCTTTGGGTTTGCCAATTGACCCGATATTGATAGCGTGTCGAAAATGTGACGTACTTTCATCTGCCGAATTGAAAGTTCTGTGATATGGTTTGTGCGTATGCCCAAAACACATCACATCAGCATCGGCTTGTTCCATAATACGAATCATACTTTTCTCTGCCCTGTCCTCAAAGAGATATTCATTTATCTTTCGTGGACTTCCGTGTACCAGTAGTACATTCAATTGGTCTTCATTTAATTGGAATTCCAATTTGATATGAGCTGGAAGTGTTCTCAGATACGCCCTGTTGTTTTCATTTACCAATTCGTTGGTCAAAGAAATCGAGACCGCCCCATTTGCTTTTTCCTCATCGGTTTTATAGGCGCAACCGCAATCGTCGCTTTTCCTGCCAATACCAAAGTCGTAATTGCCGGCGATGGTCGGTATTTTTCGATTTCTAATTTCCTCGATGACCTCATTGGGCCAAACGTTATAGCCCACCAAATCGCCAAGGCAGTAGATGGCATCGTATTCCCTATTTTCCAAATCTTCAAAAAAGGCCTGTAATGCAGGTAAGTTTGAATGAATATCGCTGAATAGTATTATTCTCATTGTGAAGTTTTTTTATAGGTTTAGCAACAGCCACTTCCTGGTGCACAGGAATTTGTTGCTTGAATTTCAGATAATTTCATTTTAGGTTTCTCTGTAGGGATACCGCATTGGTCTTTTGCGAGACAGTCCGTTTGTTTTGTAGTCAACAGGAAATTTTTACCGTCGAAATCGAGTCCAAATTTGCCGATGGTCTCAGCTTGGTATTCTACTTCAATTTCTAAATCTTCGATACCCAATACTTTCTCTGAAAGCTCGATAATATCGAGTAGTTTTTCGGGATGTAACCTATGGTCATAATCATCTGCATTCCACAGTTGAAAATTGGCAACTTCTTCATTACGTACCGTTCCACCGCAGTCGATAAAGTTTTTGGTAATCTTACCTACTTCGGTAACGTGAAAATGACTGGGGACTAAATCGCCATTGGGTAATTGGAAAGCGATTCTGTCCAATTGGGTAAGCTGATTTTTAATTTGTGAAAGTTTCATAGTAATAATATTATTGTTTTGTTTGCAAGAGATTGTTTATTCGAGTGGCCAGATACAGCATTTCCCTCGCGATTGTATTTGTATCGGTAAATATTAATTCGACGTTGTTATTTTCAGTTTCGTTGGATGAAATTTTCTCAACATATATCTCAATAGTATTATCGCTGGCTGATTGTAGAGATTGTAATGACTTGGGATAAACCACCCAATTTCCAGAACCATAGTCAATGTTATAGGACATTGGATTTTCCCCACGCGTATTTCTTATGCTAAAACCATATTCTTTTAGAATTGCCAGTTTTGATATTGGTTCGATTTTGGGTGAGATACCAGCAGATTGAAGACTTAACATAGTATTATGACCATAATAAATCATACCTGTTTGTAGCCAAACCATTGCAAGCTGACTTATTTCTTGGTTATCAGAATCAATAAACAGTACATCCATTTTTTCATTATCATCCATTTTCTTGAAAATTAAAAAAGCCACTTGGTCAAGGCGTTTTAAACGTTCCATAGGAATTTCCGTGAACGTATTGCCAATTTCTACAACAGATTTCTGAATTTTATTCTTGAGGGTTTGTGCTTGAATTACTTGCTGAAAGCAAAGTAAAAACACCACAATGGGAATTATTGTTTTTGTTTTCATAATTATGGGTTTACAAGTCTATATAAGTTTATCGCAATAAAACGATTAATTGATTTAAATTTTTTTAGCAACATTCATCTTTTGGCAACAAATCTTGTCCCAAAAATTCGGTCATAATATCCTTCATTTCTTTCCAGTTGGCCATATCTATGCAATAGCAAACACTTGTCCCTTCAACAGTTCCCTTTATAAGACCTAAATATTTTAACTCTTTGAGGTGTTGTGAAATTGTGGGTTGTGCCAAACCTATTTCTTTGACTAAATCGCCACAGAAACACGTATCGATTTTAAAAAGGTGTTGTAGTATAGCTACTCTTGCTGGATGACCAAACGCTTTCGCAAAGACCGATATTTGGTTTTGCTCATCTGTAAATATTTCGGTTTTGGCCAATCCCATTTCGTCATTATATTAATTCATTGCAATATTACGATTAATATTTAAATCGTCAAAACTATTTTATCGCATTAAATTCTTAATCTCTCTGAAATAAGCAAAAATAAGTTGCTTTATGCTTCTAATAATCTCGATGAATAGTTCTTTCATAACCTTTTTTTTAATTTATAATTTCTTTAAAATTGATAGCGCAATAGCGAGCACATTTTCTTTTCTCATTAAATACTGAGCTTCATCTACATTGCTTAAAAAGCCCAATTCCATTAATATCGCAGGACAATAATCTGCTGTTTCCCGAAGTACCTGAAAATTCGCAAACTTCACACCTCGACTTTCATAACCAATGGCTTCACAAAGGGCTCGTTCAATTTGATAGCCTATAAAAACCGATGCTTTCGAGAATTTTTCTTGTTTTCTTGAAGCATAAACCTCTATCCCTCTCGCATCCGGATTATCAGAATGATTGCAATGCAAAGACACAAATAAATCCGCTTTTAGTGCTTTGGCCAGCTTAGTTCTGTCTGATAAAGAAATGAGCGTATCACTATACCTGGTCAAATAAATATCGAGTGGATTTTCCAAGCTGTTATTCAACCTTAAAATGGCATCAGCAATGGACAAAACCACATCCTTTTCTTGGATGTTATTTATGCCGATTGCACCTGTATCTTTTCCACCGTGTCCAACGTCAATTATAATTCGTTTTTGAGCAGTCGATTCTTGTCCAAAAATGAAGCACATTTTTAGAACCAAAATCACAAAACTGACGTTTTTGAGCAGATTTTTCATTATCAATTTTCGGGTTATCAACAACTTCCCTTCAAAATTCCATAGGATTTGATGTCAAATAATAGCAACGGAATTCAAACAATATCAAATAATATTTTATTCACAA
>NZ_JAHZSV010000080.1 GCF_019457905.1 Flagellimonas abyssi | reverse complement strand
GTTGAACGGCTTTGGGACGGGGCCTATGAACTGATCTATGCAACGAACAGTATTTTGGAGGGAGTCCAAAACTCCACGGAACTGGGGCAGGAGGATGTCCATCGATTTCTGGGCGAGGCCTATTTTTTGCGGGCGTTCCTTCATTTCCATTTAATGCAACTGTTCGGTCCGGTGCCCTTTATCGATTCGACCAATTTTGACATGAACAGTAAAGTAGGCCGTATGGATTTGGAGCCACTTTCCAT
>NZ_JAHZSV010000008.1 GCF_019457905.1 Flagellimonas abyssi | reverse complement strand
ATTGTTCCTGCGTCATCATTTTGTCATCGTTTCATCATTTTTTCCTCATTGTTCCTGTCATCATTTTTTATTTTGATGACAGAATGATGACAAAGTGATGACAGCTTAATCTCTTATAAACACTGGGCTAAGATCAATCTGTCATCAAATCATCAAATTTTAGGCCTATAATTTTATTTTTTCCTGTAATTCATCATCCATCTAATCGAACTATGCAAAAAGCCCATTTTTCCCCAACGGCAAAAAGGGGTACAAAATCGAGCTCCCAACTTTGGCCTGGATACTAAAAATTTATCACACTGTCCAAAGCTTCGTCCGCCTCCTTATGGATAAAATTTGCTTGATAGTTCAAAGTAGTTTTTAAATCGCTATGACGATAGAGTTTTTGTAGCATCAAGGGATGAATCTTGTCACCCGCAATATTCCCAAAACTATGGCGTGCAATATGATTGGAAAGAGGTTTATCTATATCACAGAGCTCAGCGATTCGTCTGAGATATTTATTACATAGTTTTGTGGCGTTTCTTGTTTTT
This sequence comes from Flagellimonas abyssi, assembly GCF_019457905.1. Lineage (GTDB taxonomy): Bacteria > Bacteroidota > Bacteroidia > Flavobacteriales > Flavobacteriaceae > Flagellimonas > Flagellimonas abyssi. Next base: position 218,884 of record NZ_JAHZSV010000008.1, on the reverse strand, counting down.
ACAAAAACATCTTTCATGTCCTTGGGATTTACATCCTTTAGAAAGGGAAAAATATAGCCATTATTCAGCTCTTTGTCATTCGTATATAAATCCAAAATGACCTGTGCTTTATCCGGGATTTTTAAGCTCACCGGTTTAGAGTTTTTGTTCATTACATAGAAGAGACGATTGTCTTTGAAATCGCTCCACTTTATCTGTACAATATCCGAAATACGTATGCCAGCAAAATAGAAAGCCGTTAACCATAAGTTCCGGGTGTGCCAAATAGAAGTTCCATAGTCCAACTCTAATTGCTCAATGCTTTGAACTTCTTCGATAGTTAGACCGATTTTATGCCCTGAACCAATCCTTATTTTTTCCTTATCACCTGCAAAGGGGTAATATTTGGATGGAACAATCCCGTCTTTGATAGCCACATTGAACAACGTACGGATAAAGATAAGTTGATTGGTTATGGTTCGTTCTTTATGTTCCAGATAAATAGCACAAAAATCCTTGAACTTTTCAATAAAACGCTCATTGATGTCTATAAATCTAAGTGATGACCTGTTTTTGAAATAATTCACTGAATCATAAAAGTCGGTTTTCGATTTGCGTCCAGCACTGATACGTTTCTTCCTTCGGCTTTTAATGCCCTCTATGATGTCATCCTTATTCAACGAACGTTTAAGATGTAAAAATTCATCAATATTAAAAAGAATTGACATCTCTGCCTTGGCAACAGATATGGTTCCCCTATCATATTTATCCTTTATACGTTCAGCCGCTAGCACAAAAAATGGTTTTACCCCCTCTACTCCCTTCAACTTTTGCTTGGCCTGCTTTGGAGTTAGGCTTTCTTCCTTCAAATCAAAATAAATATCGTTGGCCTCAATTAACTTTTTCATCAGAAAGTTGTTCAACTTTTTATGATTGGGGTGTGATTTTTTGACCCTGTTAACTGTCTTATCCCAATCTTTTTCAAGAATGTATTGGCCCAAAAATCGGTAACTTGTTCTATAATTATCACTTATCCGCAATGCAAGTGGTGCTGAACCGTCCTTTCTTTCCTTATTTCTCCGTCGAACAATCTTAATGCTGGCCATAATTCTTCTTTTTAATCCTTAATAAAAGTACAATTTTAAACAAAAAAAGGGGTACAGAATAGGTACAGAATAAATTGATATTAAATGGATTCATTTGGTTTCATTTAACATTTAAAAAATCATAATCAATTAATTTTCAATAGTTTAGATATTTGTTGGTTGATGTTTTATCAAGCTCATAACCCGAAGGTCGCTGGTTCGAGTCCAGTCCCCGCTACTAGAAATAAAAAAAGCCGAGGAAAATTTTCCTCGGCTTTTTTTATGCAATCTTCCAAAACCTACGTCCTTACAGGTGTTTCAAGAGTAAACTTTTATCGGGGCTTACCTACTTTAATAGTTTGTTAACGTTTTTAACACGGTATTTTCATAAATTGTTAATACTAATTCATCATCAATCAAAATGAGACAATCTACTAACTATATTGTCTTACTGTTTCTATGGCTAAACCTCACGTTTGCCTACGGCCTTATCGTAAACAGCGGTTATGGTGGTTTTCCTGTACCCACAGCAGAAACCTTCAAAGACTCATTGGATTGGGCAGACTATTATTTCAATATTCACCGATTTGAAGAGGCCGTTCCTTTATATCAAAAGAATCTTGATGTTACCAATCAAGAGGATAAAATACACATTTTGAAAAAGTTGGCCCTTAGTCAGGCTGCATTGAATAAACCAGAAGAATCTATTGGATATATATACGATTATTTCAAAATCGATTTTCAGCCCACTTTTTTATTGCACGAGGATTTTGACGGAATTCGAGACAACCAGGAGTTTCAAAAATTGTCAGGCACTGTTTTGCCAAAAATAAATACGTGGTCCATATTTTACTTTTTTGTGTCACTTATTGGGTTCTACGTAACGTTCATGCTGATCATCAATAAAAAAATTGATAAACAGGCTAGAAATCTTATTGCCACATTTGTATTTATCCATTCCCTTTTCATTTTGAATATATGCGTCAACCAGACCAATTATGTGTTCGTATTTCCCCACACCTATTTGATGTCGACCTGGTGCTCCTTTTTATATGGGCCCTTGCTTTTTCTATATTTTAAAAGGGTGTCAAAATCATCGGATTTGGATAGAACGGATTTGTGGCACTTTCTGCCGACAGTAATTCTGACTATTTATCTCATATTCACAATTTATGGGTTTTCCGGGATAGAAAAAGTCAATCAAATGTTACAGAGGCTGGAAGAAGGTTTAAATCCAGGGGATTCAACTAAACTAGTGCTGATGGTTGCACTCAAATCCTTATCCTTGGGGATATATGCTTTTTTTGTGCACTTGATCTTGAGCAAGAATACATCCGAACTGAGCAAAAAGACGAGGACTTGGCAAAGGAATATTTATTTGATACATGTTAGCTATGTTGCAGTCTACCTTATATATGGTGCGTACATTATTACCGGGAACAACAGCGGAATCCTTTATCATGCACCCATTGTTCTTTTAAGCACCATGGTATTATATGTGGGATATGCCGCCAATGTTCAGCCCGATGTGTTCAGTGGACGATATGCCTATACCAACCCTCTTTTTCCTAAATATGTAAAGTCCGGGCTAACGGATAGTTTATCACAAGAACTGAAACAGCAGTTGAGCGACCTGTTCCGCAATGAAAAATTGTACAGGAAAAGTAATATCAATTTGGATATGGTCGCCGAAAAATTGGACACTACACGCCACAATGCTTCGCAACTCATCAATGAACACTTTAATATGAGCTTTCGTGAATTTGTAAATTCCCATCGTATTCAAGAAGCAAAGGAACTGCTTGCTCAAGAAAATGAACTGAACATTATTGATGTTGCCTACGAGGTCGGCTACAACAACAAAGTCTCTTTCAATAAAGCTTTTAAGAAAGATACCCAACTCACTCCCAGCGAATACCTCAATGCCCTAAAACAAGGGTAAAATCTTATCGGGAACACCTAAAAACATTGGTTTTCTGGTTAACTAGTAGTCATCAATCAAAAATCATCAATCAATGAGACAACTACTAAAACAATTCGTTGTGAAGTATGTTGGGGGCCATGAACGGACTTTGGACCCAACGGACAGTCATGAAAAGTATAAAAAGTCCGGATTAACCGAGGAGGAAGCTGTTTTGATTCGAAGGAAAATCAAAAATGCCTTTGATGAAAACAAGATCTACCGGAACAATACCCTTTGCCTCGATGATCTTTCTGATCATATTAAGGAAAATAGGTATAAGGTTTCACAGGTCATCAACACCTTCTTCTCCAAGAATTTCTATTCGTTTCTGAACGAATATAGAATAGAAGAAGCTAAAGACCTATTGGTCGAAAATCCCTCTCTCAGTGTAAAGGCAATTATGTATGAAGTTGGTTTTAACAGCAAAAACAGCTTTTACAGTGCCTTTAAGAAAACCACCGGGTATAGCCCCAACGATTACCGAACTGCAGTAAACACCGGTTTCGATAGGCAACACGAAATGCAGATGGCATAGTAGCGGACTCTAAATCGTTTAGAGCTATTCCCACAAAACCTCTTGGAACACCAAGAGGTTTTTTAATACTTCATTACCAAATTGTTATAAAACACATCATAAGTTGTTAAAAACAGTCCTTCCCCAAGGGCGTCCATTTTTTTGAGGTTCTAGCCGTTTAAAAAGTACCCTCACCTACACACTTATAAGTTGATTTGTTGTGCAATTGTAAAGGTAGGGCGGTGAGAGGCTCTACTTCTAAAAGACAAAATCCATTGAGTTTTGTTCACTTCCCAGAAGTATTATTTGAATTAGCTATCAATTTCCTAGCGCCGTCCACCTTTCTCAGTTGCACTAACTCATTTCAAATTACTAACAAAACTTTATTCGTATGAAAGTAAAGAAACTGTTTGGAGCGCTACTGGCTATTTGCTTATCCATTGCATTTGCCCACGCTCAAGAAAAAGCGGTTACCGGTACGGTCACCGACCAAGACGGGGTACCCTTACCAGGTGTCAACATTGTTGTGAAAGGCACCGTTAAGGGAACTCAGTCCGATTTTGATGGCAACTACGTCATTGAAGCCAACGAAGGAGATGTCCTTGTATTCTCCTATTTAGGACAACGAACACTTGAGAGAAGCGTAGGTGCAGCAAGCGTTTTGAACGTTCAAATGGAGGAAGACGCATCGCAACTGGAAGAAGTAGTGGTCACCGCACAAGGTATAGTCCGGGAAAAGCGTTCCTTGGGATATTCGGTAACCACTGTGGAATCCGACAAGGTTGAATCTCGGCCCGAAGCAGATGTAGCTCGGGTGCTCAATGGTAAAGTTGCTGGGGTAAACATCACCTCCAACAACGGTATGTCCGGTTCTGGAACCAACATAATAATTAGGGGCTATTCTTCGGCAACACAGTCCAATCAACCCTTGTTTATTGTTGATGGAATTCCTTTTGATTCTGGAACCAATACCCAGACCAACTTTTTAGATGGAAATACGGAATCCAGCCGATTTCTGGACCTGGACCCGAACAATATTGAAAGTGTAAGCGTATTGAAAGGGTTGAGTGCAACGGTACTCTATGGTAACCGAGGTAGAAATGGGGTAATACTTATCACTACAAAAGGTTCTGCCTCCGGAGATGCTCCTTCCAAAACAGAAGTTTCCGTTACACAATCCGTATTTATGTCCAATGCCGTGCTTCCAAAGTTTCAAAATAACTATGGTAGTGGATTCCATCAAGGATTTGGATTCTTCTTTAGTAACTGGGGACCGCGTTTTGACCGTACGGATGATGATGGTATTGCCACAGCAGCCCAATACATAAGAACTGGTCCAAACGGAGTGGCATTGACGCGACACCCGTTCAACTATATCGCTGACCCAACCTTAATTGCCGGTTACGAAGACTTATTGGGGGTTGAATATCCTTACCAACCTTATAATGGAGTTGAAGAATTCTTCAGAACGGGATATGTGTACAGTACATCAGTAAATGTTCGTGGTGGTTCCGAAAAGGTAAATTTCAATGCGAATTATGGCCGTACGGAAGATATCGGGGTAACCCCTGGCAACAAGTTGCTACGTAACAACTTCAGTTTAGGAGGAAATGCGGTACTATCCAACAACTTTACCGTGTCCGGGGTCTTCAATTTTGCCAGAACAGGCTACAAGTCACCGCCAAATGCCGTGAGTACAGGTAGCGGTGCCGCTTTTAACGGTTCCGCCATATTTGGTGACGTACTCTACACGCCGAGAAACATCGATTTGACCAATCTCCCATTCCAAGCAGCGGATGGCCGAAGCTTATATTATAGATCAGGTAACGATATTCAAAACCCATACTGGACCGTTGCCAACTCAAAGACCAGTCAAGAAACCGACCGATTTACCGGAAACGTTTCTATGAGCTATGCCTTGAACGACTGGATGAACCTGACATACCGGGTAGGTCTGGATACGTATACCGAATTAAACTCGTACGGGCAGAACAGAGGCGGTGTAGATGGACCTACATTGGGAATTCTAAGAACTTCATCTGTAAGAAATTCCATTTGGAACCACGATTTGATTCTTAGTGCAGAGAAAAATCTTTCCGAAGATTTAAACCTTACCGCCACGTTGGGTGCCAATAGTCGTAGGGACACCTATGCACAGGACGGTATCGAAAGCCAAGGACAATTGGTTTTTGGAGTGCTAGAACACTATAACTTTACGACTCCATCATCCATAAACTCCTTTTCTGGGACCGACCTGAATCAAAACTTTGAGGAAAACCTAGTAGGTATTTATTTGGATGCGACCATATCCTATAAAGATTTATTGTACCTCAACGTAGTAGGAAGAAACGACTGGTCGTCCACATTGGAAAGAGAAAACAACTCTTTGTTTTACCCGGGAGCCAGTTTATCCTTTATTCCTACCACAGCATTTCCTGCATTGCAGGGAGATGTGCTCAACTATGCAAAACTTAGGGTCGGCTACGGTTCCTCCGCAGGCTTCCCGACTCCATTTAACACTAGGGATGTACTCACCTTGAATTCTAGAACATTTGTGGACCTCAACGGCAACGTAGTTTCAGGAAATACTGTTTCGGATGTGCTCGGTAACCGTGATTTATCCCCAGAAAGAGTCCAGGAACTGGAAGTAGGTTTGGATACCCGACTTTTTAATAGGTTGAACTTTAATGTCAGCTTGTATCAAAAATCCACAACAGACCTGATTACCAACCGTACATTGGATAGCTCAACAGGTTTCCGCTCCACTTTTGTAAACATTGGTGAAGTAGAAACCAAAGGTATAGAAGCCGATTACGACCTTACCATTCTCAGGGAAAGCGAAGCAGGTATCGGTTTTAACCTTGCAGGAAACTTTACCGCCAGTGAAACCACGGTGACCGACCTGGCTGAGGGAACCAACAACATTTTGTTGACCTTCGCTGTGGCCGGTGAAGCTGCAAACTACGCCGTGGAAGGCAGACCATTTGGGGTATTGCTCGGCAGTACCATCCAAAGAGATGATAACGGCAACAAAGTGGTAGGGCCAAACGGCAGATATTTAGTGGACAATAACATCACAGAAATTGGTGACCCAAACCCAGACTGGACCACTGCGATGATCCCGACCATCAGCTTTAAGAACTTCACCCTTTCCGCCAACTTGCAATATCGTCATGGTGGAGATGTGTATTCGGTAACAACGGCTGGACTGATAGGTCGTGGAGTAGTTGACCCGGACAACCCGATTGATAGGGAGTCCAATTATATCCTTCCAGGCGTTTTTGCAGATGGAAGCCCGAACAACGTGGCCATTACAGCAACCGAGTTTGGCTTCAACACCTTTTTTGGGGGAGATATCAACGAAGTAAACGTATTTGACGGCACCACTATCAGGTTACAGGAAGCTTCATTGGGATATTCCATTCCAAAGAAAATGTTGGAAAAAACCCCTTTCGGAAGCCTATCGCTAACACTATCCGGTTCCAACCTTTGGTACAAGGCGGTGAATTTCCCCGATGACGTTCGATACGACACCAATTCGTCGAGTACAGGTGTTGGTAATGGACAAGGAATTGATTTCTTCACTGGGCCGTCCACCAGAAGATATGGCCTTACCGTAAGAGCATCATTTTAATCGCAGCTAACAAGAATCAGAAATATTATGAAAAAAATATCAAATATACTAAGTCTCATAATCGCTGCACTGACAGTTATGCTGGGCTGCGAGAGCACTACCTTGGATGTAGTGGAGAGCCCCAATGCATTAAATCCGTCGCAGGCGAGCGTTGATTTCTTTTTGAATCAAATACAACTAATGACCGCCCAGATTCATTCCGGCGAAGAAGGTCGTGCCGAAAATGGCCTAAGTCAATTTGGAATGGAACCTGTAAGAATACAGCATGGATTTGGCCCTACCTATCGTGAAAGTTACGATCCTTCAGATTTTGATAGGGTTTGGGACAATGTGTATGCCAGGGCCTTGATAGACATTAGGACCATGAATCCTTTGGCCGAAGAAGCAGGTCAATTCACGCATATCGCCATTGGCCAAATTCTGGAAGCATATATCATGATGTCCATGGTAGACTTCTTCGGTGATGTACCTTACTCGGAAGCGGCAATGGGCGGCGAAGGAATCTTAAATCCAACGGTTGACTCGGGAGCTTCCATTTACCAAGCCGCAGACCAACTATTAGTGGATGCCATTGCCAATCTGAACAAGGATGAAACCTCCCTCCCATCGGATGACCTATTTTACAATGCCAATGAAGACCAATGGAAGAAAGTGGCAAACACCATGCGTTTGAAGCTATATCTTCAGACCCGTTTGGCCTCTGCCGAAGGTTTTGGAGCATCCGTTTCCACTTCGCGCATCAATGAATTGATTGCAGGCAACCAACTGATTTTGGATCCTGCTGATGATTTTTTCTTTCAATGGGGTACCAACAATGCTTCACCAGATAGTAGACACCCTTATTTTGATGCCAACTACGATGGTGCGGGACCAAGTTCGGACTTTTACACCTGTAATTATTATATGAATTTGATGGCCAACCAATATGGTGAACCTGACCCACGGATTCGCTACTATTTCTACAGACAACAAGAAGACTTTTCTGGTGCGGATGTAGTTACCAAGGAATGTGTTACCGAAATATCACTACCTGCATGGTGGGACCCCTCCGAACCCTACTGTTTGGTTCCCGCTACCAATGGCTTAAGTGGATATTGGGGACGAAATCATTTAGATGATGACGGTATTCCACCTGATGATGCCTTTAGAACGCTGCACGGAACCTACCCAGTTGGTGGACCGTTCGATGACAACTCTTTTAGGAATGTATCCGGTTCCGGAGCAGTGAACGAAGGGCTCGTAGGTGCGGGAATATCCCCTATTTTGATGTCTTCCTATACCTATTTCATGTTAGCAGAAGCTTCATTGACATTGAACACTACCGGAAGTGCAAGAGATTATCTGGAAACAGGCATACGACAATCCATTGGCACTGTTATGGACTTTGGGGCTTCTTTAGCAGAGGGTACAGGATTTGTCCCGACCTCAACAGCCGTCGACAACCATATTGCAGAAATATTGGCAGCATATGATGCCGGTAATGATACGGACAAACTTCGAATTATTGTGGAGCAATACTTTATTGCTTTATGGTGCAACGGAATTGAAGCATACAATACGTATAGAAGAACAGGTCAACCCGATAACCTGACACCTGCCTTTACCACCAACGACCCAGGACCATTCCTAAGGTCTATGTGGTATTCACAGACAGCTGCGGACAGCAACACGAACATTACACAGAAAAGTGCACCAAGTACTCCCGTGTTCTGGGACACCAACCTCGATGGATTTGTTGATTGATTTAATTCTAAAAAACAATACTTATGAAAAGTAACTTTAAATATATACTCGGTCTATCACTACTGATTTTGGGAATAGCGGCCTGTGAAGACGAGGACAAAAATCCACTCAACGTGTTTGAACTGGAAGATTCGGCCGCACCTTATGTAAGGATAAAACTGGACGAAACCATTGTTGCCAAAGGTGACTTGGCCAACTCCACTTTCTCCGGTACCGTTGACGACCCCAGTGACAATGTCGCATCATGGGATTTGAGTGTAACTTTGGAGTCTGGCGGGGTATCTTCCGACACCGTGCCGTTGGCAACAATAACAGAGTTCCCAAGCGATCTTTCCATTCCTTATACCGACATTGCCAGTGCACTGGGCATAACAGTGGATGATATCTCTGGAGGCGACTTCATCCGGTTTTTGGGAGAATCCACAGGAACAGATGGAACAGTGACCACAGTGGCCAACTATAGCGCAACCCTCACAGGACAGCCAGAACAATTACAAGCATTTAACTTTATCATTCTTGTTAAGTGCTCTCCCGTTTCAGGGACTACTGTACCAGGAACCTGGGTAATAGAGATGCAAGACCTATATGGGGACGGATGGGACGGAGCCTTTGTAACGTTCGAGATTGATGGGGCAACCACGGACTACACATTTACCGCTGGTGATGCAGCCACTTTTAATGTAAATGTACCCGAGGGAACCAGCAGTTTAGTGATTTCGTATACCAGTGGTGCCTTCGAGGAAGAACATGTTTACACTATTGAAACACCCGACGGGGAGGTTTTGGGCCCTTTTGGACCGAATCCATCTCCATGTATCAATTGATTTTTTACATATTTGTTCAAGAAAGAGACTCGCTTCATTTGGGGGCGGGTCTTTTTTTTTGATAAAAAGGTTCTTATAAATCGGGAAGAGTACTTGTTGTTGAGGATTTCCGATAAAACACAGGCATTGCCATAATTTGGCAACAGTAAAAATTAATATCCTAAAAACAGCCTTGAACCCAAAATATCCATTCAAAAGTATTTGTTTCATTTTTTGAATGTATTTGAATTAGTCCAAACTTCAAGGCTGTTTATTTCAATGGTAATTCAATATAGAATTAAGCCAATATCCTTGCTCAGGAATTAAGTGATTCCAATTACCTTTGTCCACTTAATAAAATAAGCTTGGACAAGACTTCACGATCAACCAATAAAAAAGCCCTTTTATCTCTCGCCATCGGTGGTTTCGGCATAGGCCTTACAGAATTTGTAATCATGGGAATTCTTCCCAATATTGCCGGTTCTCTTGATATTTCCATTCCTAAAGCGGGACATTTCATAGCCATCTATGCCCTTGGGGTAGTTATAGGTGCGCCCGTAATGGCAAGAATCACCAACAACCTCAATCCAAAGAAAACCTTGCTTTTCTTAATGGTTTGGTTTACCATTTTCAACACATTGTCGGCCTTTTCGGGCAATTATTGGACAATGATGGTTTTCCGTTTTCTTTCCGGTATGCCACACGGTGCATTTTTTGGTATTGGTGCCGTGGTATCGGGTTATTTGGCCAAACCGGGCAAAGCTGCTCAGGCCATGGCCGTAATGTTTTCAGGTTTGACCGTCGCCAATATTATAGGGGTGCCGCTAGGCACATATATTGGACAAGAACTGCATTGGAGCTACTCTTTTATGTTGGTAGGAGTTGCTGGTATTGCCACCTTTTGCAGCCTTTATTTTTGGATGCCAAAAGAAGGATTGGATGAAGCTGATGATTCCGACTCTAAAAACCCTTCACCCGGCCTAAAAAACAAAAAACTATGGGCTTTGATTGCCTTGACCACTGTGGGCACCGGCGGCTTTTTTGCCTGGTACAGCTACATTGCCCCTTTGGTAATCAATGTAACCAAGCTTCCCGAAGCAAACGTTGGATACGTTATGATCGTAGCAGGATTTGGGATGTTTTTTGGGAATTTTTTGGGAGCGAGAATGGTCGAAACTTTCAATCCCGTAAAATCCGTGGTCATAAGCATGTTTAGCATGACGATGATACTTCTGCTGAACTCCATTTTCGCAAGCAACAACATTGCCATATACGTACTTAGCTTTATTGTCGGCGTTATTACCTTTTCCATTTCGGCACCCATCCAAATAGCCATCATAAGAGCTGCCAAGGGCGCAGAGAAACTAGGGTCTTCCATGAACCAAAGCGCTTTTAATATGGGAAATGCCTCGGGCGCATATTTTGGCGGTCTGCCCATGGTTTTTGGACTAGGATTCAATTACGCTAGTGTTGTTGGCGGAGTTTTGGCCTGTATCGGTGGTGTTATAGGTATTGTGATTCTTTACATGGATAAATTATCTAAAAGAAAAAAAGAGTCTTAGTTTTACAGCATGATAGGTCTTTTACGAAAGAGCGCTTTTCTAAAGATATTCTGGAGTTTGATGGGCCTTTACCTATTGAACATCAGTGTGGATTCGCCGGACCGGTATCCCGATCATGTTCCCGAAGACCTATCCGTTAACGACCAAGAGAGTATTATCGAGATTTTGGTTGAAAAGGTGCTAGGATACGGGGATGTATTTAAAGAATACGACGACCCTGATAAAGAAGACCATAATAGCGGTTCCAGTTTTAAAATTAAGCTTACCGTACATCAACCCAATCATGATTATTCCCGATACCATATTTTGATGGGTAAAAAGAAAAAATTTCCGGATAAGAACTCTCTCTTGACCCATCTATACATCCAAAAGGACACCCCTCCTCCCGAAGTATGATTTGTTTTCTTAATCAAACCCGTCCCTTTTCACCATAAGGTCCGGGCAATTCAACATTCACATAAAACAAATCAGAATACATGAAAAACATCATAAAAAATATGATGCCGATAGTTCTATTGGCATCATCCAGTATAGCTTATTCCCAAATTAGTAATACCGCAAAAGACAGTCTTTACATAAATCAAATCGAGAAAAAAAAACAACCTGCCAAGGTGCTGCACGCAGAACCCTTATATATTGACCTGATACGTGACCTGGGTGCGCGAAAAGGGGAACGGGAATGGAACCTTGGATTGGGGCTGACAGACGAGCTCACTTTTGATTCCTACGAAGCTCTTATCGAGTACGAATGGGCCCCAATGGATAGGTTGGGCCTTGAAGTGGAGCTGCCCTTTACCTTTTATTCTCCGTTGGCGGACAATGGCGGGGTCGAAACACCTTCCAATAGATTGAACAGTATAAAAATAGCGACTCAATGGTCGTTCTTTGTAAATGAACGACTGGCCACTTCGATGGCAATCGGATATATCAATGAGTTCGAACTATCGGACTTCAGAAATTTTGGCAAGCCCTTGATTTCTGGAAATGTATACAACCCTTTCTTAGTGGTTGCCAAACGATGGGGCAACAATTTCCACTCCTTGGTGTATACCGGTCCTATGATAGGTCACGAATACGAAAGCGGGGAAGTACATACATCCTACGATGTTAACACTAGTTTCCACTACATGATTCCCGGTACACGGAACTTTATTGGGGTAGAGTTCAACAAAATCTGGGAGGGCAGTGATTTTGATATGACCATGCGCCCCCAAATGCGACTCGGAATCGCTGATAATTTAATGATAGGCATTATCGCGGGAGTTCCCATTAGCAGGGAGAATGAGCGTTTCAGTTCATTTTTGCGACTTATTTGGGAACCAAAACATAAGTAGTTTATAATCCATACAGAAACCAAGGGGCTTTTATGATAAGCCCCTTGATTTTATCTAAACAGATAAAAAAGCGAGTTTTAATTATAGTACTTACCTTTATCTTTAAATGTTTTGATGCTTAATTAAATCGGTTCCCTTTGAGACTCCTAATCGCTTTTTTATTATTTGTATTTTCTTCAACGCTAGTTGGTCAGGAGCTTCCCCCCATTAAAAATTATACCCCAAAGGAATATAATGGGGAATTTCAGAATTGGGGAATCACACAATCCCCTTCAAAGAACATTTATGTAGCAAACCATACCAGTCTTTTGGAGTTTGATGGAAGCAAGTGGCATCAATATAAGCTCCCCACCTCACCCATAATACGATCAGTAAAGGCTGTTGGAGACAAAATTTACATAGGATCCTACCGTGAATTTGGTTTTTGGACAAAAAAAGCAAATGGTGAGCTCATATATACCTCATTATCCCAAAAAATGGAGAACCCCATTTCCGAGGACGAAGAATTTTGGGATATTGTTGTCCTGGACCAATGGGTCCTTTTCCAATCACTGGACAGAATCTATATCTATGACAACCTTGAAAGCAGCTTTAAGGTGATCGAAGCAAAATCGGACAAGGCAAACATGGGCGTGGTAAACAACAATGTTTATTTTCAAATTGCTAAAGAAGGTTTGTTCACCATCCAGAATGGAGAGGCACAATTGATTAGCAACGACCCTGTTTTTACGAAAGAACCCATGGTTGGGCTGTACGGTGTTGGAAATGATCTGTTGATACTTACCGAAAGTTCTCGGTTTTACAGATACGATTCGGAAAATGTCACTCCCTGGGAAACCGCCATGGATGATTTGAACATCAAACTATATAGCAGCATTCGACTAAACGATAGTTCTTTTGTGCTCGGTAGCATATCCAACGGTTTTTATCACCTCTCACCGGATGGTGAGACTATCATTCGGAACATCGACCAGGAAAAAGGATTGAACAACAATACGGTTCTATCCCTTTTTGAAGATGCTGAAAACAACTTATGGCTTGGTCTGGACAACGGTATTGCGACCGTAAACCTCTACTCCCCCTTTAATGAATACGTCGACAAATTGGGCAACCTTGGGCTGGTATACGCCGCATTGAACCACGAAGGACACTTGTATTTGGGCACCAATCAAGGTCTGTTTTATCGTGAGACGGCTTCACAAGACAATTTTAGTTTGATTGATGGAACCGAAGGGCAGGTTTGGAACCTTCAACTTTTGGATTCCACTGTTTTCTGTGGGCACAACAATGGGACCTTCATTATCGATAATAACCAAGCAAAACTTATCTCTGATTACCCCGGAACATGGGGCGTAAAACCGATAAAAGGTCATGAGGAACTTTTGTTACAGGGAAACTATAATGGTTTGAGCATTCTTGAAAAGGTAGAAGGTTCATGGAAACTCCGCAATACCATCGATGGTTTCACAATTTCAAGTCGTTTTTTTGAGATGGATTCCCTTCAAGTAGTTGTGGACCATGAAAAAAAAGGACTGTATTTTATCGAGCTCGACCCAAGCTTCAGAGAAGTCAAACAAGTAACCAATGTAGAACGTATCGGTCACAGTTCTAATATCTTCAGTTTTCTGGATGAACTTTATTATAAAACAAATGCTGGAATCTATAATATTAATGGAGAAAATAATATTGAGATGGACAGCACCATGACCCAAACAATTTTTAATCAAGATGATGCGCAGGTCAGCATCATTATTCCAGAAAACTCTGAGCAGCGGCTTTGGTTTTTCACAAAATACGGACTCCAATACGTTACTCTAAGCACCCTTAGCAACAAACTGAACTCTTCCCATATTTCCATTCCCCAGGACATTCGTGCCAATTTTGGGGTTTCAGGATTTGAGAACATCTCAAAAATATCCGATTTCAAATATTTGATAGGGAGTTCCAACGGTTTTGTATCCTTAGACCTGACCAAGGTAGAACCTTCCAAACAAGAAGTGCAGATAAATTCCGTTTATTTCGGAGACTATCAAGAACTGGATTTTAAAGCTGCAAAAGATACCAAAGGAGCATTTGAATATGTCAACAATAATATTAGAATCGAGTACAGTGTCCCTGAGTTTGATAAATATACCGAAGTCCGGTACCAGTATAAAATGGAGAACCTGTACGAAGGTTGGAGCGAATGGTCCGAAAACACCGAGGTCACGTTCAAAAACCTTTCCTTTGGAGATTATACCTTTACCGTTAGGGCGATGGTGGGCAGTAACCTGAGTGAAAATACCGCTTCTTACAGTTTCACCATATTGCGCCCATGGTACCTATCAAATCTTGCACTTTTGATTTACATGGTGACCATTGGATCGGTGTTTATTTTGGTGCACAGACTTTACAATAATTATTACCAGAAAAAGCAGGAATCACTAATTAAAAAGAACCGCAAAGAACTTGAGCGAAGGGAACTGGAAAAGAAAGAACGTATAGCGCAAATCCAGACAGAGAAACTTCAAAATGAGATTGAAAACAAAAATCGCGAACTCGCTATCTCTACCATGAGCCTAGTAAAGAAAAACAAATTTCTTTCCTCCCTAAAATCTCAACTTAAGGAGGTGCCCAATAAGGACAGGAATATTCGATCAGTAATTAGGGAAATAGACCAGAACATAAACAGCGAAGATGATTGGAAGTTCTTTGAAGACGCATTCAACAATGCGGACAAGGACTTTTTAAAGCGAATCAAGAGTAAACACGATAGTCTAACCAATAACGATTTAAGATTGTGTGCCTATTTAAGGCTGAATCTTTCCTCCAAAGAGATTGCACCATTGCTGAATATATCGGTAAAAAGTGTAGAAATGAAGCGCTATAGGCTCCGTAAAAAGTTCGACCTGCCGCACCACGATAACCTTATAGATTACATTTTAAACTTTTAGGCGACTCTACTTTCCCACATCACTACACTACATTTCTTAAAATTACCCCTACAACAACTCTACATTTTGACAAATCACCTCAAATTCAGCGATTTGTCAGATAGCATAATCATACGTCTATTTTTTTCAAATCATCATATTTCAGGGACTTTAAATAGCAAAACATCAATTTTAACCCAATAAAATTACCGATGTAGGTTTTTTATAGAGGTAGCTCCTTTGTTAAGAAGACGTTAAGCCACCTACTTTTATGTCCAAACTAAATTTACTCGAAAATGAGATATGGAATCTTAACATGGATTGTGCTTTTATGCACTGCCTATGGATATTCACAAACTAAAACTGTAACAGGTACAGTATCCGACAACATGGGACCCATGCCCGGTGTAAACGTACTTGTAAAAGGAACGACCAATGGGGTTGTTACCGATTTCGATGGTGAATTCACCATTGACGATGTTTCCAATGATGACACCCTAGTGTTCAGCTACATTGGGTTTGTATCCCAAGAAGTGCCCGTTGGCACACAAACTGAAATCAACATTACATTGATCGAGGACACACAAGCCTTGGACGAAGTGGTTGTTGTAGGGTACGGTACCCAAAAGAAAAGTAACGTTATCGGGTCCGTGACCAGCGTTGAAGTGGAAGAAGCCACCAACGTACCCACTACCAACGTATCGGAAATGCTTCGGGGTAGAGCCGCTGGTGTTCAGGTAAACCTCGGGGATGCACGACCTGGAGGTAATTCCAATATCGTAATTAGGGGTAACGTATCTGTTGCACCCGGAGGAAATTCCCCTTTGATTATTGTGGATGGACTTCCCTTTGACAACCTTAATGATGTGGCACCCGACGATATTGCCAACATTGAGATTCTAAAAGATGCCTCCTCAACCGCCATTTATGGTTCAAGGGCATCCAACGGGGTTATCTTGGTAACGACCAAAAGAGGTAAAGTAGGGAAAGCTACTGTAAACTATCACGGTTATACCACCGTTCAAACATTGACCAAAAACTTTAACCAATACACTGGTTCACAATTTATAGACCTAAGAAGAGAGGCCAATAGAAATAGGTTCACTGGCGATTATTTGAGTGATGAGAACATATTTACACCTTTTGAACTAGAGGCCATTGAGAACCAAAACTTTGTAGATTGGGAAGATTTGGTACTTAGGGACGCTGTTATCCAGAGCCATGCTCTAAGCTTCTCCGCAGGTAGCGAAAAGACCAAGGTTTTTTCCAGCGTCAACTATTTTTCACAAGAAGGTATTATTCCAAATTCAGGTTTTGACAGAGGCACATTCAAACTAAACTTAGAACAAAAAATATCTGATAAATTGACTTTCCTAGGAATCATCAACTATCAGAACGCAAAGCAAGACCGTGAAACAGGAGGAATAAATTTTACCACAATAACACCACTTGCGCAGCCCTATACTGCGGATGGTGAGCTACAGAAGTTCTATCTGGGCCCATCGAACACATCTGTAAACCCCTTGTGGGACCAGAGAGAATCTGTAGATGAGACCAAAATCAACCTTACGGATGTCAACTTGAGCCTTATCTATGACATAGCACCCAACCTAAGCTATACATTGAAAACTTTCTTAAGGAACCGGAACACCAACCAAGGCGTTTACCGTTCATCACTGCACTCCGCGGGTGACGAAGGCATCGATGGATTGGGAGTGTTGTCCAACACCTTGTTCAAACAGGTGCTTGTGGAAAACATCCTAAACTATACCCCTCAAATCAATGACAAGCATAGTCTTGATTTGACAGCCGTACAGGCCTTCGATGAACGCCGTACCGAGTATACGCAATTGGATAAATCCGGATTCACCAACGATGCCCTCGGATTTAATGGCAACGCTACCGAATTGCTGAACAACGTAAGAGATGTTTCACAACGTAGGCTACTTTCTTTCTTGGGAAGGGTTAGATATGGTTATTTGGACAGATACCTTCTGGAAGCGACCGCACGTGCGGATGGTGCCTCGGTATTTGCCGAGAATAACAAATGGGGCTTCTTCCCTGCCGTATCCGCAGCATGGAAAATGCATATGGAACCCTTTATGCAAGATATCGATGCCATTAACGAAATGAAGTTTAGGGTAAGTTATGGTGCCACAGGTAATCAAGGTATCAACCCCTTGGAATCTTTAGGGGTTGCCGACGATCTACCTTATGTGTTTGGTGATGAAACCGTGGCAGGTGCCACCGCATCATCCCGATTGCCCAACCCTGACCTTAAATGGGAGACCACGACCACGTTGAACGCTGGTGTCGACTTTAGGTTGTTCAATAACCTTTTCCAAGGAACTTTTGAATATTACAAAGCCAATACTACCGACTTGTTATTGGACAGGGCTATTGCTGGAACCACAGGTTTTAATGTGATTCGATTCAATTCAGGTGAGATTCAAAACCAAGGTATCGAAGCGTCTTTGACCTCTAACATTATCCGAAAAGAAGATTTTAGTTGGTCTTTGGGACTTGTTTTCTCCAGAAACAGAAACGAAGTTATATCTCTTACAGGAGAACTTGATGACGAAGGAAACCCTATCGATATCACCGATGCAAATTCAGGAAGACGTTTGTCCGTTGGACAGTCCATCAACAATATCTGGTTGCCAAAATATGATGGCATTTATCAAGAAGGCGATGATATTGCCGGTTCTGGAAACCCATTGGCCCAGCCAGGTGATGTTCGTGTGGTGGATCAGGACGGCAATGGACAAATAGACAATCGCGATAACGTGTTCACAAACACGGACCCGGATTGGTACGGCTCCATTACCAACACCATTACCTACAAGAACTTTGATCTGTTTGCCGATATCTACATTGTGCAAAACGCAACAAGGTTAAATCCTGTTCTTGCCAACGGAGAGCTTTGGAAGGGTGCCATAAACGGTATCAGGACTAAATATTACACACCGGAATTTCCATCCACCGAATACCCAAGGCCAAAACCGGATACGCACTTGCACCTGTTCCCTTTTGCTGTAAGGGATGCATCCTACGTGAGATTACGTACGCTTACATTGGGCTACAACATTCCCAGGGATACGTTCTCCAAAATTGGATTACAAAGTGCCAAAGTATACTTAACCGGAACCAACCTGTTCACCTTTACCGATTTTAAGTCGTACAGCCCGGAACAGACGCCTTTAAACAATGATCAAAATGGCTCTGCTTTCCCCGAGACCAGAAACATAACCCTAGGTGTAAAATTAGGATTCTAAAAAAACTGTCATGAAAAATATATTTCAATACATAGCATCAAAAAGGGCATTGGCAATACTGCTTGCCGTTGCCACATTCGCATCATGCGAAAAAGAATTGGAGGACGAACTGTTGTCCGATACCTCGGTCGACTTCCTATACTCCACACCAGAGGGCTTGGAAAATGCCGTTGTAGGCCTGTACACACTTAACAGGAACCTTTACCAAGATTTAAGCTTGAATGGGACCTATCCCCTAATTCCGCAAGCTAAAAGCGATTTGGGCGTAGGCATCACCGGAGAGGTTTCCCTTTATAGCCGTTTGCTGTGGGGAGCCAGTTTGGGTGATTACGGTACCACCTCGGGCATTAATGCCTATTGGGTGAACTACTATAAAATAGTTGACCGGGCCAATGCCGTGATTCAAGGCGCGGAAAATTTAGAGGATATCGAGGAAAGTAGAAGAAATCAGATTCTTGCAGAGGCCAAATGTATGCGCGCCCATGCCTACTTCACTTTGTACCGTCTGTTCAACAACATCTTTATCACTACGGAGCCCACTACGCCCGAGAATGCATTTGATGTACCACAGGACAAATCTTCCGAAGAAGAAATCTTTGCACTTTTGCGTTCCGATTTGGACTTCGCCATAGCAAACTTGGATTACGCTACCCCTCAATTTGGACGTTGGGCACAAGGTGCCGCAAGACACCTGAGAGCCAAAGTGGCCATGTGGGAAAACGACTGGACCGAAGCGGCCGCTCAGACTGATGCCATCATCACAAGTGGCAGTCATAGTTTGACCGAGACCACGGCGGAAGTTTTTGCCGAAGAACTCAATCATTCCGAGACACTGTTCGCCATCAACTTTGAAAGACAAACTATCGGTGGCGGAAATCCCCATATCATGAACTGGAACATGGTATCTTCCTATGCAGATGCCCCAGGTTTGATTCAGTCCGTGGAAAATGGTGGCGCCGGAGCTGGATTTATTTCCTTGAACCAATACACCATCGACCTGCTCAACGAAGATCCCAACGATACCAGAAAAAATGGCACCTACTATATTTTCGAATATCTCTACAACGATGAGACCGCAGTGCCAGCTGGAAGCGAAATAGGCGACCCATTGGACCTATACGAAAACAGCGAAGATGATCAAAACGAGTTTATGCTTTACTACAGAAGGCAAAACCCTGGGATTATCAAGTTCCTTGATGAGACCGTAGAACCCACCGATAGAAATCACTTTAAGAACATTATGATCTATCGTTTGGCAGAGACCTATTTAATCGGTGCCGAGGCCCATATGATGCTGAACAATTCAGCCAAGGCTTTGGAATATCTTAATGCCATACGAACTAGGGCAAATACCGCCCCAGTGAACAGCATTGACCTGGAAACCATATTGGAAGAAAGGGCCCGCGAACTTGCTTTTGAAGGTCAACGTTGGTTTACCCTAAAACGTACCGGATTGTTGTACGATTACCTTTTGGACCATATGAACAACGACAACATGAACGAATCCTATCCCGAAGGAAATCCAAAAGATATTCTTAGGGAGTACATGCAAAATTGGCCCATTCCACAGCAACAAATGGACCTTTTAGGACCCAACTATCCACAAAACGATGGGTATAACTAAACCGGCACAAACTAGAATTAACTTATAACATTGAAAGATGAAAAAGCATAATAACAACAAGAACATATCCCGTTCAAAATTGCCCATAATGGCCCTATTAATGGCTTTGGGTATATTGGGAACCATTATTTCTTGCGAAACGGAGGACGATATTCCGCCTCCTTCCGCCTATGTACCACCAACACCGGAACCAGAGCCCGAACCTGGTGAAGACTGTGTGTTCTCCACTATCGTTCCTGAATTGTCCGAAGGAATCGATTTTGAGTGTGGGGGACCCGAAGTAGAGTTTTTTGGAGAAATTGATGGTTCTTTTAACTTGGAATACGTAGAAAATCCAGACCCTTCCGGAATAAACACTTCGGAAACCGTTGTAGCATATACACAGACCCCAAGTGTGGAGCCATGGGCAGGCTTCCTTTTTGACTTGGCAAGTAAAGTGGATTTTAACGAAATGCAAACCGTCAAAATAAAAGTCTATGCGCCAGCTGCGGACGAAGTAGTTCTTTTGAAATTTGAGGATAGCACGGACAACACTATTAACAAAGAGGTACAGGCGACCACAACCGTAGCCAATGAATGGGAAGAACTCTCATTTGTTTTTTCTCCAAGTGATTCCGATAAGTATGACAGATTGGTTTTGTTCTTCAATTTCAACGGAGAGAAGGACGCAGAATCCATTCATTACTTTGATGACATCGTGATGAGCGAAGGTGGCGAAGTGGAAGAGCCAGTTGAAACTGGTGAACCTACCGCTCCCGCACCCGACCCAAACATAGACCCAACAGAGGTAATTTCATTGTTTAGCGATGTGTACACCAACGTTACCGTGGACACATGGAGAACCGATTGGTCCAACGCAACATTGGAGGACATCGAAATTGATGGGAATGCGGTTAAAAAGTACAGTGAACTCAACGTTGCTGGAATTGAAGCAACATCCAATCCAATCGATGCTACCGGCATGACACATTTTAGAACCGATATCTGGACCGGTGATGCTACCGAATTCAGAATAAAATTAGTAGATTTTGGTGCTGATGGAGCCTACGATGGTGGCGATGATGTTGAGCATGAAATTGTATTTGAAGCACCCACACAACAAGAATGGGTGACCTTGGATATTCCATTATCTGATTTTACTGGACTTACAACTAAGGAGCATATTGCACAATTGCTATTTATCAGTACACCCTCAGGAGCAAATACAGTTTTCGTGGACAATGTTTTCTTTTATAATGAAGCTGGAGTATCCGACACCCCTTTATCGGGAGCCCCAACACCTACAGTCCCTGATAATTTTGTGATTTCCGTATTCAGTGACACATATACTGATGTTTCCGGTACAGATTTCAATCCAAATTGGGGACAAGCTACGGTAGTTACACAAGAAGACATAGCTGGCAACAACACTTTGAAATATGACGGCCTGAACTATCAGGGAACTCAATTCGAAAATGCATTGGATGTTTCTGGAATGACGACGATTCATTTGGATTATTGGACGCCTGATTCTTCCGACCTTAACCTATCTTTGGTTAGCACAGGTCCTGTTGAAATACCTTATCCAATTAACGTGACCACTGGTCAGTGGGTAAGTGTGGATATTCCTTTGACAGAGTTCTCCGGTACAGTTGATTTATCAGACGTAATCCAATTGAAATTGGATGGAAATGGAACCATCTTTTTAGATAACATTTATTTCTTTTCACCACCTCCCACAGAGCCTGTAGCTGGGGCACCGACCCCAACCTTGGCACAGGCCGATGTATTATCTATATTCAGCGATACCTATACCGATGTTGCCGATACCGAATTTAATCCTAATTGGGGGCAGGCAACCGTGGTTACACAAGAAGACATAGATGGGAACAATACCTTAAAGTATGCAGGTCTCAACTATCAGGGAACACAATTCTCATCTTCACTGGATGTTTCTGGTATGACGATGATCCACGTAGATTATTGGACGCCGGATTCATCAGCCCTTAATTTATCTTTGATAAGTACAGGACCCGTAGAAACTCCATATGCATTCGAGGTAACTGCAGGAGAATGGGTAAGTGTAGACATTCCTTTGACAGAGTTCTCCGGTGTAGTTGATTTAACCGATGTAATTCAATTGAAATTTGATGGAAATGGAACTATTTTCTTAGACAATATCTATTTCCACTAATCATATAATGAAAAACAGATCATAAATTGATTTGAGTTAGTTAATTAAGCAAACGGATGAGCTCCTTTCCCAAAAAGAAAGGAGCAAAATCCAACTAAGGTTTTCTATGAAAAACAAATTGTACATTCACCAAATAGTAAAAATGAGCATTTTCAATATTTCCATACTGTCCCTCCTACTGACAATTTCTTGTAGTTCGGGGGATTCAGACTCCAACGATATTCCTACTAACCTCAGCGTGGACATTTCTGTTGTTGGGTCAAACGACAACAATCCTAATGGGGATGGTTCAGGAACGGTGCAGATAACCGCTTCCGCCAATAATGCGGTCAGGTATGCGTTCCGTTTTGGAACAGGGGACCAAATTGACAGCGAATCTGGAAATATTGAACATACCTTCCTTCAAGATGGAACAAACACCCACAATATTACCGTATGGGCCTACTCCGGGTCCGGCGCGTTCGTAAACGAAAGTTACAGCGTAGATATTTACAGGTCCGATGAGGCTTTTGCCAAATTGGTCTTCTCCGATGAATTTGAAAACGAAGGCAGACCGGATGACCAAAAGTGGCATCATCAGATAATCCCCCCGAACAACGGTAGCTGGCACAATGACGAATTACAGCACTATACCGATAGGGAGGACAATTCCTATGTGAACGATGGAACCTTAAAAATAAAGGCCATCAAAGAGCAGTATTCATATAACGGAAGTACAAAAGAATATACCTCGGCCAGATTGAACGCCAAGTTCGCTTTTACTTACGGACGCATAGAGGTCCGGGCCAAACTTCCTAAAACGGCGGGTACATGGCCGGCCATTTGGACGTTAGGTGCAAACTCGAATGAAACCGGAAACTATTTTGGAGATCAATACGGCAATGTAGGGTGGCCTCTTTGCGGGGAAATCGACATTATGGAACAAACCGGATGGGATAAAAACAGTACCATTTCACATTATCATTGGGGAGATTTAAACACAGAGGTGTACAGCGATGAAGGAGGTGAAATAGCCGTAGAAAATGCAGATTCAGAGTTTCATATATACTCCATGGAGTGGGACAGCGAAAGTATTAAAACCTATGTGGACGATAACTTGGTATATGAATTTCAGAATGGTAGTAACAAACCATTTAACCACGAACATTATTTGTTGCTGAATATTGCAATAGGTGGAAATTTGGGTGGTGATGTACCTGCGAATTTCACCGAAGACATCTTTGAAATTGACTATGTAAGAATATATCAGTAAACACAATTCCAGTGCAAAGGGGTTAGATTGCTGAGCATTGTTATTTCAAGATTTTGGAAAAGTAAAAACTATTAACTTATTCCAACCAACCAAAAGCCGGAGTTTAGACTTCGGCTTTTTTTATTGACCAAGTTCCTTTGCCTCAAAAGAGACCAGCTCTTGATTACTGAACCTTGCAGTGGCCTCGATGGGATTGCAACATACTTCGCAATCCTCTACATAGGTCTGTTGCGGCACAGAGCTATCCAACAAAAAGGAAATTTCTTCCCAACAATATGGACATTGAAAAAAATGCTCGTACATGGCCTAAAAATCAATATTGAGCAGTTGACCACTAACTTGAAGCATTTGAAGTTCTGCCAATTTTGCGTTGTATTTGGCTTGGCTCTTGGCCAACTCGGCATTCAATAAATTCAACTGGGCCTGTCGGAACTCTATGGAAGTTACCTGACCAAGTTTATATCTTTCATCGGTACGGTTGAAGTTGTTCTGGTTGGTCTGCAAGTTTTTCTCCTGGACCTGTAAAACATAAAGCGCATTGGTATAACTGTCCCATGCATTTCGGATATCCCTTTCTACCTCCAACTGGATCTGTTTTTTTGCAATCTCTTGATTCTGGTAGGCAATTTTGGCATTTTTTATCCCAGTGATGGTAGTTCCTCCATCAAACAAATTCCAGGTAAGGTTCACGGTTCCCGTTACCCCTGTCGAGGTGTTTTGCAAGGCAAAGGCCAACGGACTGTTATTGCTGGACTCGTTCCAACCATACGTTCCGGTAAGTCCAATGGTGGGCAAGTAGCCACTTTTGGCTATTCTGACGTCGTTGAGACCCATATTTATGTCCTTTTCCACAATTTGAAGCCTAACATTGTTCATTTGGGCCTCATTGTACATATTTTCCATTTGAAGCCCAGGAACAAAAGTCACAGTAGTATCCGCAGCAAACTTAGCCGATAGGTCTCGGTTAAGAATAAGGTTCAAGTCCCTCATTGTATTTCGAAGCTGCTGTTTGGAATTCAATAAATTGATGCTATCCGTATTGATATCCACTTCGGCATTCAACACATCCAGACCGGTATTCTGTCCAAACTCAAATTGGTACTGTGCCCTTTTGAGCCTATCCTTGGAAATCTCCAAGGCCTGTTCCAAAGTAGCCGTATTCTCGGTAAGGCGGGCCGCTTCGTAATACACGGTGAACAATTGTAAAATAGTATTTTCAATGGTCTGTCTGACCTCCAATTCGGATTGTTCCGAGCGTTCCTGAAAGCTCTTATAATTGTAGTACCTCCCCAAGCCATCGAACAACGTATAATTCACATTCACAGCAGCGCTGTACCTTCGGGTCTCCGCCCCTTGAGCTGTCCTGGTATCCCCGTTGGCCAAAACCCCTTCCGAATTTTGCTTGTCTATACTACCGCTGGCATTCCCCGTAACCGAAGGCAAGTAGCCCGAATTTAGAATATCTGCGTTGTTCTCATCAATTAACCTGGTATTTCTAGCGACCTTGATATCCAAATTGTTTTCCAAAATAAGGTTGATCGCCTCCTGCTTGGTAAGCACCTCATCTTGCGCACTTGCGGAAAGGCCAAGAAATATCAAAATTAGGGGTAGTCTATAAAAAAAGCTTTTCATTATCTGGTCTCTTCTGCAACGTTTGGGGTTTCTTCTCCGTTTTGCGGCATATTGCTGTTGTCACTTCCGTTCAGGCTTACACTATTTGAGTACATCTCTTCTTCTTCATGCTGTTCGCGAATGGCTCGTTCTACTTCCTCTGGTGTAACCTCTTCGCCTGTCCATAAGCGTTTTGTCAGCACTTTGACATTGTTTCCAAAGGAAAGTAGCAATGGTAGCATGAGCAACGTTAAAATAGTGGCAAAGGCAATTCCATAGGCAATGGAAATGGCCATTGGCTTTAAGAACTGTGCTTGGCGGCTCTTTTCCAAAAGTAAGGGTGCTAAACCGGCAATAGTGGTTACCGATGTCAAGAAGATGGCCCTAAAACGTGAACGACCAGCTTCATAAATGGCATCATCGAACTTCATTCCATTTCTTAGATTGATGTTGAACTTGCCAATGAGCACCAATCCATCGTTTACCATAATACCTATCAGTGCGATAATTCCCAACATGGAAAGAATATTGATCGGGAAACCGTGCAACCAATGTCCCCATGCCACCGCTGTTAAACTGAAGGGCACCATAAAAATCAACAATAAAGGTTGACTAATACTTCTAAAGGTGAAGGCTATGGTTATAAAAATGAGGAACAATACAATTGGACCCACAAATCCAAGTGAACCAATTAGTTTGTTGGCCTCCCTGTTCTGTCCTTCATAAGATGGGCTTATGGTTGGATATTTTGCCAGAATATCGGGCAATACCTCGTTACGTATCCACAACATGGCATCTGTTCCACTGGTGGTCTCGGGATCCGTTAAATCGGAAGACACCTGAATTTCCCTTCTACCTTCCAAATGGTTGATGGCCACATCTCCTCTTTCAATGGTATACGTAGCTATTTCCTTTAATGGAATCCGGTCACCGCTTGGGGCCAAGATTCGCATCTCGTCCAAATCGGAAATTGATGATCTGTTCTCCCTATCATATCGTACCCAAACCCTTATTTCATCCTGTCCTCTTTGGAAACGCTGCGCCTGTGCGCCGAAGAATCCGCCACGAACCTGGTTCATTACCGTACGAAGGTCTAACCCGAGCGAATATGCATTTTCCTTAAGCTGCAATCGTATCTCTTTGATTCCGGCCGGGTCATTGTCCGTTACGTCCTTTAGATTGGAATTGGCTTCCATAGCTTGTTTAAGCTCCATTTTGGCCGCCTTTAGCTCTTCTATATTGTTACCCAACAAGGAAACTGATACAGGATTTCCTCCAAAGTTACCTCCTGAACCATAAATCAAGCTTTCCACTCCAATTACCGGGCCTACGAGCTCACGAAGTCTTGTGGTCACCATATCGGCACGTATCCCATCCGGCCTTTCCTCTCCGGGCAGGAGGTTGATTTCCAATGTTGCCGTGGATGAACCGGGGCCAAGGTTTTTTATCATATTCACAAAGAGCATTTTGTCCATGCCCTGCAAATATTCATCTGTCAATTCTTGGTTTACGATATGTGCCTTTTCTTGAATAAGACTGATAATGGAATCGGTAACCTTTTCATTGGTGCCGTTGGGCATAGTCAGGTCTATGGAGACCTGATCACTGGCAATTCTTGGAAAAAATGCAGTTCGGATAATTCCTCCTCCAATGGAGCCCAGCGTTAAGACCAAAGCCATAAAGAAAAGGGCAAAGGTCAAAAACTTGTAGTTCAGCATAAAATGGAGGGCCGGGCTGTACCACTTATCACGCATATAGTTCATTATCCGGTCACCAATCTTATTGATGACGCGTAGCTCGGCAAATACCTTGGCAATGCCTGTTTTGGGTTTATCACTTTGTGGGTGCAAGGCTTTTGAATGTGCCAAGTGAGCGGGCAATATAATCAACGCTTCTACTAAGGAAACTACCAAAGTGAGAATCACTATAACAGAAACCTCACTAAAGAATTCCCCAATTCTACTATCAAGGAACAAGAAAATGGAAAATGCCAATATGGTAGTGATGATAGCCGAAATAATGGGTGGTATCACCTCCATGGTCCCATCCAAGGCGGCTTGCACGGGTGATTTTCCATCTTCGTAATGTTGATAGATATTCTCTGCGATCACGATTCCATCATCCACCAGAATACCGATTACAATAATCATCCCGAAAAGGGATAGTACATTGATGGTGACATTGAACATGGGGGCAAAAACAAACATTCCCAAGAATGCAATGGGAAGACCAAAGGCTACCCAGAATGCCAATCTTGTATTCAAGAAGAGGGATAGAAACACCAATACCAAAATCATCCCCACAATGGCGTTCTCGGTCAAGAGTTCAGTCCGTTGGGTCAAGGTGGTGGAACGGTCATCGATTACATCCAACCGTACATTGGTATATTTTTCGTTGAAATCGCCGATATATTGTCGGACGTTTTCAGCAGAGCCCATGAGGTCTTCTGTATTGGTACTTGTTATGGTAACATTTACGGCAAGTTCACCATTAAAATATGAAGCGTTGGGCGTTTCGGAAAATCTATCCCGAATAACGGCAACATCCCTTAAACGCACTGCACGTCCAGCAGCATCGCCCCGGATTACAATATTGGAAAGTTCATCACCATAATACGAACGATTGTTGGCCCTGATCAGGTATTCTTCGGTCACGGTCTTAATGTTCCCTCCCGTTACCAAAATATTGGCATTGGAAACGGCTTGTGCCACATCTGTAAAAGATAGATTGTACGCTAAAAGACTGTTTTCATCTACGGCAATCTCAATTTCTTCGTCCGGATAGCCGTCGATTTGTATTTGGGATATCCCATCAATGGCGCGTAAATCGTTCTCTATTTGACGTGCAATTTGCTTCAGTGTCGCCAATGGAATATCTTTTCCGCTTACGGCAAAACTGATAGTAGGCCTTACAGGTTCTTGCTTGGCAACAATCAAAGGTTCCATACCGGTTGGGAAAGTAGGTACTCGGTCCACTGCATTTTTCACCTCCAATAGCATGAAATCCACATTTCTTTCCTTCTCGATCTCCACATTGATAGTACCGCTGTTCTCCCTTGAAGTGGAAGTTACCCGCTCCACTCCTTCGAGTCCTTTTAGGTTGTCCTCAATTTTGAGGACAATACCCTCCTCTATTTCTTGTGGAGACGCGCCCGGATAAGCAATGGTAATGGTAATGTTCCTAGCTTCATTGAGTGGAAAAAATGATGATTTTAAGGAAAGAATCCCTACGACCCCAAAAACAAAAAATGCCAAAATAAAGACATTGACTGCCATGTGGTATTTAATAAAATACGAGATGAGATTTCTCATGGCGGGGGTTTTTATGATTTACTTTCGTCAAAAGTGCGCACCAACATACCAGCATAGGCACCAGTAATCGGTTTGGCCACGATCACTTCACCGTCAGGAACATTCTTGAGCACAACGGTCTTATCCGTAAAAAACACAGGGTTAACATCCATTAGGTCCAAAATGGAGTCCCGTACCACAAAAATTTGATTGTTTTCCAATAATAGTGATCTATTGATCTCAATGGCGTTGGGTTCTTCCTTGGCCTCGAGATTGGCCTCGAGATATTGGCCTTCTTTCAAATTATCACCTTTGACCTCTATGTACACCATTATGGTCTGTGAATTTTGGTCTACCCTACTATTTACGCGTGTGACCTCTCCCATGTAGGTCTGGGTCTTTTCTAAATTACTGAGTTCTACCTTACGGCCCACTCTTAAGAAATCCCCGTAGGTTTTGCTTACGGATACTCCCAATTCATATAATCCAGTATCAATAAACTCCCCTAGTTTTTGTCCCGATCTCACCAAAGTCCCTTCAGTGACCAAAGCCTCGGTCAATACTCCTGTAAATGGGGCTGTTATGGCATATTTGGACAAACGCTGTTCCAAATTCTTGACATTGTAATATGTTGTGATGATTTCCCTTCCAGTTATAAAAAACTTTTCTTTTTCGGAATCCAATTTTGGAAGTTCCGGTGTGGTCTTCTCCAAATCGAACTCGTTGAGATATTGCTGCCATTTAGGGTAGATCTCTGGATAATCCAGTCTAAGGTCCGGCATTATGGAAGTAAGCAAATTGTACAGATTACTTTTGGCTGATTGTACAGTGGCATAATACTCGCTAGCGTCTATTCTGATAAGTGTTTGGCCAGCGGCATATTCCTGCCCAGTCCGGAACAATTTACTTCCCGGCCTAAAAACGCCCTGTACTTCGGAGTAAAGTTCGACTCTCTTTTTGGCTTGAAGATTTCCATTTGCGGGAACCATTATAGGTACGGTGGTATTCTGAACTGTATCTACAAAGACTGTCTTAACTATTTTTTGTGATGGCGGTCTTTTATTTTCTTTGCTGTCGGCGATCAAGCCGGCAAAATATAGGGAGGCAAAAATAATTATACCTCCAAGAACAGCCGATATTATTAGCTTTCGCATGCGCTAGTTGGTTTAGTCGGTGCAAATCTATCCCCTACATTTTTTACAATGGTTAAATATTTCATAAAATCTATCGAAAATTTTGTCACAAAAAAAAGGGGATACACGCCTGTATCCCCAAACCAAACAAACTAAAGTAATACTAACTACTCGTTTTCGTTTTCGTCCTCGAATTTGGTATCTGCCATTCGAGTACGGTCTATTTTAATTTCATTGAATTTCGGATTCAAAGTCTTATCATCGGAGTCAAAAACCAAAAACTGGTCGGAGTCCATTCCATGCAGGACATTTAAAGAATTGAACCTATTATTTTGAAGTTGCAATATTTTTAAACTAGCCAATTGTCCAAATTCGGCAGGAATCTCGCCACCCAGTTGGTTGTTGGATAAAACCAGCTCTTTCAGTTGGACCAAATTCCCAATTTCCGCAGGTATCTGTCCCTCCAATTTGTTCTCAAAAAGACCCAAAGCCTCCAAGTTTGAAAGGTTACCAATGGATTTGGGTATGTCTCCTTTTAGATTATTACTGGATAAATTGAGCTCTTTCAAATTTTTAAGCTCTCCAAAGCTTTCAGGTATAGTTCCTGTTAAAAAATTATTGAACATGGAAAAAATTTCCAACTGTTTAAGATGCCCTACCCCTTCAGGAATTTCTCCTTTGATCCTATTCATCTCCAAACGCAACGTTTTGAGCTTCTCCAATTTGACCAAATCTTTGGGAAGTACACCTGTAATTTGGTTAAAGGCCAAGTTTAAAGTGGAAATATGCTTAAGGTCGCCCAAACTTTCGGGCAGGGTACCATTTAAATTATTCATAAATAAGGTAAGCCCAATCACATGTCCCTGATTGATTTCCACACCTTTCCATGTGTTGACAGGAGCATTTAGATCCCAAGATGAGTTCCATTCCTTGCCATTGGTACTGTTGTAAAGGTCTACCAATGCAGATTTTTCCTTGGGGGAAACCTGTCCATTGGCCAACGATATACCAGCTGAGGACATCAAACAAAAGAGAAAAATCGTAATACGAAGCATTATTTCTTATTTAGTTGTAGGAAATTTACATACAAAATAATAAAAATGAGAAACATCTTACAAGTTTTATCGATAAACTAACAGCTATATGTTGTGAATTTGCGAAAAAACGTTGTAAGAAAGCGGTGATTTCTCTTAATCCAATGTTTCTAGTTCATGCGAGAGGGTTTCCCAATCTTCCATAAGGCCTTCCAATTCCTTCTTTTTCCCTTCGTATTTGTCAAAAAAGTTTGGTTTGGCAATGGTGGTATCGTAATCCATAAGAAGGTCGTGGTCAATATTCGCAATTTCCTTTTCCAATTGCGAGATCCTCTTCTCTACTCCGCTGAGTCGATTCTTCAATGACTTTTGCTTTTTCTGAGTATGGTAGTCACTTTCCTTTGATTTTTCCTGAGTTTTTTCCTCTTTCTTTTGATCTCCTTTTTCAACACTTCGGAAATCATCCATTTTACGCTGTTCCAAGTAAAAATCGATATCGCCCAAATACTCCTTGATTCCCCCTTCCTTGAATTCGTAAACCCTATCCGTCAATCCCTGAAGAAAATCACGGTCGTGAGATACCAATATCAGTGTACCTTCAAAACTTTGCAAAGCTTGTTTCAGTACATTCTTGGATTTTATGTCCAAGTGGTTGGTAGGTTCATCCATTACCAGCACATTAAAGGGCTGCAACAACATCTTTGCCAATGCCAAGCGATTCCTTTCACCTCCTGACAACACTTTTACATACTTGTCCACATCATCGCCCCTGAACAAAAATGAGCCAAGGATGTCCCTTACTTTACTCCGATTGCTCTCGTTGGCCGCATCGATCATGGTATCCAAAATGGTTTTGCTGCCATCCAGATACTCAGCTTGGTTCTGGGCAAAATACCCTAGCTGCACGTTGTGTCCGATTTTTAGGTTTCCATCATGGTCAAGTTCTCCGACCATGATCTTGGCCAAAGTAGTCTTACCCTGTCCGTTTTGGCCTACGAAAGCTGTTTTGCTCCCTCTTTCTACCAAAAGGTCAATATCCTCTAATACTCTTTTAGAACCGTAGCTTTTTGAAACGCCATCCAATTCAGCGATTACTTTACCAGGATTTATGGAAACAGGGAAGCGCAAGTTCATTACGCTGTTATCCTCTTCATCCACTTCGATTCGCTCCATTTTATCCAGCTTCTTGATCAAGGATTGCGCCATGGAAGCCTTACTGGACTTGGCCCTAAACTTTTCTATCAACCTTTCGGTCTGCTGAATTTGTTTTTCCTGGTTTTTCTGGGCACTCAATTGTTGTTCCTTGATTTCCTTGCGATGTACCAAAAATTGTGAATAGGGCTTACTGTAATCATATATCCTGCCCAAAGAAATCTCGATGGTTCGGTTGGTCACATTATCCAGAAACATTTTATCGTGGGAAACGATCACTACTGCTCCGGTAAAGTTCCTTAAAAATTGTTCCAGCCAGATGATGGACTCAATATCCAAGTGGTTCGTTGGCTCATCGAGCAGGAGTACATCATTGCTTTGGAGCAACAATTTGGCAAGTTCGATACGCATACGCCAACCACCAGAAAATGTATCGGTGAGCTTGTTGAAATCTTCCCGCTTAAAACCTAGTCCAAGAAGTACCTTCTCCGTATCTCCCTGATAGTTGTAACCGCCCAATATTTCATATCGATGGGTAACATCGTTAAGATCTACCATTAATTGGTGATAGCCTTCGCTTTCATAATCTGTACGTTCGGCCAAAGCCGTATTGATCTCGTCCAACTTCAGCTCCATCTCCTTGATCTCTGAAAATGCCTGATAGGATTCTTCCAGCACGGTTCTACCTTCCTCAAAATCGATATCCTGTTTTAGAAACCCAATTTTGACATTTTTTTCGGTAGCTATGGCACCTTCGTCCAAGGACATTTCCTTGGCCAAGAGTTTGAGCATGGTTGATTTTCCGGCACCGTTCTTTCCGATAAGCCCTACCCTGTCGCCCCCATTGAGACGAAAAGATATTTCCTCGAACAGATATTCCCCTCCAAAGGCTACGGATAGATTATGAATATTTAGCATTATATGTGACCTTGATTACAAAACATTAATTGGCGAATGTATACTTTTGTACAAAAGCCGTGCAAATGTTAAAAAAAGGAACCAAAATGTACAGCATTTTAACAGGAAACTGTCCAAGGTGCCAAGAAGAGAGTATGTATGAGAAATCCAACCCCTATGCTCTTTCCAAAATCTTCAGTATGAACGAAAGGTGTTCACATTGCGGTTTAAAATACAAGATTGAGCCTTCATTTTTTTACGGGGCGATGTATGTCAGCTATGCTGTCGGCATTGCTTTTGCCGTAGCCGCCTTTGTGATTTCATTCTTGTTTCTGGACGCTTCATTACCCACGACTTTTATTGCCATTGTGGGCACTTTAGTGGTTTTTATGCCGGTCATAATTAGACTTTCCAGAAATATTTGGATCAATCTTTTTGTGAAGTATGATGCAACCTCTGTTAAAAAGCACGAAACCGCATAAAGCTATTTTGAGTAGTATTTTTTAGTAAATCGTTGAATATCCATTTCTGGGTCGAGCTCGGATTCTTTTTCTATGTAATCAAAAAGTTGTTTGGAAGCGTACGGTCCGATCATTACTCCTCTCGAACCAAAACCGTTCAACACATAAAGGTTTTTATGCTCTGGATGCCTTCCCACCAATGGCCTACGGTCTACAACCGTTGGTCTAATACCCGCTACATGATCCACAACCTCAAAATCACACTTTAAAAAGGTTGTCAACTTTTCCAAAAGCTCATTTTTGGATTCTTCTGTGGGTATATTGGTCTTGTCCTTCCACTTGTAGGTAGCGCCGACCAAATATCTATCATTTTCCATGGGAATGGTAAAAACGGACGATTTTATAACGTTGTTCTCTCGATATTCCGGGGCGTGGATGATAAGCAATTCCCCTTTGGTCCCGTTCAAGGGCAGATATCCAAAGTATGGGTCCTGTTTGAGTCCAAAACCACAGGCGAACACGAGATTCTTTGCCGTTTCATTGTTGTACGATACGGTTTCGTTTGTAATTGAAATTGCATCAAAATCCAGAGACTCTTCTAAAAGCAAATCACGTTTCTTGAGATAATTGCTGTACGACCTCACCAAAGCGGCAGTATCAATTCTACCTGTATATTTTACTTCTCCGAAACCATACGGAGCGTCAATGGCGGGATTGTTATTGGGGAGCACTTTAGTGGACAGAAAATAATCCAGATCTGGACGGTCGGATACCTCAAACCATAGGTTTTGCTCTTCAATAGAGGCGAATTTTCGAAGCACTGGAAGCTCATACTCGATACTGGTCCCTATTTTTTTTTCTATTTTTTGATAAAACGGTTTTGCTACTTCCAATTGCATTTTGGCCTTCCACGCCATGGTAAACCGCTTCAAAATAACTGGATTGTACAAGCCCCCGGCAACTTGTGATGCTTGCTGGGAGTCATCGGAGATTACCTTAAAGGTTTTTCCATTTTCCTCCAGAACCTCACAAAAAGTGATTCCCGCCAAACCCAGACCTACAACTAAATAATCAACCATACCACAAAATTAAGCAACTGAACGAGTCCTTGGCATTTTCATTTGACTTTAAAACAAAAAAACGCCGCACTAGGTGCGGCGTTTTACTGTATTGAATTGGAATTATTCTATGAACGTTTAGTACGCCCACATATCTTGCTCTCTATCTCGTATGCCCTCTTTGATTCTTTGGGCTTCCAAGAGCTGGAACAAGGCATTATCAAAAATGTAATCGCTTATCTCACGATCCTCGTGAACGTTTTCTTCTTTATAGATGACACCATTGAATCGACGCGCGTTCAACAACATATCAAAAGAAATTGGTCTTGCAGAGTTTTGCTGGTTGTACACCTTGGCATCGTGCAAAATTTGACGTGCCGCAGGATACCATACCCAGAACAACTCTACTTTGTTCTCACCAGTTCCCATAGATTCATCGTCTATGAAGTTTACATCGGGAGCAACTGGGGCAATTCCAAATAAGCGATACTTAAGCTCACCTTGGCGCTTATCGAAATACCACATTCCTTTAATTCGGAATTCCTCAATATCAGCGGCTGTCAAATCCCTTCTGTTGATAAACTCAGGGGATATTTGCTCACCAGCATTCAATTGTTCATATCCAAGATCAGTGGTATCCACTTTACGCAAGGTTGCCGAAAGGTCCTCCAACTTTCTCTTCTCTGTAAAGTAAGAGTCTGCATATACCTCGGTAAGATTACCGTTTCTGATGTTTTTCATCAAAACGTGGTACAAAGACCTTCTGTCCGCTCCAATACCTATGGTATCGGTTGGGTAATACAATGGAAAGTTAACTCGCTCGTCAAGATCGATGATTTCCCAGACGGTCTTGGACCAAAGGATATCCCTATCATCCACATAACCGTATTCCAAGGGCTCATCGGCATCTTGCTCTATTTGAGCTTGGGTTTTCTTACCGATATCTTCGGGCAGCTTGGCATTCAAAATGTTTGCCTGTGCCATGATTGATACTGGCAATATGCCCAACAATCCTATTAATAATGCGTTTTTCCAATTCATAATCACTTGTATACTTTTTATACTTCTTAGTTTGTAAGCTCAACCACTACAGGAGATACTTTTTTCAACTTGTAGCTCTTGTTGTTTGTGATGTAAGCTTGAATATCGAATATCTGGACAGATTCACCTCTATCTGCTCTCTTAAGTGCAGATTTGGCTCTGGCATCCAATTTGTTTCCGTTTACAACTACAGTAGGTTGACCAGGAACTTTGAACTTAAACTGGCTTACAGCAAGGTTCAAGTCAAAATCAAAGTCTTCCAACATAGCGCTAACAGTGGAAATTTCCAGGTTGTTTCTTGGCATTTTAACGCTACCAGACTCACCACGAACGGTACCGCTTGGTCTTGGAATATCCTTGATACGGAACTCGGACTTAGTGCTGATGCCTTTACCATCTGGCAAAGTACCGGAAGCTGTAATGGTCACAGACCTACCTGTTCCAGGATTCATAACGTACTGGCTTCCACTTCTTCTGCTCAAACCAGGAGCATTTGCAGACACCTTGTTATCTGGAATTCCAGGAATAGAAATCGTCATTGGGTTGGCTACCCCACGGTAAACCACGTTCATCTTATCAGCAGATATAACCGCTGCGTTGGGCATGGAAATCGTAGCAAAAGTATTGTTCACTTCTACAGGAACTTCTTCACCATCCTGCATAAAGGTCATTGTTCCTTTGATTGTGTGATCACCTGGAGTACCGGCACTGATCAACATTTTGATACCACCAGCTTCCAATTCGTAATCTTTACCTTCTGTCATTGGTCTTCCATCCAAGGTCAACTCAGCTTTTACAGGTGTGGAAGTCTTGTCGGTTTTGCTAACAATGATTTTTCCATCATACTTTTCACCTGCGTAGTAAGCCGTTTTTGGAGCGGACAATGAACTTGCAAAGTTGGTCAACGATACAGCTTCGGTCAACTCACCTTCCAAAAGGGTTTTCAACACCTCTTGCTCCGTAGTTTTGATGTCAGCTTGCAATTGGGTCATCTTGGTCAAAGAAGCTACCAATGGGAATCCTTCGTAGTGATAGTTGATCCAATCTTGACGGGTTCCGTCTCTCTTCTCAACCTTACCGTCTTCACCACCTGTAGCAAAGCGAGCTTTCACTGCAGATTTCAAAGATTCGAACTTACCTTCCGGCAATGCATTGATCACGCCTTCACGGTAGTTGTTGATGTATTCCATGAACTTTTTTCCTTCTGGGCCTAAATTGTCACCTTGAAAGAATTTTTGGTCCAAGTAATCGGACTTATCCATAACCACATAATCTTTTGGATCCTCCAAATCTGCGGTCATTTCTTTTTTCAATCCTTCCAAATAGCTGTAGTAGCTATCGGATAGTTCTTTTACCTTTTGAGCATCTTCGTAAAGCGCTCCATACTCTTCAGCATTTTCGGAAGCTTTGGTTTCCAAGCTAGCAAAGAAACTAGCGTTATTGGAATCCATGTTCGTATTGGAAGTTTCCAACTTTTCGTTCATAAGTCCGAAAGCTGCAAGTACTTCCTTGCTCATATTAAGGGCCAACATCGCGATGAAGATCAAGTACATAAGGTTGATCATCTTCTGACGTGGTGTTTGTTTTCCTCCTGCCATGTTTTTCTAATTAGATTTAATAATTAATTTGATTTGGTTTGTTTTCTGTTGATCAAACTCTAATTAGTTTCTTCCGCCCATGGCTGTAAGCATACCACCGTAAACACCGTTCAAAGAAGAAAGGTTAGTGGCCAACGATTGCATTTGGTCTTTCAAAGCACCTGCGTTCTGTACAACCTCCTCGTTGATGGAAGCTTGTCTGCTAGCGCTTTCCAATTGTACTTTGTACAAGCTATTCAAAGATTCCATTTGAGCTGCTGCATGAGACAATTCCTCAGAATACTTCTTAGTGTGTTGGATAGCATCTGTTGTAGGAGTGATATTCTTAGCGGCACCTTCAAAACTCTTGATGCTTTCGCCCAAGTTGGCAAAAAGATCAGAATCGATTTTGGCTTCTTTAAGTAGGTTGTCCAATTTCTTGGAAAGAAGACCTTCAGCTTCTTGAGCATCTTTAGCCTCTTGTTTTCTGGAAGCAGATTGCTGACCTCCTGCCAATTCAGGATAAACCAAAGACCAATCGTACTCATCATCTACCGGTTCAAATGCAGAGATAGCAAAGATCAATGCTTCGGTAATAAGACCAACAGCAAGAAGAAGTCCACCTGTAAGTGGTCCGAACTCCCAGTGAAGGATCTTGAACAATGCACCAATAATTACTACTGATGCTCCAAGCCCGTAGGCCATGTTAAACAGCTTTTTTGTTGATTTTGACTGCGCCATAATTCTAGTTTTAATTAAGTTATATAAAAAATAAGTATTTGGTTACTACTCTTACTTGTTTATATAATGTTCTCTCGTTGTTTTATTATAGTCCGCTTCTGCTACCGTTGGTAGAATCTTCTTCTCCCATGTAATCTTGAACGGTTCTAAATCCAATGTAACTTCTAGCGGAATCCTGATATTCGTAATCCCTGGTACTTACTTGCAAGAAGTAGGCAACATCTTTCCAAGAACCTCCGCGGATTACTTTACGTTGATTGTCCTGTGAACCGATATTCGGGTTCATGGTGGACAGGTATTCGTATGCACCTTGATCAAAACTTGAGTTGGTCCATTCGGATACGTTACCGGCCATATTGTACAGGTTGTATTCGTTTGGCTCAAAAGATTTGGCTTCCACGGTGTATAGGGCGGCATCAGCGGCATAATCACCACGCTGTGGTTTAAAGTTGGCCATAAAACATCCTGTATCACTGATCACATACGGACCACCCCAAGGATATGTCCCTCCTTCGATTCCACCTCTTGCGGCATATTCCCACTCAGCTTCGGTGGGCAACCTGAACTGGTTTACGAACTGCTTGCCGCGACTTTTTTGGTCATCGTTCTTGAACTTGGTCCTCCAGTTACAGAAAGCTTTGGCCTGCATCCAGTTAACACCAACCACAGGATAATCACTGTAGGCGTCGTGCCAAAAGTAATCGTTGTGCATTGGCTCGTTGTAGCTGTATTCAAAATCCCGGATCCATACAGTGGTATCGGGATAAATCTCCAATTCTTCGTGCTTAATGAAATCCTTTCTGTTACCGGTCCTGGCCCTAGCGGCTGCTTCGATATCCATCCAGCTGTACTTATATTTTAACTTGGTAACGTCCACACTTCTCAAGCCGTTATAGCTTTCTTCTTCGGGTAGGTAGATGGAATCCATAACCTCTGCGTAGTACTCATCTGGATATTCGGATGTATCCCATACCAAGTCCACATCTTTGTTCAATGCCCTTCCTTCGTACCCGGTCGCTCCCAGACCCGCGTAGTTGTCGAGCATATATTTATCATAAACGGATAGTTCGGTAGTATCTGTATCTTTAAAAGCATACTCCCCGATACCTTCATCCTCTGGGCTTATCCCCAGCTCGTCGGCCAAAATGGCCAATTTTGTTCTTACTATGGAATCCTTGACCCACTCCACAAACTGTCGGTACTCACTATTGGTGATTTCCGTGTCGTCCATATAAAAGGAACGTACGGTAACCGTTCTTGTGGGAGCGTTCAATACTTTTGCCTGATCCTCCTCGGCTTTACCCATAACAAAGGCGCCGCGGGGAATCAGTTCCATTCCATAGGGTTTTTCTGGATGCCATTTTTTTCCACTGACCCCAACTAGTTCACCTTTTGATCTTGATTTAGAGCCACAACTGGTAAGCAAAAAAACAAGTGCTATAGATGAAAAGAATAGCTTTCTCATACTTTAGGTTAAATTATTCGATTCAAGATTTATAACTGCACTACACAGGTTTATTATTCTCAAAACTGATTTTTGAATGAATTATTGTGTAAAAACAATTAATGGTCAAAATTTAATTTAATTAGTTCAGCCCCTTTCTATAGGCTTTGAACCACCTTTCCGGAATGTTCTGGTTGCAAGCATCCAGATAGTCCTCTTCGGTGCATGGTAATAACGCCACCGAATTTGTTTTAGTATGTTCAGCTAAAATTGTTGGCACTTCTACCCACCATCTTTCTGTAACATGACTTTTGAAGAAGACCAATTCCTCGGTGTCCGTGGGCACGGTAAACTTTGTGAAGTCTTCGCTCTTGGAGCTTGGGTATTCTTTTATTCTAAAACTCAACCCTTCTATGAAGTACCAGATGATCTGGGCGATCATCTGAAAGGCTTGGTGTGAATTCTCTCCCTCGTAGATACCGAACAGGGTTACTTTGTCACTTATCCCTGCATAGCGGGCAATGGCACATATCTCCCTTCCGGTAAACCCGTTGGGAGAAAAATTTCTGGAGCCGCCCATTTCACTTGCTCGAATCGCCCTTAAATCCAAACTAACAATATCGCTACTGCGCAATACCGGTTCCGCCAATTCTATGTTGGCCGCAATCTCACCTAACCTGTAAGCATCAAAGAACAGACGCTCCATTAAATCCTTTTCCTCCTGGGCATTGAAGTAGCTCTGGTAACCAATATTGGAAAAATTGAATAGGTTGTTGGGCTTGTCGGTGATAATTTTGCTCATGTAGGAATGTGATGAAATCAATTCATCGTCCTCACCAAAGTCAAAACGACTATCGATGGAGACCAGATTCACCATACTCTTTATTTTATCAAAAGCACGATACGTGGGAAAGGTAATGTCCTGGGTAAGTCCCAGAACAATTGGTATAATATTTTCTTCAAGGAGACCGGCTACAATTTCCTTTACCACAAAATAGGTATCCTCTACAGTATTGCCCTCCTCCACGTCGCCAATATCGATAATAGTGGAGTTCCAGTTACCCATCATAAGACGGTAAAGCTGGATACGGACCTCATCAAGATCCAATTTTTCGGGTTTTTTCTCAAAAGCGTTTCTGGATTCCAAGACACCAAAAATGGCAACATCAGCTTGAGCGAACACAGGTAGCCCATCCTTTTCGGTATGCATATGAACGTTCTTGCCCAATGCCTGTTCTGGCAACAATTCGGAATGTGCCAATACCTTGTCCTTGACCGGAACCAGAAAATCGAACGCCATAGTTATTTCTTAGCTTTTGTCTTGGCTTTTTTCTTTGGTGATTTCTTTTCCAGTAGGGCCTGCGCTTCTTCCAAGGTGATTTTTGTAGCATCCACATCCTTGGAAAGCTCCACTTTCACCCTACCTTTTATAATATTGTGTCTCCCCCAACGGGCTTTTTCTATCCGTATCTTTTCTTCTGACCATTCCTGAACGATTTTTTCAGCCTCCTTTTTCTTCTTGGCCTCGATCAATTCAGCGATATCTCCGTCGGATAAATCATCAAAATCGTATTTCTTGTTCACATTGATAAACATGCCGTCCCACTTGATAAATGGTCCAAACCTACCTTTACCTTTGGTAACATCCTTTCCTTCATAAGTGCCGATGGGCGCATCCGCTTTTTGCTTTTCCTTGATAAGTTCAATGGCACGTTCCATATCCACATCAAAAGCGCTTTCTCCTTGAGCCAGCGAAATGAATTTTTTTCCAAATCGCACATAAGGACCGTATCTACCTACATTAGCTTCTACCTCTTCGCCTTCGTAAACACCTAATTTTCGTGGAAGCTCAAAAAGAGTCATTGCTTCTTCAAAAGTAATGGTACCAATGGACTGGTCTGGCAGCAAGCTGGCAAACTCTGGTTTTTCTTCATCATCTACGGTCCCAATCTGAACCATCGGTCCAAAACGGCCCAACCTTACTGAAACTTGTCTGCCTGATTTTGGGTCGGTTCCCAAAACACGTTCTCCACTGGCGCGCTCGGCATTTTCCTCTACCTCCAGCACATTAGGATGAAAATCTTTATAGAAATTTTTCATCATTTCCTGCCAATCCTCATCTCCTGAAGCGATTTCATCAAAATCCTCTTCTACTTGCGCGGTAAAGTTGTAATCCAAAATTTGGGTAAAGTGAGTCATCAAAAAGTCGTTTACGATCATCCCTATATCGGTAGGCACAATCTTTCCCTTTTCGGAGCCGACCATTTCGCTCAGTTGGCTATCGGACACTTTCCCGTTCTCCAGTACCAATTGCATATATTTTCGCTCGGAACCTTCAACAGTACCCTTTTCTACATAGCCTCTGTTCTGTATGGTAGATATGGTGGGGGCGTAAGTAGATGGTCTTCCGATGCCCAACTCCTCCAATTTCTTCACCAAAGAAGCTTCCGAATAACGATAGGGTGGCCTGGAAAATCTTTCGGTTGCCGAAATAAATACGTTTTGAAGTGGCTCTCCCACCTTCATGGCTGGCAACATTCCTTCTTGCTCTTCACTATCCTCATCATCAGTTCCTTCGAGATATACCTTTAAGAAACCATCAAATTTTACCACTTCACCGTTTGCAGAAAATTCTTCGCCATGGGTACTGGCTTTTATCTTAACATTGGTACGTTCTAATTGAGCATCGCTCATTTGGGATGCCAGGGTACGTTTCCAAATAAGTTCGTATAATTTGGCCTGGTCTCGCTCCAATTGGGGCGATTGCAACTTCATATCGGTAGGCCGGATGGCCTCGTGCGCCTCTTGCGCTCCTTTGGATTTCCCTGTAAAGTTTCTGGTTTGACTATATTTTTCGCCGTAGTTATCCAGAATAGCATCTTTTGCCGCAGCCAATGCTTCGTTGGAAAGGTTGACGCTATCCGTTCTCATATAGGTAATAAGACCTGCCTCGTACAAGCGTTGTGCCACCTGCATGGTACGGCTTACCGAAAAATAAAGTTTCCTTGAAGCTTCCTGCTGCAAGGTAGATGTGGTAAACGGTGCTGCCGGAGATTTCTTTGCCGGTTTTTGGGCCAAATCCGAAACCGAAAAATCCGCTCCAATATTTTCCTTTAAAAATGATTCTGCTGCTTGCTTGGTCGGGAACGTAGTGTTCAGCTTTGCGGCAAATGTATTTCCTTCGTTGGTCTTGAACTCAGCTTTGATACGAAAAGATGCCTCAGGCGTAAACCCTTCAATTTCCCTTTCGCGCTCAACGATCAAACGTACCGCCACAGATTGCACACGCCCTGCTGAAAGTCCCGGTTTTATTTTTTTCCAAAGAACGGGTGACAGTTCGTAACCCACCAACCTGTCCAAAACCCTACGGGCCTGCTGTGCATTAACCAAGTTATAGTTAATGTCTCTTGGGTTTTCTATCGCCTTTTGGATGGCCGATTTGGTAATGGAGTTGAATACGATTCTTTTGGTCTTGCTCTTGTCCAGTCCCAATTCCTCTGCCAAGTGCCATGATATCGCCTCTCCTTCACGGTCCTCATCACTCGCAAGCCATATGGTTTCTGCTTTTTTAGCTAAATCCTTGAGTTTTTTTACCAAGGCTTTTTTCTCCTTGTCAACAGTATATTTCGGCTTAAAATCGTTTTCCACGTCTACTCCAAGCTCTTTCGAGGGGAGGTCGGCAATATGCCCAAAACTGGACTCGACTTGGAACTCTTTTCCTAGAAATCGTTCAATGGTCTTTGCCTTTGCGGGGGACTCTACAATAACTAAATTCTTTGGCATGCACTTGGTTTTGTCCTAACAAAAGTATATCAATTTTTCGATTTTGTGGTTTTGCCCTTTACCAATAAAAAAATATCCCACTAAAAGTGGGATAAGAAAAGTTGATTTTTTATCTAGTTGAGCCCTATCTGACTTATTAGTTTAATACTACCGTCAAGGTATTCATATTGATATAGTATTTCATCGCCGACCATAATCAGATGGTTTTCCATGGGAATCACATCATAGGTGACGATATCTTCAAAATGGTTCAATTCGATTAAATTATTAATGTCTGTCTTATCATAAACCTTAAGACCTGAGGCCCCGTCGCATATAAATATTTTTTCATTCTTGATTCCCAGACCATACGGCCCATCCATAGGATAGGTTATGACCAGTTCAGGATTTTCTATATTGGAAATATCCACAATATATAATCCGCTTTCGGTAGCGCCACACATATTGCCGCCCCTTAAGGTTACGTAGGCATAATCGCCATCTACTACAACAGGGTCACAGGCCGTGCCATGTTGGAACTCCGATACAAAAGTTGGTGTTGCCGGAGATGAAATATCATAAATATACATTCCCCTCATACTGCCCAAGAACAAATAATTGTCCCGGTTAAAAATGGTTTCAATATCAAAACCTGCATGCACATCGTCCAAAACCTGAGGATTGTCCAAATCTGAAATATTGAAGATATTGATGTTGTGACTATCGACGGCGTATAAATAATCCTCCACAATTTTAAACCTTGCCAACGACCCACCTTGGCCAGTTCCTCCACTGGCATCGTTCGCCACTTCGGCAAAAGCAATCCCAAAATCTCCAAAACGAGATTGGTATTGCTCCTTCGACATACGTTCAGAGACCATTTCCCACCCTACAATAATTTCATCAGAGTAATAATCATAATCGCCATAATCGACCAAGTCGGCCTCAAAAGGGGCTGCCACATAATCTTGCAATACATTTTCTAACCGATTTACGATTGTGATGTTATCAAGATCAGAAATATCTAATATCACCAAATCCATTAGACTATCGGCATAAAGAAAATTGTTCTTTACGGAAATATCCACATTTCCCGGGATTTGAATGAAAGCCACCTTTACGGGTTGGTTCGGATTACTGTTATCTATAACATGTATTCCTTCATATTTATCGTTGATGAAAATATAATCCCCATAGGTATAAACCTTGCCAGATTCGTTCATGGGTCGAGGGGCTATAACATCCACACTATTGGCAAACTCTGCACGATTCATCGTCAAAGGACGGGCTACCAAATACTCCTCATATGTACCGTTGGAATCATCATCGGAGCAAGAGGTGAACAATAAAAAATTGATGCATAAAAATAAAAGGACCTTGGTCTTCATAGCGGCTTGTTTTTTAGTTGTTTAGACACAGACCAAAGCATTTCGTTGCGCCATTTACCACAAAAAAATCATACGTCCATCGAAACCCCAACCGCATCTTTATGTATAAAGTAGATCGGAATTTTACTGAACATTGCAGTAAACAATACTCCGACCAAGCATAGGATCGCTCCTAATTGACCGACCAATCCCGAAACAAGTATCAAAAGGAATATCATCAACCAGTTTTTGTTGCCAAGGGCAAAACTTGCCTTCACTACTTCCAAAGCGGTAAGTTCCCTGTCAAAAGCAAAAAATGCAGGAAACAAGGACATGGGC
Organism: Flagellimonas abyssi; assembly: GCF_019457905.1. Lineage (GTDB taxonomy): Bacteria > Bacteroidota > Bacteroidia > Flavobacteriales > Flavobacteriaceae > Flagellimonas > Flagellimonas abyssi. The sequence continues at coordinate 174,124 of NZ_JAHZSV010000008.1, read as the reverse complement.
ACCATAAGGTAAATTATCCCCAAGCCGCAAGCCAAAACACCCAAAAAGGACAAACCGACCATGATCAAAGAAATAATCAATGCCTTGGACAAATACTCCCTTTTAAAATAGTAGAAGTAGTCGTCCTTCCCCGATTCGTTCAAATCATATTTTCTACAGATTCTTAGAAAAGCGGCATTCAAACAAATACCTATTGTCATCACACCGATCACAAACAAAGGCATAACCAAAGTCATCAACCCTGCAAATAAAGGCGGTATTTCTTGCTGTTCAAAAATATCAGGATCACTTATCCCCATAGCTATCATTGGCAAGTAGATCAACAAATAGAACGGAAGAATTGCCGCAAATGTCAATATAAGCGTTATAAAACCTTGTAGCCATACTTTTTTAAAAAGCTCAACGGAGTTGTTGAACACAGACCCGAATTCTACCTGGGCGCTTTGCTGTATTCTTTCGGAAAGACTAGTGAAATTCATTGTACTGTTTAGATTGTTTTTAAAGTGAAAGGTAATATTAACAAGGGATATCGCAATATATTATTAAAAAATACTGCCATATTGTCACTAAAATGTAATAAGCACTATCTTTGCACCCCATTGAAACATTTATGATAGAGGAAAAAAGCGTGGAAAAGATAATAGACGAAAGCCAACAGGGAAGTACATTATCGCTGGAAAACAACGAAAAGAACGGTCGAAAGCTCTACATAGAGAGCTACGGTTGCCAGATGAACTTTTCGGACAGTGAAATTGTTGCATCCATTTTGGCAAAGGAAGGTTTCAATACCACCCAAGACCTGAACGATGCAGACTTGGTTTTGGTAAATACATGTTCCATTCGGGAAAAGGCCGAACAGACCGTACGCAAGCGTTTGGAAAAATTCAACGCCGTTAAAAGAACCAGACCCAACATGAAAGTGGGTGTTTTGGGATGTATGGCCGAGCGTTTGAAGAGCAAGTTTTTGGAAGAAGAAAAAATAGTGGACATGGTGGTAGGACCGGACGCCTACAAAGACCTTCCCAACCTGATACAAGAAATAGACGAAGGCAGGAATGCCGTTAATGTTATCCTATCCAAAGATGAGACCTATGGCGATGTGGCCCCGGTTCGATTAAACACCAACGGAGTCTCCGCTTTTGTTTCCATAACGCGCGGATGTGACAACATGTGTACGTTCTGCGTGGTTCCTTTTACCCGGGGAAGGGAACGTAGCCGCGACCCACAATCCATTTTGGAAGAAGTGAACGATCTATGGGACAGAGGATTCAAAGAAATCACCCTGTTAGGCCAGAATGTGGATAGCTACCTCTGGTATGGTGGCGGATTGAAGAAGGATTTCGACAAGGCAACGGACATGCAAAAGGCCACTTCCGTAAACTTTGCCGGACTTTTGGAACTGGTAGCACAGGCGCAGCCCAAAATGCGCATCCGTTTCTCGACATCCAACCCTCAGGATATGACCTTGGACGTAATCGAGGCCATGGCCAAGCATAGAAATATCTGTAAGTACATTCACTTGCCGGTACAAAGTGGAAGCAACCGTATTTTAAAGGCAATGAACCGTTTGCACACTCGTGAGGAATATTTTGAGTTAATCGACAGCATCAAAAAACTAATTCCAGATTGTGCCATCAGTCAGGATATGATAACCGGGTTCCCAACAGAAACCGAAGAGGACCATCAGGACACTCTAAGTTTGATGGAATACGTGAAATATGATTTTGGATTCATGTTTGCCTATTCCGAACGTCCCGGAACACTTGCAGAGCGTAAAATGGATGATGATGTTCCTGATGAAATCAAAAAAAGGAGATTAACCGAAATCATCGACCTTCAACAAAAACACAGTCATTATCGTACCCAAGAGCATTTGGGAAAAACCGAAGAGATCTTGATAGAAGGGACTTCCAAAAAATCGGACGCTCATTGGATGGGGCGAAATTCACAGAATACCGTAGCTGTCTTCCCTAAAGAACACTACAAAGTAGGTGATTTTGTAAATGTAAAAATCAACGAATGCACCTCGGCTACCCTTATCGGAGAAGCAGTAGGGTATTCAGAAAATAATTAATAACCATTTCTAATTTCACACCGATTTCTAAACGTAGTCGAAGAACGATGTGGAATACCTAAAAAATAAAGTTCCTGCTTTCACAGGAATGACAACATATGGAAAGTGTACAATCCATAAAACAACGATTTGAGCTTATCGGAAACGATGTCAAGCTCAACCGGGCAATAGAAAAAGCAATACAGGTTGCTCCTACGGATATCTCCGTTTTGGTAACAGGTGAAAGTGGTGTGGGGAAAGAATCAATCCCAAAGATCATCCACTCGCTATCGCACCGAAAACATGCCAAATACATTGCGGTAAACTGTGGAGCGATTCCCGAGGGAACCATCGACAGTGAATTGTTCGGACACGAAAAAGGGGCCTTTACCGGTGCCACACAAACACGAAGCGGTTATTTTGAAGTGGCCGATGGCGGAACCATCTTCTTGGACGAGGTAGGCGAGCTTCCACTGACCACTCAAGTACGTTTGCTCCGGGTTTTGGAAAATGGGGAGTTTTTGAAAGTGGGATCATCACAGGTTCAAAAAACCAATGTTCGGATTGTGGCCGCTACAAACGTGAACATGTTCGAGGCCATAAAAAAGGAAAAATTTAGGGAAGACCTTTATTATAGATTAAGCACGGTCGAAATAAGTTTACCGCCCCTTCGTGACAGAAGGGACGACATTCATCTGCTTTTTAGAAAATTTGCTTCCGACTTTGGTCAGAAATACAAAATGCCCACTATTCGTTTGGAGGACGATGCGGTGAACCTGCTCTTAAAATACCGTTGGCCTGGCAATATCCGTCAATTAAGAAACATTGCAGAGCAAGTTTCTGTATTGGAAGAAAACAGGAATATCTCCGCTTCAACCTTGAACAGTTATCTTCCGAATTCCACCGGCTCCAGTTTACCTGCAGTTGTGGGGCAGACCAAAAAGGAAAGTGATTTTAGCAACGAACGCGAAATACTGTACAAAGTGCTCTTTGATATGAAGGGCGACCTCAACGACCTCAAAAAATTGACTTTGGAATTGCTGAAGGATAACGATTCCAATAAGGTGCAACGGGAAAATGAAGGCTTGATTCGTAAAATCTATGGCAATCAAGAGCCTGAAGAAGAAATAGAGCACGAGGAAACACCTGCCGAATTGCTCCATTTGCCAGAGCCAGTTTTGGAACCAACGCCTCCCGCTCCGTCCCAATTGCCTCCAGAAGATAGATATCATTTTGCTGAGGAAATCGAAGAAGAAGAAACCCTATCTTTACAGGAAAAGGAGATTGAATTGATCAAAAAGTCATTGGAGCGCAATAAAGGAAAAAGGAAAGCCGCTGCCGCAGAGCTCGGTATTTCGGAAAGAACGCTCTACAGAAAAATAAAGCAGTACGATCTTTAATTTATACCCAAAACAGTTACAAGTCAGAGATGAAAAAAAATGGAATTAAAATCGGATTGCTAGGATTGGTTTTCTTCTTGCAAAGTTGTGGTGCCTACAACTTTTCCGGCGCCGATATTGGTACCGCGCAGAGTTTTCAGGTCAATTTTTTCCAAAACTATGCGGACCAAACGCCCGGCTCGGTAATCGTGCCCGGTTTGGGAAGGGATTTTACCTTGGCGCTGCAAGATATGATTAACAATCTTACGAGTCTTTCACTGACCGGGAGCAATGGAGATTTGGTTTATGAAGGCGAAATTGTGGAATACAAAGTGGTACCAATGACTGCCACCGCCGACCAAAGGACCGCTCAAAACCGATTGACCATGAGCGTAAACGTCAGGTTTTACAATACAACCAAAGAAGATGCTGATTTTGAAAGAAGATTTTCCTTCTTTTACGATTTTGATGCCGCAGCTCCCCTGCCATCCGTACAGGCTGCCGCGCACGAGGAAATTTTTGAACGACTCACCCAGGACATTTTTAATGCCTCCTTGGGAAATTGGTAAAATTTTATGAACATTTCAGATTTTATACATATTCTTCAAAATTCAAACACCATTCTATCTCCCAAACAAACTCGGGAACTAGAGGATATTATTGAAGAGTACCCCTATTTTCAGGCTGCACGGGCCTTGCACCTAAAGGGACTTAAAAATCTGGACAGTTACAAATACAACAATGCGTTAAAAGTAACGGCTGCACATACAGCTGATAGGGATGTGCTTTTTGACTACATTACCTCCAAAGAATTCTTTCAAAACAATATCGCCGATGCCATTGCCGGTAGAGGCTCCAAACTCGAGGACCAGGAAGCCATTTCTGAAGAAATAGAGCCGAACCCAAATACGGCTAGCATGCTTTCGGAATCCAGCGAGCCTGCCCTGCCCCAAAACCTAAATGATGCCGAACAGATTCTGAACCCAAAACTTTTTGAATCCAGAAAACCTGAAGTCAAGCTTAAAAAGATTGAGGAACCAAAAAAGGAGGATGACACCAATTTAAACTTGGGCAAACCCATTCCGTTCACCAAAAAAGAAAAACACTCGTTTACCGAATGGCTTCAACTGACATCCACCCATGACGAACCTGTTGAGAAGCAAAACACTAATGGTGACCAAGGGAGCGGAAATGTGCTGGAAGAATTGGAACGAAAGAAAAAGTTTGAACTCTTGGACAAATTCATTGAGAACAATCCTAAAATAGTTCCAAAAGAATCCAACCCAAAAGTGAACATAAAAGAGTCTACCAAAATTGACCAAAACGAGTTAATGACCGAGACTTTGGCCAAGGTCTATTTAGAACAAAAAAAGTATAAAAAGGCCATCCAAGCTTTTAAAATATTGAGTTTGAAATATCCAGAAAAAAGTGGTTTCTTTGCAGACCAAATTCAGGCAGTGAAGAAGCTGCAGAAAGAAAAAGAATAAGAAATGAGCACGTTTTCAATTTTTTTGGTACTGATAATTATCGTGTGCCTTTTGTTAATCTTGGTCATTATGGTCCAGAATCCCAAAGGCGGTGGATTATCATCCTCCTTTGGAGGAAGTGGCAACCAAGTTGTTGGCGGTGTTAAGAAAACTGGGGACTTTTTGGACAAGAGTACTTGGACGCTTGCTACCTTGTTGATTGTTTTGATCTTGCTTTCCAATGTTTCCTTAAAAGGGAACTATAGCCAAGCAGATTCCAAATTGCTTCAAGGCGACGATACCGAAATACCAGAAACAGTTCCAGAGGAAGTACCTGAACAACTTCCACCGGCCAACACTACAAGTCCAGTAGATACTATTGGATAACACAAAGTGACAAAGCATAGAAAAATGCCAGCTTAAATGACAAGCTGGCATTTTTGTTTTCCAGATTGTCAGTTTTTGTGCATTGGCACAATTTCTGTCTCTTATCTTCAAGAATTTTTAAAACAAACACCTAAAAATTAAAAATATGGCTAAAATTAACATCAAACCATTGGCAGACAGGGTTTTAATCGAGCCACTACAGGCCGAGACAAAAACTGCCTCCGGTATCATCATCCCGGACAACGCGAAAGAGAAACCACAAAAAGGAACTGTTGTGGCCGTTGGACCTGGAACCAAGGACGAAAAAGTAACCGTAAAAGTAGGTGACACCGTTCTTTATGGAAAATATGCCGGTACAGAACTTAAGTTCGATGGCACCGACTATTTGATGATGCGCGAAAGCGATATTTTGGCAATTGTATAACTTAAAAATCAACTAAAAAGAAATGGCAAAAGATATTAAGTTTGACATAGATGCACGTGACGGACTGAAAAGAGGCGTTGACAAATTGGCCGAGGCAGTAAAAGTGACCTTGGGACCAAAAGGTAGAAACGTTATCATCAGCAAATCATTTGGAGCACCTCAGGTAACCAAAGATGGTGTATCTGTAGCAAAAGAAATCGAATTGGAAGACGCACTGGAGAATATGGGTGCGCAAATGGTGAAGGAAGTTGCTTCCAAAACCAATGACCAGGCCGGTGATGGTACCACTACTGCTACCGTTTTGGCACAGGCTATCGTAAAAGAAGGTCTTAAAAACGTTGCCGCCGGTGCAAATCCAATGGATTTGAAACGCGGAATTGACAAAGCCGTTGAAGCTTTGGTGGCCGATTTACAAAAACAAACCAAAGAAGTTGGCAACGACTCTGATAAGATCAAGCAAGTTGCTTCTATCTCTGCAAACAACGATGAAGCTATCGGCGACCTTATCGCCACTGCTTTCACCAAAGTAGGAAAAGAAGGTGTTATCACTGTTGAAGAAGCAAAAGGTACCGACACTTACGTTGACGTTGTTGAAGGTATGCAGTTTGACAGAGGATACCTTTCCCCTTACTTTGTTACCGATACCGATAAAATGATCGCTGATCTGGAGAACCCTTATATTCTTCTTTTCGACAAGAAAATCTCCAATCTTCAGGAAATCCTTCCTATTCTTGAGCCAGTGGCACAATCCGGAAGACCTCTTTTGATCATCGCTGAAGATGTAGAAGGCCAAGCCTTGGCAACATTGGTGGTGAACAAATTGAGAGGTGGACTTAAGATTGCAGCTGTTAAAGCTCCAGGTTTTGGCGACAGAAGAAAAGCTATGTTGGAAGACATCGCTATCCTAACAGGCGGTACTGTAATCTCTGAAGAAAGAGGATTCTCTTTGGAAAATGCTTCTTTGGATATGTTGGGTACTGCTGAGACCGTGACCATCGATAAGGACAACACAACTATCGTGAACGGTAGCGGAAACGCTTCTGACATTAAAGCAAGAGTAAGCCAGATAAAGGCTCAAATCGAGACAACCACATCTGATTACGATAAAGAAAAACTTCAGGAACGTTTGGCCAAATTAGCCGGTGGTGTTGCCGTACTTTATGTTGGTGCAGCTTCTGAAGTAGAAATGAAAGAGAAGAAAGACCGTGTGGACGATGCCTTGCACGCTACCCGTGCCGCTGTAGAAGAAGGTATTGTTGCCGGTGGTGGTGTTGCCTTGGTAAGGGCCAAAAAGGTTCTTGAAAAATTGGCAACCGACTCATTGGACGAGACTACAGGTGTACAAATCGTGGCCAAGGCCATCGAAGCTCCTTTGCGTACCATTGTAGAAAATGCAGGAGGAGAAGGCTCCGTAGTGATTGCCAAAGTATTGGAAGGCAAAAAAGACTTCGGTTACGATGCCAAGTCCGACCAATATGTGGATATGCTTAAAGCAGGGATCATCGATCCTAAAAAAGTGACCCGTATTGCTCTGGAAAATGCCGCATCCGTTGCCGGAATGATCTTGACCACAGAGTGTGCCTTGACGGACATCAAAGAAGATGCACCAGCTATGCCTCCAATGGGAGGTGGCGGAATGCCGGGCATGATGTAATTCATGAATACAAGTATTATAAAATAGGAACGCCCCGATTTGCATCGGGGCGTTTTCTTTTTATCTGTTTAGTGCGGTCCTTCATAAGAACCAATAACCAAGTTACTTCTTTTTACCAGTAGCTTGGGCAGTCTTCTTGGCAGCAGGCTTTACAGCTTTTGCAGGAGATGACTTTCCAGTTGACTTCGCTTGTTTCATGAGTCAATAAATTAAAAACTGAAGTAAATGTATTCCAGATTTAAATATGTAGATTTTATTTGGCTAAATATTAACTAAAATCTATTCGATGGTTCCTACCACACTGCCACAGGTAAGCATGGCATCACCATAGTAAGGATTTCGTATTTCTTGCTCCAAACTCAGCCAGTTCGCACCTTTGTCATTATTTGCCATAGGACAATGTTGGACATAAATCTTCGTTTCCAAACCTTGCATTTGTTGTCCGATCTGGATCATGTTTTGGGAAAGCTGGATAAAAATCCCACGTTGATCCTCCAATGTACTTTTTGAAGCCATTTCTGCCAGTTGTTCTGCCAATTGGGACATGTGGCTCCTGCCCATATCATCCATTTGCATACCACTGATGTCCAAAGCTATCCTTGCTCCTTTTTGTGCCATTGCCTGCGTTTGTTCACTGTTCGATGCTACCAAGGCATCTTTTAGGTCCAGATATACCCCCAGTAAACCCCCAAACTTGTCCTGTACCTCTTCTGAAAATTGCATTTTCATGGTTCCGCCCATTTTTGAGTGGCCTTCGTGGTCCATGGTCATGGTTTCACCATCTTGGTTCATCATGGACTTTTTACCCTGTAATTGTGCTGCGGCATCCACCGTAAAAGTTCCCTTGGCAACGACCAGTTCCCTAGGTTTCAATCCCGAATTGACCGCATAGCTTCCATTGCTCAAATTTCCCAGTTCCACCTCCCTCATTTCAAAAATCGAAGTTGAAGGGTCCGGCTGCACATACACCAAAGAGCGTTGACCTGTCCATAAAACCGCACTCTCGGGAATGGTCAAAACCTCAACTTTTTCATTTTTGGACATCTCAATCTTGGCCTGCACGAACATTCCGGGTTTTAGCAATCCTTTTTCATTATCAAGTTCCGCGCGAACCTCCAAGGTTCTTGTACTGTTGTTCAATAGCGGGGAAACAAAAGAAACTGTCGCGGGAAATGTTTCATTCGGGTAAGATCTTGTAGTGATTTCCAAGGTTTGACCCTTTTCAAAAAGTCCCAATTGACTTTCATAGGCATCAAAAATGGCCCAAACAGAGCCCAAATTGGCCACTTTCACCAAAGGTGAACCTGTTTTGATATAATCCCCTTCCTCTACCATTATTTTTGAAACCACTCCCCTGACGTTGGAATATATCGGGAAATTTTCAACAACGTTACCCGAATTCTCTATTTGATCAATTTGTGATTCGGACAACTTCCAGAGCTTTAATTTATTGCGGACCGCTTTGTACAATTGGGGTTGGGTTTCCTTCAATTTGGCCGCCGTCAGCAATTCTTGCTGTGCCGAAACCAAGGCCGGCGCATAAATAGTGGCCAGCTTTTGGCCCTTGCGCACCTCTTCCCCTTCAAAATTCACGAAGATGTTTTCTATCCTACCATCAAAGTAGGCTGATTGGACCGCGTCGGATTCTTGGTTAACGGTAATCTTGCCCGAAACCTTGACACTACCTTCCCCTTCAGTTTGGGAACCTACCTGAATAGTTTCCACCCCCGCGAGCACCATGGCATTCTGGGTCATTTTAATCTGATTGGCCATGAGTCCTTCTTCGCTACTTTCCGCAGGAATAAGGTCCATACCACAAATGGGACAAGATCCTGGCTCCGGCTGCATGATCTGTGGATGCATGGAACAGGTCCACATTTCGCTGGTAGTAGATTCGGTGCCGTGATCATGTTCGTCCATTGTAGTGCTGCCTTCACTGCCCCCAAATATGAGATAGCCGACCAATAATCCCACTACCACAGCAATTCCGATATAAATGATATTTTCCTTTTTCATTTTTCTATTTTTTACGTTTAACGATTTTCCGCATCGTTGGCGACGAGGTAAACCAGAGCAAAAATCCGCTCAGTACAGTGATCAATCCCAAAAGGGAAAAGGCCCGAAGGACAGTTGTATTAAAATCGTCCCTGCCCTCATAATCCATAGTGTGGGTCATCCACAAAAAATCGAACCATCTCCAGTTTCGATGTCGTACGGTTTGAAAAGAACCGTCGGCAAGGGAAACATAGGCCTTGATATTCTCGGGGGAATCATAAGAAATCACATAAGCGGGTAGTGTTCTACCTCGATACTCATGATGCTTATCGGTTTCCTTGATGACCTCCACATTTTTCACTTTTAAACTCGGTGCCATCTCACGCGCTGCAACTTCCAAGGCCTCTTGTTCCGAAATGTTGCTTTTCAGGCTTCCATCCCTCGCATCCACCAAAAACTCATGGTTTATCCAGTAGTAGGGTTTTCCTGCTATTTCCTTAAGGCTCAACGAACTTATTTTACCCGGTATGTTGATTTTTGAACTTCCGATGAGACCATCAAAGGCAACAGGTTTATGATCCATATTCCTGAAATGGTCTCCGTGGATTTCATCAATATCGGTCCAACTGAAATAAAGGCCACTGGCCGTCCACATAATGAATTGTATTCCCAAAAACAGTCCCAAATACCTGTGGGCCTTTCTAATTTTAATCGCTGTTTTTCGTTTTACCATTTTTGTATTAGTCGATTGATTTAGTTCGTAGTCGTAATGCATTGGTAATCACCGATACGGAGCTAAAGCTCATGGCTAGAGCCGCGATCATAGGTGAGAGCAATATCCCAAATAACGGATAGAGTACCCCTGCCGCTACGGGCACTCCGATGGTATTGTATATCAATGCAAAAAATAGGTTTTGTTTTATGTTTTTCATGACGACTTCACTAAGGTTCCTTGCTTTAACGATACCGTGCAGATCACCTTTCACTAAAGTGACCATAGCGCTTTCTATGGCCACATCGGTACCCGTGCCCATCGCAATGCCCAAGTCACTTTTGGCGAGGGCCGGGGCGTCGTTGATGCCATCACCGGCCATCGCGACCACTTTTCCCTCACCTTGTAGGCGTTCCACTTCCTTCATTTTATCCTCCGGTAAAGCTTCTGCCTTAAAATCATCCAAATGAAGTTCTCCCGCCACCGCCTTGGCTGTGTTGGCATTGTCGCCTGTAAGCATGATTACGGAAATTCCCCTGTCCTGAATAGCTTTGATGGCTTTGGCACTGGTTGCCTTTATTTTATCACCAATGGCCACAAATCCATGACATTTTCCATCGATGGCCAAATAGGAAACCGTCTTTCCTTTTTCTTGGGATTTTATCACCTTTTCCTTTATCGAATCAGAGATTTCGACATTGGCCTTTTCCATCAATTTGAGGTTACCCAAATGGACTTCGGAACCATTGATTTTTCCTTCAACTCCCATTCCCGTTACGGCATTGAAAGAATCAGTTTGTAGAACCTGTACATCTTGTTCCTTGCCATAATTCACCGTGGCCTGGGCCAATGGATGTTCACTGTTGGCATTTACCGAAACAACGTATTGCAACAAATCTCTATCTGAATAGTCATCCGAAAAGGCCTCCAAATGGTCAAAGGTGGGTTTACCTTCGGTAATGGTTCCCGTTTTATCGATGATCAAGGTGTCCACATCGGCCAGTTTCTCCAAAGCTTCCGCATTTTTGATGAGCACGCCGTTTTGGGCGCCCTTACCCACCCCGACCATTATGGACATTGGTGTGGCAAGACCCAGTGCACAAGGACAAGCGATAATCAAAACTGCAATGGCATTGATCAATGCATAGACATAAGCGGGCTGTGGACCCCAAACGGCCCAAACCGCGAAGGTAATTATGGAAATTATCACCACAATGGGCACAAAATAGGCAGATACCTTATCCGCCAAATTCTGAATGGGTGCCCGGCTTCGGCTGGCTTGGTTCACCATATCAATGATTTGTGAGAGTAACGTATCACTGCCCACCTTTTCGGCCTTCATCAAAAAAGATTGGTTCCCGTTGATAGTACCGCTGCTCACTTTATCATCAACCGTCTTCTCAACAGGGATGGGTTCCCCTGTGATCATGGATTCGTCCACAGAGGTTTCTCCATCGGTAATAATACCGTCCACAGGAATTTTTTCTCCGGGTTTTACTCGGAGAATATCCCCTTTCTCAATGTCATCGATGCTGACCTCAACTTCTTCCCCGTCCACCACTTTTATGGCTTTGTTGGGAGCCAGTTTCAACAATTCTTTTACGGCGTTATTGGTCTTGCTATGTGCCCTGGCTTCCAATAATTGTCCCAATAGCACCAGCGTAAGAATTACTGTCGCGGCCTCAAAATACACATGTACAGCGCCGGTTCCTCCCTTGAACTGGTCAGGAAAAAATTCCGGAAATAGCAATCCAAGTACACTGAACACAAAAGCCACCCCAGCTCCAATTCCAATGAGGGTAAACATGTTCAAATTCCATGTTCTGATGCTTCGGTAGGCACGTTGAAAGAACATCCAAGTGGCATAAAACACCACGGGAATCGACAGCGCAAATTGCACCCAATTCCAGTATTGTGGCGCTAATAATTTATGGAGCGGATTATTGGGAATCATGTCGCTCATGGCAATAAGGAAAATGGGCAACGTAAAGGCTACCGCTATCCAAAACTTTTTGAGCAGTTTTTTGTACGTCTTCTCCTCTGCACTGGTTTCGGGCACTTTGGGCACTAGGTCCATTCCACATTTTGGACAGGAACCTGGTCCATTTTCAACCACTTCGGGGTGCATGGGACAGGTCCATTTTTGATTAGAATTGGAAGAAGTATTCTGCTCCTCCACTAAATCCATCCCACAAACTGGGCAATCACCAGGTTTGTCGTAGGTTTTATCTCCTTCGCAATGCATAGGACAATAAAAGGTACCGTTGCCATTTGTTGTAGCCTGTTTTTTTTCTTGTTTGGGTTCATGATGATGTCCATGCATATGAATGCTATAACTACCACCATCTTCTTCCATTGCTTTTTGGAACGTTTCGATTGGAATGTGTTCCTCCATCTCAATCACAGCTTCGGCCTTTTTCAAATTCACCTCAACTGAATTAACCCCAGCAACTTTAGATAGGGTTTGTTCCACATGGTTTCTACAACCATTGCAACTCATTCCGTGTATGTGATATGTATGTTTCATCTTGTTTGCTTTTTATTCAAAACTAGCTGAATACCAGTCGGAAGCTTTTTACAATTCTGGGTTTCTTTTATACAATTTGGTCCAAAGGTCTCCTGTTCCACTCCTCCAATTTCTTATAATCGCTCATCGACATCCCCGTTACCGATTTAAATTGTTTGGCCAAGTGACTGCTGCTCTTATAGTCTAAATCGTAGGCAATTTCGGAGAAGGTTTTGTTTCCCATCTGTATTTCTTCTTTTACCTTCTCCATTTTGAGCAGGATAAAATATTTTTCAATGGTCAAGCCCTCCTTCGCACTGAACATTTTACTGAGCGCCGAATACTTCTTGCCCAGTTTTTTGGCCAAGTATTCCGAGAGATTCTGATTGGAACGGTCATCCAAAGCATTGATCAAGTGTTTCTTGATGTCAACGATGTACGTTTGATCAACATCCTCTATCAATTCAAATCCGTTCTTGGTCAAAATCTCCCGAATACGTGCTATTTGGCCAATGGCCGAATCCTTCAACTCAACCTCTCCCAAGTCAATTTGTACCACCTCAATGCCAACATCCCGAAATTCATTTTTCAGAACGCCTTTGCATCTTTCACATACCATATTTTTTACCTTGATACGCATAGCGGTGCAATTAAAAATTAGTTATGGGTGTGCCCGTCGGCCATATGTTCCTGGTTCAACACATAGGTCATCCCGCAAACTGGGCATTTTCCTTCCTCATCACTTCCACTGCCTTCACAATGCATAGAACAAACATATTTGGAGGTATACTCCTTGCCTTCCATTTTGGCAGTTTCCATGCCTTGCATATCATGATTTTCATGATCCATTTTCTCCATATCGTGACCTTCATTGTCCATGGTCGCCTCAGTGGATGTTTCCTTGGCTTCCTCCGTTTTTCCCTTGCACGATACTGTAAGCACCAATACCGATGCAAATGTGATTCCGATCACTGTTCTGATGTTTGTTCTCATTTTTGATAAATTAAATTTACTTGTTAATTAAATAATTGATGATGGCAGATTGTATATAATATAACTGCACGGATTGTATTTGATTGGTCTGAAATTTTAATTGCAGCTCCTGAACATCGAGCACATCATTGAAATTGATAGTTCCGGTTTCATAACTCTTGATCAAGATTTCTTCGGCATCCTTCGCTTGCTCCAGATTCTTTGCTTGGGTGCGGTATGCGATACGTGCTTGGTTCCGTTGCGAAATGGCACTGGCATAGGCATTTTCCAACACATTCAATCGCTCCTCTTTTTGAAATTCAATCTCTTTTTGACGCAACTCGTTCTGCTTGGTGGTCGATTTAAACTTGTTGTTGAAAATTGGCACGGAAAAAGTGACCATCGGCATTACAATATCCTTTCCATTATCGCTAAAAACCATATCATCGCGTTCCGAAACGGGGATATAATCCAAACCTATACCGAAACTTGGTGCATTTTCCTTTTGGTTGAGCACTTCGGATTGCGTTACGGATTCATACAATTGGTCATACTTGAGCAACTCCGGGTTGAGGCTCAAATCATCCTTGTTCAAAATAGTATCATCTTCAGGAATTTCCATTTCTTCCACAACCTCCGCGGCAATGCTTTCATCACGATTCAGCAAATTGTTGAATACGGCCTGCTCTGACAAGTAGGATTGTTCCAAAACCTCTTTTTGCTGTTGTAATTCATTCTGACGGATTTGAAGTTTTAAGATATCCACGGCCGAAGCCTTCCCTACTTCAACCGAAGTGAGCGCCAAGGTTTCGTAAGTTTTCAAAAGTTCAATATTTTCCTGAAGCACCTTTTGCTTGGCCTGAATCCCATATAAATTATAGTAGGATTGTGCCAAGGACAACGCCAGTTTTCGTTTGGCGATGACAATTTCAGCATACGCTGTCTCCGCCATGGAACTTGCGTAGTTCTCCCGCGCCGTGATGGTACCGAACCAAGGCAACATCTGCGAGACCGAAAACCGAGCTCTTTGTGCCCCCGTTCTGGTTTCTGGTTCGCTCACAAAATATCCTGCGGCAACCGTTGTGTTTGGCAAGGTGTTCACTTCGTTCACCTTTTCTTTGGCAATGTTGTAGCGCAGTTCCAAGGCCTGAATCATGGGGCTGTTCTGTTCCGCTTCTTGCAGATAGCTTTCCAACGATTGGGCCTTCGTCCCAAATGTGGCCAGCACAAACATTATATAAATGAATCTTTTTTTCATTGGTTTTGCATTTTAAGTTGCAATTCACTTTTCCAACTGAACAGCACTGGTACTACAAAGAGTGTAATCAAAGCGATGAGCATTCCACCAAAACTTGGAATGGCCATCGGAATCATGATATCGCTCCCCCTACCTGTACTGGTAAGCACGGGCAAGAGTGCCAAAATGGTAGTCGCAGTGGTCATCAAACAAGGTCTTATTCGTTTTTCTCCCGCTTCCAATACCGAAGCACGAATCTGTTTCAAGTTGTCCGGTTTGTTCTTGTCAAAAGTTTGGGTAAGGTAGGTGGCCATGACCACCCCATCATCCGTAGCAATTCCAAACAATGCGATAAATCCGACCCACACCGCAACACTCAGGTTAATGGTGTGGATTTGGAAAAGGTCCCGGAGGTTCTCGCCCATAAAACTAAAGTTGAGGAACCAGTCCTGACCATAGAACCAAATCATTAAAAACCCACCTGCAAAGGCCACCAAAATCCCTGAAAATACCATCATGGAGGTAGCAACTGACTTGAATTGGAAGTACAGAATCAAGAATATGATCAACAACGCCAGCGGAACCACGACGGACAAGGTCTTTTTTGCCCTTAACTGGTTTTCGTAGGTACCCGTGAATCGGTAACTGATACCTTTGGGCACCACCAACTCGCCACTGTTTATCTTTTCTTGGATTTTGGCCTGTGCATTTTCCACCACATCCACTTCAGCGTAGCCATCGAGCTTATCAAAAAGTACATAACCTACCAAAAAGGTATCTTCACTTTTAATGGCCTGCGGACCTTGTTCATAACGGATGGTGACCAATTCGCTCAAAGGAACCGGGCTTCCTTTTTGCACAGGAACATAAATATTTTTCAAATCGGTTGGATTTTCGCGGAGTTCCCTTGGATATCGCACACGAACGCCATATCGCTCCCTTCCTTCCACGGTTTGGGTCAATTGCATTCCACCAAGGGCCACCTCTAAAATCTGCTGTACGTCCTCGATAACCAAACCATATCGGACCAATTTTTCACGGTCAATATCGATAAGGAGGTAGGGCTTACCAACGATTCGGTCTGCAAAAACCGCCTCGTCCTTCACCCCGGACGCTTCTTTTAATATGGGCTCCAGTTGAAGGCCAAAGTTTTCAATTTCCTTTAAATCCTGTCCCTTCACTTTAATGCCCATTGGGGCCCGCATCCCTGTTTGCAACATCACCAAACGCGTTTCGATGGGTTGCAGCTTGGGAGCAGATGTAATTCCGGGAAGTCTGGTCACCTTTACAATTTCGTTCCAAATATCATCTGGACTTTCTATTTCCGGTCGCCAGTTCCTAAAGTATTCCCCGTCACTGTCTGGAATCAATAAGTTCCTGTCGATTCGCAAGGGTTCACTTACATGGTTCTCCTTATAATTTTGCTCATTGCTCACTTGTACATTGGGGTTGGCAAGCACTTTTCCGTTGCTCAACTCAAAATAACCATCGTCATTTACTCTAAAACGTTGGGGGCTTCCTGCTTCATTCTTTTGATATTCCGAGCGGTACTGAATAATGTTCTCGTACATGGAAAGTGGCGCCGGGTCCAAAGCGGATTCCGTTCTTCCCGCTTTTCCAACCACTGTTTGAATCTCTGGAATGGTAGCGACGGCCATATCCAACTGCTGTACCACCCGTTTATTTTCTTCCACTCCGGCATGCGGCAGGGAAGTCGGCATCAACAAAAAGGAACCTTCATTGAGGGAGGGCATAAACTCTTGGCCCGTGTTCCGCATAATCATAAATCCGAATACCACAATCACCGTGGGAATGGAAAGAAATAGCAATTTATGTTCCAAGGCCCATGTTAAAATACGGCTGTAGTATTGTCGGAACAGGTAAAACCCACCAAGCAAAACACTGCAAATCAATCCCACAAAAATCAGGTTGATAGCAATGCTACGATCAAAACCGAGAGGCCTCCAATAGGTGGCCAGCAAAAAGGCGATGGTGGCAACGCAGATGCCCACATTGAGCATACTGTTTTGTTTCCCATCCAAAGTTTGACGGAGTTTTAAGATTCCCGAAACACCAAAGGCAATCAAGGCCAGGCCCAACCAATAGCCAAAACCAATGGCAACCAGTCCCGAGGCAATCAAAATGCCGTTCCAGACATAAGTAATGATGGGCTTTCGGTTTTTCCTTTTGAATATAATGGCCGCAAATGGTGGAATGAGGAACAGCGCCACAATAATAGAGGCCGTCAACGCCATGGTCTTTGTAAAGGCCAACGGCCGAAATAGTTTTCCTTCTGCCCCCACCATGGTGAACACGGGTATAAAACTGATAATGGTGGTCAGTACTGCCGTAAGAATGGCCCCAGAAACCTCAGCAGTCGCATTGTACACCACTTCGTTTATCGATAGGTTCTGTTCATTTTCATCCATATGCCGAATTATGTTCTCCGAGAGGATTACCCCTACATCGACCATCGTACCAATGGCAATGGCAATACCCGAAAGTGCAACGATATTGGCATCCACGTTGAACATTTTCATGGCGATGAACACCATGAGAACGGCAATGGGCAAGAGTCCAGATATCAAAACGGAGGCCCTAAGATTGAACACCATGACCACGATGACCAAAATGGTTATCAATATTTCCAGAGTCAGGGCTTCGTTGAGCGTTCCCAATGTTTCTTGGATGAGTTCTGTTCTATCGTAAAAAGGGACAATGGTGAGTTGTGAAGTGGTTCCGTCTTTCAATTCCTTGGAGGGAAGCCCTGCACTCAACTCGGTTATTTTTTCCTTCACATTGTTGATGACTTCCAATGGATTGGCGCCGTATCTTGCTACAACCACCCCACCGACCACTTCGGCACCTTCCTTGTCCAAAATACCACGGCGGACAGCAGGACCCAAGGATACGTGTGCCACATCTTTAATTCTGATGGAGGTGTAATCCGTTGCCGTAACTACGGCATTTTTTATGTCGTCCAAGGATTTGATGTATCCCAATCCACGAACCAAGTATTCAGCTTTGTTGATTTCCAAGGTCTGTGCGCCAATATCCCGATTGCTCTGTTTAACGGCTTTTACGACCTGATCTAAACCGACATTGTATTGCTTCATCAATTCGGGATCCACATCTACTTGGTATTCCTGCACAAACCCGCCAATGGAAGCAACTTCCGAAACGCCCGATGCAGATGACAATGCATATTTCACATAGTAATCCTGAACGCTTCGCAGTTCCTGCAAATCCCATCCTCCTGTTACATTTCCATCCTTATCCCGACCTTCCAAGGTATACCAGAAAATCTGTCCCAAGGCTGTAGCATCGGGTCCTAAAGCAGGATTTACTCCATCGGGCTATAAATTGTTGGGCAATGAATTGAGTTTTTCAAGAATTCGGCTACGGCTCCAGTAGAACTCGACTTCCTCTTCAAAAATGATGTAGATGCTGGAAAACCCGAACATGGAAGAACTCCGAATGGTCTTAACTCCAGGAATACCAAGCAAAGAAGTCGTTAATGGATACGTAATTTGATCTTCGATATCCTGTGGGGAACGGCCCGGCCATTTGGTGAAAACAATCTGTTGGTTTTCCCCAATATCCGGAATGGCATCCACGGCAACGGGATTGCTGGGCAAGATACCGGTATTCCGATTAAAGGGTGTGCTCACTATGCCCCAAGCCATAAAAAATAGCAGGAGCAATATGGCTACCAGTTTATTCTCTATCAAAAATTTAATGCTTTTGTTCAGCATAAGGGTTTGATTTAAACATTAGATCGATACAAAAAATGCGTATAAACGCAGCTGCCCAACCAAATTGGCCGGGTACATTCAATCAATGCTTAAATCAAATAAGGAAAGTCTGATCCAGAACCTGCACGTCCCGTATCAATGGCGGAGGGTTGTACTCCCTAAACGAACTTGGCTCTTCGGAATCAATTTCGAAAAGCTGAAAATAGGATTGGACAAAACTTATCAAAAAGACTTGTTGGTCCAAATCAAACTTCTCGAAGGAGATTTTTAGGTCATCTTGACCTTGAACGGTGAAAGATTCATCATTACAACAGGATTTTTCCATATCCATGTCCATACCACAATCATCGGCATGGGCAAAAAAGGAAATATCCATCACACGGCCCATACAAATATGCTTGTCCACCGTCCACGAAACCGTGGAGGCCAAGACCAAAAGGCCCATTAATGAGGATACTATTTGATGAAAAATCTGTTTCATTCGACTACAAAACTACAAAATATTAACATTTATTGTTTTGCTTAACAGAACTTTATCTGTTTTTGGCCTGTAAGTTCACTTTCTTTTGTCGTACTAATCCACTATTCAATACATTTGCAAAAAAAATGTCATGCTAAAATCATTGGAACCCAAAGTGCTCGAAATAGTAAAGGAGGGGAACAAATCCGTGGATGACCGTTTGGGCGAAATCTGTGAACTGTTGCGCAGCAATGTCGACCATTATGACTGGGTAGGGTTCTATTTTAAAAATGGTGCCAAGGAGGAATTGAAGCTGGGTCCCTACGCTGGTGCTGCCACAGACCATACCATTATTCCTTTTGGCAAGGGCATTTGTGGGCAGGTTGCCGTGAGCAATCAGAACTTTGTGGTACCCGATGTGGCCGCTCAGGACAACTACATCGCCTGTAGCATTACCGTTAAAGCTGAAATTGTTGTTCCGCTATTTGTGAACGGTGAAAATGTGGGCCAAATCGATATCGATTCCAACACTCCCGACCCATTTACCGAAGAGGATGAACGCTTTTTGGAATTCATCAACCAAAAAGTGGCAGAGATCCTGTAAAACTTCTCCCATTTTGTTGATAACCCGTACTGTTTTTTAGTCTCAAATAAAGTACTTTTGTGCCCTTAATAAATTGATTTTAAGACACAGAAGATGACTGCTAAAAAAGCCTCTGCCGCGTTAATTTCCGTATTTCATAAAGATGGTTTGGAACCCATCGTTAAAAAATTGGATGAACTTGGGGTAACTCTTTATTCTACAGGAGGAACCGAAAAATTTATCCGCGATTTGGGTATCGATGTGGTACCCGTTGAGGACGTGACCAGCTACCCATCCATATTGGGCGGTCGTGTAAAAACATTGCACCCGAAGGTTTTTGGAGGAATTTTGAACAGACAGGACAATGAAAGTGATGTTGCACAAATGGCGGAATTTGAAATCCCTCAGTTGGACATCGTGATCGTGGATCTCTATCCATTTGAAAAAACCGTTGCCAGTGGCGCATCGGAACAAGATATTATCGAGAAAATCGACATCGGGGGCATTTCCCTGATCAGGGCGGCCGCCAAAAACTTCAAGGATGTGCTTTGCGTATCGTCCATGGAGGATTACGAGGACTTTTTGAACGTAATTACCGAAGGAAACGGCACCACGACTTTGGAAGACCGTAAGCGTTTTGCCACCAAGGCCTTCAATATTTCATCCCATTACGATACGGCCATCTTCAATTACTTCAACAAGGAGAAGGAAGAAACCGTATTGAAAATCAGCGAGACCAAAGGTCAGGTATTGCGATACGGTGAAAACCCGCACCAAAAAGGATATTTCTTCGGCGATTTTGATGCCATGTTCACCAAATTGCACGGCAAAGAGCTATCCTACAACAATTTACTGGATGTTGACGCCGCCGTAAACTTGATGGGCGAATTCAAAAATGATGATCCAACGTTTGCCATCCTAAAACACAATAATGCCTGTGGATTGGCTACACGTAGCACTATTAAACAAGCATACGTGGACGCCCTGGCCGGTGACCCAGTTTCAGCCTTTGGTGGAATCTTGATTTCCAATGTTGAAATTGACAAACCAACTGCCGAAGAAATCCACAATTTGTTCTGTGAAGTAGTGATCGCTCCCAGTTATTCCGATGAAGCTTTGGAAATTTTGAAGGGCAAGAAAAACAGGATCATCTTGATTCAAAACGAGATTGAATTGCCAGAAACTTTGGTCAGGACTTGCCTGAACGGTGTTCTGGTTCAGGATAAAGATTCAAAAACCGATACCAAAGAAGACTTGAACCCCGTTACCGACAAAAAACCCACTTCTGAAGAAATCGAGGACTTAATTTTTGCATCCAAATTGTGCAAACACACCAAAAGCAACACTATTGTTTTGGCCAAGAACAAGCAATTGTGCGCCAGTGGTACTGGACAGACTTCACGTGTGGATGCCTTGAATCAAGCCATCCATAAAGCAAAGTCTTTCGAATTTGATTTGGAAGGTGCCGTAATGGCCAGTGATGCCTTCTTCCCATTCCCCGATTGTGTGGAGATTGCGGACAAAGCGGGCATTAAAAGTGTCATTCAGCCAGGAGGCTCCATCAAGGATCAATTGAGCATAGATTATTGTAACGAAAATGGATTGGCGATGGTGATGACAGGTACTCGACATTTTAAACATTAATTTTAGTACTTTAGCCGTTAAATTTTACCGTTAATCCGAAAAACACACGATTTGTATGGGATTTTTTGATTTCATGACCGAGGAGATAGCCATCGACCTTGGTACTGCAAATACCCTGATCATCCATTTGGACAAAGTGGTGGTCGACAGTCCTTCCATTGTGGCAAGGGACCGTATATCAGGGAAAATAATCGCGGTGGGCCGCGAAGCCAATATGATGCAGGGGAAGACCCATGAAAACATCAAAACCATACGACCGTTGAAAGACGGTGTAATCGCTGATTTTGATGCATCGGAAAAGATGATCAGCATGTTCATCAAAAACATTCCGGCACTCAAGAAAAAATGGTTTCCGCCCGCGCTTCGAATGGTCATCTGTATTCCTTCGGGCATTACCGAAGTGGAAATGCGTGCGGTCCGTGAATCTGCGGAACGTGTCAACGGCAAAGAAGTTTACTTGATTCATGAGCCTATGGCTGCAGCCATTGGTATCGGCCTTGATATCATGCAGCCGAAAGGAAACATGATCGTGGATATAGGTGGTGGTACCACAGAGATTGCGGTCATTGCATTAGGCGGTATCGTTTGTGACAAATCTGTAAAAATTGCAGGTGATGTGTTCACGAACGATATCATTTATTACATGAGGACCCAGCACAACCTTTACGTGGGTGAAAGTACGGCCGAAGCCATCAAAATAGAAATTGGTTCTGCAACCGAGGATTTAAAATCCCCACCGGATGACAAATCCATCCAAGGTCGTGATCTTTTGACAGGTAAACCAAAACAAGTTCAGGTTTCTTACCGAGAAATCGCCAAAGCCTTGGACAAAAGTATTTTAAGGGTGGAAGACGCTGTTATGGAAACCCTATCGCAAACTCCTCCAGAGTTGGCCGCCGATATCTACAACACAGGTATTTATTTAGCAGGTGGTGGGTCCATGCTACGAGGATTGGACAGAAGGCTTTCCCAAAAAACCGATTTGCCCGTTTACATTGCCGAAGATCCTTTGAGAGCGGTTGTTCGAGGTACAGGTATTGCCCTTAAAAACTTGGAACGCTATAAAAGTATTTTAATAAAATAGCGCTGTAATCTTTACAGTTCTATTACCTTCAAGGAGTTGAAAAAACCTTCTTAACGATACGATTGCATGCAACGCATCATCAATTTTGTTTTACGCTATCGAAATGCATTTTTGTATGTGTTTTTTGCGTTTATTTCTTTGGTGATGACGATTCGGTCCCATTCATACCATCAATCCAGATTCTTTAATTCATCCCGTTGGGTCTCCGGTAGTATTTATGGTGCCGGTTCCGATGTGTCATCTTATTTCGACCTGCAAGAGGAGAACAAAAGATTGGTCGAGGAGAATCAGCGATTGCGCAGAATTCTTTTCAACACAGAATATGATAGCATTGAACCTTTGGATTCCACTTTGGCCGTTTATCAAGTATTGAATGCCCGGCTTATAAAAAATAGTTTTACCTCGCCTCGAAATTATGTTTTAATTGACAAGGGAGAGAAAGATGGGGTGCATCAAGATATGGGTGTAATCACTACCGACGGTATTTTGGGAATCGTGGAAAATGTGTCGAATAATTTTGCTACGGTGCAAAGTGTGCTCAACACCAAATCCAACATCAACGCAAAAATAAAGGGCACCGAATATTTTGGTTCGTTGGTATGGGATACAAAAGATTATTCTGTGGTGCAACTGGTCGATATTCCAAGACTGGTCCCCTTGGTGGTAGGAGATACCATTGTTACCGGGGGTATGTCCAGCATTTTTCCGGAAAACGTTCCGATAGGTGTTATCAAGAAATATGATCTTAACGATTCCAAAAGTTTCTACAATATTGACGTGGAGCTATTCTCCGATATGGCCAGCATTAAAAATGTATACTTAATCGAGAATCAGAATAAAGAAGAAATAGAGGAACTTGAATCCAGAACCATAGAATGAACAATTCACCCATCATAAATATTCTCCGGTTTGTGTTGTTGGTCATCACACAGGTGCTCATATTCAATAATCTCAATTTTCTGGGTTTCATCAACCCTATGGTTTATGTAATCTTCTTTTACTGGTATCCCATTAAAAGGAATCGTGCCATTTTTATGCTTACGGCTTTTCTGTTGGGATTGGTCATCGATATTTTCTCGGACAGCCTTGCATTGAACGCCTTGGCATCGGTCACCATTGCTTATGCAAGACCTGCCATAATGCGTTTTTGCTTTGGCGTGAACTATGATTTTCAAAATTTTAGTTTTAAAAACACGACCAAGTTGCAGCGAATTACTTTTATGGCGCTTCTTATTTTTGTTCATCATCTCATATTCTTTTCGTTTGAAATTTTAAGTATCGCCCATATCCTGTTAATTTTGAAAAAAGTTTTTGCCACGGGAACGGTAACTTTAATACTTTGTGTATTATTCAGTTCACTTTTTAGTCCAAAGAGCGAATAAAAACGTAGTTTTTATCGTTGGGTTATATGTGCAACTCAAGAATTTAGGTCTATCATGAAAAAATTATTGCTTTCATCCGTCATTGTACTTATAGGCTTCACCTTTATAGGAAGGCTTTCCTATTTGCAATTGTTCCGGTTTTCGCCAGACCAAATATTGGATGATCCTGCAATAAAAAAAGTGTACGACTACCCAGAAAGAGGCTATATCTATGACAGGGACGGAAAACTTCTTGTAGGCAACCAGCCCGCATACGATGTCATGGTAATCCCCCGGGAAGTAAAGCCATTGGACACGTTGGAGTTTTGTGGTCTATTGGGGATTGAAAAGGGGGAGTTCCTTTCCAAAATGGAAAAAGCAAGAGTATATTCCCCAAGGTTACCCTCTGTTTTGGTGCCCCAGCTTTCCAAGGAAGATTATGCCAAACTTCAAGAAAAAATGCGCCACTACAATGGCTTTTATATTCAAAAACGTTCCCTGCGTTACTACAACACCAAAAGTGCCGCAAATGTGCTCGGATACATCAGCGAGGTGAACGAGTGGGACCTTAAGAACAACCCCTATTATGTTGCAGGCGAGCTAAAAGGTAGAACGGGTATTGAGCAACAGTATGAGGAAATTTTAAGGGGTCAAAAAGGGGTAAAGCATATTCAAAAAGATCGTTTCAACAGGGATATAGGCCCTTATAAGGAAGGAAAACTGGACACCTTGCCACAACAAGGCAAAGAAATCCATATTACACTGGATAAAACCCTGCAAGAGTATGGCGAGAAGTTGATGCACGGTAAACGTGGCGGCATCGTTGCCATTGAACCAAAGTCTGGCGAAATCTTGGCCATGATATCTGGTCCAACTTATGATCCGGCCCTATTGGTTGGCCGGGAACGCTCCAAAAATTATAGCAAACTCCATTACGACACCATATCCAAACCCACATGGGACCGTTCCATTTTGGCCCAACCCTCGCCTGGATCACCCTTTAAAACGCTAAATGCGCTGATCGGCCTTCAAGAAGGAGTAATAAATGAGGATACCAAAATCAGATGTTACCATGGTTTTTATGTTGGCAATACACTCAGAGGATGTCACTGTGGAGGTGGTGTCAGAGATTTAAACTCTGGAATCTATCAATCCTGTAATGCCTATTTTGCGGGAGTGTTCCGTAAGATTTTTGATAAGTACAATACCACGGATAAAGGCATGGATGTTTGGGAAAAACATATGAAAAGTTTTGGTCTGGGTGGTTATTTGGGGACAGACCTTCCAACGGGAGCCCCTGGAAGAATTCCAGATGTTGCTTATTACGACAAATGGTACGGGGATGGCAGATGGGCTGCTTCCACCATCATATCCAACTCTATCGGTCAAGGGGAAATCGCCGCTACCCCATTACAATTGGCCAATATGACCGCAGCGATTGCCAATAGAGGTTATTTTTATACGCCCCATATCATAAAGAGCATCGGTAACAATGGAAAGATAGACCCTAAGTACACCGAACCCAATTACACCACCATAGACAGAAAACACTTTGATCCTGTAATCGAGGGAATGGCAAATGTATATAATTACGGAACTGCTCGATGGGTAAAAATTCCAGGTATCGATATTGCCGGTAAAACCGGAACTGTTGAAAATTATATCCGAATTGATGGCGAACGGATGCAATTGACGGACCACTCCGTTTTTGTAGCCTTTGCTCCTGTTGAAAACCCTCAGATAGCCTTGGCAGTTTATATTGAAAATGGGTATTATGGTTCTCGATATGCTGGACATATTGCCTCTCTATTGATTGAAAAATATATTAAAGGGGAAATTACAAGGACAGACCTGGAAAAACGCATGTTGGAAAAAACTTTGGAACACGAGTATGCCAAACCCTACAGCGGCGAACCATTCAAGATAAACGAGTATGTCTGGTAGAGGGCCGTTTGGCAGGTTGGATTGGATCAGTGTAATCCTTTATGCGCTTTTGGTTTTTATAGGATGGCTCAACATTTACTCAACTTCGGTAGGAGATGCGGACACATCAATTTTTGATTTCTCAACCCTTTATGGAAAGCAACTCTTTTTTATGGGTGTGGCTTTTTTGGGAATCATATTCGTGCTTTTTGTTGAATCTAACTTTTTTGAACGATTTTCTTCAATTTTCTATGTAGTCTCCATAATTCTCTTGTTAGGATTGTTTGTTTTCGGAAAAACCATAGCTGGAGCCACATCATGGTATGATCTTGGTTTTTTTAACCTGCAGCCTTCGGAACTGGCCAAGGTTACCACTTCGTTGGCATTAGCTAAGTTTTTAAGCGATATACAAACGGATATACGAACGGGAAAGCATCAAATTTATGCCTTGATAATTATTCTGTTGCCCGCTATTTTGATTTTACCACAGCCCGACCCTGGAAGTTCGTTGATATATTTTTCGCTGTTCTTTGTACTTTTTAGGGAAGGTTTTCCTATTTATTATTTGGGAATTTTGATCTTCGCCGTAGTCTTGTTTGCCACTACCTTGATGTTCGGAACTGTCTGGGTCTCCATTGGATTGATTATTCTCACCCTATTGGTCTATACCTTCAAAAAGGCTTCGGTTAAGATTCCTTTGCTTCCCGTACTGGGTGTAATTGTGGTTTCCATTCTGTTTTCCCTGTCCGTAAATTTTGTTTTCGAGAACGTTTTTGAACAGCGTCACCGAGACCGATTTGCACTGTGGTTGAGCTTGGAAAAGGATGAGGATAAATTGGACGAAATCCGAAAGACCATTGGTTACAACACCTATCAATCTGAAAAAGCAATTGAATCCGGTGGATTTACAGGTAAAGGATTCCTTGAAGGCACCCGGACCAAGGGTGATTTTGTACCTGAACAGCATACCGATTACATATTTAGTTCCGTTGGCGAAGAGTGGGGCTTTTTGGGTACTGCCACTGTAATTTTATTGTTCTCCCTGTTCTTTTTACGGTTGATATATATAGCGGAGCGTCAGAAGAGCGATTTTAGCCGAATGTACGGCTATGGTGTAATCTCGATTTTGGTATTCCATTACTTTATCAATATAGGAATGGTAATCGGACTGTTGCCTACTATTGGGGTTCCATTGCCCTTTTTTAGTTATGGTGGTTCCGGTTTGATTTTCTTCACAATGCTATTATTTATTTTCCTGAAACTGGACTCCAACCGTTTGAAGGACGGCATTTAGAATTTCCAGCCTTCGGCATTTACTTTTGACTCGATCCGCGACTGCCACGCATCAGGCTGTATTTCAAAAAAATCGATTCCTGTCCTTTTCTCGACCTCGTCCACGGAAACCAAAAAATCCTGTAATGGCTTTTGACTTTCTTCCGCTGGAATCAAAAAAGCAAGAACCTTTGTATTGTCCCCGGAACCTTTTACCACAATTTTATAATATGCTCGGGGCACATCCACATCTTCATCCCCTATTTGTGGCAAACCTTCTTCCAAAACACCTCCGGTAACCACAAAGAGTTCTCCATACTTTTTGCACCAATAACGCACTTGCTGTTCCAAACGGTTCCAGATTCCAGCATTGAAATCTTTGTTCTGGGGGCTAATGTTACTGGTATAAAAGGTTTCGTTATAGGCTTGTTCCGAGAACCGGCGATCACCTGCCGGAAGCAAATGGCCCCTATCATATCCCGAACCTCTATAATTTCGCCAATCGGCCGACTTAGTGGATACCTTTGGGTCCTCGATAAAATATGGCCGTTCCCTATCATCGTAGGTCAAGTGCTCTTGCTTGAGCACATATGCCACCCATTCCGCTTGCTCAAACGGTTCGCTGTAAGACAAAGTATAGTAGCTATGTTCCACAATCTCTCCTGTAGTGGAGCGCGGCAACAGATTGGCTTCGACCATATTGGTTTCCGACCCGTTGGGTTTGGAATAGGTTGCTGGCGTATAAAAGTTTTCGAACAGCCAAAAACCAACGATACAAATAAACATCAACACCGCGTAAAGGGTTCTATTCTTCATCAAATAAATTTGATCGGGTTTAAGGGCCAAATTTTGCAAATAAATACATCCTAAAAAAATAAAACTTCTTTGATCATATTCTTCTATTTATGTCAACTGGCCACAACAAAAAAAGCCAACTCCTCGGAGTTGGCTTTTTTATATTTCATCGGACAATCTTAGCCTTTGTTAACGCTGGCCAATTCGCCGTCTTTTTTCTTGATATTGTTCTTATGAAGATCCTTGAGCACGTTTACGGCCTCTTCCACGTAAATATCACGGGCTAGATCCTTGTGCCATCTATCTCTTTTTTCCCTTAATACAGAATCTTGGGTGAACAATTCTTTCTCATAGTTTAGTGAACTAAAGGACAATTTGGAATCGTAATCCCTTAAGCTTTTGAATTTTTCCGAACGTTTCTTTGCTTCTTCTTCTTTGCTCACGTATTTATCATAGTTCAGGGAAATCACATTTTCATCCTGTTGCTCCTTCAGCCATTTGGCATTTTCCTCGATAAGCTTGATCTGCTCATTCTTGGCCATGCGTTCCTTGCTCTTTTTAACGGCATCTTCAAAATCAATGTAACCATCCCATACTTTGTAGTCGGCAGCGGTAATTTTATCCCAACCTAATGGGTTCTGTTGATCTCGCTCGCCCAAATCGATATAACTATATCTGTCTGGAACTACAATATCGCTTTTTACACCTTCCAATTGAGTAGAGCCTCCGTTGATACGGTAAAATTTTTGGGTAGTCAGCTTTATGGCTCCTAAATCCCCATGTTCGTTCCCTCTCACTATATCATCCAAAGGAAATATATTTTGAACGGTTCCCTTTCCGAAAGTTTGTTTGCTTCCGATAATAACAGCCCTTTTGTAGTCCTGCATTGCAGCGGCCAATATCTCGGAGGCCGATGCGGATAATTCGTTCACCAAAATCACCAATGGACCATCCCACTGGATCCTTTCGTCTTTATCTTCATGGACTTCTTTGCGCTGACCGGAGGAACGCACCTGTACTATAGGTCCGTCCTTGATGAAGAGTCCTGCCATATCAACCACCGTTTTCAAAGATCCTCCGCCATTGTCCCTCAAATCCAGGATAATTCCTTCTGCACCTGCTTCTTTGAGTCGTTCTAATTCTTTGGCAACATCGGTAGCGGCATTCCTTTCGGCATAATCTTCGAAATCAATATAAAACTTAGGAAGGTTGATCAATCCATATTTATTCTCCCCAGCATCGATTGTCGCGGATTTTGCATAGGATTCTTCAAGCTCAACTACATCCCTGGTGATGGATACTGTTTCAATAGTTCCATCTACTTTTCTTACAGTAAGGTCCACTACGGTACCTTCTGGACCTTTGATCAATTTAATGGCGTCTTCCAATCGCATTCCCACAATATTGATGGGCTCCTCTCCTTCTTGACCAACTTTAAGGATTTGATCGCCAACTTCAAGGCTCTGGTCCCTCCAAACGGGTCCCCCGGAAATAATTTCCACGATCTTTGCTCCTTCGGGCTTCTTCTGCAATCTGGCGCCGATTCCTTCAAACTTACCGGACATGCCAATATCGAACTTCTCTTTTTCTTCTGGGGCAAAATAGAAAGTATGAGGGTCAAATTCTTCTACAATGGTATTCAAGTACTGAACAAACCAATCCTTACGTTCCAAATCGTCCACGAAATCAAAAAATTCATCCAAGGTGTTTTTTGTAACCTCCCTGGCTTCTTCTTCTGTTGTGACCTTATCTATGGAACCTGGAATTTCGTTGAAAGCATAGGCAGCATCAACCTCCAAATCTGCTTCTGAATCAGCTATCTGATTTTCAATCTTATTATCGAAAACGTTAAGGGTATTGTATTTCAATTGTTTTCTCCAACGCTCCTTAAGCTCTTTTTTACTGGTAGCAAACTCTTGTTTGTCGTAGTCTATCTCGATGGTTTCATCTATAGTATAATCAAAAGGCTGGGCAAGGACGTCTCCGTAAATTTCCTTTGCCTCTTGCATACGAACCATCAAGCGTTGGTACACAACATTGAAGAAGGTGATATCGGTGTTCCTGATCTCATCATCGATCATGAACCTATATTTTTCAAATTCGTCGATATCACTTTGCAAAAAATATCTTTTGGTAGGGTCGATAACCTGTATAAAGTCATCAAAAACATTGGAACTGAAGCTATCGTTTACTTCTTTGGGCTCATAGTGCCCTTTTTCAAGTACGTAGGAAATCAATTCCAACAAAAATTTATCCTTGTCGTCGTTATCAAAAGACTTATTGGTAAAACTGCAGGAAGCTACTGCAACAAGAATAACCAATAGTGCCAAAATAAAGTTCTTTTTCATAATCTCATTTTTCTGGAGCGAAACTATCTGACCTCAAACCGTCAAATCTTCATTGCGCCATCCATCTTTTCTAATTGTATGAATTCTCTAAGATACAGAAAAAACCGTGCCAGCCCCGATGGCTGGATTTAATTTTTTGTTAAACGGACAAAGCTCCATATCCTTATGAAAAACGTATTTTTATGCTTTAAATTATCTGACATGGAAAAACCCTTGATTCTTGTCACCAATGACGATGGCATTACGGCACCTGGCCTAAGGGCATTGATACGCACCATGAAAGAACTGGGCGATGTTGTTGTCGTGGCTCCGGACAGTCCGCAAAGTGGTATGGGGCATGCCATTACCGTAGATAGCACGTTGTTTTCCAAGCAGGTGGTAGTGGACCATAAGGAAGGGGCACCAAGCGAGTATAGCTGCAGCGGCACACCTGCCGATTGTGTAAAGTTGGCACTTCGTGTTATTCTGGATGGAACCCCGGACATCTGCGTAAGCGGAATCAATCATGGGTCCAACTCTTCCATCAACGTAATTTATTCCGGCACCATGAGTGCGGCCATAGAGGCGGGCATCGAAGGAATACCGGCCATCGGATTTTCGTTATGTGATTATTCATGGGATGCCAATTTTGAACCCGCACTGGATTCGGTCAAAAAAATAGTTGAAGAGGCACTGGACAACGGAATCCCGAAAGGAACGGTCCTAAATGTAAATATTCCCAAGACAGAGAAGGGCCCCAAGGGCATTAAAATCTGTAGGCAGGCTCGTGGCAATTGGAAAGAGAAATTTGATAAACGTACAAGTCCATCTGGTAAAGATTATTATTGGCTTACGGGAGAATTTGAGCTCTTGGACAAAGGAGAGGATACAGACGAATGGGCATTGGCCCAAGGCTATGTTTCGGTAGTTCCAACGCAGTTCGACCTTACCGCACACCATGCCATACAACAAATAAACAACTGGAACTTAAATGAAAGGTAGCAAAGAGATCATCATAGGATTTATAGTCGGAATAATTGCAAATACTTTTGGAACACTGCTCTACATTCTACTTTTTTCTGATTTGGGGATAGTGGAAACATTTAATGCAGCCATAGAACAAGGACATATTGGCAGTTTATTGGCACTTGGGGCTATATTGAACTTAGTGGCCTTTTTCGGTTTTTTGCGAATAAAGAGAGACCAAAGGGCCAAAGGCGTGATGCTGGCAACATTGGTCACAGCGCTGGTTATTATGATATATAAAGTGATGTCCTAAAACTTAAAACACAAGAACAAATTTAAGATGGAATGTTTTTCTTGAAATTAAATTGAACCTGTTGTTTGAACTTGACTTAGAATGAAATACTATATAATTGCTGGTGAAGCATCGGGAGACCTGCACGGGTCCAACTTGATCAAGGCCCTTAAAAAGGAGGATACCTCGGCAGAAATTCGTTGCTGGGGCGGTGATTTGATGCAGCAGGCTGGCGGTGAGCTCGCAAAACATTACAAGGATATGGCCTTTATGGGCTTTTTGGAGGTTTTGATGAACATTCCCACCATATTCAAGAACATTTCCTATTGCAAAAAGGACATTCAAGATTTTAATCCTGATGTGGTAATTTTTATTGATTTCTCTGGCTTTAATCTAAGAATCGCAAAGTGGGCCAAACAAAATGGGTTCAAAACCAATTATTACATTTCTCCACAAATTTGGGCCTCAAGGGAAGGGCGTATCTCAAAAATCAAACGAGATATAGACAACATGTACGTAATACTCCCTTTTGAAAAGGATTTTTACGAAAAAAAACATGGCTATCCGGTCCAATTTGTGGGCCACCCTCTCATTGATGCCATTGAGAACACACCACTTCAAGATAACGAAACCTTCAGAAAGGAGAACGACCTTGAACCCGTAAAACCTATAATTGCCTTGTTACCGGGAAGTCGAAAGCAGGAAGTACAAAAAATGTTGGAAATCATGCTTTCGGTAAAAAAGGATTTTCCCGATTACCAATTCGTAATCGCCGGGGCCCCCAGTCTTCCTGATGAATTTTATGCACCATTTCTAAAAGGTGATAAAGTGGAATATGTCTCCAACAAAACCTATACTCTCTTAAAACATTCGCACGCCGCGCTGGTAACCAGTGGTACGGCAACGCTGGAAACCGCTC
The DNA here is from genome assembly GCF_019457905.1 of Flagellimonas abyssi. Classification (GTDB taxonomy): domain Bacteria; phylum Bacteroidota; class Bacteroidia; order Flavobacteriales; family Flavobacteriaceae; genus Flagellimonas; species Flagellimonas abyssi. The sequence continues at coordinate 141,958 of NZ_JAHZSV010000008.1, read as the reverse complement.
TTTTTGAGGTGCCACAGGTAGTTTGTTACAAAGGAAATTGGATTTCCTATCAGATAGCAAAGCGAATCATCACTTTGGATTACATCTCCTTGGTCAATCTTATCATGAAAAGGGAAGTTGTAAAAGAGTTGATACAGAATGACCTGACCACTGCCAACCTGAAGAACGAGCTTTCCAAAATTGCAGAAGGAAGCGAACGGAAACGCATGTTGTCGGATTATGTATTGCTCAAAGAAAAATTGGGTGGAAAAGGAGCCAGTCAAATGGCAGCCCGATTAATTGTGAAAAATGTGTAGTTTTATCTTCCAAGAATGTAAATCTATTCTTGGATGTTACGAAAAACCATAATCTTACTGTTGTTTTTGGCCATTACCGCTTGCGGCCCCGGCAAAAAACGACGCACCTACAGCAAGACCCGAACCGTTTCGGTAGAGGGGTCCACCGAAGACACTTCCCCTAAAATTGTACCTAAAAAGGAAAACAAGAAAGAGGGGCGTAAAAATGTTAAGGCAAACGAAATTATCTCCACCGCATTAAGTTATTCAGGAACCCGGTACAAGTATGGGGGCACCACAAAAAAGGGAATGGACTGCTCTGGCCTGGTCTATGTTTCCTTAAAAGAGAATGATATTTTGTTTCCCAGGACATCCTACCAAATGGCTTTGGAAGGCAACAAAATCAGGGTCAATGATGTTGAAAAAGGGGATTTACTCTTTTTCCAGACCAGTAAAACGGGACGACGCATCAATCATGTGGGTTTGGTGGTGGACGTAGACGGTGACGACATTAAATTTATTCACGCCACAACCTCAAGGGGCGTACTGGTATCCTCATTACGGGAAGGGTACTGGAACAGCGCTTTTGTAAAGGCCATGCGCATACTGTAACGTGCGTCAGCTAAATTTTGTGTCCATAAAACTCACTTTGTGGGTGATTTTGGGCATCGTTATCGGTTATCAGTTTGAGGGAACACCACTTTTATCCTTACTTGTTATGTTGGTCCTTTTGCCACTGGCCTATGTAATTGGCAAAAGGCAACATGGTGAAGGATTCCCGTTTTTCGAAGTGTTGATTGCTCTCACAACCATTAGTTTGGGCATTTTGGTGGTCGGGATTTCCTTGGGTCGTGGGATGTTATCCCATTACAGCACCAAAAACCTTGAAACAGAAGAAATTTGGCGGTTGAAAGTCGAAGAAGTTCTAAAACCCAACGACTATTCCCAAAGTTATATAACCCGAGTGGTTGCTGTGGGCGACACACGAGCCTCCGGAAAATTACTTCTAAACCTGACTTTGGATTCTGTTGCGAAACCCTTAAAGGTAGATGATGAGCTTCTTTCCCTTACCAATCCTGAAGCAATTAGGCCACCACTGAATCCACATCAATTTGATTACCAAGACTATCTACAAAAACAAGGTATCCAACATCAAATCAGGACAAACTATCGGTCAATTATTGTAACGCAAGGTTCCAAAACCTTGTTCGGCATGGCATCCAATTTTAGGGAACACATTATTTCAAAATTGAAAAGTAGAAATTTTGGGCACCAAGAGCTCGGAGTAATACAGGCCCTCATTTTAGGAAAGCGCGACGATATTTCCGAAGCTACCTACAATGACTACAAAAATGCTGGAGCGGTTCACATTTTAGCGGTTTCCGGGCTGCATGTAGGCATCATTTTATTTTTGTTGGAGTTTCTTTTATCTCCATTGGAACGCTTACCTAAAGGTAAAACCATAAAACTCATCTTTGTGGTTTTGCTACTTTGGAGCTACGCCTTTGTGGCAGGTCTCTCGCCTTCCATTGTTAGGGCTGTTACCATGTTCTCGTTTGTTGCCTACTCGCTCTACCTTAACCGACCTACTAACTCATTTAACATTATAGCACTTTCCATGCTGTTCATTTATATTGGTTAAGCCACTGTTCCTGTTTCAAGTAGGGTTTCAGATGAGCTACGCGGCAGTTTTTGCCATTGTCTGGGTCTATCCCCAACTCCAGAAATTTTGGTTTCCAGATAACATCGTAGTTCGAAAAGCATGGCAGCTGCTCTCGGTAAGCGTTGCCGCACAATTGGGCGTTTTGCCCATCAGTTTGTTCTATTTTCATCAGTTTCCGGCATTATTTTTTGTTTCCAACTTGTTGGTTATTCCATTTTTAGGTTTGATTTTGGGTCTCGGAATCGTGGTCATCCTATTGGCTTTGACCAATCTTTTACCGCAATTTTTGGTCGATGGTTTTAATTGGACAATTCAACTGATGAATTCGATTGTTGGTTGGGTCGCTCGGCAGGAAGGTTTCATCATCAGAAATATTCCTTTTGATTCAGTTCAAATGATAATCGGATATGCTGTCATTATTGCTTTGGTTGTATTCCTATCCCGTCCCCGATTGAAATCGGCCTTGTTTTTCTTTGGCGGCCTGATTGTTTTTCAAAGCTGGACGATTTGGAATCAAACCCAAGTGCACCAAAAGGAAACTATCGTATTAGCACACCGAACCAGAAATACCATTTTACTGCATCAATTAGGGGATTCACTTTCCGTAATCACTTCGGACAGCGATAATATTGGCACTATTTCTACTGATTATGCGGTAGCAGAACGGATTCAAAAAGTAGATACATCAGTATTACGAAACAGTTACCAAATCGGTGACAAAAAACTATTTGTTATGGATAGTTTGGGCGTTCTTCCTCTGGAAGAGCAATTAGACTACCTGTTACTGACCCAATCTTCAAAAATTAATCTGGAACGGCTTATTGATTCCATTCGACCGAAAAAAATATTTGCCGATGGCAGTAGCTATCCGAGTGTAATATCCAAATGGCAAGCGACGTGCATCAAAAAAGAAATTCCTTTCCACTATACGGGTGAAAAGGGATTTTATGATTTTAAATTCTGAGTTGGTTTCTAGTGTACGTTGCCCATCAACTTTTTTATTAAAGGCGAGGCTAAAATTACCAAAATTCCGGCACCCAGTGCATATTGAGCAATGAGCATAAACCCATCCGTGTATACCGTAAGGGTACTAAAACCACTAACATCGGCATCTGTGCTTTCAATGGCCAATTGTTTACCTATAAAGCCCACTACTTGAAATGCAAATGCTGAAGAAAGGAACCAAACTCCCATCATGAAAGCGACTATTCGTTTTGGTGAGAGGTCGGTAATTTTGGATAGTCCTACCGGTGACATGAACAATTCACCCACAGACAACAAGAAGTACATTAACAATAGATAAGTAAACGGTACAAATCCATTTTCGTTGGCACTTGCACCACTAATGGCCAGTGCATAAAAACTGATACCTGCGAACAAGAGACCCATTCCAAATTTATAGGGCGTTCTTGGATTCAAATTCTTTTTGGACAGCCATTGCCACATTAGAGAAATAGGTATTGCCAAAATAATGATCCACATGGAGTTCAAAGAATTGGTCTGCGATGCGGACATAATTCCTACCAAATCCACATTACGAGCAGCAAACAGGGTAATCACGCTCCCTGATAATTCGTGAAAACCCCAGAAAATGGTCATGAAAAACGTAATAAGTACAGCTACAAAAAGTTTTTTTCGCTCCTCCACCGAGGCCTGGTACATAATATATCCGAGATACACTAAAATTGAAATACCGATCAACTTGAAGATAACGTTCACAATATTTTGATCTCCAAAAAAAGTGCCTTCCGCGCCCAATGCTTTGTATGCTGATAATAAATATGCTATCACAGGAACCGAGGCGAATGCGAGTACCGGTACCAAAATGCCTTGTTTAAGCCCAAAGACCTTTTTTTCTATATTTCCATTTTCGGGAGGTAAGCCTTTATCACCAAACACTCCTTTTTTGATACCGCTCCAAAAAACAATCAAGCCAGTAAGCATTCCTATCCCAGCCAATCCAAACCCGTAGTGCCATCCATATTTGGCAGCCAAAAATCCGCATAACAAAGGAGCCACCCATCCACCGATATTGATTCCCATATAAAAAATGGTAAATCCTGAATCTTTTTTAGGGTCTCCATCTTTGTACAACGACCCAACAAAGGTTGAGATATTAGGTTTAAAGAAACCATTACCGGCTATAATCAAGGACAATGCGAGAAAAAAAGTGATGTTGTTTTCTATGGCAAGAACAAAATGCCCCAATGACATTAAAATACCACCCAAGAAAATAGAGCGGCGCATACCCAAAATACTGTCCGATATTCTACCTCCAATAACTGTTGAAGCATATACCAAAGAACCATAAGAAGAATAAACCGCAGCAGTGGCGTAATCTCTTTCCATTAAAGCGGCAAAGATGACATCTACCATATAAAGGGTAAGTAAGGCCCGCATTCCATAAAAGCTGAAACGCTCCCATAGCTCGGCAAAAAAGAGATAGAACAATCCTCTTGGATGACCGAATAACTGCTTTTCTTCTACTGGTTTGGTTACTGCTGACATATTTTATAGTTTGATTATAAGTTTTCTTTAACGAAGTTGGTCAATTTGGTATACAGGTGCAGGCTAGTGTTGCCGCCATAAATACCGTGGTTTTTATCGGGATAAATGGCCCAGTCGAATTGTTTATTGGCCTGCACGAGTGCTTCTATCATTCTCATGGTATTCTGCACATGTACATTATCATCACCGGAGCCATGTACCAAAAGATATTTCCCTTTCAACAATTCTGGATAGTTGAACGGTGAGTTATCGTCATACCCCGTTGGGTTCTCCTGCGGCGTTTGCATGTAGCGTTCGGTGTAAATGGTATCGTAAAAACGCCATGAAGTTACCGGTGCCACAGCGATGGCCATTTCAAAGGTATCATTGCCCTTTAATATACAGTTAGTGGACATGAATCCTCCATAACTCCAACCCCAGATTCCGGTTCTATCTTCATCAATATAGGAAAGCTCACTTAACTTTTTTGCAGCGTCGATTTGGTCTTCCACTTCATATTTCCCCAATTCCTTTTGGGTCAATTTTTTAAAGTAGCGCCCTTTTAATCCTGTACCCCTACCATCTACACAGGCAACGATATACCCTTCAGAAACCAACACCTGATGCCAGTAGTCCCGAGTACCCATCCATCGATTGGCCACCTGTTGCGAACCGGGTCCGCTATATTGGAACATGAACAAGGGATATTTTTTGTTTGGGTCAAAATCGGCGGGTTTCATCATATACATATTAAGGTCGTACCCATTTATGTTGATGGTAGAAAATTCTTTGGGCGCAATCTCATACCCCTCCAATTTATTGAGCAGTTCCGAGTTGTCCTTGATCTCCTTTACCAATTTACCGTTTGATGCATCGTGCAAAGTAAACCGATATGGCATGTCTGCACTTGAATATGTATTGATATAGTACGTAAAATCACTACTGAAGGAAGCCGAGTTGGTACCTTCATCCGTAGATAATGCTTTCTTTTTCTTCCCTTTACTGGAAATACTATACACTCCCCTATTGATGGAACCGTTTTCTACGGACTGATAAAAAATTCGGTCGTGTTTTTCATCATATCCATAGTAACTCGTCACTTCCCAAGGTCCTTCGGTAATCTGATTTTTCAATTTTCCATATCGACCATATAAATATAAATGATTGTAGCCATCAGCTTCGCTGGTCCAGATAAAACTATCATCGGCCAAAAAAGTTAGGTCATCATCAATATCAACATAAGCTGCATCGGTCTCTTCCAATAGAACGCTTACAGAATTATCCTTGGCATTTACATCATAAAGTTTCAAGTTGTTCTGATGCCTGTTCATAGTCTGAACACTCAAATGGTCCGGGTTGTTCATCCATTTGATTCTTGGGATATAGTAGGCACCATCCAAATCCACGTTTGAAATAGCTCCGGACGCTACATCAAACATATGCAATGTTACAATAGAATTCTTTTCACCTGCTTTTGGGTACTTAAACTCATGCTGGGAAGGATAAAGTTCCGTGCCATAAACATCCATGGAGAAATGGGGAACCTCTGTTTCATCAAATCGGAGAAAGGCAATTTTGGAACCATCGCTGTTCCATTCGAAAGCGCGGACAAAACCAAACTCTTCTTCATACACCCAGTCGGTCACACCATTAATAATCGTTCCTTTGTTTCCATCGGTGGTGACCTGCTTGGTAGTTCGCTCCGCCAAGTCCATAACATATAGATCGTTATCGAGAACATAAGCCACTTTACTCCCGTCCGGTGACAAGGTAGGCTCTTGGATTTTGACCTCCGATATTTTCACCAATTCTTTCGATGCTATATCGTACACATAATAAATCCCTAAACGGGAACGTCTAAATATAGGTTCAACTTCCGTCGCCAAAAGCACTTGGGATTCATCATCACTAAAACTGTAGGATGAAAAATAGGGTACCGCATCCGATGATGCTACTATGGTCTCCACTTTTTGCAAAGTTTCGTAATCGTACTTATCCAGACTACTGGAACGCGGGGAACGCGATGTATTTAATATGGTGTATTGTGTACCATTGTTCATGGATCGTAGGACATCCATGTATTCTGTCCTAAACTCTCCTCCAAAAATCTCTTCGAGGGTTATTTTTTTCTTTTGTGCTGTAGAAAAAGTAACAACTCCCAATAAGAATAGGAATAGAAAAGACTGTTTGTTCATGAAGTGAAAAAATTGATTAAAAACTCCCAAGTTTACTAATATTTATCGGAAAAATAAATTTTGATGTTGCATTTGCAACAAATTTTAACCTTTGGTTCGAACCGTTTTTCATCAATTTTTAGAATCTCTGGCAAAATTCCCATTATACGTATATTTGAATGCTTTAACCCAGCTTTATGAACACTCCCGTTGAAGGATTTTCCAAACTTACCAAAACCCAAAAGATTGATTGGATTACCAATAACTGTACCAAAGACCCAAAAGGGACAAAACAGGTGCTGGAACAATATTGGAACATGGACCCAAGGGTACAAAAATTGCACGATGAGTTTATTGAAAACACCGTTTCGAATTACTATTTGCCTTTTGCCATAGCGCCAAATTTTAAGATAAACGACAAGCTTTATGCCATTCCCATGGCCATCGAAGAAAGTTCCGTTGTTGCAGCGGCCAGCAAAGCGGCCAAGTTTTGGTTGGAACGCGGCGGCTTTAAAGCTGAGATTATAGGTACCGAAAAAGTGGGGCAGGTACACTTTATATATAAAGGTGATAAACAAAAACTTTCCAGGTTCTTTGATTCCGTAAAACCTGAGCTGCTCAGGAGTGTCGCCTCCATAACCCAAAGTATGGAAAAGCGCGGTGGGGGCATAAATGCAATCGAACTACGGAATCTTACCGATAAAATCGATGGCTATTTTCAGCTACATTGTACCTTCGAGACGCTGGATGCCATGGGGGCCAACTTCATCAACTCATGTTTGGAGCAGTTTGCCAAGACCCTAAAGGAAGAAGCAAATTCTTTTATTGATTTTACGGAAGAAGAAAAAAACATCGAGGTGGTGATGAGCATCCTATCCAATTACGTACCCGATTGTTTGGTGAAGGCAGAGGTAAGTTGCCCTATATCCGAACTGGGGAACACGGATATGCCTTCCGAAGATTTTGCGGAAAAATTTGTCCGCGCCGTTAACATCGCCAAAGCAGAACCCTACCGGGCAGTTACGCACAATAAAGGTATTATGAACGGGATAGATGCCGTAGTACTTGCCACAGGGAATGACTTTAGGGCCGTGGAAGCCGGTATACACGCCTATGCCGCCAAAGATGGGCAATATTCAAGCCTGTCCCATGCCAAAATTGAAGATGGTATTTTCAGGTTTTGGATTGAGGTTCCCCTCGCCCTTGGAACCGTTGGCGGATTGACCACCTTGCACCCGTTGGTAAAATTGGCTTTGGAAATTCTTCAGAATCCATCAGCAAAGCAATTAATGCAAATTGTGGCCGTAGCTGGATTGGCTCAAAATTTTGCGGCAGTACGTAGTTTGGTCACCACAGGAATTCAAAAAGGTCATATGAAAATGCATTTATTGAACATGTTGAATCAATTGGGAGCCACAGAAGAAGAAAAACGGAAAATGGTCAAACATTTTAAAGATGAAACTGTAACCAACGCGTCAGTTAAGGAGGCTTTGGAACGAATTAAATCGAAGTAATGAAGAAGGAATTTTATAGCAACGGTAAGTTATTGATATCAGGTGAGTATGCCGTTTTGGATGGTGCTTTGGGCTTTGCCATACCTTCCAGTTATGGGCAATCGCTCCATGTGACTCCCACTACATCCGGTTTTCTGGAATGGACCAGTCTAGATGAAAATGACAAAATCTGGTTTTCCGCGAAGTTTGACCTCAAAGATTTACGGGTAGTTTCCACTTCTGATGAGACCATAGCCAAGACCTTGACGTCGTTGCTTCTGGAAGCAAATGCCCAAAATCCTCTTTTACTGACCGAAAGCGATGGTTTCCAGATTGAGACCCATCTTACTTTTCCAAGATCCTGGGGATTGGGTTCTTCCTCAACTCTTATTAACAATATTGCCCAATGGGCGCGGGTTGACGCCTTTCAGCTTTTACAAAATGCTTTTGGTGGAAGCGGATACGACATTGCTTGCGCCCAATACAATTCGCCGTTGACCTATCAATTAAAAGATGGCAATCCTCAAGTTGAAGAAATTGATTTCGACCCAATTTTCAAGGAACACTTCTTTTTTATCCACCTCAACCGGAAACAAAACAGCAAAGAGGCCATTGTCAATTACAGAGAACAACAGTTTGACAAACCCCAACTGGTTAAAGAAGTTTCAGATATTACAAAAAAAATGATTGGAGCCTCTACATTATCCGGTTTTGAGACATTGATGGAGGAACATGAGTCCCTACTTTCCAAAGTTTTAAAAATTCAGCCTGTAAAACAACGCCTTTTTCCAGATTATTTTGGGGCGATTAAGAGCCTTGGCGCATGGGGCGGGGATTTTGTTTTGGCCACGGGTGATGACAAAACACGCTCTTATTTTAAGTCCAAAGGTTTTGAAACGGTGATTTCCTATTCCAAAATGTCACTATAGTTTTTTCCTCCGAAGAGGCCTTTTTTCGGAATTTTTGCTCATCCGTAAACTCAAACGGGGCGTCCGTCAATTGGCACCCTAAAGTTTAATCAATTGCTCTTATGTTTGATATCTATTCATCAAACTATTGACAGTAATGGCCCAAATCCAAACTAAATTCATTAGAAATCCCATTGCCGGGTTTCTTTTACTATTTACTACCCTAGGGTTTAGTCAAAATGACACAGAAACCATCTTAAGGCTCGATAACTTTATCAACAGTAGTTGCACCACAAATTACAATCAAATCACCTCGGAATCTGTTCAGAATATTCTAAAGCATGATGTGTTCTATATCACCCAAGAGACAAAGAATATATATGGCGAAAAGGAAAAAGAGGTTCATGAGTTTATTGTGGTGGACACTGGTTTAGAGGTGAAACGGTTTGAGAGGATAAAAACCGATACTCCACTACCGGAACTTAGGAGTTATATACGTGAAGACTTTATACTCAACGAAGCATCCGCTTCAAATTTTCAAGCACTTTTGGATTATATATATCCGATTGCCGATTGGAAACCGGATAAACGTGAATTCTTTTTTAAAAATGGCAAATGGTACTTCCTTCGGGATGCGTATTTCCGTACCAAACAAGGTTTTGAAATCACGGTAAATCCTAAAGGAAAAATCACCCATATCTGTTATAAAATGCGATGGGATGAACATGAAAGTAAATAAAAAAGCCTCCCGATCGGGAGGCTTTTTTATATCATCTTTAGCTAAATCCTAGTAGAATGTCGCTCTTTTATCTTCTATCTCTGCCTTATCTTTTAAAGCATTGTACACTGCCCCATTTACTCGGGCAGCAGCACTTGTTTGTAGATTTTGCGCATAGGTGCTGTAATTCTCCACATCGGCTGCTTCAGTTTTATTGGTCACTTTGATCATGTAAACACCAGTACTTCCCTCAAGCAAATCAGAAGTTTGGCCTTTCTCCATGGCAAAGGCCTTTCCAACAACAAATGGCTCTCTCCCTGCCCCTGGCAACGTTGGCGAGGACAATGTAACTGCAGATGCAGTACTTAGGCTTACACCATTGTCCGAAGCTATAGCGTCCATTGCTTTACCTTTATTGGCAGCAATTATCTGTTCTGCTTTACGCTCCTTTCTAATGGCTGGCAACGCAGTTGCTGAAGCATCCTCAGGTGCCATAAGTCCTTTCTTATATTTCTTCGTCAATTGCACCACGGCATAACCATTGTTTACGTTAAAGCGTTTGATATCGCCAACACTGGTATCGTCGTTAAATGCCCACTGTACAATACTGCGCTGTGAACCAAGACCCGGAAGGTTCTCTTCCATTTCCTTGATTTTGTTTACTGGACGAACGGTGTAGCTACTTTCCCTTGCAATATCCCCAAAGTTCTCTGGTTCTGCATCCATAACTGCCATTTCATACTTGGTGGCATCGGTGAACAAGGTATTGATGGTCTCTTCTGATGGCTCTATCTCTCTCGACAATGTTGCTACCTGAATCACATCTTGCTTATCGTCAACTTTGATTACGTGGTAACCAAATTGGGTTTCCACCAAACCAATGGTCCCTGTCGGGTTTCCAAAACAGAAATCATTGAACTCGTCGGCCATTACTCCTTCTTGGAAATATCCGAGGTCACCTCCACGTGGGGCTGATGGTCCATCTGAATTCTCCCTTGCCAAAGTTGTAAAGAGTACATCTTCTTTTTTAGCTTCTGCCAAAAGTCTTTTTGCTTCGGCTTCTGCTTCCTCCTTGGTTCTGGTAATGGATGGGTTGGCACGCTCTGCTCCTTCCCATGTAATCAAAATGTGACTTGCCTTTGCAGTTCCATTTTCTTTTCTGTCCATTACTTTGGATACTTTATAAGCATTTCCATCTTTATATGGACCGTATACTTCCCCAACGCTCATTGCCATCAAAGTGTCGGCAACTACAGAAGGAAGGTCTTTTTTGGCCTTGTAAATGGTATCAAACTTCGCATCGGAATGTCTGTCCAAGAAAGCGGCCATATCCGTTGTAGTTCTGAATCCAAGAATGGTATCGTTGGCATCCTTTGCTTCTGAATATTCCACAGAGTTATCCAAGAGAGCAGTTATTGCGGTCTTAACACTGTTTTCATCTTCGGCAGATGGCTTTTCTTCAAAATAAACAAAACGAATATCACGTGCCTTATCCTGTTTGAACAAAGCTTTGTGTTCGTCGATATAAGATTGGATATCACTTTTGGAAACTTCGATAGTGCTATCTGGAATGGAGGTGTAAGGAATACGAACGTATTGCATATCCACTTTGTCATTTGCCATATTATAGTTCAACTGGCCTTCTGTCAAGGTAGCAGTAACCCCACCTTTTACCAAGTTGAAATACATACGCTCCTTGGCAGCTTGAATTATGGATTCTTCATCCTGCAACCAAGCATCGTAACGCAAAGGATCATTTGCTCTCCAATCAGCAATGGCACTTTTGAATACCTGTTCGTTGAACACTCCATTTTCATCCTGAAAATCAGGAATCTGTGCATAGCCTGATGTTCTCACAAAATCCACGATTTGGTCGCTTTCCACATCAATGCCCAAATCTTCGAACTGTTGGTTCAAGATGGCCTTTCTGATTTCTTGATCATATACCATGTTTACCAATTGGGTGGAGGTAACAGATGGTCCGTATCTTCTGGATGCTGTTTCAACCTGAGACCTAAACTCTTCTATTGGAATATTTTCCCCATTTACTTCTGCGACCGAGGAGCCCACTTTTCCACCAGCAAAATTGTTACTGCTGAATACTCCGGATATTACGAACGCGAACAACGCCAAACCAATAATTAGAATAAGAACTGTTGTCCGTTTTCTAATATTCTCTAATATTGCCATTTTACTGCTTGTTTTCTTTAAATTCAGTGGGCGAAAATACCACTTTCTTTTCAAATAGGAAAGCTAAAAAAGGAGTGGAAATTATTAATCTTCAGTATGAACGCGTACACTTACCAAGTCTATTTTGGTGTTGGACACCTCCAAAATTTTGAAGGTGAAGTTGTCCACGGTAACTTCTGAATCTTGTTCGGGAATTTCTCCTGTCTGGTTTACGATCAATCCTCCCAATGTTTCATATTCTTCCCCTTCCGGAAGCTCCAGCTTATAATTTTCATTGATATAATCCACTTCCATCCGGGCAGAGAACTTGTATTCGTTCTCGCCTAACTGTTCTTCATGTAAATCGGTGGAATCGTGCTCGTCCTCGATTTCTCCAAAAAGTTCCTCGATAATGTCCTCGACCGTCAAAATACCTGAAGTGCCTCCGTATTCATCCAAAACCACCGCCATACTTTTGCGTTTTTTGGTCAATACATTCAAAATATCCTGGATAAGCATGGTTTCGGGAACAAACTCAACCGGAAGCAATATACTTTTAATGGTCTTTGGTTTTTTGAACAGTTCGTAGGAGTGCACATAACCAATAATCTCATCGATGCTATCCTTGAATATCAAAATTTTTGAGTAGCCGGTTTCCGTAAAGAGTTTGGTCAGGTTTTTAGGTGTTTCGTTAAGTTCTACCGCTGTAATTTCGGTTCGGGGAACCATTACTTCCCTTGCCTTTACCGTGGAAAATTGAAGTGCATTCTGAAAAATCTGTATTTCGGAATCTACGTCATCCTCCTCCTCTACGGTCTCCATTTGTTCGGTGATGTAATCCCCCAATTCCAATTTGGTAAAGGACAGTTGAACTTCATCCCCTTCTGTTTTGAAGAATATCCTTAATATAAAGTCGGACACTTTGATAACGAACCAAGAAATTACCGAGAACAGCAGATAAAAAACATAGGCCGGGACGGCAAACACCTTGATCAGCACGTTGGCGTATATCTGGAAAAACACTTTTGGCAAAAACTCGGCCGTCAATAAAATAACAAGTGTGGAAATAATGGTTTGCGACAATAAGCTAAAGTCCGTCAACAGTAGATTGACAAGTTGAATATTGGAGGGAAGCAGGCTCTGGAACCACTCCATGAGCATATCCCCCATAAAAAGCCCATAAATTACCAATGCAATATTGTTTCCAATAAGCATGGTGGCAATAAATTTTGAAGGTTTATCGGTAAGCAAGGTGAGTACCTTGGCCAAGAAGCCTTCTTGCTTTTTTTCAATCTCAATATGGATTTTATTGGCGGAAACGAAGGCTATCTCCATTCCCGAAAAAAATGCCGAAAACAGCAGAGAAAGAACGATGATGATTACGGAAGAATCCAATGCTATTGTTGATTATCCTTGTTTCGCTGTTCAAAACGTTTCCGATATCTTCTCCTAAAAATGAACATGCCTATGGACACCACGGCAAAGAAGATAAATATGTAGGTTTCCTTTGGATCAACGCTCCAAAGTGTTGCAATCTTGTAAATGGAAATGGCGGCTACCGCCAAATAAAGGTATTCTGTATATCTTAAAACTTTGATCATCCTATTCTTCTTCTTTTATTGTCATTAAGCCATAAGTTTTATGGGCCTTAAAAAAGGTGAAATCTTTATTAAAGTCCATGCCCTCACCATCCATTACCGTTCCGTCCTCGGGGTTTGTATATGTAAAGGCAGCTTCGGTAAATATCCAATTGTTTTTTCTATCGTAGTACAACTGGTCGGTTTCCAATTTTTTACCATCATGACTTTTGATTATGACATTCCCCCTCAAATCTATCAAATTAGTCTGTGAATATACAATACCATAATCGGCAACGATTACACTTTTTTGACTTTTTTCATCGTAAAAGTCCACCTGTAAGCCTTCTGGAAAGGTACGAAACTTGAAGGCTTGGTTATCAAAATCCTCAGACAATGGACTTGTTAATACGGCAACTACCCTGGAATTGGCCGAGTCCTGTGTACTCATCGCCTCGACGGTCTCGGTATAGGTCAAAGTAAAGTTTTGGGCCACACCTTGCGGGAAGAGGGGTTTAACTGCTTCCTCGCCCACCCTTTCATAACCATCACCACAGGACATAAAAAGGATTGCCACGGTGAATACCGTGGCAAAGCTCTTTAAACTATGTTTTGATTTCTGTTTCACCTTATAGACTAGGTACGGCAACACTACCTCCTACCCAACAGCTGAAAGTAATGGTCTGACCTGCTTTTCCTGAACTAAAGATCATTTCTTTAGATGGTGCTTTGGCATCATAACTTGCTGCTGTTTGACTAGCTCGGCTACTCAATGCTGGATCTACAGTACCTGCTTTTCTTGCCATGCTGGCCGCTTTCCAATATATGGCTCTTTTTTCAAAAGGAGTATCGCCACAGGCATTGGCACTAGATGCATACAGATTGGCAATCAACAGGTAAGCCTTACCGTTTGCTGGATTTGCATCTATAGCTTTTAGCGCATAGCTTCTTGCTTGAGATTTGCTGCTGTTTCTAACTGTGGTCGCAATTTTATAAAGGATATCGGATTTCTTATAAGAATCTGTTTCCAATTCCACTGCTTTGTTGAAATCAGCAAGTGCACCGTTCATATCTCCTGACTTTTGTTTAAGTACACCACCGTACATGTATGCATCGGCAGATGGGTCCAAAGCCAACTGGGCTTCGAACAGTTTTTTAAACATAGGGTCGTCGGTACACTCTTTGGAGAACATTCTACCTACGGCTCTCTTCACCCATTTTACATCATCTTTCTTTTCATCAAAGCTCTTTTCGTATAATGGAATAAGGTTGTCACAATCGGCAAGCGCACCCAACTTGGAATCTACACTACTAGCTACTTTACCGAAAGATTCTGAATTTACTGTGGCCACCTTAAGGGTTCTTTTTTCTTTGGAAGTTAACGTGCCCAAAGAATCTTTTGGCAACAATTTTGTAACTATATCGGTCAATTTCTTGTTTTCTTCTTCAAGTTTACCGGTTACATCATCGTATGTATTGAAAACATCCTGAAGGTCTCTTTTACCAGCATCGTGCAAATCTACCAAGCTGGAGAAATAAAGGTACAAGGCCCTTGGGTTGGTAAAGTTTTCCTGATCTTCTTGGAAGGCTTTGTCCAACATGGTGAACAATTCTTCATCGGAAGCCATTTTGTTCTCGTACATCAACAATGCTTTGTCGATGGCCACACCTGCTTTGGTGTAATTGGTCGGGAAATACTTAAGACTATTATCGTACAAGGACAATAAATCCTGAACGTAAGCATCTTTTTCAGCTCCGGTAGAATTCTCAACCTTTGCTTTCAAGATTCTTTCTCCATAGGAGAAATTCGCCTTGTTGATGTCCGGGCAACTTTCGTAAACCATTTTCCATGGCTCATAAGCTGCATCATAGTTTTTCACCTTTACGTGTTCTGCGTAAATAGACAGATTGGTCATACACTCGGGGTTCTGTGCTTGGGCCATACTTAATCCCGTCAACATGGTGACCATTATCATTGTTAAGTAGTGTCTCTTTTTCATCTTTCTAATTTTAAAGCTGTTAAAGTACAAATTTTCATTAAAAAATCCCTTTCCAGGGCCTTATATGGGTGGTTATTTATGATTTTTTTAAAAAAAGGCTTATTAATTAATTTTTCTTTGTTGAAACCATCTATCATTTAACGATAAGCCTATATTGACTTTAAAATAACTTTCCTCTATAAGGTTTGCATCTGTTGTTCCGCGTCTTCCCAATTCAAAACCTACATTTAGGTTAGAGAAATCTGCGCCCAACGGTAAACCTAATCCAAAAGTTATGCCAAAGTTGTTTATCTCTTTATTGTTGATGGTCATTCCGGTTACATCATACCTAAGGCCGGCCCTATATGTAATACGGTTAAAATACCCGGTCAACGAACGATAGTCGGGAATCCAATACCCTCCCAAAGCATAGGTGTTGGCATCGCCATAGTCGATATTATCCAGTCCTAGGAAGGTGTTTTCAAAATCGCCCATCTGTTGAAAACTGTATTCTGCTCCCAAAAACCATTTCTTATTTTCTCCAAAACCGAGGCCAAAAGTGGTTCTAGTGGGTATTTTCAACTCTGTATTCCTAAGATTGGATGCATCCAAGTCCACATCCACCACCTCAACATTGTTTCCGGTTACCAGTGAAAACGACCCCAATGTCTGGGTATTTTCCGAAGTAAGGTTTCCTTGCGTATTTACAAGTACGGATGTGTAAAGGGTATATTTGTCCTTAATGGTCGGGTTATAATTGAGGGCATATTTAAAATCGTATCCATTTATCTTGGATTCGCGATCGTCCAAAGTTCCGAATTGTACGCCCTCCACACTTTGAATCCTTTGATATTCCAAGGTGCCAAAATTAAAGTTGGCCGTAACCCCAAAACTCAAATTTTTAATAGGCTCAAACCCAATGGAAGCATATAGCCGATTGAGCCCTCCTTCACCTTCAAAAAAGTTGGAGACCTCCCCATTTGCCGAGTTCGAAGTTGAATTCAAACTGTAGCCCACCGATGAATAGGGCATTATCCCGAAACCAAATCCTACGTTTTTCGCCAATGGAAAGCCAATGGCCAGATAATCCAAATTGGTCACCGAGGTTCTTTGTTCCTCATTCCAGCTCTTGAGCTGATACTCTTTGTGGGAGATTCCCGCGGTGTAGGCGGTCAGTCTAAGTTTGGAATATGCCGCCGGATTTGAAAGGTTGATATGGATACTGTCCCCATACATACTTACACCCCCCATCATCTGGGTATCCACTGCTCCTTTGTCCCTATCGTCGCCTATTCCAAAGTAAGAATATGGCGAAATGGTTCCATTTTGTGCAAACGCTCCATGTGCAACCACGCAGAGAAAAGCAATCAGAATCTTTTTAATCATTCAATTTGTATTGTATTCCAGTAGGCAATTAAGTCCTTCCAAGAGAAATTTGGAGTTCGCAAATATGGTGTTTTTTAGCCTTTTGGCAAAAAAATGGGAGTCCCCGCCTGTTAAAATAACTGTTAAATCTTGAAAACGAGAGCGATATTGGTCGATTACCCCATCAACTTCTTGCGACACTCCGTTTATAACTCCGCTGTGCATACATGTTTCGGTACTGTTGCCGATAAAATCCAAAAGTTCGTCGGGGGCCAGCAAGGGAAGACCGGCGGTTTGCTCGTGCATGGCGCGGTACCTCATCCGAACGCCGGGAGAAATTGCCCCTCCCACATATTCGCCTGCATTGTTCACCATATCGTAGGTGATACAGGTACCGGCATCTATCACCAAGGTATTGCCACGGGAATTTTGGTAATAAGCGGCGGCAGCAAGTGCCAAGCGGTCCACGCCCAAGGTCTGCGGTGTGGCATAACTGTTCTTAAAGGGCATTTTGGAATCGCTGGTAAGCACGTGCACCTTGCAAAAAAGGGCCACTACGTCCCGTTCCTTTCGGTCCAATTTACCTACGGAGGATAGTATGGCCTTGTTTATCCGGGGATATTTCTCGAACAGTTCCTTAATTTTGGAAAGGAACAACACAGATTCGAAACTATGGTCGTAGATGATGCTTCCGTTCTCAAAAACAGCGTATTTGATCAACGTATTGCCGATGTCGATTACCAGATTCATGCTACAAAGGTCGTTAATTGAAAAAAATCAAAACCTTTTTTTCGGGTTTTTGTTTGTATATCCTAATTTTGAAATTATATTTGCACCCGCTTAACAAAGCTTGGTACCTTAGCTCAGTTGGTAGAGCAACGGACTGAAAATCCGTGTGTCCCTGGTTCGATTCCTGGAGGTACCACTTTTAAGTTTCAAAGAAGCTCTGTAGGTCAAAGACTTACGGAGCTTTTCTTTTTTCAGGGGGCGAATGAGTTTATCATCATTTATCAGACAAGTTATCAATACTATAATAATACTCATTTCCGCAATTGCAATCCTCAATTAGATTTGGTTCAAAATAATTAATATAGTCCCTTACTGTCTTAAGCGAGTAACCATAATTAAACCTTAGCAAGCTCCTGTATACATCTTTATACTTAGTATTTGTTTCTTCCTTTATTGGCTTAAGATGAACTATTTTATTTCTTAATTCTATTGTCTTAGTCAAAACAAAATTCCCTCTTTTACTATGACGTTTAAATGTTTTACCATGAATCTCTCTCCCCGCAATTTTCTAGCGAACCGGTAAGGCAGCAAGACAACGGTTAGCCCCCCACATGGGCGCTTTTTTTACTGTTCTTGAACTCACTGGGGCTCAGCCCAAATTTCTCCTTAAAGATCTTGGAAAAATAACTCCGGCTCGTAAACCCGATGGAGTAGACCACTTCGGAGATGTTCATTTCGGTGGTGGCAATGTAGTTTCTGGCCAGTTCCAGGCGGGCGTGCCTAATATATTCGGTCACCGTTTTGTTGTAGAGCAGTTTAAAGCCTTCCTGTAGTTTGGCCTGGGTAAGCCCGGTCTCGGCGGAAATGTCCTCCAACGAAAAATCCTTGGCAATGTTCTTTTCTATCTTTTTGGCATAGTTGCGAACCACTTTTAACTCCCTTTTCAGCAGACTGGTCTGCGGCCGTTTGTCCAACACCTCTTTGTTGTGCTGGATCATGTGCATGGAAAGAATCTGGTACACCAGCCCCTCGATCATCATAATACGGATCATTCCTTTGGTCTTCACCTTTTTTATGGCCGTTACCATCTCGGCCATTTTTAGGTTGTAGGATCCATAGTAGGCAAAAACCTTTTCGTGGTCGGTATCCAAAAATACTTGGTACAGCTTTTTATTGAGTTCTTCGCCCTGGTTCAATCTTTTGCGCAAAAATGGTTTTCTGCGCACCTGTATCACGGTTTGGGAAATTTTTACATCCTTGGGAAAATACCTGTCAGTAATCCCACCATCGCGATTGGTAAGGATAACGGACTGGAACTGCTCCATGATCTTGATCTTTTCTTCTGGCTGGTACCCGAACTTGTGCCCGCAATAGCCCTCCAAACAATAATAGAAGCTGATCGGATTAAAGTCCGTTGTGTCCACTTCTATCAAAACCTCATCAAAAAAGGTAATGTCCAACTCCAACAAGCTCACGCCCCAGTCAAACGTTATAAAACGTATATTGCCCTTTGCCTTGTCGTTGGAAACTTTCAACTGGTGCTGCCCCCACTGTTCTTCTATAGCTCCTCCTAAAACATTTTTTATCTGCTCTACAGATTCCGCAGTATCCTGGGCCTTTACTTTAATTTTGATCATTAGGTCTACAACTGACTTTTGTTTGATTATTGGGTCTAAATCCTATAAATATACTCTTTGTTGGCCTTTGTACAAGGTCGGGGGCCTAATTACATATATCAAAAGCAACACGATTAAAATTATTTGCGTCAACCTTTCCGAGCTTCTTTTGCTTACTTGGGGTCATATTACAGAAGATTATGATTTACAAACTTTCAAATGAAGCTAGCACAAGTGAGATAGAAAAGGAGTTTGGAATTCCCTTCAGATATCCAAATTTATACACTCCCAACCCATTGATCAACGGCTTTAATGAGACCAACATAAGCGTGGTGACGATGGAGAACAAAAATGAGATAACATTTGCCATCTGGGGCCTTATGCCGCAGGATTTTAAAGAAGATTGGTACATTTTCCAAGACAATGCCAATACTTTGAACGTGCAACTGGATGAATTGGAAAACGTTTCTTGGATGAAGGATTCCTTTAAAGAAAGGCGTTGCGTGATCATTGTCACCGGATTTTACACCCATTTGTTGGACAACGGCAATACCTGTAGCTATTATATTCAACAAGAATCTGAAAAGCCGTTCTACTTGGCGGGCACATACAATATGTTGAACGATGGATTTTTATGTACCGCCCTGATGGTCGGCAAAACCGACACATTTGTTTCGAACTATCACAACATCAGCAACCTTGCCCCCATTATTGTTCCAAAGGAAAAAGTATCGGTTTGGCTGAACGATGGCCATGACATGGAAAGCCTAAAAGGAATTATTGAAAGGCCACATAACACCAAGTTGAAGGCCAAACGTATTTCCAACGAATTCTTTCTAAAAAACTTGACCTCAAATTATCAGATAGATTCCCTGTTTTCCTAAAAAATGGATACAAACCATTATGCATCAATATATTAAGGTTCTATTTTTTTGAGTCAACATATAATCGGAAAACGGCAAGCTTCGGGAAAAAAGTAAACGACATTTGTAATGTACCGATTAAAGGATAATCGGACACTAACTTAAAAACACTACTATTATGTTACGTTGGACAATCATCTTTATCATCTTGGCCATTATTGCCGGTGTATTCGGTTTTGGTGGAATCGCTGCAGGTGCAGCAAGTATAGCCAAGATTCTATTCTTCATATTTATTGTGCTGTTTATCATATCGTTGATATCAGGAAGAAAAAGATTATAAAACCAAGAAATACAATAAAATCATTAACCCTTAAATATAGAACCCATGAGAAAATCAATAAGTTTATTCGCTATTTTTATGACAATGGCGCTTACCTTGAGTATGACGAGTTGCAGAGAAACAAATGAAGATAAGGCAGAAGATGCCATAGAAGAAGTAGAGGATGCTGCTGAAGATGTAGGTGATGGTATCGAAGACGCGGCCGAAGACGTTGAAGACGAAGTAGAGGACGCTACAGACGACAGCCCTCAATAAAATAACTATTAGCACACACTGGAAAAACTCTGGCACCATCGCCAGAGTTTTTTTGATTCGCACCAATTTTACCCCAAAATACGGGAGCGGTAAATTCATTTCGTTATACCTTAGGAGAAACAAACACCACCATTAGCTGTGAAGACCGCTCTAACCGTAATCTACATTCTTACCTCCGTTTGGGCCATTGGAGCCATCATCTACCATGGCAGGAGGCCATCAAGATCCATAAGTTGGGCGCTTGCCATTATTTTTCTTCCTTATTTGGGCGCGGCGCTTTATTATTTATTCGGTATGAACCGCCGAAAGTTCAAGTTTTTCAATACCAAAGAGTTCGACAAAAGAAATAAGTATACCCACCCCAAGATTTCCGCCCAAGAAAAATTCTTGACCCATTTTGATGATGATATCCGAAAAGAGCGGCTCAATAGATTGATCGAGACCAATTCCGACAGCACGGCAAAAAAAGGGAACTCCATAACCGCGCTCCAAGATGGGGGCGAAACCTTCAATGTCCTATTCAAGGCGATGGAGAAAGCAGAAAAGTTCATCCACGTTCAATATTATATTTTGGAAAGAGGCTACCTACTGGACAAAATGCTTGAGCTTTTTAAAAGAAAAATACGGGAAGGCGTAGAAGTTCGAATCATCTACGACTCCCTTGGAAGCTACAAACTACGTGGGCGGCCCAGGAAAGAGTTTGAGGACATCGGCGTAAAAATATATCCCATAATGCCGATACGGTTAACCAATTTATTGTTCTCCCTCAATTTTAGGAACCATCGAAAAATCGTCATCATCGATAACAAAATCGCTTTTACCGGTGGGGTAAATGTATCCGATAAATATATAAGTCGAAAAAATGAGCTGGGCAAATGGAAGGATATCCACCTAAAACTAGAAGGCCCCATTGTAAACGACCTACACCTTATTTTTCTGAAAGATTATTTTTTTGCGAGCAACAAGGAAGATTTTCATATCCCTGATTACCTTACCGAACAGCAAAAGGCCGGCGATGTGAACGCGCAACTTGTTGCAGGTGGACCAGATTCGAAGCATCCCACTATAATGCAGCAGTACCTCGGCATGATGAACCAGGCCCAAAAGTCCATTTGTATAGCGAACCCCTACTTTGTTCCAGGGGAAGCCTTTTTGGAGAACATGAAAATAGTTGCCATGGAAGGTGTGGAAATTCGTTTGTTGGTCCCTAAAAAATCGGATTCAAAAGCCGCTAAATTTGCCATGCTCTCCCACTTTGAGGAATTATTGGAAGTAGGGATCAAAATTTATTTCCGGGACGACTTTTCCCATAGTAAGATTATGATCGTGGACGATGACCTGGTCTCCATCGGTTCTGGGAATTTTGACATCCGAAGTTTTGAGCTCAATTATGAGACGAACATCCTTATCTACAACAAGGAAATCACTACAGAAATGATCGGCGAGTTCGAAAAACTATGTGAAAAAGCGGATTTGGTCACATTGGAACGCTATCAAAACAGAACAATCTGGCTAAGATTTCTTGAAGGTCTTTTCAAATTCTTCAAACCCGTCATCTAATCTTCCTGCTTATTTGAATCAATGATTAATTTATTTGAGATAAGCAGATTCTGGGGCAGAATTACCTTTGTGTCAAAATAAAACTATCATGAAAAACGCAATTTTATTTCTATTTTTAATCGGAACAACAGCACTTAGTGCCCAAAGTATATCCAAGAACGCATTGGGTATAAGAGTTGGTGACAATGACGGTTTTGGAGGGGAAATCTCCTATCAGCGTTATTTGCACGAGAACAACAGATTGGAGTTCGACCTTGGCTGGAGAGATTCCGATAATGTAGAAGCCTTTAAACTGGTAGGTCTTTATCAGTGGGTAATGCCCATAGATGGAGGATTCCATTGGTACGTAGGTGCCGGTGGTGGTGTTGGGTCTTTTGATGCAGGTGAAAACGATGGTGCATTTGCTTTAATCGCCGGGGATATCGGTATTGAATATGATTTTAACATTCCCCTGTTGATCTCTTTGGATATGAGACCAGAGATCGGTTTCAACGATAACTACTCGGACGACCTTGATCTGGACATCGCCTTGGGACTTAGGTACCAGTTTTAAGAAAACAGATAATCACATTAAAAAGGGCAAATTGTAATTTGCCCTTTTTTTAACCCATAAATTTTGAAAAGAAAACTAAAACTACTTTTACTACTACCCCTATCGGTATTTTTAGTTATCATTATTTTGAAGAAACCCAAAAATACCATACCGGAAAGCATTGAGCAGGAGGCGAGAATCGCCTTGGGCTACTTTCCGGAACTCAAGGGCATCCCTATTGAATTCAAGTTTAAAAAGAACATCAAAAAATCGGTGATGCAGGCCCAACCTACATGGAGCGGACTGCTAAAACCAAAGAACAAGCGCAGCTATGTGATCTTGATCAGTGAAAAGTTCAAGATATCCGGTGAAGAATTCAAGACCGTGGATGTACCAAAAGATGTTCTGATCGGATGGCTCGGTCACGAACTTGGGCATGTTATGGACTACCAACAACGAGGCAACCTCAATCTTATAGGTTTTGGCATTCGATATGTGCTATTGAAAGAGTTTGTCAAAAAAGCAGAACGTGCCGCTGACTCCTTTGCCGTATCCAGGGGAATGTCCGAATACATTCTGAAAACAAAGCGGTTTATCCTCGACAACTCAGAAATAGACGAGGCCTATAAGACACGCATCAAACAATATTACCTTTCTCCGGATGAGATTATGGAAATGGTAAAAGAACTGGACTCCATAGAAGGAAATGGTTAAGCTTTTTGGGATACAAAATCCTCCCACTCCTTAAAACGTTCCTCTCCCATTACACGCTCCATTTTCACTTGGCCTCCCTTTTTCTTGTTGGCACCGCTCCATTCCGCAAACATTTTCTGGGGCACAAAGTGGATCTTTACGCCTTCCAAAGCTTTGCTACGTGCCACTTTATAGTTTTTATTGGCTTCCTTCAAGTATTTGTCCAAAACATCTGCCGTTTTCTCTTCGTCCAATTTGCTATCGGAACCCAAATACCATGTGTGGTAAAATCCATCATCAAAACGTTTGGCGCATAGCGTGTATTCCGGCACCTTAATATCGAGTTCATCTTCCAAATGCTTCACTGCATCGTTAAGTTTGTTGACGGAAAGCTGGGAACCAACAGTGTTCAAAAAGAATTTGGTGCGACCTGTAATCTTGATCTCGGCCCGTTCCACATCGGTAAACGCAATGGTGTCTCCGATTATGTAGCGCCAAGCACCTGAAACCGTTGAAATAATCAGGACATAATCCACATCTTCCTCGACCTCATCCAAAGTAATTGAAGGAGCATCATCCGTCAATGAACCATCTTGGTTAACATATTTGGGTTCGAAGGGAACAAACTCAAAATAGATTCCATTGTCCGTAATCAATTTCATGGAAGAGGTTTCCGGTCTGTTCTGGCAGGCAAAAAATCCTTCCGAAGCCAAATAGGTATCAATAATTTGAATCGGGTGGTCCAGCAACGCATTGAAACTTTTTTCATATGGATCAAAAGCAACTCCTCCCGAAGTGTATGCCCGTAGATTGGGCCATATTTGATGGATATTGTCTACATTGTGATAATCGATTACCTTTTTGAGCATAAGCTCCATCCAAGATGGTATTCCGCTCAAGGCTCCAATATCCCAGTTTTTGGCATTTTTAGCTATGGTGAGCACCCTTTCGTCCCAATCGTCAATTTGGGCAATTTGCTCGCCGGGCTTATAATATTTTTTGAACCAAAAGGGTATGTTGCTGGCACTGATACCACTGATTTCCCCTTCCTTTTTGCCATCTCGTTCATGTAAGTTGGTGGAACTTCCCAACATCATGATCTCCTTCTCGAAAAAGTCCGCGGGCATATCAAAATTACTCATCGCATAAACTTGATGCCTTCCTGCTCGGGTTATGGAATCGATCATATCTTCAGTTACGGGAATCCTTTTGGATTTCTTGCCCGTGGTTCCAGATGATAACGCAAAAAAGTCAGGGCTTCCAGGCCAAGTAACATCAGGTTCACCATCAATAGTCTTGCTCCACCACTCTTCGGTGATTTTTTTATAATCGTGATAAGGTATGGTTTCGGCAAATGCTTTCTGGATATTATCCGACTTTAAAATAGCCACAAAATCATATTGCTTGCCAAATTGGGTATCCTTGGCTTTGCCCAATAATTCTTTGAGCACTTCCTTCTGTTCTTCAACAGGGTTGGGTTCCCCGCTCAAGGCTTCTTTTGCCTCGATAACCCCCTTAATTATATTCCCAATGATAGCCATACCGAATAATTTTAACAAAGTAAAATTACCTATATCTACAGGTTGGGGTTTACTCAATCCATTTTTTGATCAACTTAAATGATCTTAAAAAGTAAGAGCAGCAAAAACAGGTGAAGAAGTCTTGGAAATTTTATAGGAAACCGGCTGTTCCAACTTATTGGCTATTTTGGAATAAAGAGGTTCAGGTGTATCTCCATGCACCGAGACATTGCCGTTGGATGCATCTATCTCTATTGCCACCAAAGAAAGGTAAGGCATAAGGTGTTCTGCCTCTTTTATTACTATCTTTACCACCTGAAGCCGCACGGCATACTCTAAATCCACTTCTTGTTTGTGGTCTAAAGCAGTCTTTCCCGATAAGTTTTTCCAGATGATTTCCAAGTCAAAAATTTTTGAAGCAAAAATACTTCAAATAACGACAAATTTACAATTAAGTTACGTTAATTTAACATTGATATTGATTTGGACTTGTTGTTTCCAGCAAATTGTTCAAGAAA
Organism: Flagellimonas abyssi; assembly: GCF_019457905.1. Taxonomy (GTDB): domain Bacteria; phylum Bacteroidota; class Bacteroidia; order Flavobacteriales; family Flavobacteriaceae; genus Flagellimonas; species Flagellimonas abyssi. The sequence goes on along the minus strand of NZ_JAHZSV010000008.1, from coordinate 116,524 downwards.
AAAGTTACACAGAATCAATTGCTTAACACTTCTTTTGCTATCCTATTTAGATTTTTTCAACACTTCACCAATAGACTTCTTAATGTTTTCATAAATATGAAAATCAAATCGTTCCATAGGCAAAAAATATCAAACTAACTCTTATATTTAGCCGATTGCGAATAATTTTAAAAACAAAAAATGACCCACGAGTTACTACAAAAGGCGGAAGAGTTTGAAAAAAGGCCCATGAGCCACATGTCCACCAGCGATAGGGTTAAGGCCTCAAGAGAAGCAAAGAGCTTGATTCTTTCGATCAACGAGATTTATAAAAAGACCAAGGATTCCAAATTAATGGAAACCATGAAGAACATTACTGCTAAAAAGCGTAAAATAGAAAAACGGCTCAAAGGTTCGCCTTTGGCCTAAGATTTCTATCAAACACTAACTTTTATGGAAGGATATCGTCATTCCTAAGTGTCGGCATCCTTCCATAATTGTTTATACCCCTCACCCATAAAATCATAACATATTGTTTTTCAGTGTTTAAAGATTTAAAAAGACCTTCTCTTTTCCATTTTAGGTCTGTTTTCCCATTTACGTAACTTTTAGAACCAATTATGTCCAATTTACTGCAACCAATAAAAATCTGGATTGCGCACGGGTCTGTTTTGAATAATTTAGGGCTGAAGTTTTAACCCAACTAAATAACAAACACCAAAAAAATGAACACTGTAGAAGCAAAGCTTGGATACTTATTTTGGTACGCTGTAATTGCACTATCCGTTTACTCCCTTTTCAGTAGCATTTACCTTTACATTAATTAAACTATACTAAACACTACCACATCAATCAATTTCACCTATAGTTAAGAATGTGTTCTCACGGGGCTCCTGATCAGGCGCCCTTTTTTATTTCCATTCCATTCTTGGCAAGAGTCCTTCCAATTTATCAAGGGAACTTTCCACATTTCCATTATTTCTTCTGTAGGCCTCTTACGTGCATTCAGTTTTTGACATGTTGCCGGTATTTAGGACATATCTCGTTTCACAAGATACCGTTGTCAACATTTTGCTGCTCTATCAAATCAACAACTTCATCAATCTGCAAAGCCATTTTTGTAACTGGTTCTGTGTAAAGCCCATAGTTGGCTATTTATGACAAAGATCATGTGGAGAGCTTTCAAAAAAACTGATATTGATCAGAGCATATAGGTTGGTGAACGATTTTGTGATGTTTTACCAAATACGCAGTGTGAAGCACAATTTTTTTGGCAAAAAAGTGTTTGATAGTAATAACTGATAAATTTTCTTACGACACCAAGTGCGGCGGAAAAATATAGAATGTTCGCTGTTTTGAACAGATGAGTTGACAAGTATTAATAATAAGCTCCCGATTTAGATACTTAACATGCCGTTGATATCCTCAAAAAAAGAACTGATTTTTCCTTTGGCAATATTTGTCTTTTTTATCGCCATAGTATTCGCCCTGTGGAACAATTCGCTCAATACCCAGAAATCAAGCTACGTTAGGGAAATACAAAATACGGGAAGTCTAAGGGCAAAGGAATTCTTCTCCTTGGTAGAGTACAACATCAAATCCTTGGAGAACCTGAAACAGCGAATTGAAATGACCAATGGGTCTTACTTTGATTATTGGGAACGGGATGCCACCTTGATTATGGCACAAAATTCATCCTTTAGGTTTGTGGAATGGCTGGATAGTTCCATGGTCATACAAAAAGTTATCCCTATTGAGGAAAACAAAGCTGCCATTGGGCTAGATCTTACCACCCACCCCAGATATCCCGAATGGAAAAAACACATAAGCGATTCAATCACCAATATTTCACCCTGGACAAAACTGTACCAAGGAGGCAGTGCCTTTCTAGTGGATGCACCTGTCTATTTGAACGGTCGTTTTATGGGTTCGGTAACAGCGGGCATGGATTTTACTGCACCATTTAATGAGTTGGCGGCCGATTTGGACAAGTATGCAATTCAAGTAGAGGACGAGAAAGGCACTATATTTTATTCCAAAAACAATCCGAGAACAAACGAAATCGGAAAAGAATTTATTTTCACCACATCTTTTGAGGTGGACGTACTTGATGGACAAACATGGAAGTTCTCCCTTATGCCCGCCGAGTTAAACTTTTTGGCCGAAAGAAAACAATCCACTTACATCTATTTGGCATTTGGGCTACTGCTTTCCCTGCTAACCAGTTCCTTGGTATACTTTTACAGATCTTCCAGAAAAAAGAACAAGAACTTGCACGATGCCAACCTAAAATTAAAAGACCTCAACACATCCTTGAAAAAAGAACAGTTGAGAGCGGAAAAGGCATCCAGATCAAAAACGGAGTTCATATCCAATATGAGCCATGAAATTAGGACCCCATTAAATGCAATCATTGGGTTTATTGAAGTTTTAAAACTTTCGGAGATACAGAGTTCCCTGCAAGAATATCTTTCCCTTATGGATATTTCCTCCAAAAAACTGCTCCTTTTGGTGAACGACATCCTTGAAATCGACAAAATAGAATCCGGCAAAACAACTTTTAGGAACGACATTTTCTCTCCATTGGATGAACTAAAAAACATTATCAGGATTTATAGGCGAACTGCTGAAGAAAAATGTCTCTATATCGATTTGAACCAAGTATCGCAAAGCCAAGTGGAAGCCTTTGGGGACATCGGGAAATACGGTCAGATAATAACCAATATTTTACGAAACTCCTTGAAATTCACAGAAACGGGAGGAATTACCATCTCCTACGAAGAACATGTAGTGGATAACTACCTTTCAATTGCCATTTCCATAAAAGATTCTGGAATTGGCATCCCAAAAGATAAACTAAATACCATTTTTGATCGATTTACACAAGTAGAGGTCGGAAAAGCCAAACGTCATGAAGGCAGCGGACTTGGATTGTACATTACCTCCAAACTTGTAGAACTCCTAGAGGGGAAAATTGATGTGACAAGTCAAGAAAACATAGGAACCGAATTTCATTTATCCCTTAAATTCCCTGTTTCGGACAGTAGTGGCTCCGTAAACAGTAAAGGACAAGAATCGATTGATTTGAGCGGCTGTCGGGTTTTGATTGTAGATGATAACCGAGTGAATGTAATTGTACTACAAAAGACTCTCGAAAATCTGGGGGTCCATTCCGATTCGGTCTCCAATGGGGTCGAGGCCATTGAAGCTGTTAAAAAGAGCGACTATCTTTTGGTCTTCATGGATGTCCACATGCCAAAAATGGATGGATTCAAAGCCACCAAGGAGATTAGAAAGTTTAATGAAACCATCGGAATTATTGGCCTTTCGGCAGATGTAACAAAAGAGGCGATCGATGAGGCCAAGGGTGTTGGCATGAACGACTACTTTACTAAACCCATTTCTTTTGACAAGCTAAGAAAACACTTGCCCAATTACCTCATCAAAATATCCTAAAGCTTCCCTCCTATTTTTTCTGCACAATACCAAAAAGTCAACTATTGTACATTTAAAAAATCATAATGGTAGTATATTTGGGTAGATGAACAAAAGATGACCATTCTTTGCACAAAATGAAAAGTAAGTATTGGATCGTCTTGCTGACCAACAGCTTAAAGTGTCGGTTACCAAAACAAAGCAATTGAGCAAAAACCTACTTTTGATCCTTACCCGTAACCCCGAACTTGGTAAATGCAAAAGCCGATTGGCCGCCAAAGTGGGAGACCAAGCAGCTTTGGACATTTATAACTTTTTATTGGACAAGACCGTGTCGTTTACCAAAGATTTGAAGGTCGAAAAATGGGTCTATTATTCAGAAACCATTTGGATGGATGATATTTGGGACAACAAGGTCTACAAAAAGAAACTTCAGGTCGGGAAAGATTTAGGCGAACGGATGATAAATGCTTTCGATGAAGGATTCATGGCGGGTTTTGAGAACATCATCATTATAGGCAGCGATATGTTTCACCTGGACCAAACCGATTTGGAAGCAGCTTTCTCCAAACTAATGGACCACGACTTTGTTTTGGGGCCCGCAGAAGATGGTGGATACTACCTTTTGGGGATGAAATCCTTAAAAAAGGAACTGTTCCAAAACAAAGAATGGGGCACAAATACTGTACTTGCTGATACATTATCCGACATAAAAGATGAAAAGTTTGTGCTTTTAGATGAGAAGAATGATGTGGATTACTACGAAGACATTAAAGACATTGAGGCCTTTGCGCCTTTCTTAAAACATATGGAAGAATGACAAAAATACAGATAGCAGAATCCGTTGAATACTTAAAAAAACGAGGTTTTGAAACACCAGAAATTGGTATAGTTCTAGGTACGGGATTAGGACAATTGGTGGACAACATAGAAAACCCCATTGAGGCCCATTACAATCATATTCCACATTTCCCATTGGCAACGGTGGAATTCCATACGGGCAAATTGATCTATGGCACGATCGAGGGCAAAAAAGTCATCGTAATGCAGGGACGTTTTCACTTGTATGAAGGTTACGATTTTATCGATATAACCTACCCCATACGTGTAATGCATCAATTGGGAATCAAAAAATTGTTCGTGTCCAATGCTGCGGGAGCCATCAACCTGGAATTTAAAAAAGGGGATATTATGTTGATCGAAGATCACATTAACCTTCAAGGGGGTTCACCTTTGGCATTTAAAAATGTATCCGAGTTCGGCGACCGATTTGTGGATATGAGCGAGCCCTACGACCCAGAAATGCGTAAAAAAGTTGAAGCCATAGCTGCTCGCGAGGATATTTCTTTGAAAAAGGGAGTCTATGTCTCCGTGGTAGGACCACAACTGGAAACCAAGGCAGAATACCGAATGCTCAAGATCATGGGTGCCGACGCCGTGGGAATGAGCACCGTCCCCGAGGTAATTGTTGCGAATCATTTACGACTACCCATTGTAGCGGTATCGGTATTGACCGATGAATGCGACCCCGACAACCTGCAACCTGTCGAAGTACAGGAAATTTTGAAGATTGCAGGGCAAACGGAACCCAAAATGATCAAACTATTCAAAGAACTAATCAAAGAACTATGAGCTATTTAGACGCCACCCAAGACCTATACAAACAAGCGGCCCTAACACCCGATGTGGGGCTTTGCTGCACCACCAACCCCATTTGGCAGTTCCCCGGGCTTTCCATTCCCAAGATCATGCAAGAGATGAACTATGGCTGTGGAAGCACCGTTTCCGCACAGGATTTGGTCAACAATCCCAAAATTCTATATGTTGGTGTAGGAGGCGGAATGGAACTGCTGCAATTCTCTTATTTTTCCAGACAGATGGGTGGTGTAACCGGGGTGGATTCCGTAGATGAGATGTTGGAGGCTTCCCGAAAGAACTTCAAAATAGCCGAAGAAGAAAACGATTGGTTCAAGAGCGAATACGTGAATTTGGTGAAAGGTGATGCATTGAACCTTCCCGTGGAGGATGAAAGTATCGACGTGGCAGCACAGAATTGCCTTTTCAATATTTTTAAGATAGATGACCTTAAAAAAGCCGTTTCCGAAATGTACCGCGTACTGAAGCCTCACGGAAGATTGGTGATGAGCGATCCCATTTGCGAGCAGCCCATGAGCGGCGAGCTGCGCAACGATGACCGCTTGAGGGCACAATGTCTGAGCGGTAGCATTCCCTTGAAAGATTATGTAAAAGTGTTGACGGATGCCGGTTTTGGCACCATAGAAATCAGAGGCAAACGATCGTACAGGGTGTTATCGCCGAACCATTACCCCACCAAAGAGCTCATTCATATTGAATCCATCGAAATAGCCGCCATAAAAGACCCGATGCCAGCCGATGGTCCCTGCGTTTTTACGGGAAAAACAGCTATTTATTTTGGAGACGAGGCATATTTTGATGATAAGAAGGGACATGTACTACTACAAAACCAACCTTTGGCGGTATGTGACAAAACAGCTGCTGCCTTGGCTAGTGCTTCGGATGAAATCTTTATAAGTGAAAGTACATACCACTATAACGGTGGCGGGTGTTGCTAGTTTATTTTGAAATAGCTTCTTTAGGAGATTCATAATCCAATAAAATCCCCTCGGAAATCCATTTGGCCAATGCCTGTCGGTTATCGGGGTCCAGGATTCTACGTTGGTCCTTTTTGTTTCTGATGTTGCCTATTTCAATGTAAGCCATGGCCGGAAGCGTGTTTTTAACTACGTACAAACTGCTTCTTTCCATAAAGGTACCGTTGTACAATCGGTTGGGCTGGAATTTTTTGTACTTCCTCAAAAATGTCTGGTGAATGCTTTCCGCAAGCCTTTTTCCGTTGGTACTCTTTTCGTGATGGTAGAAAAATACATCAATATTGGTACCCTCGCCCCTACTATCCACATGGGTGACCAAAAGACGTTGATATTTACCCGTATTCTTTGTATATAGATCATTGACAGCTTTGGTACGTTGCTTCAAACGCTCCAATTGGTCTAGCGGGATAGGCTGTGATTGAACAGTTTCGTCCGTATCCAGTTCAAGGATTCTTTTGTCCCTAATGCCATCGTTTCCGTCTTGGACAATGATATGTACTTCCGCCCCGTGGGATATAAGCTCGCGGGCCAATCGCAAGGTCACATCGTAGGCATATTCATCTTCAGCTATCAATTTTCCATTATGTTTTTCTATGGCTCCCGGGTCGGGGCCACCATGGCCAGAAATCAAATAATACACGGTGTTCTTTAAGCGCGAACTTGCCTTATCTACTTTTTTAAAATCCTCCCCAAAAATGGAGTACGTGATGCCCTCTTCCACCGTTTCAACCGTTTTTGTTTCCAAAGTATCGGGCAGCATATAATGCCTGCCCAAAATCAAGGATTCATCCTCGCCCAAATCCTCTGCATTTAGTTTCACAAAGTTGTTGTAGTGTTTTGTTGGGCTCACCCCGTGTCTTCGCAGTAACGAATAAATACCATCACCTTCTTCCGCCATGACTTTGGGAAAATCCTCTTGGCCCCATAAGGTGGACTGAAATATAAACAAAACGCCCAGCAATGGCGTAAACCAATTAAGTCTCATTTAATTCTCAAATTCTAAATCAACATAATCATTAATAATGCCATTACTAATTAGATCGGCAAATTCTTTTTTGTTTGGTTTGAGTGATATCTTGCTTTTTGATGTCCGACTCGTGTTCTCTATCGTCATTATACTGATGGCGGGAAGAATGTTTGTAGCCAAATATAAGCTGTTTTTGTCCTCAAAAACCAAACTGGATTCATCAATGGTAGTACTGGAAACGTTGTTCTCCTTAAACACATTCTGTATATTCTCTGCAAAACGCTGGCCTTGGGCACTTTTATCATAATGGTACACAGCCACTGCCATATTACCAGTCTCGATTACATTTTCAGCCCGAATCAACAAAACCCGTTGGTATTTTCCAGTATTCTTTATGTATCTTTTATTGATGACCTGTACATAGTCCCCAAAAGTATTGTCTACCGAAATTCCTTCGTCTTCAGAGTCACGTAACAAGTCATCACCCATGACATACACATGGGCTCCATTCAACATCAATTCTCCTGCAATACGTTGTGTAACATCATTCACAAAACCATTCTCCGTTCCAGAGATATTCTCAGCAATAAGATAGTATACAGCATCTTTCAGCTTATCACTTTTAAGGGACATTTCAGCCAGTTCCTTATCAAAAATAGGGGCTTCAGAGTCTTTTACCGTCTCGACCATTACCCCAGTTTTCTTTAAGGAATCATCCGCATAAGGAACCCTGTACGCTTCACCCAGTTTGAGGGCAGTACCTTCCGTTATTTTATCAGAATTCAATTCCAAAAACTCCCCGTAGTGTTTGGCAGGGTCAAGACCTTGTTTGCGCAGCAGCGAAAAAATACCGTCGCCCTGCTCGGCAACCACATTGTAATAGGTACTTTCCTGTCCCAACATAAATGTACAGGCCCATACCCAAAAAAGAAGGGATAATTTTAGTTTCATTACTGTATGTTTTTGGGTGGGATGTATTGCAAATATGGGGAAAAAACATATAGCATGGTTACGAATTAGTCCAAAATTTCCGACAAACCTTTACTTGTTCTTAAAGACTTGATTTTTTGACCTGGGTGTACTGCCTTCTAATGATGGATTCCGCTGGCTTATTTTGGGGCGTAAATCGATTGTCCGCATGTCCGCCAACTTGATCGTGCTGCATGAACCATTTCCAGACAAATCCCCCGGCAAACCAATCCTCGCTCCAGAACTCATTAAAAAGAACCTGTGTGGCATCGGCTTGTGCCTTGAGGTTCACATTCATTTGGTTACGGTCCACCAACCAAGGCTTTTTGCCCGTAAAATCCATGCTTCGGTACCCAAACTCTGTAAAAAGAATAGGTTTATCTTCCTGTTTGGCAAGTTCCCGCATTTTGGTCTTCCAGGGTTGCCAACCTTCCGTTAGCGTTTCTATCGTAGGGTTTTCCCGTTCGCAAAGCGGAAAATAGGCGTTCACACCAATAAAATCCAAATCCGACCAAAAAGGTGTTTTTGCATACTCGTCCCAGTTGGCGGCATAGGTAATCTTGCCCGTGTACACTTCTCTTACCTTTTTAATAAGATCGTTCCAAAACCCAGGCCGTTCGTTCACAAAGGTTTTTAGCTCAGTTCCTATACAAAATATGTCGCTTTGGGTTTCTTCCGCCATCTCGGCATAAAGTAGAATAAATGCTTCGTAGGATGCTTCCAGTTTTTCCCAATCTTCTTCTGAAGGCATTTTCATGTTACCAGTAAATTGACCATCAAAAATCCATATTTGGGGTTTTACCATCACGCTTACCCCATTTTGATGCAACTTTTCTATGTACTGCTTTGCTCCTTCCCTGCGCTCACCATACCATTGCCTATCCGTATTAAAAATCAGTTCGGGGGAATCCAAATCCCTAATGAATCCAAACGGCATCACGGCGGCATAATTGGCGCCCACTTTAAGAACGGGGTCGATATGGTGTTGGGCGACTTCCTCCCCCGAGGCGACAAAACTGACACCATTGACTTTATCAAACTTGCTAGTTGCGCAAGAGGCAAAAACAAGCACACATAAATAAATCAGCTTTTTCATAATGATTGCGAACGCTTTAAAAATAATCATTTTAAAACATCATCCGACCGCCAAATTCTTATTAAATTTCATCTTTCTGTTAAGTTTTTACGATAAACCTCGACACATAGAACAATCAAACCCAACCCATGGAGCACATTGTCATTATTGGAAATGGAATTGCAGGTGTAACCGCTGCAAGGCACATTCGAAAGCTTTCCGACAAAAAAATCACCATTGTTTCCGCAGAATCCGAGTACTTTTTCTCCCGAACAGCTTTGATGTATGTGTACATGGGCCACATGAGGTTTGAGCATACCCAACCCTACGAGAACCACTTCTGGAAAAAGAACCGAATAGATTTGGTACAAGCGTACGTGACCAAGGTCAACACCCAAGAAAAATTGCTTCATCTTGATGGTGCTCCAGACCTCGACTACGATAAATTGATTATTGCCACAGGATCCAAACCCAATAAATTCGGTTGGCCCGGACAGGATTTGGATGGCGTTCAAGGGCTTTATTCCAAACAAGACCTGGAACTGCTGGAAGACAACGCACCCAATAACAAGGTTTGCAAACGGGCAGTGATCATTGGTGGTGGGCTTATTGGCATCGAATTGGCCGAAATGCTACGTACTCGTGATATCCCAGTGACTTTTTTGGTTCGTGAAAACAGCTTTTGGAACAGTGTTTTGCCTTCTGGCGAATCAGAAATGATCAACGAACATATCCACGAGCACCATATTGATTTGCGGTTAGGTGCTTCGCTCAAGCAAATCAATCCTGATGAAAATGGAAGGGTAAAATCCGTGACACTGGCCGAAACTGGAGAAGAAATTGAATGTGACTTGGTGGGATTGACCACAGGTGTTACCCCAAATATTGATTTTTTGAAAGACTCGGATATAGAATTAGGTAGAGGAGTAAAGGTAAATCGGTTTTTGGAGACAAATGTTGAACACGTATACGCCATTGGCGATTGTGCGGAACAGCACGAAGCCATTGGAAATCGACGCCCCATTGAAGCTGTTTGGTACACGGGCCGTATGATGGGCGAAACCCTGGCCCAGACCATTTGTGGCAATCGAATGGAATACAACCCCGGACACTGGTTCAACTCCGCCAAGTTTCTGGACATTGAGTACCAAACCTATGGTTGGGTGTTCCCAGAGAGAAAGAAAAAAGAAAACGAGGCCCATTTCCATTGGAGACATTCCAAAGAAAAACTTTGTATCACCATTGCGTTTGATAAGGATTCTGAAACTGTGTTGGGCATCAACACCTTTGGCATTCGTTTGCGGCACGAAGTTTTTGATAGATGGCTCAGTGAAAAAAGAACCATTGATTATGTGATGGAACATCTTAGAGACGCCAATTTCGACCCTGAGTTTTATAAAAGTTTTGAACCTCAGATCGTGTCGAAATACAATTCCAATTTCGGAAAATCCATCAACCCGAAAAAGAAAAACCTAAAACGCATCTTCCAACTGAATTGATTGGTTGATGGCTCAGGGTTAATGGTTTATTAAAGAGTTTAAATTGTACGAAAAACTGGAGAGGTCATGTCCCATTCGAAAATATCAGAACAAAGAAACAACAAACAATGAACAGTCAAACCTATCATAAAAGCATGGCCCTGACAGGCGAACCACCAAAAAGTTTGAGCATAAGTCAAAAACTCGCTGTCTTTTTGGGATTATCTGGGCTGGGCATTCTGCTTTTGGCCGTTTTCAATGTCAATTTTCCGAATAGGACCTTATGGTTGACCTTGTCTCTTTTGGCTATCACCGTCGGGATTGTTTGGTTTTCCTGGGATGCCTATTCCAAAAAAATCCCTGGGATCAAAAATGATGGTGTTTGGTTCAAGTCGATTTCCAGTCGCGGTTTATGGGGATGGGTGGCAGGTTTGTCCTTGACAGGTTTCTACATTGTACTCTATTTTTATCCTGAATATCTCGGTCTGGTGAACGATGGCGACAATAAAGGGGTTATTGGGCTTTTTGACCCGCTCAGTAAATTTTTGAGCGGCAACCCCGCCAGTCAGTGGTTTGTTTACGGCACACTTTATACGGTGGCCATTTTGGCCTTTGGCATCAAGTTCCTTTGGAAATATCGCCATAACCGATACGAAAGGTTGCGCACTTGGAGCGTCATGTTCTTTCAAACCGCTTTTGCGTTCATCATCCCAGAATTGATGGCCCGTTTGAACGGCGATAAAATTTTGGACGGGGGCAGTTTGCCTTATTACGACCTCAAAAATATTTGGCCGCTCAACTATTATAATTTTGAAGGGTATCGCATTAAAGCGTTTTTAAGTTCGGGGGAAATCGGTTTTGCCCTATTGATCTTTGGCATCCTCTCCATTTTTGTGATAACTCCCATCCTTACCTACAAATATGGTAAAAGATGGTACTGCTCTTGGGTCTGCGGGTGTGGTGGATTGGCAGAAACCGCTGGGGATTCATTCAGGCAGTTGAGCGATAAATCTACATTTGCATGGAAAGTAGAACGCTGGGTGGTGCACAGTGTCGTAGTTTTTGTGACTTTGATGACCACCGCGGTCATTTATTCCTACTTGGGAACGGATACCAGTAAATATTGGCTGACCAAGAGCTCTTTTTTAATCGGGGTGGCCGTTTTACTGACCTTGGTGTTCGGTTGGGCCATGATTTTTAAAAGAAATCAACTCCAGAAAGATGCGCAGTACGGAGCCATCGGTTATTTTGTGATCATTATAGCGCTGATCGGGTTTCATTTTTTTAGCGGGGACGGACAAATTTTTCTTTTTAAATCCGAAACACTTCGTAAATCGTACTCTTTCTTGATCGGAAGCATTTTTTCTGGAGTCATCGGAACAGGGTTCTACCCCATCTTTGGGAGCAGGGTGTGGTGCCGCTTCGGTTGCCCCATGGCCGCCATTTTAGGGTTTCAGCAGAAATTGTTTTCCAGGTTCAGAATTACCACCAATGGTGGGCAATGTATTTCTTGTGGCAACTGTTCGGTATACTGCGAAATGGGCATCGATGTGCGGGCCTACGCCCAGAAAGGAGAGAACATCGTTCGGTCGAGCTGTGTGGGATGTGGAATTTGCTCGGCAGTTTGTCCACGGGGCGTCCTTAAACTGGAAAACGGTCCGTTGGAAGGTAGAATCGATAGCAATCAAGTGCTGTTGGGCAATGATGTGGACCTGATGACATTGGTGAACAAAAAATAGATTTCCCTTCTTTTTGAAGATTTTCAATCAAATATCCTTGGAAAATTTTAGTTTTGGCGAGCTCTAACACTAACCAAAACAACATCTGACCAATGGCGGATATCAAGGTCATCATCCCAGCGATCAACGAAGGAGATTCCATTGGTTTGGTGGTCTCGGAAATTCCCGACCATGTGTCCGAAATTGTGGTCGTGGACAACGGTTCCGAAGACGATACCGTAGCCAATGCAGAAAAAGCTGGCGCCACTGTAATCACGGAAAACCGCAAGGGCTATGGGTTCGCCTGTTTAAGAGGATTAAATTACATATCCGAACGATCTAAAACACCCGACATCATCGTATTTATCGACGGAGATTATTCAGATTATCCAGAGGAATTGGATAAGATTGTCGCCCCAATTTTGGAAAATGACATCGATTTTGTGGTGGGAGCGCGAAAAAAATCACTTCGCGAACCTGGTTCCATGACCCCACAGCAGGTTTTTGGGAACCAATTGGCCACATTTTTAATGCGATTGTTTTTTAGGTCAAAATTTACGGATCTAGGACCTTTTAGGGCGATAAAATATGAAAAGCTCAAAGAATTAAGAATGCAGGACACCACTTATGGCTGGACAGTGGAAATGCAATTGAAAATTTTGAGAAAAAAAATGTCATATATCGAAGTACCAGTGCGTTACAAACGAAGAATCGGGGTGTCAAAAGTATCAGGTACGGTAAAAGGTACTATATTTGCTGGCATAAAAATATTAGGTTGGATCTTTAAATACAGTTTAAAATAATGGGACTTGCTATCGCTTACATCATCATTGCTATTTACAGTACAGCCTTAATTTTGATATTCTTTTACAGTCTGGCCCAGTTGAATCTACTGGTCAATTATCTGGGCTATAAAAAACGGAACGAGGAAGCTCCAAAATTTAATCTTCTCGATCCCAAAGAAATCCCGTTCGTTACCATTCAGCTTCCCATTTACAACGAGGAATATGTAATGGAACGTTTGTTGGAAAACATTGCCAAGATAGAATACCCAAAAAGCAAACTGGAAATCCAAGTGCTGGACGACTCAACGGACGATTCCGTAGTGGAAACCGCCAGAAGGATCGAGGAACTCCAAGAAACTGGATTGGACATTAAGCATATCCGTAGGGAAAACAGACAAGGCTATAAAGCAGGTGCCCTCAAAGAAGGACTGGAAATTGCCAAAGGTGATTTTATCGCCATTTTTGATGCCGACTTCCTTCCAGAAGCCGACTGGCTCAAAAAAACAGTTCCTTATTTCAAGGATGAGGAAATCGGTGTGGTACAGACCCGCTGGGGACACATCAATAGGGATTACTCCACTTTGACCCGTATACAGGCCTTTGCTTTGGATGCCCACTTTACTTTGGAACAAGTTGGGAGAAACTCCAAAGGACACTTTATCAACTTTAACGGTACCGCAGGCATCTGGAGAAAAGAATGCATTTTCGATGCGGGCAATTGGGAGGGCGACACCCTTACCGAAGACCTCGATTTGAGCTACCGTGCCCAATTAAAAAACTGGAAGTTCAAGTATTTGGAAGATGTGGAAACTCCCGCAGAGCTTCCCGTAGTGATCAGCGCCGCTCGTTCACAACAGTTCCGTTGGAATAAAGGTGGTGCCGAAAACTTCAGAAAAACGGTATTGAGCGTTATTACCGCCAAAAACATACCTTTCAAAACAAAATTCCATGGGGTAATGCACCTCTTGAACAGCTCTATGTTTCTTTGCGTGTTCACCGTAGCCTTGTTGAGCATTCCCATGCTGTACATTAAAAACACCTATGGCCATTTGGGTTGGGTGTTCGAGGTGACAAGCTTCTTCATTCTAAGTACCATCATCTTGTTTGTATGCTATTGGTTTACGTACAAAAGTATTCAGGGCAGTAGTTTCGACAATTTCGTGGATTACATCAAACTGTTCTTTACCTTTTTCTCCGTGGCATTGGGCTTTTCTTTGCACAATACCGTCGCAGTTTTGGAAGGACATTTGGGCAAACGAAGTGAATTTGTAAGAACTCCAAAGTTCAACATCAACAGTATTAAGGATACCTGGAAAGGCAACAAATATTTAACCGATAAATTGTCGCCAAACATGATCTTGGAGTTTGCCTTGATGATTTATTTCCTTTTTGGGATGTACAGCGCCATACCATTGAACGACTACGGATTGTTCCCGTTCCACTTAATGTTGTTCCTAGGCTTTGGATTTGTATTCTTTAAATCCTTAACTTCCAAGGCATAAACAAACACCATGCAATCTTATTGGCGACTGCACAAATACCCGATACTTTTTGCTGTCGCTTGTATTCTGTTCTACTGGAGTTTTGCATACAACTTGGTCCGTACGGACTTCATTAAGTTGTTCATGCTCTATGGGGCACTTTTTTACCTTACTTCCAAAATTATCCAGTTCGAAAAATGGAACTTTAAGTTCCTATTGGTCGTTGGAATACTTTTTCGGTTGGTATTTTTGATTGCCGAACCCAATCTTTCACAGGATTTCTATAGGTTCATTTGGGATGGTGAACTCATCAAAAACGGCATCAACCCGTATTTGTACACACCCGACCAAATTATGGAGCAGGGCACGGTATCATTCCCCAGCATGAAGGAACTGCATGAAGGAATGACCGACCTCAATGCACGTCACTACAGCAATTATCCCCCAATCAACCAAGTTCTTTTTGCCATTGCATCAATTTTGGGAGGAGGAAGCGTTTTAGGTTCCACCATTGCCATGCGGTTGATAGTGATTCTTGCGGATTTAGGTGTGCTTTATTTTGGAAGAAAGCTTTTACAGCACCTGAACAAGGCCAACCATTTGGCATTTTGGTACTTTTTGAATCCATTGGTCATCATCGAACTCACGGGCAACCTGCATTTTGAAGGTGTAATGCTCTTTTTCTTTGTTTGGGCCCTGTATCTCATTGCCAAAAATAAATGGTTATGGTCAACCCCGATATATGCCATTTCCATCATGGTAAAGCTAATGCCCCTGATGTTCCTGCCGCTTTTTGTAAAATACTTCGGGCTAAAAAAGAGTGTTGTTTTTTACGCTTTGATACTATTGGGGTGCGGGGCTTTGCTGTTTCCTTTTTATTCCTCCGTATTTATCGATAATTATTCGGATACCGTTGGGCTATGGTTCACCAATTTTGAGTTCAATGCCAGCATATACAATGTCGTTAAAAAGATTGCGGTCACTTATTATGAAGCCAAACCTTGGGAATTGATCGATTCCTATGGTTCAGTAATACAAAGAGTGGTGGTCGTTATCATTTTGCTGCTTGCTTTCCTTCGGAAAAACCAAAAACTGGAAAGCGTCATCACATCCATAATGTTAGCATTGGCCTGCTATTATTTTCTCTCCAGCACCGTGCATCCTTGGTATGTGGTGTTCCTTTTGGGCATTGCCGTGTTTACCGATTACAGGTTCCCATTCGTGTGGTCCTTCGCCGTTGTTCTGAGTTACTATGCATATTCTAATCCCGATTACAAAGAAAACCTTTGGTTATTGGCCATTGAATACATTTTGGTAATTGGGTTTTTTATTTATGAAATAATAGGAAGTAGGCCTAAAAAGTTATATTTCCTCAAAAAGTGACCTCAACTTTAGTACAATTCGAATTAATTTGTACTTTAGCTTCAGAATGAAAGGATACCAGTACATACCATTTACTTTGAGCATCGCTGCTCCTATCAGTCCATTTACTCCCCGTCGTCGTCGCCCGTAAGGGTGCTTCATATCTATTGGAAATAGGTGAGTCCATTTCCGCAGAACGACCAAATCTATTTTTTTAATTTTTTACAGAACAATCGCTTGCAATGGAAATTATTGTTGCTAACGAATCACATTTTAAATACGCACAGATCATTAGCGATACCATTACCGAATCGGCCAAAGTCCGCGGTACAGGTATTGCCAGACGTACTCCCGAATATATTATAAAACGCCTCCAGAACGGAAACGCCATCATTGCCTTGGATGGCAATAAATTTGCGGGTTTCTGCTATATCGAGGTCTGGGGAAACAAGGATTTTGTGGCCAACTCCGGTTTGATCGTACATCCCGATTACAGAAACCAAGGACTTGCCAAAAAAATCAAAAAGGCAGTTTTTGATCTATCCAGAAAAAAATTCCCTGAAGCCAAAATATTTGGTATCACCACGGGACTTGCCGTAATGAAAATGAACTACGAACTGGGCTATAAACCTGTTACATTTTCCGAACTTACGGACGATCCCGAATTTTGGAAAGGTTGTCAGACCTGTAAGAACTTTGATATTCTAACACGCACAGAAAAAAAGATGTGCCTGTGCACTGGCATGCTGTACGACCCCAATACAAAAAAACACGAGCCTGAAAAACTCAATAAAAAAGCGTTTCAAAGGCTGAAAAGCATTAAGGAACACCTTTTCCTAAAAAAGAAAGATAGTTAATTTTTGGTCCGAGCTATTATCCCGAGCACAGTCGAAGGATCAGTCGAACCATTGAGAATACACAAACAGATCCCTGCTGGAGTTTATGCTGAGCAAAGCGAATTGCAGGAACGATAAAATAAAAGAAAAATGGAAAAATTAGTTTTAGCATATAGTGGTGGATTGGATACGTCATATTGTGCCAAATACCTATCACAAGAAGAAGGTTTTGAAGTGCATGCCGTAAGTGTGAACACAGGCGGTTTCAGCAAAACTGAAATCGAGGAAATCGAGGAAAAAGCGCTTGCCCTTGGCGCAACCAGCTACACCTCTATTGACGCCGTTGCAACATTTTATGAGAAAGTGGTAAAATATCTCATCTTCGGAAATGTGCTCCGAAACAACACCTATCCCCTTTCCGTAAGCGCAGAACGAATCGTTCAGGCTATCGAGATTGTGAACCACGCCAAAAAAATTGGCGCCAAATACATCGCCCATGGGAGCACAGGAGCAGGAAACGATCAGGTTAGGTTCGATATGATCTTTCAAATCTTAGCTCCGAACATCAAGATCATCACACCAATAAGAGATAAAAAATTGGCCAGGGAGGAAGAAATCAACTACCTACAACAAAACGGTATCGATTACTCTTGGGAAAAAGCCAAATATTCCGTAAACCGAGGATTATGGGGCACGTCCGTGGGAGGCGATGAAACCTTGACTTCTCACCTTTCATTACCAGAAAGTGCGTACCCGAGCCAATTGGAAAAAGAACTATCCAAAGAGTTGAAGTTGACCTTTAAAAATGGTGAATTGGTTGCATTGGACGGCGAGCAGGACACTCCTGTGGCCAACATCGAAAAATTGTCCGCCATTGCATCCAAATACGCCATTGGTAGAGATATCCACGTGGGAGACACGATTATCGGAATCAAAGGACGGGTCGGTTTTGAAGCCGCGGCCCCATTGATCATTATAAAAGCGCACCATTTGTTGGAAAAACACACCTTGAGCAAATGGCAACAATATCAGAAAGAGCAAATGGGCAATTTTTATGGCATGCTATTGCACGAAGGTAACTATTTGGACGAGGTGATGCGAAACATCGAAGCCTTTTTGACCGACACCCAGAAACATGTATCAGGCGATGTTTTCGTCACGTTGCACCCCTACCGATTCGACTTGAACGGCATCACTTCACAACACGATTTGATGAACGCTTCCTTTGGAAGTTATGGTGAAATGAACAAAGGTTGGACCGCTGACGATGCCAAGGGCTTTATCAAAATTTTGTCCAACTCAGGAAAAATAGCCAACCACGTAAACCAAGATTCATGATCAAAACAGGAATCATAGGAGGTTCGGGTTACACAGGTGGGGAACTGATCAGACTCTTGCTCAATCATCCCCAAACCGAAATTGACTTTGTTTTCAGCACCACGAGAGCTGGTAAGCCGATTACCTCCGCCCACCAGGATTTGCTGGGACAAACAGAATTGAAATTTTCAGGGGAGATAAATCCAAAGGTCGATGTGGTCTTTCTTTGTTTGGGACACGGCAATTCAACATCGTTTTTGAACGAGAACCAGTTTTCTGCATCAACAAAAATCATTGACCTCAGCAATGATTTCAGGTTACAAGCGGATTCCAATTTTAAGGGGCAACGATTTATTTATGGCCTTCCCGAATTGAACAAGTCTGCCATACAATCCGCGGAGGCCATTGCCAACCCTGGCTGTTTTGCTACTGCCATTCAATTGGCGTTGTTGCCTTTGGCAAAGGCAGGTTTATTGAGTGATGACGTCCATATCAATGCCGTTACAGGCAGCACTGGGGCTGGCGTTGGACTGTCCGACACCTCACATTTTAGCTGGAGGAACAACAACGTTTCATGGTACAAACCTTTTACGCACCAGCATTTGGGCGAAATCGGTGAAAGCTTGAATTCCTTCGGAAATTCCGTGGGCAAATTGATGTTTTTACCGAATCGAGGCAACTTCACCCGTGGAATTTTGGCCACGGCGTACACCAAATACAACGGCAACTTGGAGGATGCAAAGAAGCTGTACAACGATTTTTACAAAAACGCTGTATTCACCCACATGTCGGATGAAGAACTGCATCTAAAACAAGTAGTGAACACCAACCAGTGCCACATCCATTTGCACAAGCACAATGATATTCTTTTGATTACATCGGCCATTGATAATTTATTGAAAGGGGCATCGGGACAAGCAGTACAAAATATGAACCTAATGTTCGGTTTCCCCGAAACCGAAGGTCTGTTGTTGAAAGCAGGCGTATTTTAAAATTACGAGGTCGAGCTGTCACATCGAGCGGAGTCGAGATGCGAGACCACATGCAAAAACTTTGAAACATCTCTCGACTGCGCTCGAGATGACAAAATTTAAGAAACCATGAAAGTAGCCATCATAGGAGCAGGTAACTTGGGATTGGCCATTGCCAAAGGCATTTTGCACAGCAACGGAGCCACCACCATGTACCTTACCAAACGGAACACCAAATCCATTCAGGAGTTTGAAAAATATGGAATCGTAACCGTTACTTCGGACAATAAAGAAGCGGTGAAAAATTCGGATATATTGATCTTTGCCGTTCAGCCAGGGCATTTTACCCATATTTTGAACGAAACCAAAGACCTTCTTACCGAAAAGCACGTGATCATCAGCACCATTACGGGTTTTAAGATTCCTAGAATCGAGGAAATCATCGGGTCGGACAAGTTTATCATCCGAAGTATGCCCAATACGGCAATCTCCGTGGGCAAATCCATGACCTGCATTTGCTCCAATGAACTGGGCAAGAAAAGAATCGACTTGGCCAAGGCCATTTTCAACCGAATGGGGCATACCATGGAAATTCCAGAAGATCAGATGCAAGCTGCCACCGTTATCTGTGCGAGTGGGATTGCTTTTTGGATGCGTTTGATACGTGCCACCACCCAAGGCGCCATTCAATTAGGGTTTGATGCCAAAGAAGCACAAGAGCTGGCCATGCATACCTGTAACGGTGCCGCAAGCCTGTTGATTGAGTCAGGAAGTCACCCAGAAGAAGAAATTGATCGCGTGACCACCCCAAAAGGATGCACCATTGAAGGTTTGAACGAAATGGAGCACCAAGGATTGAGCTCATCGCTGATCAGGGGAATTGTATCCTCCTATGAAAAAATCAGTCAAATCAGAAAAGGCTAAAGCTATCTGGTCGAGCTGTCACATCGAGCGGAGTCGAGATGCAAGACCTTAAAAAATAAGTGTACCTCTCGACTGCGCTCGAGATGACAAATAAGAAATTATGAAACTATTCGACGTATACCCGCTATATAATGTCACTCCAGTAAAGGCAAAGGGCATTGAGGTCTGGGACGACAAAGGGGAAAAATATTTGGATTTTTATGGTGGTCATGCCGTAATCTCCATTGGCCATACACATCCGCACTACGTAAAGCGAATCAAAGAACAATTGGACCAAATGGCCTTCTACAGCAATTCGGTACAAAACCCGTTGCAAGAAGCATTAGCACAAAAGCTAGGTGATTTGTCTGGTTGTGAAAACTATGACCTTTTTATGTGCAATTCAGGAGCCGAAGCCAACGAA
The DNA here is from genome assembly GCF_019457905.1 of Flagellimonas abyssi. Taxonomy (GTDB): domain Bacteria; phylum Bacteroidota; class Bacteroidia; order Flavobacteriales; family Flavobacteriaceae; genus Flagellimonas; species Flagellimonas abyssi. The sequence goes on along the minus strand of NZ_JAHZSV010000008.1, from coordinate 96,191 downwards.
AACGCACTCAAGATGGCCTCGTTCCACACAGGAAATTCAAAAGTGATCGCTTTTACCAATAGTTTTCACGGAAGAACCTCAGCAGCAGTTGCCGCGACGGACAACCCGAGCATCAATGCACCTATCAACAAACAACAAGAAGTCACTTTCTTGCCATTGAACGATTTTGATGCCTTTGAAAAGGCCATTGAGAGTGATGAATACTGTACCGTTATCTTGGAAGCCATTCAAGGTGTCGGTGGTTTGGACGAGCCCACCACGGAATTCTTCCAATTGATCGCCAAAAAATGCAAGGAACATAATGTTGTGCTTATTGCTGATGAAGTACAATCGGGCTATGGCCGTAGCGGAAAGTTTTTTGCTTTTCAACATCATGGTATAGAACCCGACATCATTTCCATAGCCAAGGGCATGGGGAACGGTTTTCCAGTAGGTGGTATTTTAATTCATGAAAAGTTTAAACCATCATACGGTCTTTTGGGAACCACCTTTGGTGGCAACCATTTGGCCTGTGCCGCCAGTCTTGCAGTTTTAGAGGTTTTGGAAAGTGAAAACCTGATAGAAAATGCATCAGAACTTGGAGCCTATTTTAGGGAAAAAGCGGCTGAGATACCAGAAATCAAAAAAGTTAAGGGGAGAGGATTAATGATTGGTTTGGAATTCGATTTTGAAGTTGCCGACCTACGCAAGAAAATGATTCTGGAACAACACATGTTCACGGGAAGTGCCAAAAACAAAAAGTTATTGCGGTTTTTACCTGCATTGAACATCACCAAAGAAGACATTGACCTATTTTTTGAAGCGCTGAAAAAAGCATTATAATGAAGCATTATTTATCCGTAAACGATATAGAATCCCTACCCGATTGGGTGGACGAAGCAATAACCCTAAAAAAAGACCCTTACCTATTTGAGGATTTGGGCAAACGAAAAACGATATGCCTGTTGTTTTTCAACAATAGCCTAAGGACCCGTTTGAGTACACAAAAGGCGGCCATGAACCTTGGTATGGAAGTAATGATCATGAACTTTGGCAACGAAGGTTGGGCATTGGAATATGGTGATGGCACCGTGATGGACCAGGGTACTTCGGAACATATAAAAGAAGCGGCCCAAGTAGTTTCCCAATACGCCGACATTGTTGCGATACGGGCATTTGCAGGTTTGGTGGACAAAGAAAAGGACGAGGCCGAGGAGGTAATCAACGGATTTGCCAAATACGCCACCATTCCAGTGGTCAATATGGAGAGTTCCGTGGGGCACCCACTACAGGCTTTGGCGGATGCCATTACTTTGAAGGAGAATGAAGTAAAAAAGAGACCGAAAGTCGTTTTGTCTTGGGCTCCGCACCCCAAGGCATTGCCACATGCGGTGGCCAACTCCTTTGTTCAGATGATGAAGATGCAAGATGCTGATTTCGTGATAACACATCCCGAAGGATATGAACTCAATGTGGAACTGACCCAAGGATGTCAAATTGAATACGATCAGGACAAGGCACTGGAAGATGCGGATTTTGTATACGTGAAAAACTGGAGCAGCTATTCGGATTATGGGAAAGTATTGAACAAGGATAAAAACTGGACCATTACCAAAGAAAAATTGGGACATGCCAAGTTTATGCACTGTCTTCCCGTTCGAAGAAATATGATCGTGGAGGACGCCGTCTTGGACGGAGAACAATCATTGGTGGTGGAACAGGCCAAAAACAGGATTTATTCCGCACAGATCGTATTGAAAAAAATATTGGAGGAAAAATGAAACTCAAGGACAAGGTCTGCATAGTTACAGGAGCAACCAGTGGAATGGGAAAAGCCATTGCCGAATCCTTTTCTTCTGAAGGAGCAAAGCTAATACTTTCTGGTCGTAACCAAGAAAGTGGCAAAGCATTGGAAAAAGGCCTTAACAATGTGCTCTTTGTTCCAGGTGATGTTACCGACCCGTCCTACAACAAAAAGTTGGTACAAACCGCTATGGAAATCCATGGCAAGCTGGACATCCTATCATTGAATGCGGGCATTCTTGGATTGGGAAATGTCCAAGAGCTGTCCATTGATTCGTGGCGGAATACCATCGATACGAATTTGAGTTCCATCTTTTACCTTTGTAAATATGCACTTCCGCAGTTGCAGAAACAACCACAAGGCAATATTTTGATCAACGCATCGATTGCAGCCTTCAAGAGTTTTCCAAACCATCCCGCTTACTGTGCTTCCAAAGCTGCATCCGTAGCCCTGATGAAGCAAATGGCAGTTGATTATGCGCCAAAAGTCAGAGTGAATGCCATTTGTCCAGGCCCTGTGGACACCCCTTTGTTATGGGAATCCGCCCAGGCTTTTGAGAATCCAGATACTGCTGTCGAAAATGCGAAAAGGACTACATTGTTAAAAAGGTTGGGGGCACCTGAAGATATTGCTAAACTTGTACTTTTCTTGGTTTCCGAGGATAGTTCTTGGATTACAGGAACCACAGTGACCATAGATGGAGGGATTATAAATACATAAAATGAAACAGAAATTATCCGTAGTAAAAATTGGTGGCAATCTTATTGAAGATGCCGAAGGATGCAAAAAGGTATTGGACCTGTTCTCCAAAATGGACGGCAACAAAATTTTGGTCCATGGCGGAGGCAAAAAAGCTACCGAATTGGCCAATCAGATGGGGGTGGAATCCAAAATGGTCAACGGCAGACGAATCACAAATGCTGAAACCCTCGATATCGCCCTGATGGTCTACGGAGGATTGTACAGTAAAAAAATAGTGGCCAAATTACAATCTTTGGGCACCGATGCCATAGGAATGAGTGGAGCGGACGCCGATGCCATCCGCGCCCATAAAAGGCCCAAGAAAAATGTAGATTTCGGTTTTGTGGGCGATGTGGATACGGTAAACACCTACGGAATCTTTAAATTGTTGCAGGCAGGTTTCACACCCATATTTTGTGCCCTCACCCACGATGGTAACGGACAAATGTTGAACACCAATGCGGATACCATTGCCGCGGAAATCGCCATCGCCATGTCCGAACAGTTTGAGACCACACTCTATTATTGTTTCGAGAAAAAAGGGGTGCTTCAAGATATCGAGGATGAAAACTCGGTCATAAAGCACATCGACTCTCAAGGCTACGACGAGTTATTGGCCTACGGCATCATCGCTGATGGCATGTTGCCGAAAATGCACAATTGCTTTTACGCCCTTCGGAACAACGTATCCAAAGTTTGTGTAGGCAATACGAACATGTTGGAAGCGGACAATTCAGAATATACGACATTGACCTTATGAAAATAACCCAGGACATATTAACGGAAAAAGCCATTGAACTGCTTAAAAAACTCATCAGCACGCCGTCATTTTCGGGTGAAGAAGACAAAACAGGTGATGCCATTGAGGAGTTTTTAAAGAGCTTTGGGGTTGATACCAAAAGACAATACAACAACATTTATGCCTTCAACAAATATTTTGATGAGAGCAAACCGACCTTGTTGCTCAACTCCCATCACGATACCGTAAAACCGAACAGCGCCTATACCAAAGACCCGTTTGATGCACATATCGAAGACGGCAAACTCTATGGTCTTGGAAGCAATGATGCGGGCGGATGTCTGGTGTCGCTTTTGGCCACTTTTGTTCATTTTTATGACAAAGAAGGTCTAAGTCACAACATTATTATGGCCGCAACAGGAGAAGAAGAGGATGCGGGAGAGAAAAGCATTAGGGCCCTGCTTCCTATTTTACCACAAATTGATGTGGCCATTGTAGGCGAACCCACGTTGATGGACTTGGCCATCGCCGAAAAGGGATTGGTGGTTTTTGATGCCGTTGTGGAGGGAACCCCATCGCATGCAGCCCATCCCAATGATGACAACTGTATCTATAATGCCATTGAAACCTTACAATGGTTCAAGGATTATTCTTTTGAAAAGGTTTCCGAAGCCTTGGGCGAGGTTAAATTAACCGTCACCCAAATTAATGCGGGAAAGCAGCATAATGTTGTTCCTGCACAAGTGGACCTGGTAGTGGATGTACGTGTGAACGATTGTTACAGCAATCAGGAAATAGCGGATATTCTACAAAAAGAAGCACCTTGCAAAATGACCCCACGCTCCCTACGCTTGAACTCATCTTGCATTAATCCTGATCACGACTTGGTGAAAAGTGGATTGGCCCTAGGCCGAAAAACCTATGGCTCGCCAACCTTATCGGACCAAGCCGCACTGACTTGTCAATCAGTAAAATTGGGGCCTGGTGACAGTACACGTTCCCATTCGGCCAACGAATTTATCTTTGTAAGGGAGATAGAAGAAGGAATAGATATTTATATCAAAACCCTAACGGGATTTTTACAATAGCAAAAAACGAAAATTGGGCCCTGATCGTAGTCGAAGGGCAATAATATCGAAATCAAAAGATTCCCGCCTTCGTGGGAATGACAAAAGAAAAACTATGAAACTCTGGGACAAAGGATTCAGTACCGATAAAAAAATAGACCACTTTACCGTTGGCAACGACCGCGAACTGGATTTGGTTTTGGCCAAATATGACGTAATCGCCTCCAAAGCACACGCCAAAATGCTGGGCAAAGTGGGACTGTTATCCGAAGAAGAGGCCAAAGATTTGGTAAAAGCATTGGATGAAATCGCCAAAGACATTGAAAAGGACAAGTTTACCATCGAGGACGATTTTGAGGACATGCACTCGAAGATAGAGTTTATGCTGACCGAAAAATTGGGCGATACTGGTAAAAAAATCCATTCGGCCCGTTCCAGGAACGATCAGGTTTTGGTGGCCATGCAGTTGTTCCTCAAAGATGAATTGACCGAGATCAAAGATCAAGTAAAAGAACTATTTGACCTGTTGATGAAATTAGCGGACAAACACAAAAATATCTTGCTGCCAGGTTATACCCATCTTCAGATTGCTATGCCCTCCTCGTTCGGACTATGGTTTTCTGCTTATGCCGAAAGTTTGATAGACGATCTGTACTTTGTACAGGCCGCCCATAAAGTTGCGGACCAAAATCCGCTGGGCAGTGCGGCAGGCTACGGAAGCTCCTTCCCTATTGACAGAAGTTTCACTACAGAAGAAATGCAGTTTTCCACTAAAAAATACAATGTAGTGGCCGCCCAAATGGGACGCGGAAAAGTAGAGAAAGCAACCGCTTTCGGAATTTCGAGCGTTGCCGCCACCCTATCCAAAATGGCGATGGACATTTGCCTGTACATGAGCCAAAATTTTGATTTTATCTCCTTCCCGAACGAGCTGACTACGGGCAGCAGCATTATGCCGCACAAGAAAAATCCAGATGTGTTTGAGCTCATAAGGGCAAAATGTAATAAGATTCAAGCGGTGCCCAACCAATTGATCATGATCATGAACAATTTGCCCAGTGGATACCACCGTGATCTTCAACTGGTGAAAGAAGTCATGGTCCCTGCTTTGCAGGACATGCACGCCTGTTTGGAGATGATGACGTTCAGTTTAAAGGAAATCAAAGTGAACAAGGCCATTTTGGAAGACCCCAAATACGATTACCTCTTCAGTGTGGACACTTTAAACGAGCTTGTAAAAAGTGGCATGCCGTTCCGTGATGCCTACAAAACCATGGGCAAGGCCATAGAAAATGGCAACTTTAAACCCAAACGGGATATTGACCATACCCACGAAGGCAGCTTGGGCAATCTATGCTTGGAGCAGATAAAAGAGAAAATGGAGAAATCCTTAAATTCCTAAAAACACTACTACTTATCAAGTGTTGATTTCTGGTTTATCAATCCAAATGGGGCATTGATCAGTTGAGGCTGGAATTTAAACCCGAAAAATACTAACTTCACTGCTGTCTGCCGACAGGCAAGTATCGTACGCTAAAAATCATTGAAACTATATTTAGCTAACTGTTGGCATTCATTAAATAAAACAGATGAAAAGTAGTAATAAAGATTTATTGTTAGGAGGTATTTTTTTTATCCTGACAATTACCTTCATTGTAATTTCAATGACTAACAAACCATTCTTTGATTGGGTTTTTGAACGACACCATAATCAATGGAGTTGGTATTTACGACCTTTGTTTTTGCTTCCATTTTGCTATTTCGCCTACAGAAAAAGTTTTACAGGAATGATGGTTTCAATATTTGCCTTGTTCACAAGTATGTTTTGGTTTCCCAAGCCTGAGATTGTGAGTGAGAGTGTAATTGATTTTTTAGAATTTGAAAAAGAATATCTGTACGGAGAATGGAACTTGAGCAAACAGCTACTGACCTTGACAATCCCTATTTCATTTATAGCTTTAGGGTTAGCTTTTTGGAAACGAAGTGTGATAATGGGCATAGCGGTAGTTGTTCTTATGGCAACAGGCAAAATGGTGTGGAGTATTCAAAATGCAGGAGAGTCAGGAAAATCAATATTGATACCTGCAATTCTTGGCTTATTGATTTGTTGCGGTCTGATTTTCTACGGATTTAAAAGGTTAGAAAAAAAATAACGAAATGCCAACAATATATAGCAAATAGGGCGATTGTTGCTTAAGGAAAGTTAAGTTCCATTTACCAACACCGCCAAATCGTTGATTTAGTTCGCAAGTATTTTGAATTTTCAAAGGAGCTCATGAACTTACGTTTGGCTTTTAAGGATGAATAAATTAAAAACAAAATACAACGCGTTGGCTCGGTACAAAATTGAAAGTTTATCGCTCTCTACTGCCCTACTTGTCATATACTAAACGATAAGTGCCATTCCAAAAATTCCCTTTTTTTAAAATTTTTGGGTTCCTTCAAAAAGTCATACAGGCTTTTTACCAAAATTGTATCTTGAGCCATCAACTATAATGGTTTATTTATGCAACTTCGAACGGTAACCTTTGTATTCACTTTTATTTTTGCTTGCCTTACTGGAAATGCCCAAGACCTCTATACCAAAAATGAATCGGTAGATATCCAAAACTATGTTTTTGGTCTTCATTTAAACGATGCCTCCAACCAAATCAAAGGGGAGACCGAAGTAACGGTTCGTTTTAAGGAGGGCATGGTTCCATTTGCTTTGGACCTCATCCAAAAAACGGGAGAATTTGGCATGGAAGTGACGAGTGTGTTGGAAAATGACTCCAATGCAAGCTACACCTATACCAACAACAAAATCAACATCGTTCCTAAAAATTCGAACGATTCCGTACAGACGTTCACCATCAAATACCAGGGTGTTCCCGAAAGAGGTTTGGTCATCGATACCACCAAATTTGGAAAGCGCTCTTTTTTTGGTGACAATTGGCCCAACTTGGCCAGGCATTGGCTACCGTCCGTAGACCATCCGTACGATAAGGCCAGTGTGGAATTCCGAATCACTGCTCCAGAACAATACGATGTGGTGGCAACGGGCAAGAAAATCGAAGAAAGTAATCTGGAGAACGGTTACAAACTAACCATTTACGAAGAACCAGCTCCTGTGGCCACCAAAGTAATGACCATTGGCGTTACCGAGTTTGCTTCGCGAGTTGTGGACCATGTGGATAATATTGAGGTTTCGGCCTGGGTATATCCGCAAAACCGATTGGAGGGGTTTGGCGACTATACCGTGGCGGGCGATGTACTCGAATATTTTATAGATCATATCGGACCCTACTCATACGCCAAACTGGCCAATATGCAGGCCAAGACCCAATGGGGTGGGCTGGAAAATGCTGGTACCATCGCTTATTTTGAAAATTCTGTGACAGGCAATAAAACGGTGGAGCCATTGATTGCCCATGAAATTGCCCACCAGTGGTTTGGAAATTCAGCCACGGAGAAGAGCTGGAACCACGTTTGGTTGAGCGAGGGATTTGCCACGTATTTCTGTATCCTGTATTTGGAAAGCGAATATGGCGATGAGCGCAGAAAAGAGGAGTTGGCCATCGACAAGCAGCAAATCTTTGAGTATTACCGAAAAAACCCAGCTCCCATTGTCGACCTCACCATCAAAGACCCCATGAAGGTCTTGAGCACCAACACCTACCAAAAAGGGGGATGGGTATTGAACATGTTACGGCACAAATTGGGCGATGGCGTATTCTGGGAAGGTATTCGAAATTACTACGCGAAATACCAAAACAGCAATGTGCTAACAGATGACTTTCGACATGTCATGGAGGAAGTATCCGGCGAAGATTTAAAATCCTTTTTTGAGCAATGGCTATTTGTGAAGGGCCACCCACAGATCAAATGGAACTGGGACTACAGCAATGGGAACATCAATCTTAACATACAGCAATTACAAGACCATCATGTATTTGAGTTCCCTTTGGAAATAGGTGTGGTAAAAAATGGAAAGTTGACCATAAAAACCATTGAGTTGGACCAGCGCAACCAAAACATCCAATTGGAAAGCAAAGACCGACCCGATTCCATTGTTTTAGATCCAAATGAGTGGACTTTGTTCGAAGATATGGGGAAATTATAGCATCCGTCAATTGTAATAGAGCATTGGTCAATTTCCTCTCGAGATTTATCAGGAAATCTGTTAAATCCACTTATCGTATGCTAAAAATCATTGAAACGATATTTAGCTAATCATTGGCGGTCATGCTAAGTGACAACATTGCAATAGAGAAGGACAAAGAAGTGAACCAAATAATCGAACCTCCTGACGAGCTAGACGGGGCAAAAGTAATTAAGTGGGCTTGGTCCGGGGACAAATCTTTTGGCTTTATACCAACAGCGGACTCGAATGACACGATTGAAATATTTGGATTTGCTATTTGCCAATACGATGACTAAGGTAGTATTTACAGATTTAGCTGCGACAAGTACTGGAAAGTCCAACAAGACGGTGTATATGAATCTGTTGACGATGCACTGAGACAACTTCCCGATCAATATAAATTAGCGACCGCCGAATGGAAGACAAAGTAAAGACACCATTTGACGCACGAACCGCCAACAAAAGCTATAAGTACAACACGTAAATCGCCCCTCCCAATCACTCTATACTAAATCCATCAATTCAAAACAGCCATTCGTCAATTGATGTGGAAATTTCTGCCCCATATTTACTAACTTCATTATTTGATTTTTTCTAATCCCCCACTAGATAGACTATTAACATTCAACATTTCCATGGGTTGATTCATTAAAAATTAGGATTGTGGTAGAGGTTTCAGATATAAAAGCTTGGTTGGGTTATTGGAAAAAAACGCTGTTGGATGTTGACAGAAAAAGAATTGATGTCTCCACACATCCGATTCCCGTAGATTCCTACTTTATACAGCAAGTACCTCAAAAACACGCAAAATTCTTGTGGAAAATTTCTGGGGCCAACAGAGATACACCATATATAAACGTAGATATTTGCCCTTGTTCAATTCAACCAGAATTTGAACATGCCAAATCAAAGGAGCTGGAGGAAGAAATAACCTATCCTTTCTGGATTCCAGCAATAATGCATAAAGATGGGACACTTGAGCCACAAAAATCCAATAAGGGAGTATCCAAACCTTTTTTTGTTAGGGAATACCTTTCCCCCACCTACAAAGGTTCCTGTAATATCGCATCCATAAAAGATGTTGATATTGCCTTACAGAAAGTTGAGTTCAAAGACGATTCATGGGAAGCATACTGGAAAAAGTGTGAATCCTTTTTTTCGATTGTAACAGCGAAGAACTTTGATGAGTTCAACACAAAACATGAAAAATATATATTCATACAAAAAGGTGAACTACGCGGCCTAACCGGAAATATCCGAAAACTGTATAAAAGACTGGAAGAGGCGCCTCCTAAAAAAAGTTTACTCAATAACCTGATTGATGCCGGGAGAGTAAAATGCATGTCAATTCCTGATAAATCCACGATCATTCGGAACAAAAATCACATTGGGCAAATGAGTGGCGAGTTTCCTCTTTCCGTATCACAAAGAGAAAGCATCGGTTGTTTTAATCTTCTTACAGATTCCAATGTTTTGGCCGTAAATGGTCCACCAGGAACAGGTAAAACTACCTTTTTGCAATCCGTTGTTGCAAATAGTGTGGTCTCCACTGTTGTAAATCAGCAAAAACCAGAATTACTGGTCGCATGTTCTGCCAACAATCAAGCTATCACAAATATACTTGACAGTTTTGTGCTTGACTCTAAGGATAAATTGACCCAACGTTGGTTACCTGTCGTGTCCTCTCTGGGCCTGTACCTATCCACGAATGAAAACAGTACATATCAAACATGTACATCCGAATTTGGCAACGGTTTTATAAATGATTTTGAAAGTGACTCTATTGATGATAAAAAAGAGTTCTTTTTAAATGAGTTTGGAGCATATATTGAAAAAAGTAAGGACATTGAAGAATGTAAACATCAATTATTCAATATAGTTAAATCAAAAGTCAATCACATTAGGGAGCATCTTGAAATTGCTGAAAACTATGAGAACATAGGCCCGCTTTTAGAAAAAAGTGGATGTTCCAATCTTGATGATTTAAAAGTGCTTATTTCCACTATTCAAACCAAATTGGAGAATTGCAACGCTGAAATTCAACAAATCTCGGATGCAGAAAAGAATCTGATACAAGCAGAAAAACAACAACCATTTATTCAAAAAGCATTTCCTTTTCTTCCAAAATTTAAGAAGCGAAGGGCTTCACTTTTTCAAAGGATACTGTTACATATTGACTTGAAAGAAGTTTCGGATTACGGAAGTTACAGTGCTTTGATTCATTTGCTCAACGAGAGAATTATTTCAAAGACCAACGCGGCAAAACAGCTAAACATAGAGTTGACCCATGCCATGGACACCAAAAGCAAGATTGAGGAGTTTACTTCCAATTATCAATCCTGTATCAATAATTGGAACAACAATTATGGTAATCAATTAACAAAGCTTTACTCCACGACCGGTAAAGAATATCAAGACTTGCAACCTCTTGAGGATATGCAGGTTAGAATGGATATTTCGTTCCGTTATGAAGCTTTTTGGTATGCGATACATTTTAGAGAGGCAGAATATTTGCTGAACCTTGAGGCCAAGCTTGAAAAAAACAGTAAGGATAAAGAGCGGGGCAAAATTGGTTATAAAGAAAAACTACAACGGTTTGCGGGGGTAACACCTATTTATATATCTACCTTTCATTCCATCCCAAGGTTTAGCACCTTTTACGATAATGCCGAAGGTGAACAGGCCTATTACGATTTGTTCGACCTGATCATTGTGGATGAAGCAGGACAAGTTGCCCCAGATATTGCCATACCTTCATTTTCCTTGGCAAAGAAAGCAATTGTTGTAGGTGATGTATTTCAGATTGAACCTGTTTGGTCCGTAGAGGAACCACTAGATATTGTCAATCTTAAAATGAACAACATACTGGCCGAAGACGCCTCTATGGATGTAATAAATAGTTATAAAGATTCGGGGTTACTCTGTTCATCTGGCAATTTAATGAAAATTGCCCAACGTTCCTGTTTCGTAAAAGACGTTGACTTCGGAGGTACCCTTTTGAAGGAACATAGGAGATGTCCGGACAAAATTATTTCCTATTCAAACAAAAACGTATATCACAACAAACTGATCCTGACCAAAGGAAATCAAAGAAAGGTAGATACAGACCTTCCACTAAAAGGTTTTATGCATATTGAAAGTACGAGTGAGAAGGTTGAAAATAGTAGGCATAACAAGCAAGATGGCATCACCATTGCCAAATGGATTGAAAGTAAGAGGACGGAGCTAGAAAGTTCCTTTGGCAAAAAACCTATTGCAGAAATATTGGCCATAATTACTCCCTATAAATCCCAGGCATCCCTTATTAAGGATGAGCTGCTAAAGATTGATAAAAAAGCATATCAACCATTAATATCAGGTACCGTTCACGCCTTGCAAGGTGCTGAAATTGATATTGTTGTTTTTTCGTCCGTAATCACACCTGGTGACAGTATGCTATTTGCAGACAACCTAAATATGCTCAATGTAGCTGTTTCGAGAGCAAAATCGAGTTTTCTTGTTTTTGGCAATCTAAACGCTATTGATGCAACAAAGAAAAATCCATTAGGCCGTTTAAAACAATGGCTACAAGAAGATGAAAATTGTGAATTGTCCAACAAGATTGTTTTTGATACTACAGAAACAAATCATGATGTAATCCGCGTTAGTGATTTGAAAACACATGTTGGCACACTTAACCGAGCGTTTGAGATTGCAAAATCCGAATTGATCATTGTTTCCCCGTTCATTTCTTCAAATGCGATAGAATGCAATACAATCAAGTGCTATGATAACAATGACAAAAGAAAATTGAACTCAATTAAAATTGATTCCGTTAAAGAACAATTGAGCGCTACAGTGAGCAAAGGAGTAAAGGTGATTATAATTACCGACTCCACACTTGATCTACAAAATAATCAGCTAAAACCTGTAGCCCAGAAAGGCCGTGAGATAATTATACAAAGTGGAGCAAAGTTGAAATTGGTAAACGGCATCCATAGCAAAACAATTATAATTGACAATGACATAATTATTGATGGTTCGTTCAACTGGTTTTCTGCACTTCGTGTGATGAAAACAGCAAGTATTTTAGAAACGAATCATCTATCGTGGTAAAAGGTGAGCCTGCCAAAGCAATGATCAAAAAGGCTAAAACATTTTTGGAAAAGGCAATCAAATAAATTGCGTACTGCGCAAGATTGATATAGATGCTCGCTCTTGAAAATCTTCCTAGGCACATAAACCAATTTAAATTTTGTCTTAGAAGATGGTAAATTATAGCATCCGTCAACTGAAATAGGGCATTGGTCAATTTATACTAAAGATTTATCCGGAAATCTACTTACTTCACTCTCTGAATTAAAATTTTACCTTTGTATAAAAAATAATGGCGGATAAAGCATTTATAACATCCGAGATTTTAAAGTGGGCAAGAAAGTCCGCTAATATCTCTGTGGAAGATGCTGCCAAAAAAGTTTCTGTATCACCCGAAAGATATTTGACTTGGGAGGACGGAAATGATTTTCCGACAATTCGACAAGCTCAAATCTTGGCAAAAAGTTTTAGAAGACCATTTTCACTTTTCTTTTTACCAGAAATACCAAAAGATTTTCAACCACTACAAGATTATAGAAGAGATGATGCTCAGAAGTTAGATACAGCATCATTATTTATAATTCGTGATGTTCAAGAAAAACAGAACTGGATAAGTGAATTATACGAAGAAATTGGCGAAGACAAACTTCCTTTTGTTGGCAAATATTCTATCAATGATAACCCAGAAATTGTTGCTAGAGATATATTGAACACCTTAAAAATTAGTCCAAGTAATTATCAGAAAACACCAATTAACGAATGGATTGATAAAGCAGAAACTGCGGGAATATTTATATCTCGTGCTAGCTATTTGCATTCACATTTGGTACTAGATAGAGACTTAATTCAAGGTTTTGCGATTGCTGACAAATTCGCCCCTTTTGTGTTTGTTAATTCAAAAAATTGGAATGCACCACAACTCTTTACATTAGTCCACGAATTAGCACATATTTGGATAGCTAAATCGGGTATCTCAAATGAAATAGATATTGATTTTACTGATAGACCTAAATCAAAATTTCATCCAGTAGAATTGTTTTGTAACCAAGTTGCAGCCAATGCACTAATGCCAACGGAATTAATCACACAATTGGGAGCCGATACATTCGATTCAAATGATTTAATTTTTAAACAGGCAAAAGAACTAGGCATAAGTTCTTTCGCGTTATTAGTTCGTGCTTTAAACTTAAATTTAATTTCCCAATCAGAATATAAAATTCTGAAACAAGATGCTCAAGATGAATTTGAGAAGTTTTTAGAAAGAGAAAAGATAAAAAAGGAAAAACAAAGAGAAAGAAAAGGAGGTCCAGATGCTTACCTTTTACGCTTAAATAAAAACAGTAAACTATTCACGAGAATTGTAATGGATTCTTTCAATAACGGTTCATTGTCACCATCAATTGCAAGTAATCTTCTTAACACGCAGATTAATAAATTCCAAAAATTTGAAAAACTGCTAGCCTAATGTTCGAAGATGAAAAAGTAGTTTACTGTATTGACGCCAATATTCTTATTCAAGCTTGGCAAAAATATTATTCTCCAGAAATTTGTCCTTCTTATTGGGAGGTTTTAAACGATTTAGGTAAAAAAGGCGTGATTTTTATTCCCGAATTAGTTTATGAAGAAATAGAGAAAGGTGAGGACAATTTATTTGAATGGTTAAAAAACAGTGATATTCCGATTAGAAAAATTGATGGAGAAATAGCAAACTGTTTAAAAGAAATATATGCATCTAATCCAAGTCATAAATATTTAGTTTCAAGTAACGGAATTCACTCAAAGGCTGACCCTTGGGTAATTGCCCACGCAATTAAAGAAAATGCAATTGTCGTGACAAAGGAAACGAAAGATTATTTTAAGAAACAAACCAAAATTAAAATCCCTCATGTTTACGATAATATGAATGTTAAGTGGATTGACGATTTTGACTTTATAAGGGATTTGAACATAAAATTTACTTGTAAATCAGAATAAAGCCAGTGTATAAAAATAATAGCGGTTTAGTCGCTATAACGAAGTGAGTAATTTTATAATAAAGGTCGGTGATTAACATCAAAAGAGTGTATAAAATCCGCTACTGCTCATACACGAGACCGATAAGTACAACACCTAAAACACTCCCAACCACTATATCCTAAATCCACCAATATTGATTGAACTTAGTTATTTGATAGTATAGCCACGCTAGTTTTAATTCATTGTTAAAAAACAAAGTAAATTATTACATTTACTTCACTAAACAAACAATGATCAACCGAACCAACCCCACCCCCGCTTTTATAGCTTTTGCTATATTCTTTTGCGCATTTTCGTTTGCCCAAAAGAAAAATGCCGATTACAAAATCCATCTGTACAAAACCGACGAAACCCTCACCATCGATGGTATTGGTGATGAGGCCACTTGGCAAAAAGCTGAGGCCGCCAAGGACTTCTTTATGGTTTTGCCCATGGACGACCGTAAGGCCACACAGCCATCAGAAGTTAAAATGGTCTATGACGACAAACAGCTCTATCTCTTGGCCACCTTTTACAAAACGCCTGGAAACACCTATGTGGTGGAATCGCTTCGTAGGGACTTCTCCTTTGGGGGCAACGATAATTTTTTGTTGTTCATGGACCCGTTCAACAACCAGACCACGGGGTTTAGTTTTGGGGCAAACGCCTATGGCGCCCAATGGGACGGAACCATGTCCAACGGTGGCAGCATTGACCTTAACTGGGACAGTAAATGGGTTTCCGAAGTACAGAGCTATGAAGACAAATGGGTCGTGGAAATGGCCATCCCCTTTAAATCCATCCGTTATGAAAAAAACGTGACCGAGTGGGGCGTCAATTTTTCCAGATTGGATTTGAGCACCAACGAAAAATCGAGCTGGACACCGATTCCACGCCAATTTCCAACAGCCTCTTTGGCCTATACGGGCACAATGGTCTGGGACAACCCACCACCTAAACAAGGGCTCAACTACTCCATCATCCCCTATGTACTGGGCACGGTCGGCAATTCTAGCATCGAGGATATTACGTACGATAATGAATTTAAGGTAGGTGGGGACGTAAAACTTGGACTCACTTCTTCACTTAATTTGGACCTGACCATTAACCCTGATTTTTCGCAAGTGGAAGCCGACCGTCAAGTTGCCAATTTGACCCGTTTTGAGCTATTTTTTCCTGAAAGACGGCAATTTTTCCTTGAAAATGCGGACCTCTTTGCCAGTTTCGGATACGATGAGATTCGCCCGTTCTTTTCACGCAGAATTGGACTTGGCGTACCCATTGTTGCCGGAGCAAGAGTAAGTGGTAACTTGAACAAGAACCTTCGTTTGGGGCTAATGGATATGCAGACCGACAAATTGGACGAAACAGGATTGCCCAGTCAAAACTTTGCGGTACTATCTCTACAACAAAAGGTATTTTCCCGCTCCAATATTGGCCTCATGTTCGTAAACAAGGAATCGCTGGATTACAATTCCTTAGCCGATAGCCTGCAGACACAATACACTAAATTCAATAGAAATCTCGGGCTTGAATACAATCTGGCCTCTGCTGACAATCAATATAATGGCAAGGTATTTATGCTGAAATCGTTCGGTCCTGATTCCACCTATAATGGTTTTGCCCAAGGTGCCCATTTGGAATACAGTAGTCGTAAATGGAACTGGCGCGTACAGCAGGAGTATATCTCCGAGAACTTCACTTCGGAAGTAGGTTTTGTGCCCCGGAACAATTACATTAAATTGGAAGGTACCGTAGGGCATCTGTTTCTGCCGTCCAGCGATAAGGTGGTGAGCCATGGTCCGCAGTACACCGGTTATTACTACTTCGACCCGAGTATGAATTCAACCGATTATGTCTCCATTTTGGGGTACGCGGTAAACTTTATGGACCGTAGCTCGTTGGGAGTGGATGTTTTTAACGAATATGTACAGCTTTTGGCTCCGTTCGACCCTACTAATACCGGAAAAGAGGAATTGGCCGCAGGGACCCGCCACCATTGGAACGGCGTATACCTCTCCTATAATTCGCGACCTAAAAGTCTGTTCACTTACAATCTGACCACTCGTCTGGGACATTATTTTTCAGGAGGATACCGCACCAACCTTAATGCGGAACTCGGGTATAGGTTTCAGCCCTATGTTAGTTTAAAGGCTGTTCTCAGTTACAACAATTTAGATTTGCCCGAACCATGGTACACCACGGATTTTTGGCTCGTGGGCACTGAAGCCGATATTACTTTTACGAATAAATTGTTTTGGAACACGCTGTTCCAATACAACGAACAGGTCAATAATTTTGGCATCAACTCCCGATTGCAATGGCGCTATGCCCCTGCTTCGGATTTGTTTTTGGTCTTCAACAACAACGAGCAATTATCACCGCTTGAAGGTAATTTATGGTCGCTGACGCTCAAATTTACCTATTGGTTTAATCGGTAATTGCAATCCATCAACCCAAAAGGGGTATTCGTCAATTTTAGGTAAGCTGTCCTCCCGAAATTGCAGAACTTCGGTTAAATTATATATAAAACACGAAGAGATGCTAGACAAGAATACCGGCACTTTGTCCATTGACGAAGGGATAAAATTTGGTCCCAAAACCGATTTCAATATAATAAAGGATTTCATGCTTGGCGAAAACCCAGAAGTAATTGGAACCTCTGATGCTCAGGAACAAAAAATAATCTTTAGAAATGTAGCGATCGATGGCAGGTATTTTATTTTGCGTTTGAGTTTTAGCTATAACAAATTAATTCTCCTTGAAATTTTTATAAACACTGTCCCTTTTTACTTTAAAGAAAATTGGAACAATTGGAGCTATGAAGACGAAATGGAACATTTGGAATATTGTAAAAACTGGCTCCAAAGAGAGGTTGGGACTAAACGAAATTTTGACTGGGGAAGCATCTGGTGCGGATACGATAGCCTTGGTGGATTTAGCAGTATCAAAATCAATTATTCCCGACAATAATCAGAACCTCAAATTTAAAATGGAAATTCATTAGCTGGCAACCATTGTGGTCCCTGAGACTTAAACACTCGCTCTTTAAAAGGTGATGCTATGTAAAAAGGAACGGACGGAACCAATACGTTTTGAATATATTCTTGATAGGAAGTAAAGACCGAGTAGTTTTCTGCCGCCCCTTGTGTTATTTCGAAATATTTATTTGCAAACATCTCTGTTACTGCTTCTGGAAAGAGTCCTTCAGGTACTTCGGGTATCGTCGGATTCGTATTTTGACCATCAAAAATAAATTCCATTCTAACAGATGGGTTTTCAGGTGTAAGCAATCCAGTACCAGAACTTGTACCCACTAACCGCAGACGACCAACTTCAAAATTAGGCAACCCGGTAAAGCTTAGTTGTTCATTGGAGAAGCTATAATCTACAGATGCAGTGGGTACGGTAATCGTGGACGGTATGGTTCCGGAGCCTTCGAAGGTATAGTTTAACAACTGACCCCAATAGGTTGTATACTCAAACATATTTGGATAAATATATGCGTTGGTAAATGAGCCACTTGGTCTGAGATAATCTGCGTATAGCAAATGGCCGCTTCTGGCTCGGTACATAGCTTCATTTTCGTATCCAGTAATTTTGATCAGCGTACTTTGATACGTTCGATTGAGATCAAAGCTATTTATTTCCACATCATCACTTGAAAAATCTTCCTCCAGCAAGGATGTTCTGTATTGTAAATCGCTGATAAAGGCCCATTGATAACTGTTTTCGATGTTTGAATTAAAGTAACTGATAAATGTTTTGTTTGTTGCCAAATCATTACTGAACTCTCTTGAGACATGACCCGAAAATTCATCGCCGGTATAGATAAGCGAATTCCATGGACCTGAAGCCCTCATTTGGTATCCTTCCTCAAAAAAGGGCACTTCGATATTCAGTATTGCTGGGGACAACCCCCCGGACTTTTGATTTAAGGTGATTTCTTCACCAACCATGTTCAATGTTAGATTATTGTATACGTAAAAGTTGAATATGGTATTATCAAAGTCCTCAATAAAGGAAATTGTAAACTCCGTAGCAGGATTCATTTCTTCCATGGAGCAGAATGACAATGTCTCGATTTCGCCAGACTCGTGTGTTTTACTGTCGATATAATTTCCGTCCTTATCTGAAATTAACACATGTACCTTCTCTATATTCTTCCTCATAAAATCATTAGGAAAGCTAATTCGAAAGAACTGGTCTGCAACATTGATTGCAACAGAATCTTTGGTAATATTACCTGAAGTGTCCTCCATTATAAATTTAAGGTTTCCAATACCTGTGGGAAGCTCTCTTGGGTTCAATAAAAAAGAACAATCGGTCGTTCTTTGCTTTTCCAATAATAGCAAATCATCGATATAGACCTGAAGTAGTTCAACATTTGAAGCCAGATCTGTTATACTTGGATGTAATTGCACTTCCTCACAGATAATCTCATTTTCGGAGATATCATCCAAAACAAAAATTGGACCTTCATTATCAATTTTGACAGATATTGTCTTGGTCCCTATTATTTTGCCTTCAGAATAGGCATCAACTTTTAAACTATGCTCACCGTCCTCTAATGCCTCTGTCTCAATCTTTATGATAAAAGGTGGTGCATTAAACTTGTGAATCATCCCATTATCCAAAAAAACCTCTAAACTGGATATTGCCGCATCTCCAGTTATTGTGATGGTTATCTCGTCCGAAGTAATGATTTCGTCATTTTCAATATTCAATTCTATTAGGACATTTTCAACGATCTGCTCTTCTTCTTGTTCGCTAGAAGAGCCTTCATCTGAGCATGCAATCAGTAAAAAAAGGAACGATACAAATAGGATATGTTTTCGAAACATGGTTTTTTAATTTTGACCTGAACCACATCATTAAATTCTTCAAGAACTTACAATGTAAGTTAAAAAAAGGACTTTAGTAAATTATAACAATTTTCCAGAAATAGATTTCATAATAGCAGTACTGCATTTTTACAGCAACACAATACAAGTGTGTAAATTACATTTTTTTAATTAACTTCACTCTCTGTTTGAAAATAATACATTATGGCGATGAATATGGGCTGTAGATTCCTTTTATCTCTCTTTTTTTTAGGTATAATCAATACCTCTTGCCAAGTTGCAGAAAACCCCATTATTTGGGCCGATGTTCCAGATGTAAGCGTCATGCGAGTGAATAACACTTATTATATGAGCTCCACCACCATGCACATGAGCCCTGGATTGCCTATCATGAAATCAAAGGATTTGGTCAACTGGGAAATCGCTGGCTACGCCTACGACCGATTGGTGGAAAACGACAAAATGAATCTGGAAAATGGTAAAGAAGCCTACGGAAAAGGGTCTTGGGCCAGTAGCCTACGATATCACAATGGCCTATTTTATGCGTCAACTTTTTCCGCCACTTCTGGAAAAACACATGTTTACAAAACCAAAAACCCAGAGACCGGACCATGGGAATCCCATTCTTTTGAACCCGTTCTGCACGACAATTCACTGTTTTTTGATGATAACGGACGTGTATATATGATCTATGGAGGTGGTCAAATCAAATTGGTGGAATTACTTCCTGACGCATCCGATATAAAACCCAATGGGCTTGAAAAAGTAATCATTGAGAATGTAAACCTTGCATTCGGTGAAGATGAAGTAGGCGGATTACCAGGAGAAGGTAGCCAGCTACATAAAATCAATGGCAAATATTATCTGTTCAACATTGCATCTCCAAAAAGCAAATGGGAACGCTCAGTGATCATACATAGGGCAGATAATATTGAAGGACCTTATGAAGGCCGTGTCGCCCTACAACATAAGGGCATTGCCCAAGGGGGATTGGTAAACACGCCCGATGGCGATTGGTACGCTATGTTGTTCGGAGATAGAGGAAGTGTAGGACGTATCCCCTACTTGGTTCCTGTGACGTTCCAAAGTGGTTGGCCGGTACTTGGCGTTGATGGAAAAGTGCCGCAAAGCTTAGATCTAGCCGATAACTCCAAAGGTATTTTTGGAATTGTAGCTTCCGATGAATTCGAACGTGATATAAGCGATCCAAAATTGCCGCTCGCATGGCAATGGAACCACAACCCTGATAACAACAACTGGGATATTTTGGAAAACCCTGGGCGATTGCGTATTACCACAGCACGCGTGGACAACAACGTTCTCCTTGCCAAAAACATGCTCACCCAGCGCACGTTTGGTCCAAAAAGCACCGCCAGTACTTTGATCGACATATCCCAAATGAAGAATGGCGATATAGCAGGCCTAATTGCTCTTCAAAACAAATACGGATACGTTGGTGTGAAAAAAGAAGATGGAAAAAACTTCATTGTGATGGTTGAGTCAAAGTTGGATATGGAAGGGGAAGATGAGAAACAAGGTGTTCTTGCTTATAACGACTTAAGTACTACATCCAAAATTATTGAACAGGTCCCCATTGATCAAGAAAATGTCCATTTTAGAATCGATTGCGATTTTGATACCGATAAAGCACTTTTTTATTACAGTCTTGATGGAAAAGAATGGCAACCAATCGGCAAACCGTTACAGATGGTGTACACCTTTACCAAGCACTTTATGGGCTATCGTTTTGGACTGTTCAATTATGCTACACAAGAAGCAGGCGGATATGTTGATTTTGATTATTACCGAATAGGTAAAGTTACAAAGCAACCTAAGCCTTAACAAAGAATTTATCACCTCGCCGCAAACATGGCACTCCCATGTTCCAAATTCCTATTTGAGACTATCCGATACCCTTCAAATTGATGTCTTTTTGTTCAGAAAATCCTCATCAATGGTCTACATTTTGTAAATCCGTCAACCCAAAAGGGGCATTCGTCAATTGGGAGTGATTGTTTTGGGCAGTTTTACCCATCTTTATTTTTCAAATCTGAAAAATAATGAACAGCCTGCTTAAATTTTCCATCAAACAAAAGCATAGGGAACACCTTAAAAAGAGAAAGGAAAAAATATTCAAGGGAAATATTGTCCAATGTTCCATCTGTAATTCAGAGTACCGCGAATTTGGACCATTTGGAAATACAAAAAGAAAGAACTCCAAATGCCATAATTGTGGCTCACTGGAAAGGCATCGATTGATTTGGAAATATATTCAGGACAAAGAGTTAATCAACAAACCATTGAGATTACTCCATTTTGCACCCGAAAAAGTCTTTTATGACATTTTTTCGGAATCTTCCCAGATAGATTATTTTCCCTGCGATCTTCATCCGGATATTTATAACTATAACGGCAACATCCCAGTCAGGAAGGCCGATATCACCAAAATTCCGTTCGAGGACGATTATTTTGATTTTATTTTATGCAACCATGTCCTGGAGCATATTCCAAACGATGCATTGGCAATGTCAGAACTTTATAGGGTGATGAAACCAAATGGTTTAGGCATATTCCAAGTTCCCATTGATTATGATCGAGAAAAAACTTATGAGGATTTTTCCATAACATCCCCCAAAGCAAGGTTAAAAGCGTTTGGAAGGCGTGACCATGTGCGGTGGTACGGACAAGACTACAAAGAACGGTTGACAAATGCCGGCTTTGAGGTAACGGAAGATGATTTTATCGACTCGTTCTCCACAGAAGAACAATTTAAGTATGGATTTGATTGCACAGAAAAAATCTACTTATGCCGTAAATAAGGAAAAAATCTATGGTTTGAAAAGAGACAAATCAACGAACGCTGTATCGATCGCTCCAAGAATACTATCAGTTGTTTATTTAATATTCTTCAAATTGATTACCTCCTGCTCCGTTAAGTACCTCCAATGGCCCCGTGGCAAATCTTTCTTGGTCAGGCCGGCGAAGACCACGCGGTCCAATTTGGTCACATTATAGCCAAAATGCTCAAAAATACGGCGCACAATTCGGTTTCGTCCGCTGTGGATTTCCACGCCCACCTCTCGCTTTGGTGCCCCTTGGATGTAACTCACGCTATCCACGGATATGGGCCCATCTTCCAGTTCCAGACCAGCCTCGATTTTATGGAGGTCGCCCAAACTAAGATTATTGTCCAAATGCACGTGGTAAATTTTGCGTACGTTGTGCGTAGGGTGCGTTAACTTTTTGGTGAGGTCTCCATCGTTGGTAAAAAGCAACAGCCCTGTGGTGTTCCTGTCCAATCGGCCTACCGGCAACAAACGGTTGTTGGATGCACTCGAAATCAGTTCCATTACGGTACGGCGCCCTTTTTCATCACTTGTGGTAGTAATAAAATTTTTGGGCTTGTTCAACAGCACGTATTCCTTTTTTTCCAAATTAAGGCGCTTTCCATCAAAACGCACATCATCGGATCGCTTTACCTTGTAACCCATTTCGGTCACCGGTTTTCCGTTTACGGTTACGTTTCCGGCAGCAATATAAGTGTCAGCTTCCCTACGGGAACAAATCCCGGCATTGGCAATATAGCGGTTCAATCGAATCTCATCTGGATTGGATTTTTTCTGGGGAGCGTTCTGCTTGGGTCTTGAAGAAAAATTTTTGTTGAACGGTTTTTTTCTTTCACCGCCCTTGAAGTTTTTGGAAGGTCTTTTACCTCTGTTGTTGTCTGATTTCGCCATCAGTCGAATTTTTTGCAAATGTAGTCTTTTTAAGTTCCAAAAATCCTAAAGAACAAAGAATTACAAAATTCGGTTGAGTACCACATCCACATCTATCAACAAAATACTGAAAACGCCCACTACAATAATAAATTTGATGATGTTGTGCAGCCAAACGTAGTGTCTTTTGCCTTCGGCTTTCCATAACAGTATCAAGAAAAGAATAAGAAGGGCCACGCAGGCCATAAAGTAGTAATGCATATAGCCGACATCAAAACTTTTGATGAGCAACAGGGCGGGCACCAAGGTGAGTACAATCAAAGAGGTGATAATGGATTTTGAGACCCCGGCCCCATATATTATGGGAATGGTTTTATAGTTCTGCGCCAAATCGCCTGCCATATTTTCCAAATCCTTTATCATTTCCCGGGCTAAAATCAATAGGAACAGAAAAAGGGCGTGTACAAAAATCACAGTCTGAAAGTTCTGGTAGTAAACAAAAACCACAAAAAACGGTGCTATGGCCAAAGTGGAGGATACCAAATTACCAACAAAAGGTATACGTTTCAGCTTGTGTGAATAAATCCAGATACCAAAAATATAGGCCGAAAAGAACAAAACCGCCTTAAATGAAATATAGCTCGCTGCAAAAACAGTCAAAAAGTTAAGGATAAAATAGGTGGTCAGTTTAAAACGCTGGCTCACCAAACGATCCAACATACTTTTGGTAGGCTTGTTGATCAAGTCTTTTTCCGCATCATAAAAATTATTGATGATATATCCGCTCGCTATGGTAAGCGCAGAGGCGGTAACGATAAGGAACAGATTCACATCCAAAACCACTTTACGCAAAGGAATGTTGGGTGACAATATGTAGATGGAGGCCAAGTATTGTGCAAAGGTTATCACGAGGATATTGTAACCCCGAACCACAGAAAACAGACTCAATAGCTTAAACAGCAAGAGTTTGTTTTTTCTACTAAGCATGTGTTTGCTGTTAGAAGTTGTACACTACTTCCAGATTATGGCCTTCAAGCGCTTTTTTGGCCCTTTCCAAATCTTGGGTAAAGCCCAAAATATATCCACCGCCTCCAGAACCACAAAGTTTGAGGTAATAATCGTTGGTTTCGATGCCCTTTTGCCAAAGTTGGTGAAACTTAGCCGGAATCATTGGTTTAAAATTGTCAAAAACCACATGGGAAAGTTGCTTTAAATTTCCGAACAAAGATTTCACATTACCGTTCAAAAAGTCCTCCACACAGGCATCGGTATGTTTTATGAACTGGTTCTTGATCATATTGCGGAAACCTTCCTGCTTCATGTTCTCCATAAACAACTGTACCATAGGTGCGGTCTCACCCGTCATTCCACTATCCAATAAGAAAACCGCTCCTTTTCCCTCCATGTTTTGAGACGGAATACTGGTGGATTCAATATTATCCTTGGAGTTGATGAGAATGGGTAAGCTCAAATAACTGTTCAACGGATCCAGTCCGGAAGACTTGCCGTGGAAGAAGGATTCCATTTTCCCGAAAATCTTCTTCAATTGAAGCAATTTTTCACGGGTAAGATTTTCCAGTACCGTGATTTTATCGGTGGCATAGCGGTCGTAAATCGCAGCGACCAATGCGCCGCTACTGCCAATTCCGTAGCCTTGGGGGATGGAACTGTCAAAGTACATCCCATCTGCCACATCCTTTTCCAAAGCTTCAATGTCAAAAGAGACCAAACCTTCCTCCTTCATTTCGAGCACTTTCAAATACTGCGCATAGGCTTTCAGGCTTTTGTTCGATTTTTGAGCCATTTCGGAATTGTCGTTGTCCCATTTTAGCGCTCCTTTAAAAAAATTATAGGGTATGGATAGTCCTTTGGAGTCTTTGATGATACCGTACTCCCCGAACAATAAAATCTTGGAATAAAATAATGGACCTTTCATATAATACTACTAAGATACAAACAAATTTTGTTTAATGATGAACGAAATTCGATAAACAAATCGATTTCATCTATAAAAAAACTTCTCCCGTCTGCCTAAAATCTTGGCAAATAACGTAAAAAAACAGCTTAGCTGTTCATTTTTAAGTGTTTATTTTGATGGCGCCCTCGCCTACTTGATCGTGGATGTACTGACCATTTTCGCAGTGTTCGGCCAATGTATCTTTGATAAAGTCCAGTACTTTTTCCTTAACATCTTCCGGATATAGTAAATGTACGTTGGCGCCCGCATCCAATGTAAAACAAACTGGGGTTTTGGTCGCTTCGCGATATGCCCAAATTTTATTGATGATTTGCAAAGTATCGGGCTTCATCAACATAAAATAGGGCATGCTGGTCATCATCATGGCATGCAGGGTAAGTGCTTCGCTTTCCACTAGTTTGATGAACTCTTCCAGATTACCATCGGCCAAAATGGGTTTTAGCTTGTCCAAGTTATCAAATGCTTGCTTAAATCGGTTTTCCGCATACGGGTGACCGTGCATCAATTGGTGGCCCACTGTACTGCTCACCTGTTTTTGACCTTTGTGCACCAATAAAATGGTGTCGCAATAGCTTTTAAAAACAGGGTTCACCTCGAACGGGTATTCAATTCCGCATACGTCGGAACTATTTGGAATATTTTTGTGTTCTCCCCATTGAACCAGACTGCCCTTAATACTTCGGCAGGCACTTCCAGAGCCCAAACGGGCCAAATGCGAAGCTTTGGCATAAAAGGACGCTTCATCCAAGGCAGGATCTAGTTGCTTTTCTATATCCATCAAACATAAGGACAGTGCTGCCATGCCACTGGCAGAGGATGCTATTCCGCTGCTGTGCGGAAAGGAATTTGACGTTTCAATGATGAAATGATATTCCTTCAAAAAAGGCAGGTACTTCTCAATCCGCTCCAAAAAGGTTAGGATCTTCGGCTTAAAATCGTCCTTCGGTTTTCCCTCAAAAAACAAATCAAATGAAAAACTTTCCCTATCCTCTTTTTTTTCGAAAGAAACGGAAGTGGTCGTTGCGCAAGAATCCAACGTAAAACTAATGGACGGATTGGCAGGTATCTGAACGGGACGTTTTCCCCAGTATTTTACAAGGGCAATGTTGCTTGGTGCCTTCCAAGTCACCTTACCTTTCTCGGGCGAATTTTGATAGCTACTGGGCAAAAAATCATTTTCCGTCATTGGGAATGGATTATTTAAACAAATATAAGCAGCGACAAACTTACTGGAAATCGGATGCAAATAAATTCTTATTTTAGTCGAAGTTGTGCCAGCCATGAAAAAAAGAATTATCTACATAACCCTGAGCGTTTTGGTCTGCCTTGCCATTGGTTTTTTGGCGAGCATTGCTACCCAAAGTTCTGTGAATGATTGGTACGTTACCCTGAACAAGCCATCTTTTACCCCCCCAAACTATCTTTTTGCCCCCGTTTGGACGGCATTGTACATTATGATGGGCGTTGCCGCGGGCATAGTTTGGTCCAAAGGCTACCATCATATTTGGGTTAAGACAGCGCTGTACCATTTTGTGTTCCAACTGTTATTGAATGCCCTCTGGAGCATTGTTTTCTTCGGGCTTAAAAATCCGTTGGGTGGAATGGTTGTTATCCTGGTATTGTTGACGATGATCATCCTTACCATAAAATGGTTCAGGGTCATCAGTAAACCTGCGGCACTGTTAATGGTTCCTTATGTACTTTGGGTGGCCTTTGCATCGGCACTGAACTATAAAATTTGGGAACTGAACGGTTAATTACTAGCTATTTCCAATAACTTCAGCATTGTTTTATGATTTCGGGTAGTAGCCTCTACTTGTAGTTTCTTTTCAATAAGATTGTTGTTCAGTTTTGCCTTACCATAGCCGCTTTTACAGAAAAGATATACGCAGGTATCGGTGATTTTAAAACCTTCATGTTCAAATTGAAGCTGATTGAACTGCTCCACCAGCTCTTCTTTAGGGGTACTTTTCAGCAAAACATAATACAGTTTGTTTTCCTCCGCCTCTTCGTGAAAAGGATTTGCTTTCAATATATGTTCCACGTCATCTTTCTGAACCACTAAGGTCGGTACATCAAATCCAAATTGTTGACGTATGATTATCGCTATTTTTTCCTGAAGTTTACGCCTATCTGTTTGTTCGTCATCAAAAATAATATTGCCACTTTGGATGTAGGTTTTGACGTTTTTCAGTCCGTTTTCCTCCAAAACTTGCCTCAAATCGGCCATTTTTATCTTTTTTTGACCACTTACATTGATTCCGCGCAACAAAGCTATATGTGTATTCCCCATATTGATGGATTCCAAACCCGAATTAATTTTAGTAAATTCAAACGCACTTAAATTAGCAAAATGAATCAATATATCCTTGCCTTGGACCAAGGTACCACAAGTTCCCGTGCCGTAGTCTTTGATCAAAAGGGAACCATTATCTCCGTTGCCCAAAAAGAATTCACACAAATATTTCCCAAACCAGGTTGGGTAGAACACGACCCCGATGAAATCTGGTCCACCCAAGCTGGTATGGCCGCAGAAGCTGTGAGCAAAAAAGGATTGAAGGCTTCGCAAATGGCCGCCATTGGCATAACCAATCAGCGGGAAACCGTTGTGGTGTGGGACAGGAATACCAGCGAGCCCATTTATAATGCCATTGTTTGGCAAGACAAACGGACGGCAGATTATTGCGATGAGCTGAAAAAAGAAGGCAAGTCCCAAATGATTAGAGAAAAAACGGGATTGGTCATCGATTCCTATTTTTCCGGAACCAAGGTAAAATGGATTCTGGACAACGTGGAGGGCGCTCGAGAAAAGGCAGAAATGGGTGATTTGATCATGGGAACCATAGATTCGTGGTTGATATGGAAAATGACGGATGGGGGACTTCATATAACGGATGTGACGAATGCTTGCCGCTCCATGCTGTTCAATATCAACACGATGGATTGGGATGATGAGCTTTTGGAACTGTTGACGATTCCTAAAAGCATGTTGCCCGAAGTGAAGCAATCCAGCGAAGTCTATGGGCATACCACTCCCAACTTATTTGCCACTCCTATTCCGATTGCAGGCATTGCGGGCGATCAGCAAGCTGCCCTGTTCGGGCAAATGTG
Organism: Flagellimonas abyssi; assembly: GCF_019457905.1. Lineage (GTDB taxonomy): Bacteria > Bacteroidota > Bacteroidia > Flavobacteriales > Flavobacteriaceae > Flagellimonas > Flagellimonas abyssi. The sequence continues at coordinate 68,020 of NZ_JAHZSV010000008.1, read as the reverse complement.
CACCAAAAAAGGAATGGTCAAGAACACCTACGGGACTGGTTGCTTTATGTTGATGAACATTGGGGAAAAACCGATTGTTTCGGACAACAACCTGCTGACCACGGTCGCTTGGAAAATCAACGGAAAAACACAATATGCCCTTGAGGGAAGCATCTTTATCGCAGGTGCCGTGGTACAATGGTTACGAGATAGCCTAAACATTATAAAAACCTCGGCTGAAGTAGAAAAACTTGCCAGTTCGGTAGACAGTACAGAAGGAGTGGTTTTTGTTCCGGCGTTTGCAGGTTTGGGCGCGCCCCACTGGAACCAAAAGGCACAGGGAACTATTTTTGGCCTTACACGGGGCAGCACCGATGCCCATGTTGCACGTGCCGCTTTGGAGTCCATTGCCTACCAGACCATGGATATCCTAAAAGCAATGGAAGCAGATTCGGGTATTTCTATAAAAGAGCTTCGTGTTGATGGCGGTGCCACTGTAAATGATATGCTGATGCAATTTCAGGCCGATGTTTTGAACACTGTTACGGTACGACCAAAGATTGTGGAGACCACTGTAATGGGAGCTGCGTATTTGGCAGGATTGGCCGTTGGCTATTGGGAAAGTCCTGAAGAAATACAGGATATTTGGCAAACTGATGTCCATTTTAATCCAACTCAGGAACGTGAAACTATTAATGAAGGCATAAAAAGATGGTACAAAGCCATTAAAGCGTTGGAGTTCTGGACGCAGAACCCTTAATTTTCAAAATATCATAAACACTAACATTTCCTTTATATGACTCCTTTTATAGCTGAAATTGTAGGCACTTTTTTGTTGATGGTACTCGGATGTGGCGTAAATGCCAACGTATCCCTACATAAAACCTACGGGAACGGCTCCGGCTGGATCGTGATCACTACAGGCTGGGCTTTTGCCGTTTATACCGGTGTTGTCGTCGCTGGCCCATACAGCGGCGCGCATATAAATCCCGCAGTAAGTATTGGATTGGCCGTAGCGGGTGAATTTCCTTGGGCGGAGGTTCCTTCCTATATATTGGCCCAATTTATCGGTGCAATGTTTGCCGCATTTTGTGTGTGGCTCGTAAACAAAGACCATTTTGATGTTACTGAGGATGGAGGCACCAAACGAGGGGTCTTTTGTACGGCACCGGCCATTCCAAATACATTTACAAATCTATTCTCCGAGGTATTGGGAACATTTGTATTGGTCTTTTCCGTGCTCTATTTTACCGACGCAGTACTATCTACGGACGATGCGATTATAGGTTTGGGTTCTCTGGGCGCTTTACCTGTTGCTCTTATTGTTTGGGGCATCGGTCTGTCCTTGGGTGGAACCACAGGTTATGCCATAAATCCTGCACGGGATTTGGGTCCGCGCATTGTTCACGCACTTTTACCTTTAAAAAACAAGGGGAGTAATGGTTGGGGCTATGCTTGGATACCTGTTGTTGGGCCTATTTTGGGAGCCTCGATAGCTGCATGGATTGCTTTGGCCCTACAATAATTTTAGGAGGCAATGGCCTGCGCAGCAATATAGGCCCCTGTCCATGCATTTTGAAAATTGAATCCACCTGTGATAGCATCCACATTGATTATTTCGCCTGCAAAATAGAGATTGGGATGCAATTTGCTCTCGAAGGTCTTAAAGTTGATTTCTTTTAAATCAACTCCACCGGCTGTAACAAACTCTTCTTTGAAAGTACTCTTACCCTCTACTTTAAAAGATGAAGCTGTCAATTGTTCTGCCAACGCAAGTAACTGCTCTTTATTAATATCGCCCCAACGTTCATCCGGCATTATTTCGGCGGCTTCCACCAAGCGCTTCCATAAACGTTTGGGCAATTCTGTAACATTGGTACGCATAACAGTTTTTTTGGCCTCCACCTCTTTGAGTTCTTTAAGGTAGGCCTCCATGGATTCGGTACTGTATTCGGGCAACCAGTTCACTCTTATTCTGAAAGAATAATTATAATCGTGCAAAATATTCGCCCCCCATGCAGAAAGCTTCAGAATGGCAGGCCCGCTCAAACCCCAGTGTGTAATCAAAAGTGGCCCATCTGAATAAAGAACCGGTTCATCTTTTACGTTACTCTTAAGGTTCAAGTTCCTTTTATCGGTATAAAAAGTCTTTTTTGGAAGTACCTCTACGGTAGCATACGCACTTATCCCTTGAATTCCCTGAATCCTTTTATCCTTTATATTGAATGTGAACAAGGAAGGTACGGGAGATATTATTTGATGTCCCAATTTTTGTAGCTGTGCCCAAATTTTAGGGTTACTCCCCGTAGTGAGCAATAGTTTTTTGGTCTGGTAATGCTTGTTCATGGTAGTTACCTGCCAACCATCATCCAATTTATCGATGACCTTTACCGAACTGTTTTTCAAAACTTGTACACCTAAACGTTCTGCCTCAGTGAGCAAGCAATCTATTATGCTTTGGGATGAATCACTTTTAGGAAAAACCCGTCCGTCTTCCTCTATTTTGAGCAGCACTCCCCTTTCCTCAAAAAATGACATCACATCCATTGGGGCATATTTGTGGAATGGCCCTAAAAGCTCTTTTTCTCCACGAGGATAGTTTGTGGCCAATTCTTTGGGAAGAAATTCGCCATGGGTCACATTGCAACGTCCCCCGCCCGAAACCTTTACTTTGGAAAGTACGGTTTTGCCCCTTTCAAAAATGGCTATGTTCAATTGTGGCGACAATTCCGCAATTTGAATTGCTGCATAAAAGCCTGCTGCTCCTCCCCCTGCTATAACAATATCGTACATTACTTCACACGTTCCGGATAATTGGTAATGATTCCATCTACCCCGAACTCGGTCATTTTTTGGATGTCCTCGGGTTCGTTAACCGTCCATGTGTATACTTTTAGTCCTTCTTCGTGTATTTTTGCTGTATTCTCTTTCGTAAGTGTTTCAAAATGGGGGTTGATGGCAACGGCCTTCAGCTCTTTGGCCACATCAATTGCTATAATCGGGTCTTCAGAGGTTAAAACTGCAATTTTTATATCTGCATTACGAGACCTCATATCTCGCAGTTCATCCCAATTAAAACTCGAAATCACAAAATTCTCCGGACTCCATCCTTTGGATTTGATGTAGTAATCTACAATGAAATTCACCCTATCCGCAGTCCCAGGGCCTTTGAGCTCTATATTCAAAGCAACTTTGTTGTCTATCTGTTTTAAAACATCTTGAAGCATTGGGATTTTATGCCCACCATCCAAAATAAGTTGCCGAAGTTGAACAATATTATATTCTTCAATATTGCCGCCACCATTTGTAAGCCTATCCACTTTTTCATCGTGAAAAACGACAATTTCACCACTTTGGATTTTAAACACATCTATTTCTATCATATCCACACCTAGATCAAGTGCTTTTTGAACGGATGCCAAGGTATTCTCTGTTTCGTGCCCCATAGCACCTCTATGGCCAATTACCAATGGTTTCGATGTTTTCATTTCACAACTGGTTAAAAATAGAAAAGCTCCGAGAGCTACTAGCAAGGTCTTACTCATTTTGGTTTGGTTTTAGAAACTAAAAATACGATTTGCAAATGAAAAAAATGAATCATTCATCAACCTTAAAAATATATGATTGAAGCGGTGCCAAATCCAATTGGATTTTACCTTGCCCATTAGTAACGACCATGTTTACATTGATTTCTTGGTAAAGCTCCTCTGTGAGTGGATATGTACCGCTTTTTAATTGCCAACTGGCAATTATATCTTCGGGTATTTTGAGTTCGAAGGAATAACTCTTGTATTCATCAAAATTGGTAAGCACAATGATTTTCTCGTTGTTTGTCCATCTCACATAAGACAAAACCCTATGGTCGTATCCCTCTGTATTGCCTTTATTATAAAAATGGATTTCTTGGTATTGGCCCATCAGCGCTTCACTATTGATAGTGAAATTTAGGAGGCGCTTGTAAAAATCCCTGAGATGTTTCTCTTCATCCGATAATTGGCCACCATCATATTTTTTGTTGTTGAGCCACCTTTGATGGTGCGGCACTCCGATGTAATCAAAAATGGATGTTCTTGTAGGCTTTCCGAACCCGGCATCTTCCGCACCTGGTTCACCAACTTCCTGACCAAAGTATATCATCGTCGGTGACGTGCTGATGGTAGCGGAAACCACCATTGCAGGTTTTCCCAATTGGGCGTTACCCACAAAATCGGGACTGGCGATACGCTGTTCGTCGTGGTTTTCCAGAAAGTGGAGCATATGGTGCTCTATATCGGCCATTCCTCTTTGCACTACGGGGATATGGTCGGTCCAACCGTACCCCTTCATAATATGTTTTATGCTATCATAGAGTTCTACCTTATCATATAGGTAATCCATTTTCCCCTTCTGAATGTAATCGCGGTACAATCCCGGATTATATACCTCGGCCAACAGGAATGCATCTGGATTTGTCATTTTGATGTTGGAGTTAAGATAGCTCCAAAACTCTACGGGTACCATTTCGGCCATATCAAAACGGAAGCCGTCCACGCCAAAACTTAACCAATATTGGGTAATATCCTTGAATTTGTGCCAAGAATCGGGCAATTCTTTATCCTTCCAGAATTTGTAGTGCTCCCTATAATCCTTTTGACGATATTCTTCGGGTAATTCTTCAAAATCCTTTGTCCCATCCGGTCGAACTCCATAATTTATCTTTACGGTTTCGTACCAATCATTAAAATGAGGCTGCGCCAAACGGGAACCGTTTCCTGTCCATTTTGCCGGGTTTTCCTCAAACTTGGAATCTGCCAACGTATTCTCCCTACCTCCCAATGGCAAATATCCATCTTGCCACTCGGGCACTTTAAAGGCTTGACCTGGGATATAGTAAAAATTGTTGTTGATGTCGTATTCCTTGGAAGTATCGTCGGCGGCACCAAAATCTTCTATGCCCTCTGGATTTGTAAGCCCCTCATAACCTCGGGCCACGTGGTTGGGAACAATATCGATTATGACTTTTAAACCTGCCCGGTGGGTTCTTTCTATCAACTCTTTGAACTCTTCCAAACGTTTGGCGGGATCAAGGGCCAAATCGGGGTTTACATTATAGTAATCCCTTACCGCGTAGGGAGAGCCTGCCCTTCCTTTTACCACATCGGGATCGTCGTTTGAGATTCCGTAAGCGCTATAATCGGCTATTACCGCATGATGGGGCACCCCTGTGTACCAAATATGGGTCACTCCTAACTTCTTGATCTCTGACAAGGCTTTTAGGGTAAAGTCGGCAAACTTGCCTACTCCATTTTCTTCGATAGTGCCCCATGGCTTGTTGGTCGTATTGGTATTTCCAAAAAGTCGGGTAAATACCTGATAGACTACTGCTTTGTTTTTCATGAGCAAAGGGGTGGTCTTTTGGTCTGGTTTATCCATGCACGAAGATAACGTCAGAAATGCTAGTACTAAAATATGGACGAATATGGTTCTCATGCTTAATACATTTAACCATTTGGTTGAAGTCAGTGGGCGATGGAATCCCTTATTACCAAAGTAGGCTCTAGAATTTTGGTTTGATAGGTCTCCTCTTCCGCCTCGCTCTCAACCTTATCTATCAACATCCTTGCCGACTCCTCGCCCATTTTTTCACCATGTTGTGCCACAACGGTAAGACTTGGATTGGCATATTTGGACAAAACTCCATCAGTAAATCCGATAAATGCAATATCCTCGGGTATTCTTAGGCCTTTTTTCTGAACAAATCGCATACCGCAGACGGCAAAGATTTCATTTACACATAAAACGGCATCGGGCTCCTTCTTATCCAAAAAGGTTTTGATGGCTTCTTCGTCCATCTCCATTGATGGCATCTTTAGAATCATGGATTCATCGGCTCCCATTTCACTTTCCTGCAATGCTTTCCAATATCCCTTGGTCCGGGCCTTGCTTACACTTAGGTAGTCATCCGTGGTAATCAGTGCTATTTTTCTCTTACCTTGGTCTATAAATTTTTTTGTTGCCTGGTAAGCACCAAGCTCATCGTCTATAATCACTTTATCACAATCGATCTCATGGGTAATTCTATCAAAAAGCACCACAGGAATACCTTGATCGGTCACTTCCTTTAAATGATTGTAATCCCCTTTCTCCTGTGTTTGGGAAGAAAGCGACATGATGAAACCGTCGATACTACCATTGGCCAACATTTCCATATTGATGACCTCCTTGTCAAAAGACTCTTCAGAAAGACAAACGATAACATTATAACCACGAGCATTTGCATACTTCTCAATACCACGGATAACGGTGGTAAAGAAATGATGGACAATGTCCGGAATCACTACCCCAATATTTTTGGTTCTCTTGTTTTTTAAGCTGATTGCTATATTATTTGGCTTGTAATTATAAAGCTTAGCAAAGGCCTGGACCTTCTCTTTGGTATCCCTGCTGATTTCCTCGCTGTTCTTTAGTGCTTTGGAGACGGTAGAAATGGACACTTCAAGTTCTCTTGCTATATCCTTTAATGTAATCTTGGCTTTCAATTATATTTTTTTTGTAGTAGTCTAATTCGGTCTTGAAAATTACTCAATAATCAAAACAATGCAATCTACGTGTTTTACTTTTTTAACAAAACATGAACATCCATTGTCTGGAGATGTCTTCAATAAAAATATTGTTCAAAAAATAAAATTGCTATATTAGAGGGATTATTGCTGATTTCGTAATTCCCGCAAACTTAATTGGGAATTAAACAAACTTGCAGATTTAAAATTGTGAAATCTACACCCCATAAAGTTGTTAACACGAAAACGGTTTCGTTGAATATTGCAATATACTTAAATTTTGATTAACCTTTTTTTTATATATGTTTAACACTTGAATTAAAATTAACTAAACTTAAAATTAATTATTTATGAAGATTACGCTACTAAGGAGCTTTTTAATGCTCGGAGCATTCCTGTGCTTTGGGTTGGTAAAAGCTCAAACAGTATCAGGTACCGTTTCGGATGCGAACGGACCTTTGCCAGGGGCAAGCGTATTGGTAAAAGGTACTACCAACGGTACGCAGACCGACTTTGACGGTAACTACACACTTAACAATGTGGAAGGTGCCGCTACCTTGGTTTTTAGCTACATCGGTTACAAGACCCAAGAAATTGCAGTCAATGGACAATCCTCCATTGATATTACCTTGGCCGAAGATGCACAAGCTTTGGACGAGGTTGTAATTATAGGTTACGGCCAAACTACCGTAAAGGATGCAACAGGTGCTGTATCGGCCGTTACCTCGGAGGATTTTAACAAAGGGGTTATTTCCTCACCAGAACAATTGATCCAAGGTAAAACCGCTGGTGTTCAGATAGCACAAGGTAGTGGAGAGCCCGGTTCCGGTGTCGCCATTAGGATTAGAGGTACCTCTTCGGTAAGGTCCAACAATAATCCTTTATTTGTAGTTGATGGAGTTCCGTTACCTTCTGGTGACACTTCATCCGAAGGAACAAACATTGGTGTTGGATCCAGCTCGGCAAGAAACCCGTTGAGTTTCCTTAACCCTAATGATATTGAAAGCATGAGTATCCTTAAGGATGCTTCTGCAACAGCAATATATGGTTCCAGGGGTGCCAATGGTGTTGTTATCATTACTACTAAAAGTGGTAAAACTGGTGCAAGAGGCGGAACTTGGGAATATTCTTCTGATTTGAGCTACTCCACGCCTGCTGAAAGTTTTGACATTCTTAACGCCTCTGAATTCCTTTCTGCAGTTGATACATTCGGAGGACAAGCTATTAATGCCGGAGGAAATACAGATTGGCAAAATCTTGTTACAAGGTCTACAGCTTCCACCAATAATAACTTGGCTTATTCCCAAAATTACGGTTCCGGTAACGTAAGGGCAACCTTTAACTATGGAAAGCAATTTGGGGTAATCGAAAAATCTTCTCAGGAAAGAATTACCGGAAGACTTAATGCCACTCACCGATTCTTGGAAGACAAGTTACGTCTAAATTTGCAGGGTACACTTTCGAGGGTGAATGACGAAGCACCTCCATTGAGTGGTAGTGCCGGATCTACTGGGGACTTGCTGGGAGCTTCTTATGCGGCCAATCCTACTTGGCCAGCCAATCCAGACTTCAATCCTGGGGATAGGATCAATCCATTGAACCTTTTGAACAACTGGCAGAGTATGACGTACACTGATCGTGTATTGGTCAATTTCTCCGCTGAATATGATATTACAAGCGAATTGACGGGAAAAGTTACTGTTGGTTACGATAAATCAGACTCTAAAAGAGAGGCCTCTTTGACTTCTGAGTCCTTCAACGTGGCACGTGGTGCCGCTAATAATGGTAGAGGTGCATTGAACGACCTTATAAATGAGAACCGCCTATTGGAAGCCACATTAAATTATACCAAAGAGTTTGACAATTCCAATTTGGATGCCTTGGTAGGTTTCTCTTATCAGGATTTCAATAGAAGAGGAAGAAATATAGAGGGATGGGGATATGCATCAGCAGACCTTAATCAAATGCCAAGAGATCTTTTCAATTCGGCTGCCACTCTTGAATCCATGATTTCAGGGAATTACCAACAGTACGGATACTCTTTCGATGTACCCAATAATCCCAATGGACTTTTCGTGAACCGATTGTTCACAGAGACACCGGAAACAGAGTTTTTAGGTGAAACCTCAGGGGTTGATGTAAGGGCATTGTTTGCCGACACATTTGATAACACAGATGAACTTCAATCTTTCTTTGGAAGGGTCAACTATACCTTGGCCAATAAATATTTGTTCACAGCGACCGTAAGAGCAGATGGTTCTTCCCGTTTTGGTGAAAACAACAAGTATGGTATTTTTCCATCCGCAGCCTTTGCTTGGAAAATCAACGAAGAGGATTTTATAGGAGATGCCGTATCTACCCTTAAATTAAGATTGAGCTACGGTATTACAGGTAACCAAGATGGTATTGGCTACGGTAGGTTTGTAAGAAGGGAAAGATACTCGGGAGGAAGTGTAGGTGACGGTGGTGCCGTTAATGTACCTGGTACTAGCACTGTGGATTTTGCCAATCCTGACCTTAAGTGGGAGGAAACAACACAATACGGTGTTGGTATCGACTTTGGTTTTGCCAACGACCGTTTAAATGGTAGCGTGGATGTGTACCGTAAAGAAACAAGAGATTTATTGCTCAGCGTTGAAGCTGCGCAACCATCCCCACAACCATTCTTTTTCCAGAACTTGGATGCAATGGTCTTGAACCAAGGTGTGGAATTCTCCCTTAATTATGATATTATCCAAGGTGAGGACTTCTTCTGGACCGCAGGTTTTAACATGGCGTACAACAAAAACGAAATTCAAGATTTTGACGGAGCCATTCCTGCTGGAACAATTAGAGGTGCCGGTCTTACCAACGCTTTCGCACAACGTTTACAGTCTGGACAACCTCTTTATTCTTTCTATTTAAGGGAGTTCACTGGGTTTGATGAGAATGGAAACCCTGTTCACGAGGGTGGTACGGACAACCAACAATTTGTTGGCAAAAGTGCTCTGCCCGATTTCACAGGAGGTTTCTCGACTTCAGCAAACTATAAAAACTGGGATGCATCTTTGTACTTCACAGGACAATTTGGAAATTACATTTATAACAACACCGCTAATGCCTTCTTTACGGCAGGTGCTATTGGAAGCGGTAACAATGTTATTAAAGATGTAGTGGACTTGGCGGGACAGGAAAGCCGATTTGCAGAAGCTTCTGTTTCTACAAGATTCTTGGAGAAAGGTGATTTTGTCAGGTTACAAACAGCTTCGATAGGGTACAACGTGCCCCTTTCTGGTGATGGCCTATTCAAAACAATGAGGTTGAGCATCACAGGCCAGAACCTTTTTGTAATCACTGATTACAGTGGTTTAGACCCTGAAGTAAGTGTTACTCCAGCATCTAACGACCTTTTGAACGGTCTGCCGATCGCCGGTATCGATTACTCATCATTCCCAAGGCCAAGAACATACACTTTTGGCTTTAGCGTAACTTTTTAAAAAAATAAGCATGAAACTAGAAACATATAAAAAATTTGTTTTTGCTTCACTCTTTATATTAGGTCTTACCTTCTCTTGTACCGATTTGGAAATTGAAGAAACAGACTCCCTAATTAGTGAAGACACAGGAGACACTGGGTTTTCTGGAGTATCGAATCCTTCCAGTGCATTGAACGATTTGTACAACAAAGTTGGGGGCGATTTCGCCACCCAAGAAAGCATGTACTCGTTATCTGAAGTAACTTCCGATGAGCTGTTGGTCCCTACAAGGGGAACAGACTGGGGAGATAACGGTGTTTGGAGACAATTGCACACACATACCTGGACTCCGGACCATGCCTTTATTAAAGCTGCATGGAACAATTTGAACCAGAACATCTTCAGGTCTTCTGAAATCATTGAGACAACAAGCGCCGATGCCAGCACTGTAGCCCAAGCCAAGTTCTTAAGAGCTTTCAACATGTTCTTTGTTATGGATCTATTCGGTTCTGTTCCTTTTAGAGGGGTGGATGAAGGTCCGGATGTTAATCCTACTGTTCTAACAAGACTAGAAGCATATAGCTTTATAGAAACAGATTTGACGGATGCGATTGCAGCTTTGCCATCTGTTGGACCCGGTGTGGAAAATGTTGGATTGGCAAGTCAAGAAGCCGCCAAGTTTCTATTGGCCAAACTTTACTTGAACGGGCATGTTTATAAAGGCACTGGCACTGCTGACAATGCTGACATGCAAAATGTGATTGATTTGGTTGATGAAATCAGTGCAAGTGGCTTTGCAGTTCAAGAAGGATACTTCCAAATATTTGAGCCTACCGATGATAGCGAGACTATTCTGTTCCTTAGAAGTGACTTAGGAGCTAGGATCTGGAACAGTCTGCACTATAACCAAAACTCTCCCGACAACGCAGGGGGTGGATGGAACGGTTTTTCGACTTTGGCCGAATTCTACGATCTTTTCGAAGGAGATCCCAACACGAACTATGTGGGGGACGGACAAGAGGAAAGAAGAGGTTTTGTACCTGATGCCGCTACGGCAAATAGTGAGAATCTTGGTATTGGATATGGTTTCCTAATAGGCCTGCAATACAATGAGGATGGTACTCCATTGACCAACAGACAAGACCAGCCATTGGTCTTCCAAAAAGAATTTCCATCACTTGTTGGTAACGGTGAGGCAGAAGGTGTTCGTGTAATCAAATACCACCCTTACGATCCAACTGATGAGGATGATCAAGTGAATTCATACAGACAACACCAGATTATTTTCAGATATGCCGATGCTCATTTGATGAAGGCCGAAGCAATGATGCGAATGGGAGGTAACCCAACAGCAATGGTCAACGAGCTAAGAAGTTTAAGAGAGGACACTCCTGATTTGGGCAGTGTTGATGAACAGGCACTTCTTGACGAAAGAGCACGAGAACTATTTATTGAATTCTGGAGAAGAAATGATTTGGTAAGATTTGGTCAATTTTCAGCTCCATGGGGTCTTAAGGAAATTAGTGGTGATGATAATGTAAACCTGTTCCCCATACCGGCAACAGCATTATTATCCAACCCTAACCTAGTTCAAAATCCTGGGTACTAAACTTAAAGTTTAAGCAGTTTAATATTAATGCCGTCCTTTATCCAAAAGGGCGGCATTGCTTTTTAGTCCAAAACCATAAAAAATGGGCAAAAAAAGGATTAATGAAATATTAATGGCTACCAATAATTTTGAGATAAGCACCCAACTTGGTAGATTGGACGCTTCACATGGGTTTTTATTGACAAATGATGAATTTGGGGATGTACGTTGGAAAGAAAATATGGGAATATCCGGTGCTGCCAGAAAAATTGAAATGATACGTATTGATGGGAACCAAGAATTCATTGTCACGATGAATAATGATGCTCCCATTTTTTTGGTAAAAAAACAAAACGCTAAATGAAACTGAAATATATAGCAGCATGCCTTGTAGTTCTTGCCTTTACTTCCTGTAATAACAAGAGTGAAAATCAAACGGGGGAACAAGCCACCACCGAGACTCTTTTCACACTTTTAAAACCAGAGGAAACAGGTGTGAACTTTATCAATAAAGTAGAAAATCAGAAAAACTTCAACATTTTTAAGTACCGGAACTTCTACAATGGTGGGGGTGTTGCCATTGGGGACATCAACAACGATGGGTTACAGGACATTTACCTTACCGGCAACATGGAACCTAACAGGCTCTACCTGAACAAAGGGGGCATGAAGTTCGAGGATATTTCCGAAAATGCAGGTGTACTCGGCAACAAACCATGGTCCACCGGGGTTGTAATGGTCGATATTAACAACGATGGCTTGTTGGACATATACGTCTGCAACGCAGGGAACATGGAAGGCAACAACCACGACAATGACCTATACATCAACAATGGGGACCTTACATTTACAGAAAGAGCAGACGAATACAATTTGGCCAAAACAGGCTTTACCACACATGCTTCCTTTTTTGATTATGACAAGGACGGTGATTTGGATGTCTATATTCTTAACAACAGTAATATTCCCGTAAGCAGCCTGGGGTACGCAGAGCAGCGAGAAGTTCGTGCTCAGGACTGGGAGGGGGTTCCGGACATCTTCAAAGGTGTTGGCGATATGCTCCTAAGAAACGACAATGGTAAATTTGTGGATGTAAGCGAAGAAGCTGGAATCTATGGAAGCCTTATCGGTTTCGGTCTTGGTGTAATGGTCACGGATTTTAATGGCGACCTTTACCCCGACATTTATATTTCCAATGATTTCTATGAAAGGGATTATCTCTACATCAATCAAAAAGATGGTACGTTCAATGAAGAAATCAAGGAATGGGTCTCGCATTTGAGCCTTTCCGCCATGGGAATTGATATTGCAGACATCAATAATGACGGACACAACGACATCTTTATTACCGAAATGCTGCCAGAACAAGAACATCGTGTAAAATCCGTGATGGAATTTGAGGGATATAACATTTTTGACCTCAAGCAGAACAAGGATTTTGGTCAGCAATACATCCAGAATACATTACAGCTCAACAACGGCAATGGAACTTTCTCAGAAGTCGCCAACTACAGTGGTGTCGATGCCACAGATTGGAGCTGGGCAGGGCTCATGTTCGATATGGACAACGATGGCCTTAAGGACATATTCATCACCAATGGTATCAATCATGACCTCACCGATTTGGATTTTGTGGATTTCTTCGCCAATGAGATAGTCCAAAAAATGGCTTTAACAGGCAAAAAGGAATCCATTGATTCCATTATCAATAAAATGCCGGTGAACCCACAGCCCAATTATGCCTACAAGAACAATGGCGACATTTCCTTTACAAATGCCAACAAAGAATGGGGTTTCGAACTCCCTACCCGCTCCAACGGTTCCGCATATGCCGACTTGGACAACGATGGGGACCTGGATATAGTGATCAACAACGTAAACACACCTGCTTTTATTTATAGGAACAATACCGAATCCCAGTTGAACAACAACTTCATCCAACTAAAGTTCAAGGGACCAAAGAACAACCCCTTTGCCATAGGCACTTTGGCCAAGGTCTATTTTGATGGAAATATCTTAAACCAAGAATTGATCCCATCAAGAGGTTTCCAGTCCTCTGTACAATATGAAATGACCATCGGACTGGGGAAATCCGAAAAATTGGACTCCATCCGCATTATATGGCCAGATGACCTTACCCAAAAATTGGAAAATGTACAAGCCAATCAGGTACTTAACTTGAACCACGCCAATGCAACCGAAACGTACTCCATTCCTAAAAAAGAAACCAAAAGATCATTCTTGACAGAATTGGACAATAACCTAATGGTCCAACATAAGGAAGACAACTATAACGACTTTGATTATGAAGGCCTGATTTCGCATAAACTTTCGCAAGAAGGACCATCATTGGCAGTGGCAGATGTAAATGGCGACGGAAATGAGGATTTTTTTATCGGTGGGGCCAAAGGTCAACCAGGGGCCATTTACACCCATCTAGGAAATGGAAAAGTTTCTCTCAACAAAAACACGGTCTTTGAAGAGGATAAGGAGCATGAGGATGTCGCAGCAACCTTTTTCGATGCCGATGGCGATGGCGACATGGACCTGGTCGTGGGCTCCGGCGGAAATGACGTGGGTAGGCAACGTAATTACAGGGCACGTTTGTACTTAAATGACGGGAAGGGTAACTTTTCAAAATCGGAAAACGAACTGCCATCAACATTTAAGAATATTTCCACTATAGCTCCATATGATTATGACAACGATGGTGATGTGGACCTTTTTATCGGTTCACGGAGTGTTGTTGGTGTATATGGTGTGTCCCCAGACCATCTCCTCTTGGAAAATATGGGAGATGGTACCTTTACCAACGTAACGGAACGTTTGGGTTACGACTTAAAAGATGCTGGAATGGTCACCGATTCCAAATGGATCGATATCGATGGTGATGGTAAAAGCGATCTAATTGTCTCAGCCGAATGGGATACCCCAAAAATTTACAAGAACACCGGTAGAAGATTGACCAAAATGTCCACCTCATTGGACAGTTTGTACGGATGGTGGAACACCGTGGAAACCGCGGACTTGGATGGTGATGGCGACCAAGACTTAATATTGGGCAACCAAGGCCTGAACCTTCATTACAAGCCAAAAGAATATGCCCCAATGAAAATGTACATCAACGATTACGACAACAACGGAACCATAGAGCAAATCGTTACCATGCAAGAAAATGGCGGTGATTACCCAATTCACCAAAAAAGTGAGCTTACGGGACAATTGCCCTCGCTCAAAAAGCAAAACCTCAAGGCTTCGGACTATGCCCATCGTACCATTCACCAACTTTTCCCTAAAGAGGTGATGGACAAATCCATTGTAAAAAAGGTAGAAACCTCGGCATCGGTAATTGCCATTAACGAAGGTGGGGGGAAATTTACCATTATAAATTTACCACTAAAGGCACAACTTTCCTGCATTTGCGACATTACCTGTACCGATGTAAACAACGACGGCAACTTGGATTTGATCATGGCAGGCAACAACTACGAGTTTAAGCCACAGTTTTCCCGATTGGATGCGAGCCAAGGAAACTTGTTGCTAGGAGACGGAAAAATGGGATTCACTTGGCAAGATTACGAGACCAGTGGATTCAAAATCAGGGACGAGGTAAAATATTTGAAACAGTTCAAGGACAAAAACGGAAAAATTTATGTTATTGCCGCCGTCAACAACAACAAACCAAAGATCTTTGCCCTAAATGAATAGGTTTCCCATCATATTGTCCCTTGCCTTACTGGTCATTTCCTGTAATAAAGGAGGTAGCCTTTTTGAAAACCCCGACCCCAAAAAAACCGGGTTGGACTTCACCAATACCCTTACCTCCACCAAAGACCTGAGTATTTTGGACTATCTCTATTTTTATAATGGTGGTGGCGTATCCATTGGAGATATCAACAATGATGGACTGCCAGATATTTTCTTTACCGGAAACCAAGTAAAAAACAAGTTGTACCTCAACAAAGGAAACCTTGAGTTTGAAGACATCTCAAGTTCGGCCGGAATCGAGGGAAACAGCGATTGGAATACCGGTGTTGCCATGGCCGATGTAAACGGGGACGGACTTCTGGATATATACGTTTGTGCCGTAGTCGGAATCAATGGTTTTAACGGGCACAACGAACTGTACATTAACAATGGCGACAACACTTTTACGGAAAGTGCTGTCAAGTACGGACTGGATTTTGACTCCTATAGCTCCAATGTAGCATTTTTTGACTATGATCTGGACGGCGACCTCGATATGTACCTGCTCAACCATGCCGTGCACACACAAAATTCCTTCGGGCGTTTTGACCTTAGGTACGAAAGATTGTATGAAACCGGGGACAAATTACTTCGAAACGACAATGGCAAGTTTACCGATGTTAGTGAGGAGGCCGGTATTTATGGCGGTGTAAACGGTTACGGCCTAGGCTTGGCAATAGCGGATTTCAATCAGGACGGATATCCTGACATTTATGTAGGCAACGATTTCCACGAAGATGATTACTACTACCTCAACAATGGGGATGGCACTTTTACAGAGAGCTTGAAAAAATATTTTGGACACACCTCCCGCTTCTCCATGGGGAACGATGTGGCCGATATCAACAACGATGGCAGACCGGATTTTCTTTCCTTGGATATGCTACCTGAAGACGAAGTTGCACTTAAATCTTCCGAAGGGGATGACAACATCCAGACCCAAAAAATGCGTATTGACCGTTTTGGGTACCATTATCAGTTTACACGCAACATGCTCTTTGTGAACCAGCCCGATGGCAACTTTATGGAAACCGCATTGATGAGTGGCATTGCCGCTACCGATTGGAGCTGGAGCGCACTTTTTGGCGACTACGACCTTGATGGACGGCAGGACCTATTTATTTCCAACGGAATTCCAAAAAGACCCAACGACCTCGATTTTATCAAATTCGTGTCCAACGACCAGATCAAGAGCAAAATGGACAACACCAAACTGGTAGACCAACAAGCTTTGGACCTTATGCCTTCCGGCAGCGTCCATAATTATGTCTTTAAGGGCGGCGAAGACCTCCACTTTCAGGACATGTCCGACAAATGGATTGCCAAGGACACCTTGGTTTCCGGAGCAACCGCCATGGGAGACCTCGATGGCGATGGCGATTTGGATTTGGTCACAAACAATATCAACCAACCTGTAACCTTGTACGTCAATAAAACCAACGACACGGGCAAGTATCTTAAATTACAGTTCGACTATACCGAAAACAATAAATTTGGAATAGGTACCAAGGTATATTCCTATGCGAATGGAGGGCTTCAGTTCAAGGAATTGTTCCCTACCCGTGGTTTTCAGGCCTCTTCCGAACCCATGGTCCACTTTGGATATAAAAATATATCCGCAATAGACTCCATTAAAGTCATTTGGTCGGATAAGACCTATCAAGTATTACGAAACGTTACGGTAAACCAAACCTTGACGGTGACCCCAAAAGGCACCAAACCATTTGATTATAATTCACTTTATGAAGGTAAAAAACCCTTGTTCAGTCCAGTGGAAAATAATCTAGGCCTGGATTTTACCCATGTTGAGGACAACTACACGGACTTTAACCGTGAAAAACTGATTCCGTATCAACTATCGGATAGAGGTCCAGCGTTCGCCACGGGCGACTTAAACAATGATGGCAAGGAAGATATTTTCATAGGGGGATCAAAATATGAACCATCGCAAATTTTTGTACAACAGGATTCCATTTTTATAAACCAAAAAATGAAAAGCCTTCAAAAAGACTCCATTCAGGAAAATATTTCTGCAAGCATTGCTGACTTTACCAATAATGGTAAAAATGACCTTATGGTCAGTTCGGGTGGAGGTGACTTTTTTGGAAAGTCGGAAGCCTTGCTGGATGCCTATTATGTTCAAAAAGATTCAGTTTTCCAACGGATTGCATTACCGGAATCCTATCAAAACTCATCCGTTGTGGCTCCTTTTGATTTTGATGGTGATGGCGATTTGGACGTTTTTATCGGCGGACACACCATTACAGCAAAGTTTGGAGCCCCTGCCACTTCCTATTTGCTGGAAAATGACAAAGGAACCTTCAACATAAAGAAAGGTTTTGAAAAATTTTCCAAGGGAATGGTAACCGATGCCATTTGGAGCGATTTTGATGGCGATGGCACCACCGACCTTATTTTGGTCGGGGAATGGATGTCTCCCAAGTTCTTAAAATATCAAAATGGTACGTTTACCGAAGTAGAGCACGTAAACATTCCAGGACTGTGGCAAGCCATTGAGGCCTTTGACATTGACGGGGACGGAGACACCGATTATCTTCTTGGAAACTGGGGCACCAATTCTAGGTTCAAAGCTTCCGAAGAGCATCCCATGAAATTGTATTTCAATGATTTTGACGATAATGGTCAAACGGAAACGGTAACGGCCATGGAAAAAAACGGAAAATACTATCCATTGGAAACTTTGGATGGATTGGCATCGCAGTTGGTGTACCTAAAAAAGAAATACACCACCTACAAATCCTTTGCCGGCGATACCATGGAAGAAATATTTGGGGAGGATGTTTTGAAATCGTCCACCCAACTACAGGTAAATACATTAAAATCCGGATACTTAAGGAATGACGGCGGCAGCTTTGTTTTTGTTCCATTTAAAAATGAACTTCAAGTATCTCCCATTCTTGCATTTGTTGTAGATGATTTTACCGGTGATGGAAATACCGAAGTGCTGCTCGGAGGCAATTATTTTGGTGTGAAACCCTATCATGGTAGATTGGATTCGTTTCCAGGAGCCCTCATCAAAAGTGATGGCAGTATTATTCTGGGCAACCAATTGGGATTGGATTTTACCAAAAAATCAATCCGACATTTAAGAACAATTACACTCGACCATAAAAAATATTTGTTGGCTATATTCAATAACGATAAAGCACAAGTCTATAAAATCAATGATTAATCTCTCAAGGCCATGAAAAAAAGAATACGTTTGATCACAGCAGTAGTATTGGTTTTGGCATCATGCCAAAAAAAAGAGGAACCTGTTGAAGTTTCTCCAGAGGAATTCCATGCGTCTGTGGACAAAGTGATCGAAATAATGATCCACGATATATTCTCTCCACCGGTGGCCAGTAGAATATTCGCCTACTCCAACATTGCAGCATACGAAATTGTTGCCAAGGGCAACGATGACTACAAATCCTTGGCAGGGCAGGTAACCGATTTGAAAAATATTCCGGACCCTAAAAACAGTGAGAACATCAACTACGAAATGGCCGCCTTGATCGCCCATATGGACATTAGCAAGAGACTCATCTTTTCCGAAGAAAGAATGGAAAGTTTTAGGGATAGTCTCTACACCATTTGGATGGACAAAAACGAGACCGTTTTTAATGCCAGTAAGGAATACGGGGTGGAAGTGGCCAACTTTGTAGGGGATTGGATGAACAAGGACAATTACAAGGAAACGCGTACTATGCCCAAGTTCTCCGTAGATTCGGAAGACCCTTCTCGCTGGCAGCCCACTCCCCCGGCCTATATGAACGGGATTGAGCCACATTGGATGAAGATACGCCCCTTTGCAATTGATTCCGCACAGCAG
Organism: Flagellimonas abyssi; assembly: GCF_019457905.1. Taxonomy (GTDB): domain Bacteria; phylum Bacteroidota; class Bacteroidia; order Flavobacteriales; family Flavobacteriaceae; genus Flagellimonas; species Flagellimonas abyssi. Next base: position 48,877 of record NZ_JAHZSV010000008.1, on the reverse strand, counting down.
TTCAAGCCCATTCCGCCACCAGAATTTTCCATGGAGAAAGACTCCAAATTCTATGAAGAAGTAATGGAGGTATACGAAGTCAGAAAAAGTATGGTGGGCAAAGGCGACAAATCCGATGAAATAGCCATTGCCCAGTTTTGGGATTGTAACCCATATGTTTCCGTGACCAGAGGACACCTAATGTTTGCCACTAAGAAGATTACTCCCGGGGCCCACTGGATAGGCATCACAAAAATTGCATCAAGAAAAACCAATGCCGATTTTGCCAAAACAGTATACGCTCACACAAAGACATCCATTGCCATCGCCGACGGTTTTATCAGCTGTTGGGACGAAAAATACAGAAGTAACCTTATTCGCCCTGAAACCGTTATCAACGAGTACATCGATGACAGTTGGGAACCCGTACTGCAAACACCTCCGTTCCCTGAATACACCAGTGGACACAGTGTTGTATCCGGTGCGGCGGCCATAGCGCTGACCGATATATTCGGCGACAATTTTGCCTTTGATGATGATACCGAAGTGCCCTACGGTTTGCCTGTACGTTCCTTTACATCCTTTAACCAAGCCTCGGACGAGGCCGCATTGAGCCGCATGTACGGAGGAATCCATTATCGTGCTGCCATTGAGGTAGGTATTAAACAAGGAAGGGACCTAGGAAAATTTATAGTCGACAAATTGGATATGACAAAAGGCTAATCCGTATTTTTGCTCCTTAGTTATGAAGAAGATTATTTCTATGATCCTTGCCCTAGTGGTAGGAGTAATTTTGTGGTACCTGTTGTTAAAGCCCCAAGATTATCAGGTCAATTTTAAGGCCAAGGCAATTCCTGGGACCATATTTGAAACCGTAAAAGCATGGAACAACAGTTTTGACTCTGTAGGCCCTATAGATTATATAAGCCCACGTCACTTTAAGCAAACCATATATGTGAACGATTCCGTTCATGTATATGAATGGGAAATAAACCCTATTCACGATTCTTTGAGCGATGTTCAAGTAAACATCAAGGATATTGAAAATTCGGTCAACAATAGGCTATCCGTGCCTTTTTCAGATACCAATTTTGAGAAAGGTTCCCGAAAACGACTTTTAGACTTCAACGGTTTTTTGACTGAACACATAAAAAAATTCAGTGTTTCCATTGAAGGTGAAGCAGAAATATTCTCATCATTTTGTGCCTGCGTCACACTGAACACCGCTCCCGAAAACAAAACACAGGGAATGATGGCCAATTATAACCTTTTGGACATATTGCTTATGGAAAATGAAGTCCAGTTGAACGGCCCCCCTTTTGTGGAAGTATTGGATTGGGATTTGAAAAACAACAGTCTTTCCTTTAATTTTTGCAATCCCATCATCCGTTCAGAAAAACTCCCCGATCACCCGGATATAAAATACAAACGGATTTACCGTAAAAATGCCATCAAGGCTGTTTACCATGGACACTATATAACATCAGATCGTGCATGGTACGCTTTGCTGGATTACGCCCAAAAAAACAACATTCCCGTAGAGAAAAAACCTATCGAGATTTTCTATAACAACCCCAATATGGGTGGGGATGGACTGGATTGGACCACCGAAGTATTCATGCCCATAAAAGAATCCGATGAATAAACTTGCCCTTGTTTTTTTATTGATTGTAGTGCAGGGCTGTGCCCAGAAAACCTATGTGGTCGAATTGGAAAAACTGGCCAAATTCCCTTCCAAGCTCAAAGAAGTTTCTGGTTTGGAGGTGACCAAAGATGGCAAGATATGGGTTATTGAAGATAGTGGTAACAAGGATAAAATTTATAGGGTCGATAAAAAGGGTGATATTAAGGAATCACTGAAAATTGACCATGCCAAGAACGTTGATTGGGAAGATTTGACCATGGATACCGAAGGCAACCTGTATATTGGGGATTTTGGCAACAACAAAAATGCTCGGGAAGATTTGGTCATTTATAAGGTTACCAAAGATGAAATGGGGAAAAAAGAGCCCAACTCGGATAAGATTGAGTTCTCTTACCCTCAGCAAACCAACTTCCCACCAGAGAAGGACAGCCTTTATTTTGATACAGAAGGCTTTTTCCATCTGAACGATTACCTCTACATTTTTACCAAAAACCGTACACGACCCTATTCTGGAAAAACTTTGATGTACCGTGTGCCCGATAAAAAAGGGGAATATGAGGCTGAATTTTTAGGTGACTTGTTCCTATGCGGAGATCAGGATCATTGTTCGGTGACCAGTGCGGATATTTCTCCCGATGGCAAAACCATTGCCCTGTTAAGCTATGGATATATTTTTCTACTGACGGATTTCACCGCTCCGGATTTTACAAAAGCCTCTATTGAGGTCATTGATCTACAGACCGACACCCAGATTGAATCAGTGTGCTTTTATGATGATAAAACCCTCTTGGTCGCCGATGAGGAAAACAAGCACGGAGGTAGAAAGCTTTATCAATACCGATTTCGATAAGTCAATTATATTGATATAACGTTCACACATACTATTTTTATGACGCTCTCTTGGTCATAAAACAATTTCCCTGTAACCTTTCTAATTTGCTTTTAATCATTTAATTAATGACATTTGGGAGTTATGGTTCCCAAACAACAACTTAGCCTACAGCTCTTAAAAGAGCACTTTGGTTTTGATTCCTTTTTGCCCAATCAGCAAGCCATTGTCAGTAGTATTTTAGAAGGATCGGACCTTTTGTGCATAATGCCCACCGGTGGTGGAAAGTCTATTTGTTTTCAGTTACCTGCACTTCTTCTTAATGGGACGGCCATTGTGGTTTCCCCCCTTATAGCCTTAATGAAGGATCAAGTGGATGCACTCCGGGCCAACGGTATTGCAGCATCATTTTACAATAGCAGCCAGGCGCATGCAACACAAAACGAAATTTTAAAAAAACTTCAGTCGCAGCAAATCAAGCTTCTATACATAGCTCCCGAAAGCCTACCACATTTGCTACCATATTTAACCGATGACAATGTGAGTTTGTTCGCAGTGGATGAAGCTCACTGTATTTCGGCTTGGGGACACGATTTTCGTCCAGCCTACACGCAGTTAAATCAACTGAAGGAACTTTTCCCAAACGTTCCAATAGCTGCATTTACTGCCACTGCCGATAGTGCAGCGCAAAACGATATTCTTGAACAGCTCAATATAAAAAATGCAGAAAGGCACATTGCTTCTTTCGACCGAAAGAATCTATTTCTCGAAGTACGTCCCGGGACGAATCGGTTTCAACAAATAATCCAATTCTTGGAACAACGGACAGACCAAAATGGAATTATTTATTGTCTGAGCCGAAAAGGCACTGAAAAACTAGCTGAAAAATTAAACAATAATGGATTGAACGCCAAGGCATACCACGCCGGAATGGAAGCAGAGGCACGCAACAGGGTGCAAGAAGACTTTGTCAATGACCGCACATCAATAATCGTGGCGACCATTGCTTTTGGGATGGGTATTGACAAAAGCAATGTACGGTGGGTAATCCATTATAACATGCCTAAAAATATTGAGGGGTACTATCAGGAAATTGGTCGAAGTGGGCGCGATGGTCTGCCCGCAGACACTTTGTTGTTTTACAGCTTTTCCGATGTGATCCAACTGCGAAAATTTATAGAAGATTCACCCACAAGGGATGTACAGCTAGCCAAATTAGAACGTATGCAACAGTTTGCCGAAGCCTTAAGCTGTCGTCGTGTTGCCTTGTTGAACTATTTTGGCGAACATGTTTCGGAAAATTGCGGTCATTGTGACAATTGTAAATCCCCTCCCCAATATTTCGATGGTACCATATTGGCACAGAAAGTCTGCTCGGCAGTATATCGGTTAAAGCAACAAGAAGCTATAACCATAGTTGTAGATGTACTCCGTGGTTCTCAAAATGCCCGAGTATATGACAAAGGCTATCAAAATATAAAAACCTTTGGTGCTGTTAAGGACATTTCTTGGCAGGATTTGCAACAGTATATCATCCAAATGGTCAATCAAGGTATTTTGGAGATTCGTTTTCATGAGAATGGGCGCTTGCTGCTTACCCCTTTGGCCAATCAAATTTTATTTGAAGGTCGAAAAGTCCAGCTTGCGTTATTCCGGAAAGTGGAAAAAACTTCCCATGGCAAAAAAACCGAAAGAATGCAATCCACCGGTCTGTTCGATAAATTAAAAGCTCTCCGTACAGAAATAGCCGTTGAAGAAAAAGTACCTGCCTACATCGTATTCAGCGATTACACGTTGCGGGATATGGAAGCCAAACTACCCGAAACAATTACAGATTTTATGGAAGTAAGTGGCGTGGGCGAAGCAAAAAAGAACAAATATGGCGCACGCTTCCTTACAGTCATCAATGCTTGGTCGGCATCCAAGAAAAGCACTCATGAGCTCTCATTTTCACTATTTGAAAAAGGCATGAAGGTCTCCGATATTTCTAGACAACGGGAATTGAAGGAAGATACCATTTATAATCATTTTATTAAAGTCCACGAAGAGGGTGGGTCCATTGATTTACATCAATTCATATCCAAAGAAGATATCAATAAAATCCAATCGGCCAAAGCCGAGCTTGGTGATGAAGTGGAAGGCCTGAAACCTTATTTTATTCATTTTAAGGAAGAGATACCTTATTGGAAAATTAGAATGGCACTCTATCTTTTGGAAAACCCGGATTGATAAGACACTTAAAAATCATTAAAACCCAAATCCGAGCCCAAAAGCAAAACGTAGCCCATCCACACTGTTGAAAAGCCCAAAGTTGGCCGTAAGCACATCCACTCCATTTAAGAAGAATCCTCCTCCGTACGAATTGTGCCATTTATTCGATTCTTCACCGGGATACCAAACGCGGCCATAGTCAAACCCTCCATAAATTCCTGGTGTTATTGGCATCAGGCCGGTCTTCATACTTCTAAAGCTATACCTAAGGTCGGTATTTTGAAAATAGGCTGTTTTGCCGGAAAATCTTTGGAAACGGAATCCTCGCAACCCATTGTTTCCACCAATACTGGCAGCTTGGTAAAATTCGTAGCCATCCCCGATAATAAAATGTCCCTTGAACTTGGTAGCGAGCACTAACATGCCATCTGCGGTAAGTTTGTGATCTATAGAAAATGATGGAACCACATATCCGAACGACTTGGAGGAATCATCCAAATTGGTCTTAAACCCACCTTCGAGGGCAAATGCCATTCCCAAAGTCGGAAAGGCCTCGTTATCGGTATTGGAATAGCTGTATTTGCCATCGACCCCAAAAAAGCTCAGGTGGTTTTCCTCTCCATTTTCTAAGTAAAATTCATTAATGAACCTGTCTTCGGTTTCCTCGATTTCAATGTTCTCATAGGATACTCCCAATCGTGCCTTGGAACCAAAAAATCCGCGCCACACCAATGATGGTGCAAATCTCAAGTTTCGGATACGGACCCGGTTATAATCCAACTCTAAGGGTTCTTCATCATCATTATTGACCGTCTCGTTCCCAAAACCAAAAAAGTTTTGGGTGAAATTAGGACTTGTGAACCTTGCTCGAAGCTCCAAATTCACCTTGTTGAAAACATGTGCAAATTCTCCGCGATAGCCCAAATCAAAACCATCCGTGGCAAAATAGTAGGCTGCACTTACCGTATGCTGCTGCGTAAATGGATTTTTTCTGAATCCATTAAAGGTATAGGTATTGGCCAAGCCTATCCTAACGCCATCGTCTGGATTGAATCCTACAGTAGGCAACGTTTGATTGTTACTGCCCTTTATGTTCAGAAAGTCGTACGTATTGGTATCGTAATCATTAACCAATTTTACCTTACCGCCGTAGGCTTCCTCCAAAGTGTTTTTCTTTGATTTAAAATCATAGATCAAAAGCCGTTTGGAATCTTCCGAGACCTTATAAACGTCATTGTTTTGACCTCCAGCGATACGCACTTTTATTTTTGATGTTTCCGTGTTGGCCTCAAAAACATCGCCATCATCAAGTCCATAAATCCATATTTCTTTGGTATAATCGAGACTATACACCTTATTGAAGAACAGATCCGTATACTCCCCGCCTTTGATTCGGTACGCCCTCACCTCAACATCACCATTGGAAAGAGAAGTAATATTGAAATAATCATCTTTATCCGTGCCCGTAATTACGCTGTATTTGTTCAAAACGGCATAGTACTCACGTGCCGTTTGCACCAAGTTTTCTTTTCGGGCCAAAAGAATTCTTTTGATTTCTGTCAAGGTTTCGTCCCTTACCTCTTCGGGAAAAGCCAAAAAAGCCTCGTCGATTATTTCACCTGTCAGGTTTTGTTGAATAAACTTGGCCTGCTCTACCCACATTTCCATATCGGTTTCTGTAAGCAAGGCCATATCCAAGGCAAAGGTTCTGGGTGAAGATGTCAACCCTTTCACGCTTCTAACCTCTTCATGGAATCCTTCAAAAATACGAAGCGCCGGAACTGCCCTGGATCCAAAGTTCATGATGAGGCCATCTCCCCAACGGGAAAATACCTGATCTCTATCACGGGCAATAGGTTTGTATACCTTGTTTCCGTCTTCGGTTTTAAATTCTGCCCAACGCCATTGATCCACATGCCTGTCCCAATCCCCGATCAAAATATCGAACAATCTGGCCTTTACATACTCCTTTTGATCAATACTGTACTCCTCATCTTCCCGGAGCTTGTCCATCAAATCGTAGGTACTTTCTATTTTCTTGGTGTATCCGAAGCTTTCCAGATTATCGTGGTCATCGGAAACATGCTCCTCTATCATGTACAGGCCATCACCGAACTCCTTGTTGTAATCTCCCAAAACAGATTGCTTTGGCACATAGTACAGCTTAGGGTTGGTATGGTAAATTCCAAGCGCGTCCGATAGTCTATCAATGGTAAATGGTGCATACGGATGCGCACCTGTATATAGATCCAACAACAATTTTTCGGGGTATGTGTCCTCGAACTTTCCAATGACGTATTGATCTTGAAAAGCTATGGCCTGAAGGTATCGCTCTGCACTTTTTCTCAAGCCCCTCATTACATACTCCCTACCATCTTTATCGGCCAATCGCAATGAGTTAGATTGATTCCCGCCTCCTTTTCGAACAACGGTCAGCCCTCCAAAGAGGGTATCCAACCGAACGGTGGGTGCTTTTACTTTGGTCCCATAATACTTCCTGTACCGTTCGCCCCAAAGCAACTTGTGAAACCCACTCTTCTCGATCTCTTCCGGTTCGTATACGGACGCCATTTTATACGGAGGAAAATCTTCGGACAGTCCCATTCGTTCCGTGGACCTATCGGGAGGTAGCACTTCAGTTTGATATAGCAGTGCAGTTGCATTGGCATCGGCACCATAAAACTCGACTTGGGACGAGCCATCTTTATACACCCTCAAAATTGCATAGCCAGTTTTACCTGTTGAAAATTTACTGCCGTTCAACAGTCGGGTGGTACCTGTTTTGGCTCCCGAACCACTTACAATTTGAGGTTTCCCATATTCCTCGATGTACTGAAGCGTATGCTCATGACCGGACGCAAATATGATCTTATCGGAATATTGGGAAAGGGTCACAATTCTTTGCTTAAGCTCGTTATACTTTCTGTTGGATATATCTTCCGAAGTGGCTCCTGAAGTTTTTCGCAGCAGATTAATGGCAGACCCCAAAATAGGCAACGGAACTTTTCCTCCGTTGGGATATATGCCTTGCTTAAATGAAAATTGACCACCGTGCGAGCCATAGGTAAACATAGGATGGTGCATGGCCAAAATGATGGTTTTGTCCCTATTTTTCTTGATTATGCTCTCCAATTCCTCAAAAAAACGGTTTCTGCTCTTTATTTCGCAATCATCATTTATTGTGGGATGCTTGTCCCAATTTACAATGTACCACTCTGTATCAATGGCGACGAGCAGGACCTTGTCATTGACCTCTATCTCCTCGATGGGGCATCCGTTCTCCGGCTGAAAAGCATCATTATCATCCAATGCATCCTCTATGTATTTCTCTTCACGCTTTAGTCCTTTGAGCCCCTCGGTATACCAATCGTGGTTTCCCGGGATAAAAAGCTTTTTTCCCTTGTAGTTCTCCAAAGTGCTCAATTGGGCATCCAAATGGTTTTTGGCTTCCAGATATGCAATGGTGGAATCCTTTTTATCGGGTAGGCCAGCAGGATAAATATTATCTCCCAAAAAGATGGCGGTACTATTGGCGTCGGCCTGATCTAAAACTTTTTTAAACGCTTTTAGAGTAGGGTTTACATCACCCATCGGGGATTTCCCTGCATCGCCAATCAAATAAAACGTATGTTCGACCTCCTTTTCGATTAGAACATTGTGTGCGGAAAAAGGCTCTGCATATTTGACTTCATATGTTGCACAAGCAGAGGCCAAGACCATTAAAAACAGTAAAAAGTAATGTTTCTTCATATACACGAGGTTGATTCCAAAATTTTGTAATTTGGATGCTCTAATCTGGAACTATGTCGGAAATCGTTGAAAAAACTGAACACTTTGTTTCTGAACTACTAACAAAAGAACTAGATGCAAGGTTCTTGTACCACAACTTGCGACACACCCAAAGAGTAGTCAAAAGTACTAAAGAATTGCTCAACTATTATAACATGAGCGAAGTTGAAAACGAAAGGTTAATGCTAGCTGCCTGGCTACACGATACGGGGCACACCAAAGATTGGGAAAACCATGAGGAAAACAGTTGTGAGATTGCCAGGGATTTTCTCCAAAAGAACGACTATGACCCGGAAGGGATTGAACAGGTCTGCTCCTTGATCATGGTCACTAAAATGTGCAACGAGCCATCCAATTTGATGGAAGGAATTATCAGGGATGCCGACATATCCCATTTTGCCAAAAAAAGCTATTGGGAGACCACCGATTTCTTAAAAGAAGAACTCAAAGCTTTGGATATCGCCGATTATTCGAACAAGGAATGGCGGGACAAAAACATTAAAATGTTCCGCACCAAACATAATTTCTTCACCGACTATGCCAAGGAAAATTGGGAAGAAGGCAAACAACAAAACCTTAAAAAATTGTTGAAAGAAAAGAAAGAAGAAAAAAAGATTGCCAAAAAAGAAGCCTTGAAGGCCAAGTACAAAAATGAGAGTCCCGATAGAAGCGTTCAAACCCTATACCGGGTCACGCTAAAAAATCATTTAAAATTGAGCGATATTGCCGATACCAAAGCGAACATCTTACTTTCGGTCAACGCCATAATCATTTCTTTGGTGCTTGCCAATCTATTGACCAAGTTGGACAATCCGTCCAATACCTATATGATCTATCCTACCTTGATTTTGATTATGTTCAGTATTGTTTCCATGGTACTTTCCGTATTGGCCACCAGGCCCAATGTTACGAGTGGTAAATTCACCAAGGATGATGTGGAAAAAAGAAAGGTTAACCTCCTGTTTTTCGGAAACTTTCACCAAATGGAGCTTTCCGAATACGAATGGGCACTGAAAGAGCTGGTAAAGGATAAGGACTATGTATACTCTTCCTTGACCAAAGACCTGTATTACTTGGGCATTGTCCTTAACAAAAAATATAAAATACTACGGATTACCTATAACATTTTTATGTTGGGCATGATCATCTCCGTAATCTCTTTTATAATCGCCTTTAGGTATTTTGGCCCGGAAAGGTTGATTTTCTGACCTAGGAGTTTAGTTCTTCCATTAAATCATCGTAAGTATAGGTGCGCTCCGATTTTTTGTCCTTTTGATAAAGAATCTCTGCCCGTATCGCTTTTAATCCAGATACACCTTGAACTCCTTCGAGCTCCACGATTTCAATGTTATTGGTAAAATAGCCTTTCGCCTTTAGGAAGCTAATATATCGCATATACTCCTTTTCATCTTTACGTTGGGAGTACACAATGGCCAATTTACCCTTTTGTGTCAAACGTTCATTGGTTCCCTTTATGAATGATTTATCGATACGTTTTTTGATCACTTCGTAACGTGCATTGTATGTACCGTCCACATCAAAACGCTTCTCGTCCATCCTAAATCGTATCGCCAATGATGTGCTGTACACCAACACCAAGGAAGCCACGTCCAATTTTACAGGCAACTTTGGCTTTAGACTGTAGTATTTATTTTCCATTTCGCACATTACCTGGAGCTGCCACAATCTAAGATTGCTCAAGAACAGTTCACTGAACTCCCTGTCCTTTGTAATGGAACTTCCAATATACATGTTGTGCTCAACGCCATCGGTTTTATAGCGTTCAAAATAGTGCGGGAACATTTCCTGTGCTTCTTCCTGCCTTTTATCAAGAAGAGCGGCAAGCTTCATATTGGCCTCCATTACACTGTTATCGTAATTTCTACGGTGATCGTAATAGCTCTCGGTGGCCTTATCTATTTTTTGATTGTATTGCTCCAACAAACCGGCAATTTCTTCATCTTCTTTTTGGAGATGATTAAATACAGGGTCTACTTCTTCCTTCACAAAATCAAAAACGGCTTGCTCTGTATGTGTGTACAAGGCTTCTTTTACCTCGCTCAAATAATTGTTCACCCTAAATTGCAATTCTTCGTAAATAGGGAGTTTATATTTTTGAAAAGCGATATCCAGCACATCGTTGATCTCCGAAAGTTGAATCATTAAATCCCTTTGGATGGCGAGATTTCGCTCTTGGGCCGAATCTTTGATATCAATTTGGCCATACAAAGGGTATACGTCCTTGAAAACCACTTCTTTGAACACAGGTTCGTTGCCCGCAAGTTCGTCTGCCATAAAACGCTTGGCTTCTTCTTGGAATTTCCAATACACGGACGGATGGACCGAGGTACACTCATGCTGGATTACGGCATCGATCAAGTTTTCCTCTTCTTCTATGGTCCGCATCACGGCGGCGACAATGTAAGGCATCACATCATCCAACTTGTTTGCGTTAACACTATTGAGTTCGTTGACCTTGCCCGATACCAATTCCAAAACGCCCAAAAGGTTCCCATTTACGGCGATGGGAGCCAATATGGCACTTTTGATGCCTTGCTCCATCAAACTTTTATAAGGTTGAATCTCACCGTGCGAACCTTCAAAATATTTTTCTACATTGGAGATGGCAAAATACTTGTTCTCCTTGAACAATTTTCCATGGGTATGGTTGCAGAACATGGAATCGCATTCTTCCATATCCTTCCCATTAAGGATGTAACTTTCCATCCCCTTGCCATATATCTTAAAAAAGCGATTGGCACTGGAATCGTATCCCGAGAAACCAACTTTGATATCGTTAAGATTGAAGAACGACCTAAAGGTATCATCAAAACTTTCCATAAAGGTGTCCTTTCCTCTTTGGGCACGGCCTATCAAGGTCGATTTTATTTCTGATACGGAATGTTCCGACGTTACATCGAACATATTGGAAATAACAAAGCCTTTGGCAATAAAGCTATTTGGCGGAATTTTCTCCCTCCATATATCCAAATTGTAGAAGTTGTCCAGCAACTCGTCCACGTCTTCCTGCGTAAGTTCCTTGGCATTTTCGGTGGGAATGATTTCCATAAAATCCGCATTGTACAAAATACGGTACCTGCGCATCACACTATTGGTATCCGGTATATCGTAAAAGAAGGGACGCTTAAAATCAAGGTTATATCCGTAATGGAATTTTAAAATCACGGTACACCTCATAATATAATCAAACTCCCTAGGGATATTGGTGATGGTTAAATCAAAATCTTCGCCTGCATCTTTCAAAATCTGACGAAAACGTTCGGATGAGTTGAACACCAAATTCTCAAATGGCGTAGATGCGGTCTTGATTTCGTTCTTGGTCAAAATGGGCGAAAAAGAATCCTCCAAAATCACTCGAATCACATCCTTGTGCTTTTCCAACAAGGACAAATCGGTGAAACCTTCTCTCAACTCTGGGTATGGGGCCTGTTTGGCCAAGACATACTTTGCGCGTTCCACTTCATGTACATTGTTACTATGAAGCTGTTCATCGTAATGCTCCAACAATTTATTGAAGCTTACCAATTGAACCAGAGGGCTCTCCGAATTGAGGTTGTGATTCATACCCAACTTAGTCGTGGATTAGGGAACAAAGTTACAAAAAGTAAAAATGCAGTTCCAATATTGTGGTTCTTTATGGACAAATCACCATTTTTAAGGATATTTAGCAAAAACTTTTAGATGTCCTCATCAAAACGATTAGACAGAGCCTACAAAAATGCTGTGACGATTCCATTCGACGAAGATTCCAAGTTTATCTTTTTCAGCGACTGCCATCGGGGGGACAATAGTTTTGCGGACGATTTTGCCAATAACAGGAATATTTATTTCCATGCACTCAATCATTACTACCGGGAGGGTTTTACCTATATCGAATTGGGGGATGGTGATGAACTTTGGGAAAACATCAGTTTCGAAGCCATTTTTGAGGCGCATAAGAATGTTTATCAATTATTAAAACGGTTCCATTTGGAAAAACGCCTCCATATGCTTTGGGGCAACCATGATATGGTTTATCGTGATTCTGAATATGTTGATAAACACCTCTCACATTATTTTGAGCCCATCGACGGCTCCGACAAAGAACTTTTTGAGGGAATCACCTATCATGAAGCGCTTATTTTAAAACATACCAAAACGGGTCAGGAACTTTTTTGTGTTCACGGTCACCAAGCGGATTGGTGGAATTATGTGTGCTGGCGCATTGGTCGTTTTTTGGTGAGGATCTTATGGAAACCTCTACAAGTTGTCGGCATTGCCGACCCTACCAGCCCTGCCAAAAACTACAAGGAGCTTATCCGTATCGAAAAACGAATCAAACGTTGGATACTCAAAAAAGACTTGCTGGTCACTTTAGCGGGTCATACGCACAGGCCTCGGTTTCCCGAGCCCGGCCAAATTCCTTTTTTTAATGATGGAAGTTGTGTTCATCCAAGGAGCATCACCGGCATCGAGATTCTAAATGGGGAAGTATCTCTTATCAAATGGCACATAGATACCAAACCCGATGGTACTCTTCAAATCGTGCGGGTCTTATTGGAAGGTCCTGAAAAATTGGCTGATTACCAGACTGAGTAAAAATGCAGGCAGTACAACACATCTTTGATCAAATCCCCGTCCGTCACGACCTATCGTCGCATATCATGCTACTGGGCATCATCCAAGGTTTTTTTCTGGCATTCGTCATCTTTTTAAGGGCCAAACGGAAATCGGCCATCAATCTCTTCGGATGGTCACTTTTAATACAGTGCCTCGTTTTTTTGGATGTATACCTATGCTACACCGGGCTCATCAAATATGCTTTCCATTTAAATGATTCCACGGAATTCTTGGTACTGATGATAATGCCCACCATGTACTTTTTTTTGCACACCCTTTTAAACAGAAAACCATTTAACCTTAAAAAACATTGGCCGCATTTTTTGCTTCCAGTGCTGTACGCCATTTCCCAGTTCAATTATTATACAAGTCCTGTTGAGGTGAAAATCAATGCATATTTAGGGGCATATTACAGGAATTTGGGATTTTTGGATGTACCGGATACCATGGACTACTCCTATCATTTTATAAAGGACAAGTTTAGATGGTTGGTACTCCTCAATTTCGCTTTATATCTGTTCCTATCACTAAAATTGGTTCTCAAAACACGCAAAAAAGGTTGGACTTCCTCCAAAAACATAAAAGTGGACAAATATATTTTCTCGAGAAACACGGTTGTTTTCATTTTTGTATTGATGTTTACCTTGCTATGTATTTACCTGAATTATGATGATGATGGAGGAGATCATATCATTGGCATCGTACAGACCATCACCATATTCATCACCTCATTCTTTATTCTTTCGGAATCACGCTTTTTTGAAAAATCTTGGATTGCGGACAAATATGAGACCCTTGCCAACAATTCCATTCAATTTGAGACGATTGAAATTTTTATATCCGAATCGCAGTATTATGCCCAACAAGAAGTCAGTCTAAAAAAAGTGGCCGAACAGTTGGGTACCAATAGCAATACCGTTTCCAAGCTCATAAATTCCGAAACCAGCACCAATTTCAACGACTACATCAACCAAAAAAGAATTGTTTTGGCGCAAAGAAGGTTGCTGGATGATGAATTCAAACAACTCACTGTTGAAGCCATTGGCGAATCAGTCGGGTTTAAGTCCAAATCGGCATTTTACAATGCCTTCAAAAAACATACCGGTCAGTCTCCCTCTGCATTTATGAAGCAAAGCAAAGAGTGATTTCTCCACAATTGCAATTCAGGACGTCTTACCGACCAAAAAAAACATCTAGACTAAAGGCAGTTACCATCTTTGGAAAAATTTTTAAGATGAAGACCACTATTAGGCGATATGATTTGGATTGGCTACGGGTAATTGTGTTTGCGTTGCTCATATTTTATCACGTAGGAATGTTTTTTGTGCCATGGGGATGGCATGTAAAAAACAACCAAATCTATGATTGGCTGCGTTGGCCCATGATGTTCCTTAACCAATGGCGCCTCCCTGTTCTTTTTGTGATATCTGGAATGGGCACCTATTATGCCCTGGGCAAAAGAACCTTGGGAAAATTCATGTGGGAGCGTTTCCTTCGTTTAGGCATTCCTTTGGTAGCGGGTATGATCTTGATCGTACCTCCGCAAGTATATTTTGAACGGTTGGCCGAAGGACAATTTTCCGGTTCATATTGGACATACTTTACCTCTGTTGCTTTTGATGGTGTCTACCCCGAAGGCAACCTAAGCTGGCACCACCTTTGGTTTTTGCCCTACCTTCTGGCGTTTTCGTGGATTTTGGCCCCGTTGTTCGTCTATTTGAGAAATCACCAAACCCTTTTTATTGAATGGGTCAAACGATTGATTCAAAAAACCTGGGGAATCTATGCCTTTGTGATTCCGCTCTACTTTGTAGAATCACTGGTGGAACCCTTTTTCCCGGTCACTCATGCTTTAGTGGATGACTGGTTCAATTTTATATTCAGTATCATCCTGTTCTTTTATGGCTTCATTTTGATAGCAACAGGAGATGTTTTTTGGCAAGCACTGACAAAAGTAAAATCCAAGGCTATAATTCTAGGAATAATAGGATTTGCTTCCCAAGCTTTTATATGGCTGTTTTTGGAAGATGGCTACGTTGTCCATTTTACCGAAGCATTTTTAAAAGTAGTGAACATCTGGTCATGGATATTGGTATTGTTTGCCTACGCCTCAGAATACCTCAACAAGCCAAGCAAGGGATTGGCCTATTCCAATAGAGCAGTTTACCCATTTTATATTTTGCACCAGACCGTTACAGTGGGCATTGCCTATTATGTACGAGATCTGGATTGGGGGTTGGCCCCCAAAGCATTGGTATTGGTAATCGGTACCTTTGGTATCAGTTGGTTGATCTATGATTTGATTATTTTACGTATTCCGATACTGCATCCACTCTTTGGACTTAAAGCAAAAAAGAAAAATATGTAGGTTAACGATTTAACGTCAATTTATAATGCTGATGGCAAGGTATTTGCTAACTTTATTCTTTAGATAATTACCCGTCTAGCCATGAAAAAGAAGATATATATCGTTTTGGGAACTGTTCTTTTCAGCTTACCCATGTTCGCGCAGGGCGACTTGCCCACTACGCGACCTTTAAAGATTGGCGAGAAAAATAATCTTGATATAAAAGCAAGCAATCAGGGTACTTTGCTACGGATGCCTTCGGTACTCGATGAAAGCCTTACCTCCAAAAACGAAAAACCCGGTGTTAAAATGTTGCCCGACAGAGAACTTCTTCAGGCAGGTCACGATATGGTCATAGACCCCAAGGTTGTCGAAAAACGTGAAAAGGGAGCCAATGAACATTTTGGTGACCAATATCTGGGTGATTTCAAAACCACGGCAAAATTTGTCGGTATCGTTGCTAGGGACCATGAGTATGTGGACGGGGACCGTATCAAAATATACGTGAATGGTGAAGTAGTTGAATACAATTTACTGCTTTCAGGTTCTTATAGAGGAATCAACCTAGACCTTGTGGAAGGTTTCAACCGAATTGAATTTGAAGCCCTCAACCAAGGTTCTTCCGGGCCAAATACCGCTCAAGTAGTAGTAACGGACGATAAAGGTATTGTTATCCACAACAACCGCTGGAACCTATCCACAGGCTCCAAAGCCAGTCTAATTATTGTTAAGGAAGAGGACAGCGGAATTACAAAGAACAATTGAATTTTTCCTCAATACTTCTCTCCCGGCGAGTAGGTTGCTTCCGCACGTTTTAGCACATCCTCTTTATAGTAAGCAGCATCTTTAAAATCCTTGTCGGCGTAGCGTTGGGCCTGATTATCAAAATGGGGCGACTCTGGGTCCCCACTCTGACCTCCTGCCAATATGGTTTTCGCTTTTACCTTATCTCCAAACTCTACGACCGCAACAAAACTGTTTCCTCTTGTACCGTAGATTTTTTTGGTATTGTTGTCATATCTAGCACCGTATGCGGCCAAGGCTCCCCATGTACCACTGGCAAAACCAATGGGAATACTGGGTTTGTCGTCATCAAAAGGTTGACGGATGTCTCCATTCAAACGCTGATAACGGTTGACCTCGCCCCATGGCATTTTCCATGTACCAAAATCATTTTGAAGCTTGGTCAACGTTTCCTGAAACATATCCAATTTTTGAGCATCGGGCCAATCACCGCCCCAATATTCTACCCATTGCATGGAATACATGCCTTCGGGCCTTTCTGCCTTAGAATAACAAAGTGTACCGTAGTAATGCGCCAAAGTCATGGCAATGGATTCTTTTGATGTGGTAAAATCCCATTCCCTGAGCACTTCAATCGGTTCTTGCAGTTCCGGGTATGCTTTTGCATTCTCATTGTAGGCTTTTACCAACCCAGGAATCAACGCCTCAAAAGCGGGCAAATAAGGGTCATGGGCCAGTTCGATAAGTCCATCCAAGGTATAACCACTTCGACCGGTCAACAACCCAATGGCATGAATACCCCTAAAATTTTCTTGGTCTCTGGACATATAATTGGGGTAATCCTCATGTTTTGGGCTGAACTCAAGTGCAGAAGTGTAGGGAGTGGAGTTACAGTTTTGAATCCAACCGTTTTCTGGATTTAATACCAAAATATTTTCATCCACAGTATGCAATCCTTGCCAATCCGTTTTGGGATTGCTACCATCAACAGGTTGGGTATAATCAAAAATGGTATCGCGTTTTGGTACAAAATTGCCGTGGAAATACGCAATGTTCCCTTCGGCATCAGCATAAACGGTATTATTGGACGAATTTGTCCGGATATCCATCATTTTTCGAAAACCATCATAACCATCTTGCTTGGTGCGGATATAGGATTGTTCCAAGGCCTTTACAGGTTCCCACATCATGGCAGAAGCCGTCCATTGGTCATCCACTTGATGGGTAATGGGTCCGTGATGGGTGCGGTACATTGGGAATGTTTTCTCCTTCATACTTTCCCCATCCTTATATTTTAAGGTAACCGAACTGGAATCCACTGGTCGTAGTTCCTCACCATATTGATAAAATAGTTTCCCATCATTTTTTATGATGGTTTCCTTGAACTCATCCATCACATCGGTATAAGTGGATGTATGCATCCACCCCGTTCTCTCATTGAATCCTTGGTACACAAAAAATTGCCCCCAGGTAACAGCGCCGTATGCATTCAACCCTTCCTCGCTTACGACGTGCACTTCGCCCCTAAAGTAAAATGACGTATGTGGATTGATTAAAAGCATCGCATTGCCAGATTCTGTCAAGTCTCCAGAAATGGCAATTCCATTGGAACCTTGTGGCTCTGCCATTTCCTCCTCTTTTTTGATTTGAAGCGCTTCCATTTCGGGCAATTCCATTCCACTTTCATAAAAACTTTTGATTTTTCTAGTAGATATGCGCTCAATATCGCCGCCGATGGAACCCTCACTAAAATACATGGGCATCCAAGGTTCAAAACGGGTCAATAATTTGGGTTCTACTTCGGGATGGGTATGCAAGTAATAATTGATTCCATCCGCAAAGGCATCACAAAGTTCCTTTAACCACTCAGGGCTATTCTCGTAGTTGGCCTTGGCCTCCTCTTCCGTCATAAAAAGCTTTGCACGAAGATCGCTGTACAAGGCATTCTCGCCTTCCACTTCGGCCAAACGTCCCGTGGCCCAAATGTAGTTTTGTTCCACACGGTTAAAATCATCCTCACACTGGGCATATAGCAAACCAAAAACGGCATCGGCATCTGTTTTCCCATAAATATGGGGAACCCCAAAATTGTCCCGGATTATGGTAATGTTTTCAGCTTGTGCTTCCCATTGTTCCACCTCCGTTTTGTGCTTTTCAGAACAGGAAACAACTAAAAAAAGTGCTGCAAGGACAATAATTCTCATCTCGGGGTTGGTTTAGTTAGTTTGTGTGAAAATACGGGAAATCGGCAACAATTACCAACTTCCACTTGCTCCACCACCACCAGAACTTCCACCGCCACCGGAAAAACTACTGGAGCTACTACCAGAACTTGAGCTTGAACCAAAAGAGTGGGTGCCCGAAGAGGAGAAAGTTTTTTTCATGTAAGCCTTATCGGATTTAAAAAGCGACAGTTTAAAACCCTTATCTCCTTTCTTCCTGATTCTTAGGATAGCCAAGAGTATGGTGACTCCTATAAATGCGGCAATGACCAATAATACCC
This sequence comes from Flagellimonas abyssi, assembly GCF_019457905.1. Taxonomy (GTDB): domain Bacteria; phylum Bacteroidota; class Bacteroidia; order Flavobacteriales; family Flavobacteriaceae; genus Flagellimonas; species Flagellimonas abyssi. Next base: position 30,210 of record NZ_JAHZSV010000008.1, on the reverse strand, counting down.
AAGTAAAATCTTTAGCAAGTGCATTCAATACATCATCAAAACCGAACAACATGGCCATAAAAAACAACGGCATACCTATAAAAACCAATCCAAAAATTAAGGGAAACATCATAAAAACTCCCATAAACACCCCTCGTACCACTGCCAGTTTTCCAATGAAAATGCCTCGTATTATTTCAATAAGTGTGGAATAGCCCTTATAAAAAACGAATCCTCCAGCTGCAACGAACATCATCAAAAACAAGCCTATAATTATATATAACCACCAAGGCATATCGGCTTCAGCATCTATATCTGCTTTGAACTCTTCCAAAGCTTCAGGGTCGTTCAAAAATTCAATGATCTGGTCTGTAGCAAGATCTATCCCTTCAAAGTAATCTTCATCCTTGAACCTTGGGATCATGGTATTTCGAATGATTCTAGAAGCAACAGCATCGGTTATATAGGATTCCAATCCATAGCCCACCTCAATTCGTACCTCTCTATCGAGTTTGGAAAACAAAATCAAAATCCCATTGTCCTTACCCTCTTGGCCAAGTCTGTTTTCATTGAATACTTCCAAGGCATATTGCTCAATGGTCTCGCCCCTCAGGTTATCAATGGTCAAAACCACCAGTTGATTGCTGGTCTCCGATTCAAATCGGTACAGTTTGTCCCGAAGCCCATCCAGCTGTGCTTGGGTAAAAATTTGGGCATCGTCCACAACAATTTCAGATAACCTAGCATACTCCTCTTGTGCAGCACACAACGAGAACATCAAGAACAAAAAACCGAACCAGTTCGCCTTTAACATGTCTATTTTAGTATTATAGCTCCTAAATATAGTGTTTGTAATCTTTTCATGAACAAAAGCTAATCTGTTCGGCATCCTTTTAATTTGCCGTAACTTGCGGTCTCTTTCTATATTTTGATATGCCCGATAAAAAAGTAAGCATCCTTACCGCGTTCAAAACCATAATTTGGCCGAAGCGCAAACTCGTTTTTCTTGGTCTACTTTTGATTGCCATCAGCAAAGCGGCAAGTTTTGTAGCGCCGATAGCATCCAAATATCTAATCGATGATGTGATCGTAAAAAAAGACGTGACCATGCTCAAGTATCTGGTCGCAGGGGTTATGCTGGCCATACTGGTGCAAGCCGTTACTTCTTTTCTGCTGACCAAAATTCTGAGCGTACAGGCGCAATATCTCATTTCGGAACTAAGGGCACAGGTTCAAAAAAAGGTACTGGCTTTGCCCGTCCGTTTTTTCGACAATGCCAAATCGGGAGCCTTGGTATCCCGAATCATGTCGGATGTTGAGGGGGTCCGAAACCTCATCGGAACGGGTCTGGTGCAATTGGTGGGCGGTATCATAACGGCTGTTGTTTCTTTGATTCTTCTCATGGAAATCAGCGTTTTTATGACGCTTTTTACTTTCATTCCGCTGACCATTTTTGCCATTATCGCGCTAAAGGCCTTTAAGATCATCCGACCTATTTTTAGGAATCGGGGCAAGATAAACGCCGAGGTAAAAGGACGGTTAACGGAAACCTTGGGCGGCATACGGGTGATCAAAGGTTTCAATGCCGAAAAACAAGAGGAGGAAGTTTTTGAAGTCGGCGTGGAACGTCTCTATCAAAATGTAAGAAAGAGTTTGACGACGACAGCTTTTATGACGAGCTCCTCCACCTTTTTGCTGGGCGTGGCAACCACCAGCGTTATGGGTTTTGGTGGCTATAAGATTATTCATGATACCCTTACCTTGGGTGAATTCGTTCAGTTTACGGTGCTATTGGGGCTTATGATCGCGCCCATTGTGCAAATGAGCAGCGTGGGAAGTCAATTGACCGAAGCTTTGGCAGGTCTGGACCGTACCGAAGAATTGATGAACCTTGAAGAGGAATCCGATGAGGAAAACCGTACGGTTGAATTGGATGGAATTCTGGGGCGGATGTCATTTTCGGATGTCAGTTTCTCCTATGAAGAAGACAAGGAAGTGTTGCACCATATTAGCTTTGATGTGGACCCTGGGCAAGTTGTGGCCCTAGTGGGCAGTTCCGGTTCTGGAAAATCCACCATTGCAGGATTGGCGGCAAGTTTTCTAAATCCTGATTCGGGAACCATCACAATAGATGGCCAGGATCTGTCCAAGGTGAATCTTAAAAGCTTCCGAAGGCATCTTGGGGTCGTGCTTCAAGATGACTTTTTGTTTGAGGGCACCATAAGAGAAAATATTCTTTTCCCAAGACCCAATGCCAGTGAAGAAAAGTTATTGGAAGCGGTAAAGGCGGCTTATGTGGATGAGTTCACGGACCGTTTTGATAAAGGGCTAGATACCCTGATCGGGGAACGAGGTGTTAAGCTCTCTGGAGGTCAGCGTCAACGGATTGCCATTGCACGAGCTATTTTAGCAGACCCAAAAATCTTGATTTTGGACGAAGCCACCTCCAGTTTGGACACTGAATCCGAAGCACTTATCCAAAAAAGTTTGGGAGAGCTCACCAAAGGCAGGACCACTTTTGTGATTGCGCACCGATTGAGCACTATCCGCAAAGCGGACCAGATTCTAGTTATTGAAAACGGGCACATTTTGGAACAGGGCACCCACGAACAATTGATTGCTTCCGAAGGAAGATATTTTAACCTGTTTACCTATCAAGCCAGGATTTAAGCTTCTTCTGGAGCCAATTCTACTTGTAGACCGTCCAAATCTTCGGTGATATGGAGCTGACAACCCAAACGGCTATTGTCTTTCACATTAAATGCCTCCGAAAGCATAGCTTCTTCGTCATCGGACATTTCAGGAAGTTCATGATCGGATTGCACATAGCATTGACAAGACGCACACATGGCCATTCCACCACAAATACCTATAGTTCCTTCTGGAGCAAGTTCGTAGGAACGTACTACTTCCATCAAGTTCATGTTCATATCTGTTGGTGCATCCACTTCGTGCGAAACACCTTCACGGTCTATAATTTTTATTTTAATATCGCTCATACCTATTTGAAGCTGAATCAAGCTTCCTAACGATTAATTGTTTGTTTTATTCTTAGTCGATTGCCTTAACAACAGCTTTTGGTGCTTCTTTTTTACTTCCGTCAAATCCTGTAACGCCGCCTACGGTGGTATACTTCATCACATATTTTTTATCTGGATTGATTCTTTGATAGGCGCTTTGGCACATCAAAGTAGCTTCATGGAACCCACAAAGTATCAATTTTAGTTTTCCCGGATAGGTGTTTACATCCCCTATAGCATAAATTCCAGGAATATTGGTCTGATAATCGTAAGTATTGTCCACCTTGATGGCATTTTTCTCTATTTCGAGTCCCCAATTCGAAATCGGGCCCAGCTTAGGCGACAATCCGAACAATGGAATAAAGTCATCCACCTCCACATCGGTTTCTTCGGAAGTAGAAGTATCCTTAACAGTCACTTTCTCCAACCGATTTTCACCTTTGAGCGCAACAACCTCTGCGGGTGTAATCAAATTGATTTTACCCTCATTCTTGAGTTGCTGTACTTTTTCAACCGAATCCAAAGCGCCCCTGAATTCGTTCCTACGGTGTACCAAGGTTACTTCCTTGGCAATATCGGCCAAAAAGATGGACCAGTCCAACGCAGAATCACCTCCGCCAGCAATCAACACTTTTTTATTTCGGTAGATTTCAGGTTCCTTGATCATGTAGGCCACACCGTTATCCTCGTACTTTTCCAGATTTTCCAACAAAGGCTTTCTGGGCTCAAAACTGCCCAAACCGCCAGCAATGGCCACAACGGGCGCATGGTGTTTGGTGCCTTTGTTCGTGGTGACAATAAAGGAACCATCCTCCAATTTTTCGATGGTCTCGGCACGTTCACCCAACGTAAAACCGGGCTGGAACGGTTTGATTTGTTCCATAAGGTTATCTACTAAATCACCAGCCAATACTTCTGGGAACCCAGGAATATCGTAAATGGGTTTTTTTGGATATATTTCGGAACATTGACCACCTGCTTGTGGCAATGCGTCTATTAAATGACATTTGAGTTGCAACAGGCCTGCTTCAAAAACAGCAAAGAGACCCGTAGGTCCCGCTCCTATTATCAGAATATCTGTTTTGATCATATATTAGAGGTTTTGGCCTGCAACTTACTGCATGCACAAAAAAAGATTCATGATTTTTATCAATTAGGAGATATTGATGACCTCTTCGATTTGAGGCGCATATTTTTTGATGGTCATTTCCACACCGCTTTTCAATGTCATTTGGTTTACACTGCAACCGATACAGTTGCCTTCCAAACGCACCTTTACGGTATTGTCCTCGATGGAAATCAACGTAATGTCGCCTCCATCGCTCTGCAAAAATGGACGTATTTCTTCCAACGCCTTTTCTACATTGCTCCTTGTTTCTTCTGATGTCATTGTTGTCATGCTCATTTCTTTTTAACAGCGGAACAACCTGCCATGGTTGTTATTTTTATTGCCTCGGTCGGTGGAAGGTCTGTGTTCCTCCTCACCAATTCTTGGACTACATTTTTGGTAAGCTCTTCAAAGGCCTCTTCGGTAGGGGTGGCCGTTTGCAAAGCAGCTGGTCTTCCTATATCGCCCGCCTCCCTGATGCTCTGTACCAAAGGAATCTCTCCCAAAAATGGGACTCCCAAATCCTCGGACAGGTTTTTTGCTCCGTTCTCACCAAAAATATGGTATTTGTGATCGGGCAGTTCCGCAGGTGTAAAATACGCCATATTCTCCACGATTCCCAATACGGGCACACTAATAGCTTCTTGCTGGAACATGGCCACTCCTTTTCTGGCATCGGCCAGTGCAATTTCCTGTGGAGTGCTCACCACTACGGCACCGGTTACGGGCAGGGATTGCATGATGCTCAGGTGGATATCACCTGTTCCCGGGGGTAAATCCAACAACAAAAAGTCCAATTCTCCCCAGTGCGCATCAAAGATCATTTGATTCAATGCCTTTGCCGCCATAGGCCCTCTCCAAATTACGGCCTGATTGGGCTGGGTAAAGAATCCTATAGAAAGTAGTTTTACACCATAGTTTTCGATGGGCTTCATCTTGGCTTTGCCATCCACATTAATGGACAAAGGTTTTTCCGTGGCCACATCAAACATAATGGGCATGGAGGGCCCGTAGATATCGGTATCCAACAATCCCACTTTAAAGCCCATTTTGGCCAAGGTGACGGCGATATTGGCGGTTACCGTGGATTTGCCCACACCTCCTTTACCGGACGCAACGGCAATGATATTTTGAATTCCGGGAATTGGATTTCCCTTGATTTGATTGACCTTGGACTGTGCAGGAGCATCAACCTTTAGGTTGACCTTTATTTTTGCTTTTTCGTATACCTCTCTATGGATGCATTTCAAAATTTCCACTTCGGTCTTCTTCTTTGCCTGAAGACTTGGATTTTTGATGGTCACATCCACTTCAACCTCATCACCGAAAACTTGAACATTGGTCACTGCACCGCTCTCGACCAAGTTTTGGCCTTCACCGGGTGCGGAGATCTTTTCCAGTGCCTTAAGAATATCTGTTTTTTTCAACTTCATGGATCAATTTTTTTAAACCAACTGTTTGAACTGGTTCTAAACTACAAAGATACGGTGTTGACGTTAGATTAAGAAGTTGTGCTGTCGAATTTCAAAAAAATCAGAACTTGAATTATGGGGAATCGAATAAAGTATGTCCGATGGGCACAAAAGAGCTGGATTATTGTGTTCGTTTTTTTGAAAAAATGTAGCTTAGAAGCTGCTATTTGAAATAACCGACCAACATGCTACCAAAAACCAGAATCCCCCATTTTTTTCTATTGCTTATTTCGTTGATGTGGCTCTCATGTTCCACCAACAAAAATTCTTTCACAAAAAGAGATGTAAAAAAGTCGGAAAAACTGATTGGACTTCATTTTGCCAACAAAAAAATTGATACGCTCTATCCCTATTTAAAGCGAAACCGTAGTGGTTTTGATTCCCTGCGCAAATACCCAATAGGAAATGATGTTTTCCCTGCAATTCGCTTTGACCCAACTCCTTTTGGATTTACCATGCCCGAGCAACAAAATGGAACCGAGTGGAACATTCCGGACAATGTTGAAGTACCAGAACCTTATGATTTGTTGGCTTTTTATACGATTCCCCAACTGGCATCGCTCATCAAAAACCAAAAAATTACGTCCACGGAACTCACGAAATTTTTCTTGGCACGACTCAAAAAATATCAGCCTACGCTGCAATGCAGTATCTCCATCACCGATAGCTTGGCTTTGGAACAGGCAAAACGTGCCGATGAGGAAATCAAAAATGGGAAATATCGGGGTATCCTGCACGGAATTCCCTATGGCACCAAAGATTTGATGGCGGTTCCTGGTTACCCCACCACTTGGGGGGCTGCTCCGTACAAAGACCAATTCATCAACGAAACGGCTACCGTTGTTAAAAAACTGGAGGAAGCGGGTGCGATTTTAGTGGCCAAACTAGTTTCTGGGGCATTGGCCCGAGGTGATGTATGGTTCGATGGAAAGACCAAAAACCCATGGGATACCACCCAAGGAGCCAGTGGTTCCTCTGCTGGATCGGGTTCCGCTACGTCTGCAGGTCTTGTGCCTTTTGCTCTGGGAACGGAAACATTGGGCTCGATTACTTCACCCAGTACGCGAAATGGTGTCACAGGTCTTAGGCCCACTTACGGGAGAGTAAGCAGACATGGAGTGATGAGCTTGAGCTGGTCCATGGACAAAGTCGGCCCATTGGGACGAAACGCGGAGGACTGTGCCATTGTTTTTGAAGCCATTCAGGGAAAGGATGAAAACGACCTGACCACGGTTGACCTTACTTTTGGCGTGGATTGGAAAAAAGACTACAAAAACCTACGGGTCGCCTATTTGAAAAAAGATATTGAAAAAGATACTACGGAATCTGGAAAAAATCTTAGAAATGCACTTAAATCCCTAAAAGAAATGGGTATTGAGCCCACAGCAGTGGAGATGCCCGAAGCAGTTCCATATCGTGGGTTTGATATTATTTTGAGGGCCGAAGCAGGTGCTTTTTTTGATGAGCTGGTACGTTCGGAAGGTGTGGATATTATGGTAGAACAAGATCAACGTTCGCGTGCCAATTCCCTAAGGCAAAGTAGATTTATTCCCGCGGTAGAGTATATCCAGGCCAATAGGCAACGACAGGTACTCATCCAAAAAATGCAGGATCTGATGAAGAATTATGATGTTTTGATTTCACCCACCTTTGGAAACGACCAACTTTTGGCCACCAACCTTACGGGGCATCCTGTAATCGCGGTTCCCACCGGCTTGGATGACAAAAACCATCCTACGAGTATGACGTTTGTCGGCAATTTGTACGATGAGGAAAGTATTCTACTGTTGGCCAAGGCGTTTCAGGACAATACCTCTTTTGATGAATTGCATCCTCCAGGATATTGATTCAAAGTTCCTGCGCAGGATCCCAAAAATATTTTCGAAAATCGACGATTTGATTGTCCTTTACTGGGATACCTTCATTTTCAAGAAGCTGTTGCATAATGTTGCTTCCATCAAAATGGTGCTTTCCTGTTAACACGCCCACTCGGTTCACCACGCGATGTGCAGGAACGTCCTTTGCCAAGGAATTGTTCATGGCCCAACCCACCATTCGGGCACTTCGAGCAGCCCCTAAATATTTGGCAATGGCACCATATGAGGTAACCCTGCCATAAGGAATCTCCTTGGCAACTTCATACACTTTATCAAAGAAGTTTTTTTCTTCCATATCAGCGATACATGATTCGAATCAGTGTAATGATCAATAGCAAGAGCATCAAAGCACTCAAAATATAATTGGAGTTCTTGGAGAACCGGTTGGTCTTGGTTTCCATCTTATCAAAATAGAAAGTGTAGAGGTATAAAACAGAAAATGTCCCTACCCCGGCAGCCACAACAAAGGTAGTGATGTCCTTGGCCTCGAATTTAATCCACCCAGCCTCGTTCCACATGGCGTTTAATCCACTATAGTATGGAATGGTCAATAAATTGAGAGCTGCCAACAAAACCCCTTTAAAAAAACTGTTCTTTTTGCTCAGATTGACCTCTTTAATAGCCTGCGACTGAGTTTTGTTACGCTTGGCCATAATAAAAAAATAGACGGCAAAAAAGGCAAAAACAGCGACCGCAATCTTAAATAGAACATCGATTACCTCTGGATTACGGTACAAAAACTTGGAAATATAAACCGCAATGTATGCCTGTACCATTATGGTACTGGAAACGCCCAAGCTAAAAATAATTCCGTTCAGCTTCCCTTTTTCCACACTAACCTTGGCCGCATTCATATTGAGCAAGCCCGGTGGCACGGTGGCCATAAAGGCCGCCGAAAATGTGGCAAAAAAGAGTATGAGTACGTGGGTCATTGGTTAGTTGATCCTAAATTGGATATAGGTAATTGATTTTCCTTTCTCAAGATACTGATTTTCGTAGAAAGTCTGAATTCCAAGAACTTCTTGAGGGGCTCCCTCATTCTTATAAACATCATGATTCGCATACACAATTTCGTGTCCCAAGCCTTGTAAAAGTCCCAATGTATAGCCGTGCATATACTCGCTATCGGTCTTTAAGTTGATCAATCCTCCTGGGGCCAGAATTTTTTTGTAGCGCTCCAGAAACTCAGGGTTCGTCATTCTATGCTTGGCTCGTTTGTATTTAATCTGAGGATCAGGAAAAGTAATCCAGATTTCGCTGACCTCTCCCTCTGCGAATAGGTGGTCCACCAGCTCTATTTGCGAGCGCAAAAAGGCGACATTATTTAATTTTTCTTCCAAAGCGGTTTTTGCACCTCTCCAAAAACGTGCTCCTTTTATATCTATTCCGATATGGTTCTTGTCCGGATTTATTTGTGCAAGTCCAACGGTGTATTCGCCCTTACCACAACCCAATTCCAATACAATGGGGTTATCGTTTCCGAAAAAAGAGGCCCATCTGCCTTTGTATTCGAATCCATCCAAAACCTCTTCCCGCGCGGGTTGCACCACATTGGTAAATGTTTCGTTCTCCTTGAACCTTTTTAATTTGTTTTTACTTCCCACTTTGGTATTTGATTGAGCAAAAAATTAATGATTTGGCAAAACTAAGGAAATCTAAAAGCAATTCGCATTTTGTTTTTTTGTGGGTATGAATTCTTCCAAACGTATTCTGGTAGCTCCATTGAATTGGGGACTGGGACATGCTACTAGGTGTATCCCTATTATTCATGAATTATTGCGGCACGGTCATCAACCCCATATCGCATCGGACGGCGTTGCACTATCACTGTTGAAGAAAGAGTTCCCCCATATCCCGGCATTTGAACTCCCCTCTTACAAGATTTCTTACGCAGAAAAGGGGAAGAACTTCAAAATAAAAATGATCTGGGACTCACCAAAGGTGCTGAAGGCCATGGCCAAGGAGAAAAAAGCGGTGAAAAGATTGGTGAAAGAACATGGTTTGGACGGAATTATCTCCGATAACCGATTGGGTGCCTACTATAAAAAAGTGCCCTGTGTATTTATTACGCATCAACTCAATGTACTTTCCGGTAACACGACTTGGATGAGTTCCAAAGCACATCAAAAAATCATTAAAAAATTTGATGCTTGCTGGGTACCCGATGTAAAGGACAAACCCAACTTGACCGGAAAATTGGGCCACTTAAAAAAATCCAAATTGAACATTGTGTATTTGGGTCCTTTAAGCCGGTTTGAAAAAAAACAACTTGCCATCACCAATGACTTGATGGTTTTACTATCCGGTCCGGAACCTCAACGAACAATGCTGGAGGAGAAACTACTTAGTGAATTACAACCATTTGAAGGCAATATTCTCTTTGTAAAAGGTAAAATAGAGGACGAACAGGTTGTGGAAGAGATTCAAACCCCAAGAGGAAAAATACGGCACTACAATTTTATGAAATCCGCCGAACTAGAAACTGCCATAAACCAGAGTGATAAAGTGCTATGTAGATCGGGATACACCACGGTTATGGATCTAGCAAAATTGGAGAAAAAGGCATTTTTTATTCCTACTCCAGGGCAATATGAACAAGAATACTTGGCCAAACGAATGCAAAAACAAGGACTTGTCCCTTTTTCCAGTCAAGAGGATTTTACTGTGAAAGATTTATCCAGAATCGAAAAATTCTCGGGTTTGGCTCAGTTTGAATCGACCACTGACTATTCTTCCTTGTTTGAAGTTTTCTCTGCTACGGATACCGGAGCCTTAGCTTTTTCCAATGTAAATGAGAATTCGGAACCTACATCGACCTCGCTCTCCACATAAATTTTTTCGCCGTGGCCTTCTACAATGTGCTTCACAATGGAAAGTCCAAGACCGGACCCTCCCTCGGCTCGGCTGCCACTTTGGTCCACACGATAAAATCGTTCGAACAATCTTGGAATATGCTGTTTGGGGATACCCCCTCCATTATCAGTTACCCGAACGATCACCTTATTTTTAATTAAGTTTTCTACACTTACCTCCGTGGTTCCTTTGGGCAGCCCATATTTAATAGAGTTCACCAAAAGGTTACTTATTACTTGTTGTATCTTTTCCTTGTCCCCGTTCACGTAGACAGGGTTTGGGTATTCCATATCAAAGGTGAGTGAGATTTCCTTTCTGGCCGCTTTCATTTCCAATAGGTCAAAGGTGTTCTGTATAAGCTCGATGATATCAAAATCCTCTCTTTCCAATTTCAGTTCACCTGCTTCCAGTTTGGTGATAAGATCAAGATCCTTTACAATATATATGAGCCTTTCTACACCCTTGTTAGCACGTTGCAGATATTTTTTTCGCAGCTTTTTATCCTTCATGGCACCATCGAGTAAGGTCAAAATATAACCTTGGACCGTAAATAGTGGTGTTTTTAGCTCGTGGGAAACGTTGCCCAGAAAATCCTTTCTGTATTCTTCACGGATTTTAAGAGTATCTATCTCTATTTTCTTTCCTTCGGCAAATTTTTCAATTTCCTGTACCAAGGTGCGCATATCGGTGGTTACAGGTTTTGAGGAGAAGGAAGATGACTCCAGAAGGGAGACATCATCATAAATTCTTTTGATTCGCCTATAAATGAAGCGTTCTACACGGATTTGAATGATGGCAAAACAAATACCAAAACTTATCAAGGCAAAAAGTAGGGTGTGCGACCAATCTATATGGTCAACATCCATATGAAATCCTATAAATACCAGAGTGATCAAAATGGTGATAACCAAAGAAGATCGAAGTGCAAATTTGTATGATTTCTTTAGTTTTATGGCCATTAGAGTACAAACTTATACCCCACACCTTTAACGGTTTTAAAGTGGTGATCTCCGATTTTTTCGCGTAATTTTCTAATATGAACATCTATGGTTCGGCCACCAACCACCACTTCGTTGCCCCAAACTTTATCCAAGATTACTTCTCGTTTAAAGACTTTGTTTGGTTTGGATGTTAAAAGTGAAAGAAGCTCAAATTCCTTTCTTGGCAGGACCATTTCTTCACCATCGTTCACAATTTTGTACTCTTCCCTATTGATGATAATCTCTCCGACTTTGACGATATCTTCCACTTCCTTCTTGTCATCTTTCAACCTTCGCAACAAGGCCTTCACTTTGCTAACCAATACTTTTGGTTTTATGGGCTTGGTGATATAATCGTCTGCCCCTGCATCAAAACCGGCCACTTGGGAATAATCTTCTCCTCGTGCCGTCAAGAAAGTGATTATAGTATGATCCAACCCCGGTGTGCTTCGGATTACTTCGCATGCCTCAATACCATCCATTTCCGGCATCATAACATCCATAATAATAAGATGGGGGCTTTTCTTCTTGGCCTTCGCAACTCCTTCCACTCCGTTTTTGGCAGTGAATACTTCGTACCCTTCGGCAGAAAGGTTATAGCTTATAATTTCCAGAATATCAGGTTCATCGTCTACCAATAGAATCTTAATGTCCTTGTTTTTCATGGGATGGTATTTCTGTGTTAAACGCCCAAATGTAAAGATAATACACTTACGGGATAAACGCTTAACGTTGATTTAATCTAGTAACCTTATTGTAACAAAACTGAAATAAACACTTAACATACAACTAACACGGCTTTTACAACCTGTGGCGTTCTTTGCGCCAAATATATACCTGATAATGAAATATTTTTTACTGATTTTTGCCTTGTTTGCAACATCACTGAGCAGCGCCCAGCAATCCACGGGTAGCATTGTCGGTAAACTAACCGACCAAGAGTACAACAATGAGCCACTTGCTTTTGCCAATGTGGTAATTAAGGGTACCACTATTGGAACTACTTCCGATTTTGATGGCCTTTATGAAGTTTCCGGGATTGCCCCGGGCACTTACATTTTAGTATATAGTTATTTAGGTTATGAAACCGTAGAAATCCCAAATGTAACAGTAGAAGCTGGAAAAGTTACTAGCGTAGACGTTCCAATGAGTGCTGGACAGGGAATGGCACTAGATGAAGTAGTAGTTACCACTGTAGCCAGGAAAGATTCCGAGACTGCCTTACTATTAGATCAAAAAAGAGCAATTGAAATAAAGGAAAGTATCGGCGCTGTAGAATTAGGAAATTTAGGAATCTCCGATGTAAAATCTGCCGCTACTAAAATCTCCGGTGTTACTGAAAGTGAAGCTTCTGGAGATGTATTTGTTCGTGGTCTTGGAGATAGATATTTGACCACTACCTTTAATGGTCTTCCTATTCCATCCGATGACATCGAGAAAAAAAACATAGACCTTGGCTTGTTCCCAACTAGGGTAATCCAAAACGTGAGTATTAGCAAAACCTATTCTGCTGCCACTTCTGCCGACCAAGCTTCCGGTAATATAAATATTGCCTCAAGGGAATTGTCCGGAACCAGTGAATTGGAAGTGGGTGTTTCCATTGGAGCCAACACCAATGCTATTGGCGATGGATCGGACGGGCAAGGTTTTAAGGTAACAGCAAACTACGAAGATACCTCTCTCGGATTTTACGATACCGATATCGACATTAGAGATCAAATCACCAACCAATCATGGGACGCCAGTACTGTTGAAACACCAGCCAATATGGGCGTCAACATTAGTGGTGGAAAATCCTTTTTTGACAACAAGTTCAAAGTGTTTGGTACATTGTCCAACTCCAAAAATCATAAATATTACAGCCCTGGCGAATTTTTGATTTATGATCAGGTAACGGTTACAGATTCCATTACAGATTTTCAACAGTGGGAAACAGAGCATGTAAACAATGCCATGTTGGACCTTACCTACCAAGATGAAAAAAACATAATAAAATCTGTAACGCTTTTTGTAAATACATTAAATGATGTAGTGTCAGAAGGAGGTAGAAACGGTTTTGGTAACATTCAGGAAGAGACCATAGGAGATTTTTCTGATTTTTTAAGAGATCAAAACACCAAGCAGACCCGTTTGTTTGTTACCCAATTAATCGGTAACCACAAGTTTGGAGAAAAAAATGTATTGGACTGGGCCGTTAGTTATAACAAACTTAACGCCGATGAGCCGAACAGGATTCGTAACATCATCAACTTTACCTCAGACCCCGTAAATGCTTTTCTCTACGAAAACAGTGCCTTTGAATCAAGAAAACTTTCCCAGACAATTGATGATGAAGAGTACAACGGTCTCTTAAAAGATAGGCTGAAAATCATTGATGAAGAAAATAAAAAATTTTACATTGACCTTGGGGCGAACTATAGAAAAAAGACAAGAGATTTTGAATCTACTTTTTATGGAGTTTCCAACGTAGATGACAATAGACCAAGCTCCACTTCATTGGATGATCTTGATCAGATTTTTACAGATGCCAACTTCAATAACAATATTTTGGAAATCATCGCTTTCCAGTCCAACGAAGCTGGAGAAGTAAAGGATGAATATACCGGTGAGTATGAATCCATTGCAGGGTTTGCTCTTTTTAACGTTGGCTTTGGAAACTGGAACTTTAACGCCGGACTTAGGGCACAACAAGATGAAATCGTAGTAAACTATGATGTGGCCAATGCACCTGGCGGTGAAGTTGGTTCCGTTTCAAGGGATTATACCAACGTTTATCCTAGTTTGAACATAAAATATGCACTTAACGAAGAACATGCCCTTCGTTTTGCTGCCAGCCGCAGCATCACACTTCCAGAGTTTAAGGAAATTGCTCCTTTTCGATACATTTCCCCCACAGGGCAACAAGTTTTTGGTACTGTTGGAGATAATGCATTGGAAGCTTCGTTCGCCAACAACTTTGACCTTAAATGGGAGTTCTTTCCAACTAGGGGTCAGCTGGTTTCTGCTTCCTTGTTTTATAAAAGCATAGAAGACCCCATCAACAAAGTACGTGCACGTGGTTCCGATGGTGCCTTGTTCACCTTTAGAAACACAGGGGAAGAAGCCACTATCTATGGTATCGAGATAGAATCCAAAATAGATATCATCACTCCTGAAATGAACGATGAGAACGGCAACCCATTAGGACCAACACTAAGTTTGGTACTAAACGCCAGTAGAATGTGGCACGAGCAAGACCTTATCGAAAGAACCACGGAAGAAGGTGCAATTATAGAAACTTTTAGATACGGAACCAATAAAAATGCCCCCCTACAAGGTGCTTCCGATTGGATCATGAACAGTAGTTTAAACTTGGAAACCTCCAACAATTGGGTAGCCAACGTATCAGCAAGCTATGCTTCGGACAAGATTTTTGCCATGGGATTTGCAAGAGCTCAAGAAGATTGGGATACCCGTTATAATGATGCCATTTTGGAAAAAGGATTCGTGGTGTTGAACTCAAAAATCAGTAAGCAGTTTGGACAAAACTTTCAAGTATCGTTATCCGGACAAAACTTGTTAAATCCAAAAATAGAACAGTCCATAAACTACTTGACTTCTGAAAGTAGAGCGGAATTGGAAGCATTTTCAGATGACAGAGAAGTACGTTTGGGACCAGGCGCCCCACAAAGAGAGACTATTACCGATGTAGTTCGCTCTTATACTTTGGGCAGAACATTTAGCCTTGGACTTAAATATACTTTTTAACGCTAATCAATACAATAGTCTAATAATTAATCTAAATCCATTTCTTTTATGAAAACGAAAATTTTGAAACTTTCAATGTTATCGCTAGCCACAATGGCACTGGTTTTTACCAGTTGTAGTGGTGATGATAATGGCGGGGATAATCCAACCACGCCTACCTGTGATGACAATATCCAAAACGGGGATGAAACAGGAGTAGACTGTGGTGGTTCTTGCGAGCCATGTGAAAATCCAGCTACAACGCTTACAGGTTCAATATCCGAGGATATGACCCTAGACCCAGCTGAGACCTATGTTCTACAAGGTTCTTTTAGCGTGGAGTCCGGAGCTACTTTGACCATCCCTGCTGGAACAACAATTACAGCCGAGGTTGAAGATGGTACCGAAACCAAAACTTACATCGTTGTACAAAAAGGAGGTATGATTGATGTTCAAGGTACCGAGGCCAACCCTGTTATCCTTACTTCTGCAAACGAAGAGCCAGGTGATTGGGGTGGTTTAATTCTTGCTGGTAACGCAACCACTACCGAAGGCGTGGATGCCGAAGCTGAAGTAGGCGGTATCATCTATGGAGGTACTGACGATGCCGACAATTCTGGTAGTATCGATTACTTGATCATCAACTATGCCGGCGCACAGATCAGTACAGAATCTCAGTACAATGGTCTTACTCTTTACGCAGTTGGTTCAGGTACCACAATAAGCAATGTTGCCGTACTTAACGGTACTGATGATGGTGTTGAGTTTTTCGGCGGAACTGTTTCCGCTTCCAACTTCTATTTGGAAAACAACGAAGACGACGCTATTGATTGGACTGAAGGATGGAACGGTACATTGACAAACGCTTATGTAGTTCACACTTCTGGATTCTCTACTGTTGTTGAAGCAGATGGAGAGAACAAAAACCCAAGTTTGGTTAATTTGACCGCTGTTTCTTCCGTTGGAGGTACAGCCCTCCAGTTTAAAAAAGAATCTGGAGCAACCATTACAGGACTTTCTTTGAACGGATACGATACATCTGTATTGATGAGCGACGCTGGTCCATTGGCTAACGTTCAAATTGAAGGAGCAGATGCCAATCCCAACCTATCTTACGTTGGTGATGCCACAGTTGACGTAGAAATGTTTGGATGGGTAAATTCTGCACTTGTGATAGAAGAAAGCAAATTGACAGGTTCCCTAACTTCCGATTTAACTTTAGATCCAGCTGTAGACTACTTTTTGGAAGGAAGCTTTAGCGTGGAATCCGGTGCTACTTTGACCATCCCTGCTGGAACAAGAATCGTTGCCGATGTTGAGCAAGGTACTGAAACCAAAACATACATCGTAGTACAAAAAGGTGGTATGATCGATATTCAAGGTACCGCTACCGACCCTGTTGTTATGACTTCTTCCAACGAAGAGCCAGGTGACTGGGGTGGATTGGTAATTGCTGGTGATGCAACCACTACCGAAGGTGTGGATGCCGAAGCCGAAGTAGGTGGTATCATCTACGGTGGAACAAACGATGCGGACAACTCTGGTAGCATTGAATACTTGATCATTAACTACGCTGGTGCTCAAATCAGCACTGAATCTCAGTATAACGGTCTTACCCTTTACGCTGTAGGTTCTGCTACTACAATCGATAACGTAGCTATCTTGAACGGTACCGATGATGGTGTTGAGTTCTTCGGAGGAACTGTTTCCGCTTCCAACTTCTACTTGGAAAACAACGAAGATGACGCTATCGACTGGACAGAAGGATGGAACGGTACATTAACCAATGCTTACGTATTGCACACAGCTGGTTTCTCTACTGTTGTTGAAGCAGATGGTGCCAATGGCAACCCAAGCTTGGTTAACTTGACCGCTGTTTCCACAGTTGGTGGTACAGCTCTTCAGTTCAAAAAAGAATCCGGAGCAACCATTACAGGACTTTCTCTAGATGGATATGATACATCAGTATTGATGAGCGACGCTGGTCCATTGGCCAATGTTCAAATTGAAGGCGCCGATGCCAACCCAGCAGAAACTTATGCTGCCGTTGCCTCTGTTGACATCAATACATTTACTTGGGCTACAGGAAATGCTGAAGCACAATCTGCTACGTTGACAGGTTCTCTTAACTCTACACTTACATTGGATGCCGATGTAACTTACTACTTGAACCAATCTTTCAGTGTCGAAGATGGAGCTACTTTGAACATCCCTGCTGGAACAACTATTATTGCCGATGTTGAAAATGGTGACGAAACCAAAACATTCATCGTGGTTCAAAAAGGAGGTACAATCAATGTACAGGGTACTGCTGCTAATCCTGTTGTTATGACCTCATCCAACACAACTCCTGGTGACTGGGGTGGTTTGGTAATTGCCGGTAAAGCTACTACTACCGAAGGTGTGGATGCCGAAGCTGAAGTTGGAGGTATTCTTTATGGTGGTACTGAAGATGATGACAATTCAGGTAGCATCGAATACTTGATCATTAACTATGCCGGTGCACAGATTAGCACCGAATCTCAGTATAACGGCCTTACACTTTATGCAGTAGGTTCTGGAACCACAATCGATAATGTTGCCATCAAAAATGGAACAGACGACGGTGTTGAGTTCTTTGGTGGAACCGTTTCTGCTTCCAACTTCTATTTGGAAAACAATGAGGATGATGCCATTGACTGGACAGAAGGATGGAACGGTACGTTGACCAATGCTTACGTATTGCACACTTCTGGCTTCTCCACTGTTGTTGAGGCCGATGGCGCTAACGAAAACCCAAGTTTGGTTAACTTGACCGCTGTTTCCACGGTTGGTGGTACAGCTCTTCAGTTCAAAAAAGAATCTGGAGCAACCATTACAGGACTTTCCTTAACAGGGTATGATACTTCTGTATTGATGAGCGATGCTGGTCCATTGGCCAATGTACAAATTGAAGGTGCAGATGCTGATCCTGCAGAAGTTTATGATGCAACTGCAACTGTAGATGTAACAATCTTTGATTGGGCCAACTAATCAAGATTATATATACTTATAATTTTAAAAGCCCCCGCAATTGCGGGGGCTTTTTTGTTTACTATTCATTAATAATTACTTAATCATAGGGTAGTCTTTTTCTTATATTTTTAGTTCAAAATAAAACACTAATACCATGAGAAAAATTACTTTATGTTTATGCTTAATCTTTTCTTTTTACGTTTCCTCCGCTCAGACTTATAATTATCATAGGTTCGAAACCTATGCTACAGCAGAAAAAGCATGTGTTGGGAATACTTCTGATGCCTTTGTTGTTAAAGTGAACTTAGACATTGATTATTTGTTGAACAATGGGGAATATTATGTAATTGATTTTGGCAGCAACTTTAATCTGGGGGTCCGGTATGCAAAAGTTCTTAATAGATACTCCGGAACCGGGGATGCAGATTTTTACTTGAATGGCTCAGGAATTGGGTCTTCTAAGGACGTATGCAGCTATGTTTTTAATAGATATCATAGGTTTGAAACGTTCACTACCCTACAAAAAGCAAAGGATAGATATTGTGGTAATTCAACTGCCCATGATGGTAGATATAAGGTCAATATTTTAATTGATAGATTATTAGATCATGATGAAGTTTATCAAATAAATCTTGGTGGCAGTCTAGGAACCAGATATTGCAGAATTTTAAACAGATATAATGGAAAAGGTGATGCAGATTTTAGTCTAGATGGACAATCAATAGGAAATCCTATTAATATCAATTGTGTTATTGATAGTGATAATGATGGCATACCTGATGACCAAGATAACTGCCCCAACGAATCCGGTCCAGCATCCAATAATGGTTGTCCGGGAGAACCTGATCTCTCCATCAATTTAAACGGATCCGTAATCAATAGCGATTGCTTTGGCTGTGATAATTATTTCAGCCAAATTGGAACAGATAGACACTACTTAAATAATCCCAGTGGAATTGCAAATATTGATGTACTCGTCCAAAATCTTGGCAATGCCACTTCTACTTCCACTACAGTTGGGTATTATATTTCAGCAAACAGCACTTTTGAAAGTAATTCAGATACGCGAATAAAAACATCCAACATTGGATCACTCAGTACAAACAGTGGAGATTATTCCTCTGTTACACTTTTTACATACGATTTTAATAGTGTCGGTGGTAATTTTTGGTTGCTGATTCGAGTTGACGATGATGATGACAATGATGAATCCAATGAAAATAATAATGTATTCGCTCTACGTTTTGCAATCAACTAAAAAGACTCAACAAATATAACTCTGTCATAAGAAAACAAAATCCATAACATGAAAACAAAATCCTTCATATCAAATATATTCTCAATAAGCTTAATCATATTGTTTATATCATGCTCAAACGATGACAGTTCCTTTGATGGGAACCCAGAAACACAACAAAGCCTTGTAAAGGCTGATGCAGCCCTAATCGCTCTTGGCAAAAATACCCTTAGAGATAGTTTAAGCTTGGACTTGGTTATTCCAGAAAATGACTATGGTTTATCCAATACTGAGCCATTATTACTATTCCCGTTCTATAAATCCGCTGAAGCGGAATCTAAAACTTGGCTTCCTGTTCCAAATGTGCAGATTGAAAAAAATCTAAAGACTTATTATTCCAGAAGCAATGGTTTGACCCTTGTTCTCCATGCTGAAAAATTTGATAGCTCTATGCCCTACGGAAATAATTTGAAATTCAAGGAACTCAATATCATTGCGGTAAGGCCATCCAAAATATCTGGATTAACACGTAATGAGCTAGATGTAAGGGATTATAACCAAATGATAGACTATTTAGATTTAAAACAATAAAAACCGAGCGTTTGAATATTAAAATGGCGGGTAAGCATATCCGCCATTTTTATTTTATGGTTTCTTGTAATTGGTTGCATTTCATCGAAAAGTAACCCCCTAATCGTCAAATAGTTCAATAATCACATCACTATTTTTATATATTTGTGGCATACCGTTTGCAACCATTAACGTATGAAGCACTTTTACTTCGTCTTTTTCTTTTTTATCTGTTCACTTGGGTTTTCTCAGCAAAGCGCCAGTTCAAGTGCGGATATTGACGGGTTTAAGCTGTATCCCAACCCTGTTACCCAAGGCAAGGTTTATATAGAAACCAAAGAAAACGCTCCCAAGAAAATTCTGGTTTTTGATGTATTGGGCACGCAGGTACTCGAGACCACCATCTTAGGCAAAGAACTCAACTTATCAAACCTAAGCAAAGGAGTTTATATTTTAAGGGTTTTTGAACAAAACAAAGTAGCTACTAGAAAGCTCATTGTGAAGTAGTTCACCGATTTCCACGGCTTTTCTGCCAATCATATACCACAGCTTTCAACGCTTTACAACCCATTTTAGTGCTTTCACAACATAAAATAGTCAACAATATACTGTTTACCTACTTTTATCATGCACATATACCCCAAATCAGCTTGCATGAAGAAAATCTACTTTGTTTTACTTATGGCTTTACCACTACTCTCATTCGGTCAAGACCTAGTTACAGTCAACAACGAGCCCGTACAGGAGCTCAAGGGTTTTAAAATGTACCCGAATCCAGCTTATGGCAATGAGGTATACATCTCTACAGAAACCAACGGCACCAAAGAAATAAGGATTTATGACGTTTTTGGTGAAGTAGTGCTAACAGAAAGAATCAGCACCAATACTTTGGACATTTCCCGACTAGTACCTGGCGTTTATGTACTTCAGGTTACGGAACAGAAAAAAACAATGACCCGAAAACTGGTCGTCAAATAAAATCAAACAGCATATCACATTTTAAGCCCTTTTCCCGAAGGGCTTTTTTATTTTTGGGTACTTTTGATCCACAATGAAACAGTTTGATACCCATCGGATTTTCAATATCAACAATGCGGACGATTTTGAAGAAGTCGCATTGGATATTTTCAAGTTTCAATACGAAAACAATGAGGTGTACAGGGACTTTTGCATCTATTTAAGAAAGTCTCCCAAAAATGTTTCAAGCTCATTGGAAATACCATTCCTGCCTATTTCCTTCTTTAAGACACATAGGGTTATTTCAACTCAAAAAGAGTCACAGACCATCTTTACCAGCAGCGGAACCACGCAAAGCACTACTAGCAAGCATTTTGTTCCTGATATCGGTCTTTACGAAGAAAGTTTTTTAAGAGCGTTTGAACTTTTCTACGGAAAATCCAAAGATTTCTGCATTCTAGCTCTTTTACCCTCCTATTTGGAAAGAGAAGGCTCTTCATTGATTTATATGGTAAATAGCCTGATTGCAAAATCCGGACATCCTCACAGTGGGTTTTATCTTCATAATCTCGAAGAACTTCATCAGAAATTAAAAGTATTGGAAAGTAAAGGTACCAAAACATTGCTCATCGGGGTTTCTTTTGCGCTCTTAGATCTGGTTGAACAATTTCCTTCAACCTTAACAAACACCATTGTGATGGAAACCGGTGGCATGAAGGGTAGACGCAAAGAATTGATTCGGGAGGAACTCCATCAAATCCTAGAAAAGGGATTGGGTGTTGAACATATCCACTCAGAATACGGTATGACGGAACTGTTGTCCCAAGGTTATTCCAAAGGCAACGGAATTTTTGAGACACCTCCTTGGATGAAAATCGTTACGCGCGACACCGAAGACCCACTTTCAATCCAACCCAATGGAAAAACAGGCGGCGTCAATGTGATTGATCTGGCGAACCTATATTCCTGCTCCTTTATCGCTACCCAAGATTTGGGGAAAACACACCCAAACGGAACTTTTGAAGTTTTGGGCCGTTTTGATGATTCGGATATCAGAGGATGTAATTTAATGGTGTTGTAATCTACTCGACGACTACTAGCACAAAATAATTCTTCTTTCCGCGCTGCAACAGTACAAACTTATCGTTGATCAAATCTGACGACGTAATCAGGTAATCCTCTTTCACCTTTTCCTTGTTCACGGATATGGAGTTTTGCTTCAATTCTCTTCGAGCTTCACCATTGGAACCCAAAAAACCGGTTTTTGCGGCAAGGGCGCCGATCATGTCCAAACCTGGTTCAAGTTCATCCTTGCTCACCGTAGCTTGTGGAACACCTTCGAAAACATCTAAAAACGTTTTCTCGTTAAGTTGTTTTAAATCATTGGAAGTTGATCTGCCAAAAAGAATGTCACTTGCCTTAATGGCATTGTTCAAATCTTCTTCTGAATGCACCATTATGGTCACTTCCTCGGCCAATTTTCTTTGTAATGCCCTCTGATGGGGAGCTTTTTTATGTTCGGACACCAAATTTTCTATCTCCTGTTGACTTAGAAAAGTGAAGATTTTAATGTACTTCTCCGCGTCTTCATCCGAAGTATTCAACCAATATTGATAAAATTTATAGGGAGATGTTCTTTCTGCATCCAACCAAACATTTCCACCTTCGGTTTTTCCAAATTTGGTTCCATCTGCCTTGGTGATCAACGGGCAAGTAAGTGCAAAACCTTTTCCTCCACCAATTCGTCGAATCAATTCTGTTCCAGTAGTTATATTGCCCCATTGATCACTGCCTCCCATCTGAAGACTACAATTGTGGTTTTGGAACAGATATAGAAAATCATATCCTTGAACCAACTGATAGGTAAACTCGGTAAAGGACATACCTTCTTTCGCATCTGAAGAAAGACGCTTTTTAACGGAATCCTTGGCCATCATATAGTTTACGGTGATGTGCTTACCAACATCGCGGATAAACTCCAAGAACGAAAAATTCTTCATCCAATCGTAGTTGTTCACCAAAACGGCCGCGTTGGGCTCGCCGCTCTCAAAATCCAAAAAACGGCCCAACTGGGCCTTGATGGCCTCCTGATTATGACGTAGGGTTTTCTCATCCAACAAATTGCGTTCCGCAGATTTGCCCGACGGATCACCGATCATTCCGGTTGCACCTCCCACCAAGGCATAAGGCTTATGACCTGCCAGTTGGAAGTGCCGCAACATCATCACGCTCACCAAATGCCCAATGTGCAAGGAGTCCGCTGTTGGATCTATACCCACATATGCACCTCGCATTTCTTCCATTAGGTGTTCTTCGGCTCCTGGCATCACATCGTGCACCATTCCCCTCCATTGCAGTTCTTGAACAAAATTCTTCGTCATAATCAGTTTTTTGGAATAGCTGCAAATATAAAATGAAGTTGGCATTTCCCTCAATTTTTACGTCACAAATAGGTACTTTTACTTTATGATTTTGGTTACAGGAGGCACTGGACTGATCGGTTCCCATTTACTTTTCCATTTGATCAACAGTGGGAAGACCGTCAGAAGCAACTATAGGAGCAAAGCATCCATAGAAAAGGTCCGTAAGGTTTTTGGGTATTATACCGATGACCCATCCTCTTTAGTGGAGAAAATTGATTGGGTACAGGCAGATATCACCGAACTTGGGAATCTGGACAACCTTTTTATTGATGTGGACTACGTGTACCATTGCGTCGCCCTGATTTCTTTCGACCCTAAAGATTATAAAATTCTTGAGCGTACAAACGTTGAAGGCACGGCGAACGTAGTCAATCTATCCTTAAAATATGGTATTAAAAAACTGTGTTACGTAAGTTCTATTGCTGCAATTGGGTCCAACCCCAAACAAACGGAAGTAACCGAGGAAAATGAATGGAACGAAGCCAAGGCCACAGTTTACGGCATTACCAAATATGAGGCAGAACTAGAAGTTTGGCGCGGCTCACAAGAGGGACTTGATATTGTTGTTGTAAACCCTGGTGTTGTAATCGGCCCAGGATTTTGGAAGTCGGGTAGTGGATCCTTTTTTACCTATGCTTCCAAAGGAAAGAAATATTACATTCCCGGTGGAACTGGTTTTGTTACCGTATCGGATGTTGTAAAAGCAATGACTATGCTCATGGAGTCGAACATCCGCACGGAGGGCTTTATTTTGGTCAATCAAAATATGACCTACAAAGAGTTTTTTGATAAAATTGCGCCTAAACTTGAAGTCTCCCCACCCACCAAAAAAGTTTCAAAATTTATGATCGAGTGCTTTTGGAGATGGGATTGGGCAAGAAGCAATCTTTTTGGGAAAAGAAGAAAATTATCCAAAGCTGTAGCCAAAGGATTATTCCATAAAGAAGATTACAGCAGCGAAAAAATAAAATCTGAATTAGACTTTGAATTCGAAGACTTGGATAAGGCAATCGAGTTTTGCTGTGATAGGTTTATCGAGAAGTAATAGTATCTGACTTTTTCACACCTTCCTTTTGCTCCCTAATGGCCTTTAAGGAATCATTTCGTTGAATACTTGCCTCACGGATACTGTCGTTCAGCCTCTTTCCAATAGCCTCCAAGGTATCCTTTTGCCGCTTCAGCCTAGCTTCTACATCTTTGTATATGGTTTGGTATTCCAAAGGAATAGACGCATAATAAAGGTCGCTCTCCGCAAACTGGGTGCTATCTATATCATATTTGGTATATAGGAACTCCATGATATCGATACCTGAATCCTCAAATTTTCTGGCAGCGCCAGATTTTGCTGCATTTAAAATCGCAAGATCATGTAAAATCTCGGTCATTTTCTCCTTGGAAATAAGGTTTTCAGGTTCATCCACAACCTTTTCGGCACAGGAAACCAAAATGATGAAACCCAAAATGTATGTAACGATATATTTCATCCCTAGCGATTAAACGTAAGCCTCTTTGCTTTCTTTTCTGCACTAAAATTGCCATTCTCATAGGCCAAAAGACCATTCACAAAGGTGCGCTTTACTTCCGAATCAAAAGTAACACCTTCAAAGGGAGACCAACCACATTTATAGAAAAGATTGGCTTTTTTAACCTCATTTTTGGAACTCTGGTTAACCTGAACCAAATCTGCGTAATAGCCTTCGCGTATAAACCCACGTCGGTCAATATCAAACAACTTTGCAGGATTATGGCACATTTTTTCGACGATTTTCTCCAAACTTATGATTCCTTCCTTTTCCTTTTGGAGCATAGCCAGCAAAGCGTGCTGTACCAATGGTCCACCAGATGGCGCAGTGGTGTATGGATTATCCTTTTCTTCGAGCGTATGTGGTGCATGGTCGGTGGCAATCACATCAAAACGGTCGTCCAACAGCGCTTCCCAAAGTTTCTGCCTATCGGTTGCCGTCTTTACAGCTGGGTTCCATTTAATATGGGTGCCTTTTTTTGCATAATCCTCATCGGAAAACCAAAGATGGTGAATACATACCTCAGCGGTAATTTTCTTCTCCTCCAAGGGAATCTTGTTCGTAAACAAATTGGTTTCAATTCCTGTGGATACATGGAACACGTGCAACCTTGCCCCTGTTTTTTTGGCAAGGGCAATAGCATTTGATGAAGATAGGTAACAAGCCTCCGCACTTCGGATAATAGGGTGCATTTCTATTGGGATATTGTCCCCATACATCTCCTTGTACTTGGCCAAGTTGGTCCTTATGGTACCTTCGTCCTCACAGTGGGCTGAAATCACCATTTCGGTATTACTGAAAATTTTTTCCAGTACTTCCTCATTGTCAACCAACATATTTCCCGTAGAAGAACCCAAGAACAGTTTTACCCCGGAACATGCATTTTTGTCGAGTCGTTTTAACTCTTCCAAGTTATCGTTGGTACCTCCAAAAAGGAACGAATAATTGGCTGATGAATCCTTAGCGGCAATGGCAAATTTTTCTTCCAGTTTTTCAATGGTAGTGGTCTGTGGAATTGTATTGGGCTGCTCCATAAATGTGGTGATGCCCCCAGCAATGGCCGCCCTACTTTCCGTTGCAATGGTACCCTTATGTGTAAGTCCTGGCTCCCTAAAATGCACTTGGTCATCTATGATTCCGGGCAATAACAGATCACCTTCCAGATCTATCACCTTGGCATTGGCATCCGAGATGTCCGAATCGATTCTCGCGATAAAATCCCCATCCAACAATACATCCGATTCAAAAATGCTGTTCTCGTTCACGATTTTGGCATTCTTCAACAGTATTTTTGACATAATTAAAAGCTCTTTTTAAAAAATATACTCCTAAACTTCATAGCTATCACACCAAAAATTGCCTCCCGAATAATGGCGGAGTTCATTTTTGATTTTCCGTTTACCCGATCGGTAAAAATTATCGAGACTTCCTCTATCTTGAATTTTCTGAGATAGGCCCTGTACTTCATTTCTATTTGAAAAGCGTAGCCAATAAAGCGTACATTATCCAATTTAATGGTTTCCAGCACATTTCTTTTGTAACAGACAAATCCGGCAGTAGGGTCATGTACCTTCATTCCGGTAATCAATTTTACATAAAAAGATGCCCCGTAAGAAAGTAATATTCTTGCCAAAGGCCAGTTGACCACATTTACACCCTTTTTGTATCGGGAGCCTACGGCAACATCGGCACCATTTAAGCAGGCCCTGTGCAAACGGGACAAATCCGCTGGCCGATGCGAAAAATCCGCGTCCATTTCAAAAATATACTCGTAACCTCTTTCCAGAGCCCATTTAAAACCATGAATATAAGCTGTACCCAGACCCGATTTCTCTTTGCGAACCTCTAAAAAAAGTCGGTCCGGGTATTCCTTCTGCAATGTTCTTACACAATCCGCAGTACCATCCGGGGAGTTATCGTCCACCACAAGAACATGAAAGTCCTTTTTTAGGTCGAAGACCGTTTTTGTTATGGCCTCGATGTTCTCGATTTCGTTGAATGTGGGTATAATGACCAAGCCGTCTGCCATTCGCACTGGATTAGAATGTTCAAAAATACGGTTTTCTAAATTGTACACGCAAGAGATATAGGATGCTTAAACAGGACTTCCCCAATATTTGTAACTTTGCCCCTTTAAAATCACATTTTGATGTCTCAAAAGTTTCCCAGACTTTTTTTTGTTCTCTTGGCCGTTCTATTTGCACTCAACCTGCTGCAATCGTCGGTAACAGAACTCATTTATGATGAAGCCTACTACTGGTACTATGCGCAAAATATGGCTTGGGGGTATTTTGACCATCCGCCCATGGTCGCGTTTTTGATAAAGCTTAGCAGTTTTCTTTTTGATGGAGAACTTGGGGTACGATTTATGAGCTGCGTACTTTCTGCTGGGACCTATATACTATTGTGGTCGATGGTGGAAAATCCAAGGAAAAAGGATTATGTAACCCATTTTTTCCTTTTGGTATTCTCATTTACTTTGATGAATGCCTATGGTTTTTTGACGCTCCCCGATACAGCATTATTATTTTTCACTGCCCTGTTCCTTTGGCTGTACAAACGTTTTTTAAAGCATGAGGGTATCATGACCACAATAGGCTTAGGGTTAACAATGGCCTCATTGATGTACAGCAAGTACCATGCAGTATTGGTAATTCTTTTTGTGTTCTTATCCAACTACAAGCTCATTTTCAACAAAAAAGCGTGGTTCGCCGTAATTTTGGCCCTTATTTGCTACGCCCCCCATTTTATATGGCTCTATCAGAACGATTTTGTTTCCATCACCTTCCATTTATCCGAACGCCCGAACCAAGCATATAAGTTTGATGAATTTACCTTGGGCTTTTTCTTGAACATTGTAGTTATTATTGGCCTGCTTTTCTATTGGGTCTATGGCGCCCTTTTTAAATTCAAGGCAACGGACAAATTCTCGAAGGCATTGATTTATCTGGTTTATGGAATATTGATTTTCTTTTTCATTTCCAGCTTCAACCGGAGGGTGCAGGCGCAATGGACCATTGCTATATCAATTCCTTTGGCATTAATTGCTTTCGACCATCTTTTACACAACACCAAAAGCAGAAAATGGATGTACCGGATGGGTATCGTAAGTTTGCTTCTTTTGATGTACGCAAGAGCCTGGATGGTCAACTACCGATTATTCCCAATGTACTTTGAAACTCATGGAAACAAGGAGTGGGTGAACGAGCTTAAGACAAAATCCGGTGGGATTCCCGTTGTTTTTGAAAACTCGTACCGCCGTTCCTCCATGTATGAGTTTTATTCGGATGTACCTGCCATTTCGCTCAACAATTTTATGTACCGCAAAAACCAGTATTCCATTGATAACTCTGAGGAGCGAGTGCGCGGAAAAAAGATCTTATATGTTTCCCAGTACAGAAAAAGGGGCGACATTAGTTACATGCATCTGGACAGTACAGTTTTTCACGGAATATATATTGATGATTTTCAGTCCTACCGAAAATTGCAATGCATTGTGGAAAAGCCGGAGACCGGCATCAAACACTCGCTCAAGGTGTATAACCCATACCCTTTTGATGTGCCCTTGGAACAATTGGAATACACTATTTCTTACTCCAATAAGTACAAGCAGGTTAAGCAGATGCTTCCCCTAAAGGTTGAGAACACCTTGCCCCAACAATCTTTGTTGAAATCTAAAGACACCATCAACTACTCCTTTGAGCTACCTTTATCCACTATGGAAAGACCTGCATATTTTAGGATTGGGATTGCAGAAAACGGACTTCTTCCCGGACTCAATGGAAAACCTGTTAAAATCGAATAATGGAACCCATTGAAAAAACAATAGTTTCATTGGATTGGATGACCATAACCCTGTTTACAAGCTTGGTTGTTTTCGCACTTGGCAAATACCTGTTTCATAAGAAGTTTTTAAACTTTATCATTTTGCCTTTTAATGATAAATACATCCTGCTCCATAACAAAAAAGGACAATTTTCGCATTGGTTCCATTTGCTGTTGACCTTGTTTCAGCTTGTCAACCTATCCTTTTTTATTTTTCTGATTCTTCATACTTTCGACTTGGTTCCCCAGGATAACACCATGACCAACTATTTGATCATTCTAGGGTTTTTGGCCCTTTTTGAACTGGTCAAGTTCTTGGTACAGATGTTTACAGGATTCGTTTTCAACAACTTAAGCTTGGTTTCTAGTTTTGTTTTCAGTAAAATTTCTTACCTCAATTATAGTAGCATTATAATCTGCATTGCCAATATTTTATTGATTTACATCGCAAACGACTCAAAAACAATAATATACACGGCATTGACCCTGATTTTTCTTATAAATGGCATTGGCTTGACCAAGCTATTAAAGAACCATCAAAAAACACTCCTCCCGTATTTTCTGTATTTTATTTTGTACCTTTGCGCACTCGAAATTGCGCCCTTGGTGTTAATTGGAAGCTATTTAAAAGGTTGATAACTTATGAAAGTAAAAACAATTTTGGTTTCCCAACCAGAACCCAAAGTCGAAAACTCCCCCTATTCAAGACTAATTGAAAAAGAGAAAGTTAAAGTAGATTTTAGACCTTTCATACACGTTGAAGGCGTAGAGGCCAAAAATGTGAGACAGCAAAAAATCGACTTGAACAACTTTACGGCGATTATCCTTACGAGCAGAAACTCTGTGGATCACTTTTTTAGGATTGCCGATGAAATGCGCTTCAAAGTTCCGGATTCCATGAAATATTTTTGTCAGTCGGAGGCCGTTGCCTACTACTTGCAAAAATATGTGGTGTACAGAAAAAGGAAGATTTATGTTGGGAAAAGGACTTTTAACGAGTTGATTCCCTTGATCAAGAAGTACAAGGATGAAAAGTTTCTATTGCCTTCTTCCGATTCATTAAAACCTATTGTTCCCGAATTGTTGGACGAACTAGGTGTAAATTGGACAAGAGGAATCTTCTACAAAACGGTAATCAGCGACCTTTCTGACCTTAGAAATGTGTACTACGACATTTTGGTATTCTTCAGCCCATCAGGAATCGAATCTTTAATGAAGAACTTTCCCGATTTTGAACAAAACGATACAAGAATTGCCGTTTTTGGCAATAGTACGGTAAAAGCAGCAACAAGTGCAGGTCTTAGGATAGACATTCAGGCACCAACGCCCGAAACTCCTTCCATGACCATGGCATTACAAAAGTACATTACCAGCGTTAACAAGTAATTTTAATTCTGGCCTAAAAACTAAAACGCCCTCGGTAGACCGGGGGCGTCTTTTTTTTCTAGAATGCGTACCGTTGTGGTCCTCCCCTCCGGATTTCCTCGCTGGCGTGCTCCTCGAATTTCTTGAAATTCTCCCTAAAAGCATTGGTAAGCTTAAAGGCCGTTTTGTAGTAAGCCTCGTCATTGTTCCATGTAGCCCTTGGGCTCAGTACCTTAGTAGGCACTCCCGGGCACTCCCTTGGCTGGGCCACGCCAAAGACCGAATGGATATGGTACTTCTC
>NZ_JAHZSV010000079.1 GCF_019457905.1 Flagellimonas abyssi | reverse complement strand
TCTTTTCCGGCGAAGGTGGTATACTATGTCCGGTGTTTCCAGTAGAGACTTCACAATGAAACTTCTTTTTTTTGAAAAAAATTTCTTGCTCAAGAACATTTCCAATCCATTTATCATCGAAAAAATCGGGCTCTTCCAAAATGGTAATTATTCCATGCTAAGCGCACAGCCAAAAACGATTGAACATTTACTTGGCCTACTTGAATATTTAGAGCATAAAACCAAGTCCAACGGAAATTTCACCGATGAAATTATCCGTAGTATCATTTTTAATGTTTTGCTCGAAGTAGCCGAGATTACCCATCTGTCTGTAGTCGAGATTCAAAACAAGGATAAAACCATCCCTATATTCCATTTAAAGTTTCGGGAATTGGTACAAGAACATATTTTAGAACAAAGATCGGTACAGTTTTATGCCGAACAATTGCATATTTCCAATAAATATTTGATTGAAGTGGTAAAAAAAGCAAGCGGCAGGACACCACATGAGGTAATTGATGAAACTCTACTAAAAGAGGCATATGTTCTATTGGGAAACCCAGAATATACCATTTCGGAAATCGCATTTCAGTTACATTTCAATTCTACATCTGCCTTTGGTCGATTCTTTAAAAGGCATGCTTCCATTTCTCCTTCAAATTATCGCACAAGGCAAAATTTAAGTTCCTGAAAAATTAAGCACACAAATACGGAATTTCGGGATACATGCGAATTTAAGTATACAACTATCTTTGTTGTAAAATCTTGAAAACCAAAAAAAATGAAAAACATAACAGATAAGTTCGGTTCGTTTCTATCGAAATCAAAAGAATATGGAAATGTAAACCACGAGCCCGATTCGAGTAAGGAAGTACAATTGAACACCAAGGAAAAAACCATGCCTTTTTCGGATCAGATTGGAAATTATCAAAGAAATATCGGTATTCCCCCAAAATCCTATGAGAACAGCAAAGTATACATTGTAGGTAGTGGTATTGCGGGTATGTCGGCAGCATATTATTTTATACGAGATGGAAAGATTCCTGGCAGAAACATCATTTTCTTAGACCAATTGCATGTTGACGGGGGCTCTTTGGATGGTGCCGGAAATGCCGAAGACGGTTATATTATCCGAGGGGGTAGGGAAATGGATATGACCTATGAGAATCTTTGGGATATGTTTCAGGATATTCCAGCCGAAGAACTTCCTGAACCGTACAGCGTATTAGACGAATACCGATTGGTAAACGACAATGACCCCAATTATTCCAAAGCCCGTTTGATTCACAACCAAGGTGAAATTCGGGATTTCAGCAAATTCGGACTGGAGCGAAAAGACCAATTGGCCATTGTGAAATTATTGTTGAAGAAAAAAGAAGATTTAGACGATTTAACGATTGAAGATTATTTTAGCCAAGAATTTTTAGACAGTAATTTTTGGTTCTTTTGGCGCACCATGTTCGCCTTTGAAAATTGGCACAGCCTATTGGAATGCAAACTGTACATGCACCGTTTTCTTCACGCCATTGATGGAATGAAAGATTTTTCCTGTCTGGTTTTCCCAAAATACAACCAATACGATACGTTCATTACGCCTTTGCGAAAACATTTAGAGTCAAAAGGCGTACAAATTCAGTTGAATACTTTGGTAAAAGATTTGGACATTCACAGTAATATCCATGGCAAAGTGGTGGAAGGCATCGTTACCGAACAAGATGAAAGGGAAGTGAGAATACCAATAGGGAAAGACGATTATG
Source organism: Flagellimonas abyssi (assembly GCF_019457905.1). Lineage (GTDB taxonomy): Bacteria > Bacteroidota > Bacteroidia > Flavobacteriales > Flavobacteriaceae > Flagellimonas > Flagellimonas abyssi. The sequence goes on along the minus strand of NZ_JAHZSV010000079.1, from coordinate 1,990 downwards.
TCATTGTGACCACCGGTTCCATGACCGAGGACACGTTTTATGGAACAAACAAAACCGCACCGATCATAGAAATGGACAACGGTTCGAGCGGACAAAGTGCCGGATGGAAATTATGGAAAAATTTAGCGTCAAAATCCGAGATTTTTGGTCGTCCCGAAAAATTCTGTGGCGATATTGAAAAATCTTCTTGGGAATCGGCAACATTAACGTGTAAACCGTCTGCCTTTACCGAAAAGTTGAAAGAATATACCATTAACGACCCGTATTCAGGAAAAACTGCAACGGGAGGCATTATTACCATTACCGATTCTGATTGGCTAATGAGCTTTACCTGCAACCGTCAGCCACACTTTCCTGACCAACCCGATGATGTTCTGGTTCTTTGGGTGTATTCATTATATATGGATAAAGAAGGAAATTATATTAAAAAACCTATGCCTCAATGTACAGGAGACGAAATACTGACTGAACTTTGTTATCACCTAGGCATTCTTGACCAAATTGATGATGTTATTGAAAACACCATTGTACATACCGCATTTATGCCCTACATCACTTCAATGTTTATGCCAAGGGCAAAGGGCGACAGACCAAATGTAGTTCCCGAGGGTTGTAAAAATTTAGGTTTGGTGGGACAATTTGTAGAGACCAACAACGATATTGTCTTTACCATGGAAAGTTCCGTTAGAACTGCCCGTATTGCCGTTTACGAACTGTTGAACCTGAACAAGCAAGTGCCTGATATCATACCGTTGCAATACGATATTAGACAATTGTTGAAAGCCACAAAATCACTAAATGATTATAGACCGATCCCAGGTGAAAGCATCTTGAGGAAAATTTTGAAAGACAGTTATTTCGAGCACATCCTACCCAAAGGAGAAACTTTGGAAGAAGAACATGAATCTTTCTTTCAAGAACAGTTCCATAAAATTCAAGAATGGATAAAGAACAAATAAAATGAATTATAAAAATATTACAATAGCTGGAAGTGGCGTATTAGGCTATCAAATTGCTTTCCAAACAGCATTTCACGGATTTAATGTCACCGTTTATGACATTAATGATGAAGTATTGGAAAAAGCAAAAGGCAAGTTTGAAATTATGAGTTACGCATTTAAAAATGATTTGAATGCAAGTCAGGAACAATTGGAAGATACATATCAAAATTTGAGCTACTCATCCAATTTAGAAGAGGCTGTAAAAGATGCCGACCTGCTCATTGAGGCCGTACCCGAAGACCCACAGATTAAAATGGGTTTTTATAAAAAACTGGCAAAAGTAGCTCTTGAAAAAACGGTGTTTGCCACTAATTCTTCCACACTCTTACCAAGTCAGTTCGCTTCCTCTACTGGAAGACCGGAGAAATTTGTTGCCCTGCATTTCGCCAACGAAATTTGGAAACACAATACCGCAGAAATTATGGGGCACCCGACTACTTCGCCCAAAGTGTTCAACGATATGGTGGAGTTTGCAAAAAGAATTGGAATGTTGCCTTTGCCATTGCACAAAGAACAACCTGGTTATATTCTCAATTCTTTACTTGTACCTCTTTTAGGTGCTGCACTCGATCTAGTTGTCAATGAAGTTGCCGACCCACCAACCGTGGATAAAACCTGGATGAAGGCTACAGGTGCCCCCGTAGGTCCATGTGCCATATTGGATGTTGTGGGCATTACAACAGCTTACAACATAAATAAAATGGCAGCCGAGAAAACACAGGATGCCGACAAGATAAAAGTGGTGAAATATTTAGAAGAAAATTTCATTAATAAGAATAAATTAGGCGTGGCCACTGGTGCAGGATTTTACACATACCCAAATCCGGCTTTTCAGAAAGAGGATTTTTTGAAGTAGAAAGAATAAATCGATTATAGGGAGGTTATATTGTGTTGTCTTGGAGTTCGTCGACCAACAATTGGAATTTAGAATAATAAGGATATAGAGGCTGGATGAGCCGGATGGTTGAGTCCACTAAAAACGGCAAATA
>NZ_JAHZSV010000078.1 GCF_019457905.1 Flagellimonas abyssi | reverse complement strand
TCCAAGTATCCATCCAACAAAACAAAGGACGGTCTGAACTTACCTTTTTGTATATTGGTAGGCTCCAGTACCTCCAACTTATATCTTGCCGATTCCATTAGTTTCTTCAATTCCTTTTTACTCTTTTTCATGGCTATCCCTTTATTTGCTGTTTTCTTAAATCAATTTTCTTCTTTGGCCTTCTTCTCTTCCCTGTAAAATAGGTTCAAATGGTCCATCAATGCCTCTTCACCCACTGGCATCAATCGGTTGGCAATGGTCATCGCCTGATGGATGAATTCCTCTTCGTTCCTTTCCATGACATCGTCCGAGCCTAACTCTGGATTTATTGCCCGCATGGAAAGGTATATCAGTGAGCGAACGGTCAACAATAGATCAGCATGACCGTCAAGGTAAAAGAACGTGGGTTGGAACTTGTCCTTGAACCATTGATGGGGAACCAGTGTTGGGGTATGGTCGTTCCCATGGAATCTTAAATCCTTAAGGAGCTTTTCTTCGTTTGGGTTAATGGTGGATTCATTTTTTGATTTCATACGGAGTTTTTTGCGTTAATCATTGGATGGAGCCTCCAAAAGCAATTGCCTTACCTCATCTAGAAATTCCATTTCATCATAGGGCATAAGGTCAAGGATATGACTCATAGTGTCAGCTATGACAATATCAGGTTCTTGTAGCCATTTTGTGGCACCATGGGGATATTCAATGGCCATCATACATACCTTCATCAAATTGGTAATCATCAACATGGTTTCTTGGTATCCGCCATTAATCAGCTTAAGGCTGTACCGCTCCCTTGCCTGGAATGGTTCCAATGTCCCACAATACTTGCCTTCCAATTCCCTGAGCTTGTTTAACAAAGGTTCTTGGTTTGGATTTTTATCGATGTTGTTCTGCGGTGAGGGTACTTGTATTTTGGATTGACTCTGACCATCGATCCTCCTTTGGCATTTTTCCAATTCGGCGGGAATGTGTTTCTCCAATTTTAGGATGAACATATCCACGGAACCTTTTATCAAATCGGCCTGTTCCTCCTCGATGATGAAGTCTTTGGAATACCTGCTTTTTACATAGGATTTGTCAAGCTTGTTCAGCAACCGTATATCTTCTTCAATGTCCTGAGGGAAAATTTCCCCGAACGTGCTGCTTCTATCCCCAATAAAGTTTTGATGCTCCCTTATGGAATGCCCTTTGTGGGTGTGGCCCAATAGGAAGTGCTCGGCCAATCGATAACCCATTTCCAAGGTTTGATGGAACATAAAGCCAGCGAGCTCAAAGTTTCCCTCATCCATGAACGGTATAGCCCCTTTTCTAAATGCCCTCACCTTTTCAATTTCTTTCTCGTAATATGCCCTCGAACTATTAAGGACCCTTGGTAGAACTTCTTCGTCGAACGGGGCGAGACGCCTATCATCAAAACAGGTATATATCATGTTTTCCCTGTTACAATTGTTGACAAAAAAGGTGGTGCCTGCCGACTCTTGCTCCCCTATCTGGGTGGGTGTAAAGTAACTCACAACACAATCGGGATACATACCGAAAAATACTTTCAGGAACTGTTCTTTCTCTTCCCGGAACCTATTGGCATAATCTCCCGTCACGATGGTGAACCAATATTTATAGGGTTGTTGCTTCCCTCCAATGGTCAGATAGATATGGTTGGTATCGACCTTTTCGACCACCTTGGACACGATTTCCCTAATTTCTTCCGGGTTGTCCGTACCTTCCAAATTGAATGTCCGTTGCTCCATGATTTTTTGTTTTGCCTAAAGCAACGGCATTGTTCCCGTGTACCCAACCATCCAAAGTTGTAATCAACCACCGCCATTGGTAATTTACGCGTATATTTAAATCTGGAATGTTTATTTTTGGGATATGGAGACAGTAAAAAAGAACAATCACATTGGAAGAAAGATTGGCCGCATCCGTGAGCTAAGGGGCATGAAACAGGAAACTTTGGCAGAGATGTTGGGTGTCAGCCAACAAAGTGTTTCTAAAATTGAACAGTCCGAGACCCTTGATAATGAACGTCTTGAAGCTGTCGCCAAAGCCTTGGGGGTCACACCAGAGGCAATACATAACTTTTCTGAAGAGTTAGCCATTAATTACTTCAACAATTTTTACGACAATAGTTTTAGCAATAGCCAAGGAACATTCCATCCAAATAATTGCACATTTAATCTATTAGATAAGGTAGTTGAGCTTTATGAGCGACTTGTTCAAGCTGAAAAAGATAAGGTGACTTACTTGGAAAAGCTATTGGACAAGAAATAGCCCAATACTTTGAATCATATCTTCTTTAAAAGTCCTTTCAAAAAAGCGAACGGAACGCAGTGAAGTGCTGCAAGTGTCCCAAACCTTACCCTTAACTAATACTACTGAGCGAGGTAAAATGCCACCTTACTATTCATCCTTTAATTAAGGATTCCTTGATTTCACAGGACTGAAGCATTTTTTTATAAAAAACACGCTAAAGTGTCATATTCTCATAACTGTGGTAACTAATGAAGTAAAGGGAAGGATCATTAATGGAAAAAAGGGAAATCATATTTCTTTCTGCATTAGAAGAAAACCAAGATAAGCTATATAGAATTTGTTCGATTTATTCATATAGCCATGAAGACTCGAAAGACCTATTTCAGGAAGTTTTGGTTCACATTTGGAAGTCGATGAACTCATTTAAAGGTGATTCATCCATTAGCACCTGGATGTATAGGATAGCATTAAATATTTGCCTTCGTTTCAAATCTAAATACACGAAAAACCAAAAGCGATTTATAAGATTGGATAGTATGACCATTGCTAACCTTCGTTCGGAAGTAAATAATGGAATTGATAATGAAAAACTATTTGCCTTAAGAAAATGTGTCAAAAGCCTGAATGAAGGAGACAAAGCAATAGTTGCTCTGTATTTGGAAGGATTAGCATACCGAGAAATTTCAGATATACTTGGCTTATCTGAAAATCATATAGCCGTAAAAATCAAGCGGATCAAATCAAAATTGTTCAACTGTATAAATGAAATATTATGATTGAAGATGAATTAAATAAAATTTGGCAGTCGTCCAGTAATCAGGAGCGAATAAAATTTGAGAAATCAAAATTAATGATAGAATTACAATCAAGTTTAAAACGTTTGGATCGATGGTGGAATTATCTAGAACTTTCAGAAACGATTTTAGCGGTGTTTGGAGTGTTCTTATCCATCTTTTTATTCTTCAAGATTCCTTTCATCCTAACGAAAGTGGCGTTAGCATTAATGATAATCTGTGCCGTTTATTTAATAGTTAAATATCGAGGTGTTAAAAAATTTAAGCCTAGTGATCTGGAAATGAATTATTTAAATTATCTCAAAAAAAACAGGGAATATCTCCAAGCTCAAAAGAAATTCCTTAGAACATATGTCTATTGGGGAATTTTGCCAGTTTACCCAATAATGTTGTTGTTTAGTATTAGTGTTTGGGAAAAAGCCCCAATGTATTTAATTATCCCTATTAATGTTGCCGCAATTGGAATAGGCATTTATGGATACCTCTTGAACAAATTACGTGCAAAAAAAGAAATCGACCCAAGGATAGTTAGAATTAATGAATTAATAAATGGATTAGAACAATAGCGCATGATACCCAAGTACAGACCCTCAATAGTTTCAACAAATTTTTTAGAACAATTGTCAAAAATTTTGAGTTTTTCAATTTCAAAAACAAGAAGAGAAACAATCAAACAAAAAAGAAATCGAAGAAATCGAAAGAGGAATAAAAAGTACTAATGGCAACAAAGAACTCCCATGAAAAGCAAGCCCTTTTAAGCTAATATCAATACATAGTTCTCATCATAAGTGGGTCTGTAAATTAAACTCTGTCCGATCCATCAATCCCTCT
>NZ_JAHZSV010000077.1 GCF_019457905.1 Flagellimonas abyssi | reverse complement strand
GCATTCATTTTTCACTTATTAACAGTGTTCACGAAAACGTGAACAAAATATATATATGAACAAATATAAGTTATTTATTCGATTAAAAACAAATTGGGTCGAATGGCCAATATATATCACTATTGACGATAAATTAAACCACCTAATATCTGTCTTTAAACTTTTGTGATGCAAAGAGTTGATGGTGATTTGCCCTGCTCACTTTCATCCGCTATAGATGGTTCAGTTTGCCCTGCTCATCCATGCCAGAGAAAAGGCTTTTTATTTGGAATAAACTTGGCGATTAATTCCTGTTGACCCTTATTGGATGGGCCGGATACCGAGAACCGCTAAAAAGGGCTAATCTGAGTCACTTTAAATTTTAATGTAGTTGACATAAATTCAGTCGCTTATAATGGTTTTGCCATGCTCACTATATTCCGGCGTGGCCTTTATACTATGCCCGGCGTTTCCAGTTAAATAGCTATCTATAAGTGATATTAGGGAGTCTTAGCTCCTTCTTGATTTTAAGACTTCATGACAGAAAAAAAAAGACCATTTGCACAAACAGTCTTTTTTCGTTCAAAAAAAATTCACCTCTCCAAAAGAAGTGGAATAATCAAGGTCAATCGATTACTTCAACGTTGACTGCATTTAGTCCTTTCTGACCCTGCTTCGTTTCATAGCGCACTTCGTCATTTTCCCTTACTTCATCGATCAACCCCGATGCGTGCACAAAAATATCCTCGTTGGAATTTGTAGAGGTGATAAACCCATACCCTTTGTCGTTGTTGAAAAACTTTACTGTTCCTTCTTGGATGAGACGGATAATGGGAACCACTAAAAACGGCACATATGAACCACCCAATATTTCATGGTAGTAGTTTGTAGGTCAATATCTTGTCGGTTGTTGTACGGTGCTCAATTTTTTCCGGCGAAGGAGGTATACTATGCCCGTTTTTTCCACTTGTGCTCCATAATCCAACATTTCATTGGTCCATGTGGCATTTGAATCTTGGATAACATTTTCCAGATTATAAACCTCCTGTGCCAAACGAAGAGCTTCCCAACCTTGGTGTCGAGTGCCTTATTTTATTTTTAATTAACACTATAATGGTAATTATTGGCTATATTTGCAATTAACTAATATTATGGAATCACTTATTACTAAAAACAAAGCCCAAAAGAGAATTTCTCGGAACATGAGGGATCTGCGTCTTGGGAGGGGGCTGACCCAAAAGGGCCTGGCCGAGCGTTCAGGGGTAAGTTTATCCTCTTTGCGCAAGTTTGAACAAAAGGGAATTATTTCCCTGGAATCTTTTTTAAAGTTGGCCCTGACGCTGGGATGCATGGATAAGCTTATAACAGCTACCGAACCTATGGAAAACAATTTTTCATCCATCGATGATGTATTGGCCAAAGATGATAAAAAGCCCAAAAGGGGTAAACACGGATGAGTACGTATATTTCTGTAAATGAATTAAGGGTCGGGATAGATTTTGGAAACGGTACTGTCCCAGTGGGCCGTCTGGCCATCCGGGATTATAAAACATATTTTGAATATGACACTGATTTCATAAAAAAAGGATTGGAAATATCCCCGGTCAAACTCCCCCTTGGTCCGGGACTTCAGGTGTTCGATTATCAACCCTTTGAGGGGTTGCCCGGTGTCTTTAATGACAGTCTGCCTGATGGATGGGGACGGCTACTGTTCGATCGGTACATTAGAAGTCAAAATCTGCTGCCAGATGATTTTTCATCTTTGGACCGGTTGGCCCATGTTGGTACAACAGGGCTTGGGGCTTTGGTGTATGAGCCTGATTATAGTGAGATAAACGTTGAAAAGGATGAGATAGATCTGGATATACTTTCCCGGCACACACAGGAGATTTTGGAGGGAACGGCCGATGAGGTGCTGAAGGAGCTGATCGATCTGAATGGTTCATCCGCGGGAGCCCGCCCAAAGGCCCTTATTGGTTTGGATAGGACGAAAACCCATATTATCTCGGGAAAACATGACCTTGGTCCGAACCATGAGCATTGGCTGGTCAAATTTGCCAATGGTAGCGATGGTATCGATGCCGGTGCAATCGAGTATGTATATGCCCTTATGGCCAAGGATGCTGGTGTGGAGATGATGCCCGTACATCTATTTGAAGCGGCAAAGGGTTCCGGTTATTTTGCTACCCAACGCTTCGACAGGAAAGGAGACAAAAGATTTCATATGCATACCGCCAGTGGTCTGCTGCATTCGAACTTTAGAATACCGTCCTTGGACTATGAGGATTTGATCGCCCTTACCGGGGTGCTTACCAAGGATGTGCGAGAAGTAGAGAAAATGTTCCGTCTTGCCGTATTCAATGTGCTCTCCCATAACCGGGATGACCATGGTAAAAACTTTTCCTTTCTTATGGGAGAAAAAGGGGAGTGGAAATTATCCCCCGCCTATGACCTGACCTTTTCATCAGGTCCAAGGGGACAACAGAGTACCATGGTCATGGGAGAAGGACAATCGCCATCAATTGGACATTTATTGAAATTAGGGGAGGAAGCCAATCTAAAACAATCCAAGGTCAATGAAATTGTAGAGCAAACCAAGTACGCCCTAAGTCATTGGGAGGTTTTGGCACAGGAATACGGTGTGACAAAAACGAATATCAAGTTTATTAGATCCAGAATAGTAACTGTTTAATAGAAACAAACGGGGCATTGTAATTTACTGATAAGTAGGTGATGATTGATTCTTCCTTTATTTTAGGACTATCTCATAAAGTGTGTAAATAGAAAAATAGCGGCGGTACGCCCCCCGCTATTTTTTTGTCTAATTTTAAATATTTGCACATTATGAAGTGGATGAGACGGATAATGGAACCACTCAAAACGATTCATATGAACCACCCAATATTTCATTGTAGTAGTTTGTAGGTCAGTATCTTGTCGGTTGTTGTGCGGTACTCAATTTTTTCCGACGAAGGTGGTATACTATGCCCGTTTTTTTCAAGGGATTCTCGTATTCGTCCCAACTTTACTAATGGCCATTTGGGACTCAGGTATGTTAATATGGTCTCTTCCATCCTGAAAATTCATAGCTATGAATTCTCCTGTAAAACCAAAGATATCCAGATAATATGCGTAACTTCATAAGGAACTCTCCTGCCCGATTTTGATATCCACGTTCCGTTTACGGAAGAGTATAATAAAGTGGTTTTCTGATTTTCGTCCAGTAAAAAAATATAGAAGACCATGATGGTTTTCAGGCTATAATTGTTCCTTTTGATTTTAACATTCCATACCATGGTCGATACACAATTTTCAAAGATGATTTCCAACGACATAGCAGAAAAAATGACCTATGTCCCCAACGCCATATCCACAATCTCTGTGCTAAAGAAAAAAACAGGAGAGATCAAGGCAATGTCTTTTGATATAGGAATGGAACTGGAGGGTAAGGGGTCTACAAAGTCTATATTTTTTGAGATCATAGAAGGTAAGGCCAAAATAACCATGGACAACGAAACGACCCTCTTGAAATTGGGGGACACCGTTGTTATCCCAAGATTTACGGATTATTTGATTGTTGCAACAAATAAGTTCAAAATGATGTTCATAGACTTAAATTTAACCCTGAAATGTTTACGACTGAATAAAAAGTCCACTGTAAACAAACTGTATAAGGCAGGGCAAACGGTCTATTCCAGTAAGAACCCAAAAAAGGCTTTAATTGTCCGGGCATTTCTCAATAAAATATACTATTGCTATGTTAAGGATTCTCCGGACGATAAAGAAGAGGTGTATTTTGAAAGAGAATTGTCCCTTTAACTTTCTAGTACCATATTAGGGGGCATTACTGGACACCGCAAATGAAAAATCCCTATTTCTAGGGATTCCACATCTATAAATCAAATCGATGGAACTTATTCGATACTATCAAATTCGTCAACCATTAAGAAGTCTCTGTCCGCGATA
>NZ_JAHZSV010000076.1 GCF_019457905.1 Flagellimonas abyssi | reverse complement strand
ATATTAGGGGGCATTACTGGACACCGCAAATGAAAAATCCCTATTTCTAGGGATTCCACATCTATAAATCAAATCGATGGAACTTATTCGATACTATCAAATTCGTCAACCATTAAGAAGTCTCTGTCCGCGATATTCGCAAAATAGATTCCCTTGCCCATAATGTATTCCATTATTCTATTATCTACATTTATTGTAAAGCCTTTCTCATTGGACACCAGTTTAAAAGTGTCTGCCCCCTGCTTGTCATATTTTAAGGCTATAATTCTATTGTCCCGTGGATTGGAATTATTTGTGACGGTAATGAGTTTCGATACTTTGACAGGAGTGCCTATCCTGTCCTTATCAATTTTTCCGATATCCGCAATGTCAAATTTTGCATTATAATTTCGGCTCTCTTGTACCTTAACACAATACGGCATTTTAAC
>NZ_JAHZSV010000075.1 GCF_019457905.1 Flagellimonas abyssi | reverse complement strand
TTTGCCATATCTTCCAATTGGGGTAGCTGTGCATTTCGGAGTTCCCGTTTGATTTCGGTTTGGAAAATGATATGGTTATCCTGCCATAATAGCTCTAACTGACCATCCAAACCTTTGCTCTCATTTGGCCCAGGCATGCCGACCAGTTGCTTTACGGTCATAAGTAGTTGTTTATTAGCTACTTAAATATAATGGATATCGCCCTATAAAACAAAGGACAAATGTATTTAAATCGCTGAATATCAATATATTAAATCTAAATCCCTAATGCATGGATTTCCCCAAATATGACGAAGAACCATACTATGTCCGGCGTTTCCAAATTTAATGCCATCTTTTAAATGTTTTTAATTTCTATCTGATGTTATAATTCGTTTAGTTGGGCTTGTTTTTTAATTAGCTGTGTTAGTTCTGCTTCAGGAATATCTTGGTCAAATTTTATTTGAATAGTTTTCTTCCCTGTTTTATAGCCTTTATCTTCCAGTGTTTTACGCATTTCATCTGTTAGAGAGTCTATGCCAAAACTAACGTGTTTTTTGGCCAAGGAAAAACCGGCAAGGATTCCGTTGTATTTATAGATCGGAACGTTCCAACTAATGCCACCTTCGGCTTTTGGTTCTGTGACTTCAATGAGGTTTTTGAGTTTAATCATTACTTCCTGAGATTCTTCTGGTGACAAATCAATAAACCCATCAACAGTTTTGGGTTTTAAATCTGCCATATTTATTGTTTTCCTAATTTTCTGTTTGCAGGTCTAAAATACCAAGATAAAACCGTCACCACCATTAGTATTAGTGAAGGTATTGCATCCATAAACGATTGACCCATTGTAAGATGTGAGATAAATGCACCGGACATTGCAAAGAAAAAACCGGCATACGCCCATTCTTTTACGAGAGGGAATTTAGGGATGAGAATGGCAATGACGCCCAATAATTTCCAAGCACCAAGAATACTTAACAGATATAGTGGATACCCTAACTGCGTAACGATTTCGTTATAGCCTCCAATTTGAAACAGCTGTTGCACACCTCCTGCAACCATTCCGATTGAAAGAAAGATGGTAACAACCCAATAAATTATTGTATTTCTATTTTTCATTTTGAACTATTTTAAATTTTTCAGTATTTCCTCTAGTCTATTATGAGCCATATTTAAACCATAAGCAAAGGGGAGTTTGAGTTGCTCTGCACGATGTTCTTCTGATTTATATATCATTTGGATTGTTAGCTTACTTGTGTCGTTGGTAAGCTTTTCAAATTCCAAGAACTCAAGATGAACACTTGTTGGTAAGTTTTCCATTTCAAAAGTTCGTACGATTTCTTTGTTGGGCGCAACCTTATGAATGGTTCCATTGGCCCTAAACATTACTTTGCCTTCGTGCGAGGTTTCAAACGCATAACTTCCGTGGTTTCTGTTCTCTAACTTTAGAACAGTAGTACCCATCCATTGGGCTACATACTCTGGCTCTGTGTATGCTTTATAAACCAGTTCCACAGGAAGGTCAAATTCTCTGGTAATGGTCAACTCCTGCTTGCCTTCAGGGGCATTGATTTTAGTTTTTTGTTCCATTGTTTATTTTGAGTTTGATTGATTTTTCTTCATTACATCTTCAAGCTTATTGAACCGGTCGTCCCACATCTTTCTAAAGGGCTCAATAAAATCAGCTATTTGCTTCATCCCCTTAGGATTTAATTGGTAGTAGATTTCCCTTCCTTTTTGTTCTTGCTCCAACAGCTCACATTCCGTTAAAATTTGAATGTGTTTGGAAATGGTCTGTCTGGAATAGTCAAAATTTTCGGCAATTGCACTTGGTGTCATCGCACTAGCCGCAACTAGAGCGATTATGGTTCTCCTAGTTGGGTCGGCTATGGCTTGAAAAACATCTCTTCTTAATTTCATTACGCAGTGATTTGACTGCAAATATATACGCAGCTATTTGATTGCGCAAATTTTTGAAAGAATACTATTTTTAATTCCGTTTATGTATGGCGTAGAAAGTGGATGGTTGTAATAGATGGGATAGAGGGATATATTGACAGAGTCGAGCCATTATATGGTGTGCTTCCAAAATACATCAACATACATTTACTAATTTTATAACGGTTGTATTTACTAATTTCAGTACATTTGATTTTACTAAGAATAGCACGACGGAAAAAACTAATTTTAGCCCGAAAACAAAGATTAAAAAAATAAATTCAACAACATGGCAACCCCGAGAGAACGATTCGCAGAAGCCCTTACCTTTTTGAAAGGGTTACAGGACCAGGATATGGTAGGAATCCATACCGATGATATCCCTAATGTAAAACACCGTCAATTGCTTGTCAAAAATGGTTTTTTACGGGAAGTCTCCAAAGGATGGTATATTGCCACGGACCCCAATGAGAAAGATGGCGAGACCACAGCTTGGTATAGTTCCTATTGGGAATTTATAGCACGGTTTCTTAACCGAAAATATGGAGATGATTGGTCGCTTTCGGCAGACCAGTCCTTGTTGCTCCATGCCGGGAATCGGTCGGTGCCGAAACAATTGCTTATACGGTCGCCCAAGGGCAATAACAAGCCCACCCCGTTACCTCACAATACCTCCCTGTTCAATTTGAAGACCGATATCCCTCCTTCGGAACAGACCGTCATAGAAGAAGGCATCCGCATGTATAATTTACAGACCTCCCTCATTTATGCAGGGGTGTCGGTGTATACAAGCAATGCCATCGATGCCCGTACCACGCTGTCGTTGATACGGGATGCTTCGGAATTATTGCCTATACTCTTGGAAAACGGGCATACCACATTGGCCGGTCGATTGGCCGGGGCCTTTCGTAACATTCAACGTGACAGAATAGCCGACCAGATTATGGAAACCTTCAAACAGGCCGATTATGATATCCGGGAAGAAGATCCTTTTGATACCAAGTTGGAATTAAAATTGTCGGCAAGGGAACGTTCTCCCTATGCCAACCGTATACGCCTGATATGGATACAGATGCGTGGGGCTGTAATGGTCAATTTCCCCCAAGCCCCCGGTATACGGACCGACCACGAATCCTATATGAAGGACGTGGACGATATATACATAACGGATGCCTACCATTCACTGTCCATTGAGCGCTATCGGGTGACCCCTGAGTTGATTCAAAAAGTGAGTTCTGGCGAATGGGACACCGAGGAAAACGAAGGGGACAGGAAACAACGGGATGCTATGGCCGCCCGGGGGTATTATCAGGCTTTCCAATCTGTAAAGCAGAGCATCAAAGCCATATTGGAAGGTGCAAATTCAGGAACACAGGTCGATAAAGATCATGCCGCATGGTACAGGCAACTGTTCGACCCAAGTGTGGTGGCAGGCCTGTTGAAGGCTTCCGACCTTTCCGGTTATCGCAATAACCAAGTGTACATCGGTAATTCCAAGCATGTTCCCCTAAATGTAGATGCCATGCGCGATGCTATGCCCATCCTATTTGAATTGCTGGAGGAAGAGCCCGAGGCTTCGGTTCGTGCCGTGCTGGGCCATTTTGTCTTTGTTTTTATCCACCCGTATATGGATGGTAACGGGCGTATGGGCAGATTCCTGATGAATGCAATGCTGGCCTCGGGTGGCTATCCGTGGACCGTAATTCCCGTAGAAAAGCGGGATGAATATATGCATGCATTGGAAGAAGCCAGTGTAAGGCAGGATATTGTGCCGTTTACAAAATTCATGGGAGATTTGGTCAACGAAAGAATAAAAGGTAAAAACGTAGCAGAATTACCGAACAAAAAATAGCCGCAACATATTATTTGAAATCATTTGGTTAAAGTTACCGTATAGAAAGAACTCATTTAAACTTTTTTGGTTTGAATTTTTTCAAGGCCATTACCATGAACGATAGATAGTTGAAGCCTTTCCAGCTCTCAATGGTCGTATCGAACCTGTTGAGCAGTGACCTGAAACTGTCGATCCATGCATTGGTGCGTTCCACGGCATATCTCTGGTCATAAAGGCCCTGGTCAAAATATTCGTCCCTGTCATCCACACTGCCGTTGCGCTTGTTGAAACATATGTTGGCATTGATGTCCCTTCTTGCACAGGCCGAGCGAAAGTCCTTGGAATCGAATCCCGCATCGGCATTGAGGAAGAGTCCCTCCGTTTTTATATCCGCTCTGTCAAGGGTGGCGGTGACCACCTCGAACTGTACCCCGATGTCAAACAGGTCATTGTGGTTCCCGGATACCGGTTCCGACATGGCCAAGGGCAGTCCCTGCCGTTAGGCAGGGAAGCGGGCAGTGGGGGTCCTTCCCTGTTTGCGGCCTTGGTATTCGACGGCCTCGCCTCCCCTGATGGCAGGTGTGTGGCTGCCGTCAAGATCGACGCTGGAGAGGTCGAACATGTCCCTGTACCGTTTTAAAATGCCGGTCCAACAATCCAGAAATGTCCCCGAACGGAACCATTTGCGATAATGGTGGTAGACCGATTGCCAGCTCAAGACCTTTTGGGAGAACAGCGAGGTCGTGGGCAGATACCCCCATTGCACGCCCGTCTTCAACTTGTAGAGTATCGCATTGACGATCTCGCACAAGGGAGCCGTTGGGGCAAACCCCCTTTTCGGTAAAGGTATGTGTGGGACTATCTCCATTTC
>NZ_JAHZSV010000074.1:2500-5312 GCF_019457905.1 Flagellimonas abyssi | reverse complement strand
AAACAAAGAAGTTCATATACATATTGTAACGACAGCGTAGAATTAAGAATAGAACCATTTTGATGCAGGGACTCGGTATTCCGGGTGTCGGACAGACATTCAAGGAAATACAATGAAGAGTTTGATCCTGGCTCAGGATGAACGCTAGCGGCAGGCCTAACACATGCAAGTCGAGGGGCATCGGGGAAAAGCTTGCTTTTCCGCCGGCGACCGGCGCACGGGTGCGGAACGCGTATGGAACCTGCCCCTGTCAGGGGAATAGCCCAGGGAAACTTGGATTAATGCCCCATGGTACCGCGATATCGCATGATATTGCGGTTAAAGATTTATCGGACAGGGATGGCCATGCGTACCATTAGTTAGTTGGTGGGGTAACGGCCCACCAAGGCAGCGATGGTTAGGGGCCCTGAGAGGGGGATCCCCCACACTGGTACTGAGACACGGACCAGACTCCTACGGGAGGCAGCAGTGAGGAATATTGGACAATGGGCGGGAGCCTGATCCAGCCATGCCGCGTGCAGGATGACGGCCCTATGGGTTGTAAACTGCTTTTATACGGGAAGAAATGCGCCCACGTGTGGGCGTCTGACGGTACCGTAAGAATAAGGACCGGCTAACTCCGTGCCAGCAGCCGCGGTAATACGGAGGGTCCGAGCGTTATCCGGAATCATTGGGTTTAAAGGGTCCGTAGGCGGGCCTGTAAGTCAGGGGTGAAAGTTTGTGGCTCAACCATAAAATTGCCTTTGATACTGCAGGTCTTGAGTCATGGTGGGGTCGCCGGAACATGTGGTGTAGCGGTGAAATGCATAGATATCACATAGAACACCGATCGCGAAGGCAGGTGGCCAACCATGTACTGACGCTGATGGACGAAAGCGTGGGTAGCGAACGGGATTAGATACCCCGGTAGTCCACGCCGTAAACGATGGATACTAGCTGTGGGGACTTCGGTCTCCGTGGCCAAGCGAAAGTGATAAGTATCCCACCTGGGGAGTACGTTCGCAAGAATGAAACTCAAAGGAATTGACGGGGGCCCGCACAAGCGGTGGAGCATGTGGTTTAATTCGATGATACGCGAGGAACCTTACCAGGGCTTAAATGCAGGCTGCATGGGGTAGAGATACCCCTTTCTTCGGACCGCCTGCAAGGTGCTGCATGGTTGTCGTCAGCTCGTGCCGTGAGGTGTCAGGTTAAGTCCTATAACGAGCGCAACCCCTACCGTTAGTTGCCAGCATGTCAAGATGGGGACTCTAACGGGACTGCCGGTGCAAACCGTGAGGAAGGTGGGGACGACGTCAAATCATCACGGCCCTTACGTCCTGGGCTACACACGTGCTACAATGGCCGGTACAGAGGGAAGCCACCCCGCAAGGGGGCGCGGATCTACAAAACCGGTCACAGTTCGGATCGGGGTCTGCAACTCGACCCCGTGAAGCTGGAATCGCTAGTAATCGGATATCAGCCATGATCCGGTGAATACGTTCCCGGGCCTTGTACACACCGCCCGTCAAGCCATGGAAGCCGGGAGTGCCTGAAGTCCGTCACCGCAAGGAGCGGCCTAGGGCAAAATCGGTAACTAGGGCTAAGTCGTAACAAGGTAGCCGTACCGGAAGGTGCGGCTGGAACACCTCCTTTCTAGAGAAAGAGATGTCCGGAAGGCCTTGTCCCGCACGAGGTGGTTTTTATCCTCTGCGCTGTCGTTTATGATATGTTACAAATACTGGCAATAAGGCCAAGACAGTCTCATAGCTCAGCTGGTTAGAGCGCTACACTGATAATGTAGAGGTCGGCAGTTCGAGTCTGCCTGAGACTACGAAAAGTACAAAGTGCGGAAGTGCGGAGTGCGAAGTTCATTGAGTATTGAAAGGAAATTTTAGAGGTTGAGTGATTATCACGTAATGGTGAGCACGTTATCAAGACTGTTAACTGTTGACTGATAACTGCCGACTGGAACGGGGGATTAGCTCAGCTGGCTAGAGCGCCTGCCTTGCACGCAGGAGGTCATCGGTTCGACTCCGATATTCTCCACCACGGCAAAAGTCGTCCGCTGATATGTTGTATCGGCGGCGGTGTGCCAGAAAGTTCATTGACATATTGGGACGGAGCAGTGACGATTTATATCGTCGCATGCGAAGTCAAAGAAGAAACACGAAGTAGAATAGAATATAATAAGGATTACGAGAGGGCATTTGTACCTTAGGGTACAGGTGCGACAAGCAAAAGAAGGGCGTATGGGGGATGCCTAGGCTCTCAGAGGCGATGAAGGACGCGATAAGCTGCGAAAATCCACGGGGAGCTGCACATGAGCATTGATCCGTGGGTGTCCGAATGGGGCAACCCGGCAGGTTGAAGGCCTGTCACCCAGCAATGGGGGCGAACCCGCCGAACTGAAACATCTAAGTAGGCGGAGGAAGAGAAAACAAGAGTGATTCCGAGAGTAGTGGCGAGCGAAATCGGAACAGCCCAAACCGTTGTTGTTTAGGCAATGACGGGGTTGTAGGACCACAATATTCTTTGCGCGACGAACCGGAAGCAGTTGGAAAGCTGCACGATATGGGTGACAGTCCCGTACGGGCAAGGAGCGTTAAAGATAGTGGTATCCTGAGTAGCGCGGGGCACGTGAAACCCTGTGTGAATCCGGCGGGACCATCCGCCAAGGCTAAATACTCCTGGGAGACCGATAGTGAACCAGTACCGTGAGGGAAAGGTGAAAAGAACCGTGAACAACGGAGTGAAATAGACCCTGAAACCATACGCCTACAAGCGGTCGGAGCCAGTTTACTGGTGACGGCGTGCCTTTTGCATAATGAGC
>NZ_JAHZSV010000073.1 GCF_019457905.1 Flagellimonas abyssi | reverse complement strand
TTTCATCCGCCGCAGGTGGTATACTATGCCCGTTTTTTGCATTTTAAAATCAATATCATAATCGAGATTTAAAACTTTCTTTACGTAAGCTGGGCATAGCTTTGACCAGTCTTCTACGGTATTTGAAAGTTCTGGCAACCCTTCAACAAATTTTATGATGCGGGCATTATAGAGATAATCAGTTTTTAGGTCGGCTCGCAAATGGCCAAAATCAACAAAAGATAATCCTCTATTTTCCAAGCGAATTATAATATTGCGGGCTATGTTAATGGCTTCTTTTAAATTTCTATCATCATACTCAATTTTAGCGGCGATAAGGTCATAGGCTAATTGGTTGTGCCAAGGACGTTGTTGGGCATCTCTACCTAACATTTTGTTTCTCATACTATTTCCACGTACAACTACTTTCAGCTTTCCAAATCCTTTGTTACTGCAGTATTCTTCAAAATGACCAATAATATCGCCCCTGTCATCCGATTTGTATTTATATACAAGAATAGATTCCTTTAGGTCGGTCGTACAAGCACTCTTAATTGTGCGTTCTGTTTCTGGTCGTAAAAGTGAGAAACAGTCAATTATACGTTGGGGCGACCTTCTATTGTTTGATAAATCTAAACCTGTATAATCATCGTTATTATATTTGTCTAAAAATAATTGTGGGTTAGCATCCCTAAATTCATACAAGCTTTGATAGGGGTCGCCAATAAACTCAATATTCGCTAATCCTTGACTGTTCAATTCCTCAAAAATGTGATGTTGCATAAGAGAATTATCTTGTGCCTCGTCAACAATTATATGAGGAAACCTGCTTGCAAGCCATTTACTTATTCTTGGATTCTTTCTTAGTAGTCTTAAGGCAATATAGGCAGAATCATTGGTAGTTATTAGGCCATTTTCAAATTGCCAGCCTTTAACATATTTACAGTATTTCTCAAAAATAGCCAAATCAACTTTTTCTTCTGAAGGGGCATTCCCATTTACAGAATAGCTTCCATCGGGTTCCAGTCTTATCGTGGATGGCAAGTATTGATAATAGATGCTTCTTCCCGACTTAGCTTTTAAAGAATTCATTGGATTTTTGAGACCATCCATTAACTGACCTTTCTTGTTGGTGTATTTCGTTTTCCAGAATAAATCTAAACGGGCATTGCTTTCCAAAATTTGTGGTCGTGCAAAATTTCGTTCAAGAAGATAGTAAAATGGTAATGTGATGTAGGTGTTAATGAAGCTATCAATAGTGCTAACTAAATGTGGGTATTTTAGACTTCTACCACAAAGTTGATTGTAAGTTAGGTTAAGCTCATCTTTTGCAGCATTTGTAAAAGAGATACAGGCAATTCCTGAATGATTACCATAACTGCTTTTGTATTCGTCTTCGAGGTTGATAACTTTTTGAGCAATAGCAGTAGTTTTACCACCGCCTGGACAGGCATTTAAAACAACTCTACCTCTGGCATCAAAATAGCCTTTTAATTCGTCTGTAATGTCCAATTCCATACTTACCCCTTTAAATGCTTTAGACTTTTTCGAATGTATTTTGGAATTACAAATTCTTTTCTGGCACGCTTTAGGTTCTTGAGAATATATAGTGAGAAGTTTTGAGAAAATTCGCCTTTAGCTGGAAACGACTTCCACAATAATATAGCTGCTTTTCTCTGTTGTTCTTCGGTAAGTTCTTTGTCAATCACGGCATCCACATAGTCAAGAATGGCTTTCGCTTTCTTGGAACTTATTTTGTAGATGTACTTAAATAGAAAGTTATTTTCAATACCCTCTTTTGTATTTGGGATATTTGCAAGTGCCAATTCATATTCAAGAGTTTTTTCAGCAGCAAAGATTTTTATAGTGTCTTTACCATTAATCGCGGAAGTAATATTTGGAATTCTCGATGATACGTCTGCTGCCTGAATTAAACCATCCAGTTCATCCAACTTTTCATAATCTGTGACAAGAAGTTTCTTAAAAGAGTATTCTTTTTTCTTCGAGCCAGAAAATTTGTCATCATCCGTTAGAATTGAAACTGGTTTGTCAATGGATTTATGTGGCTGGCTCGAATTGAACAAATGAATAAACGGATAAAAACTCGTGCCACCAATATTGACCAGTTCTATTCTGTAATCTTCCAAACGATATTTCTTTATTGCTGTAAAAGCTGATATTAAAAGCTCTTCGGAAATACCTTCAACAAATAGTACTGCTTTGGCAAACAGCAGTTGAGATTTTGTCACATCTATATACCTTTCCAACTGTCTTCGTCTGAATCTGAAATTTGCTTGGGTCAATTCCTTACCCTTAACGGTGTCTTCTATAATCTTTTCCGAAACCCTATCTTTAAACTGCTTGCTCAATTGGAAGGCTTGACCATCCAATAATATTAAGTTCTTTAAAGGTACTTTGGAAGTTAACGTTGGGGAATGTGTTGTAATGAATAATTGACTGTTTTTAGATTTGCTGGAATCTCTCAAAAAACTATAAAGACTTAGCTGAAGTTGCGGATGTAGGTGTGCTTCGGGTTCTTCAATAAGCAGGGCAAAGTGAGGTATCTTATTATCTTTGATTTGGTCTTTAATATCGCCGAGAACTGTTGCAATATATATAAGATTATTTTGCCCTAAACTATTCTGCCAAAGCGAAAAACCATCACCCGCCAAACTATCCCTATCGTGAGGTAAGAATGGTTTTATAGCGTTTACAATATATTCGGTTTTTGATTGCTCTATTTGAAGTCCAATTTGGTTATCTCTAAAGCGTTGATAAATACCAGCGAGATTTTCGTTTACCCCATCACGGGTTTCCGAAACTTCAGTTTGCGCTAAAAGTTCATCATTTGCAGTACGCATAATACCTTCAATAACATCTTCAGTCTCGTTTTTTTCAACTCGCCTTTTGATAACACGACCCAAGACATTTCCTCTATTGGTCAATAAATCTCTGGTGCTGTCCCTTAGACCACTCAGGTAGTAATGCTGAAAAATTGCGAATGTACTATAATCAGCTTTCTGACCCTCAACATTCCCAGTATAGTAAGATGAGATAGGATATTTTCCGCCTTTATCTTCGTAGGTTAGTACAACTTGTGCATATTCATTTGTATCATCTTCGGGATCAATAACCATATACTCATACAATGCACCTCTTTGTGAGGCTGATAACCCTTTAAACT
Organism: Flagellimonas abyssi; assembly: GCF_019457905.1. Taxonomy (GTDB): domain Bacteria; phylum Bacteroidota; class Bacteroidia; order Flavobacteriales; family Flavobacteriaceae; genus Flagellimonas; species Flagellimonas abyssi. Next base: position 3,890 of record NZ_JAHZSV010000073.1, on the reverse strand, counting down.
GAAAAGCTATGGTAATTTTATCTGCTCTCGTGACATTCAAGTTGTCTTCTGCATCTTTTTCTATACTTTCGTGGAAATCAGCAAATCCTACTGAAATATCCCTGATGGGTTCACCCATATTGTAAAGTAACCTGATAGCATCGATAACTGCCGATTTGTTACTTCCATTTTCCCCGATTAGTATATTTATGCTACGGTTAAAATTAAGCACCATTTCTTTGATTCCCCTAAAATTTTTGATGACAAGTTTGGATAAATACATACGCAAGTGGATGGTTGGTTAAACTTGTAAATTTAACAAACATTTTCTTGCATTCGGAATAACTGTAATCCTATTGTAGTTTTTAAAAACATATCCTCACAATTTAATATCATTATCTTTACTGTCCGATTTTATTTAAACAATGACCGAAACAAACCGCATAGAATACAAACGAGAACTGTCCGATGGACTTGAAAAAGAGGTCATTGCTTTTTTGAACTATCGTGAAGGCGGCATTATTTATATTGGTATTGATAAGGAAGGGAACACTTACGGTCTGGCTGATGCGGATGGCGACCAATTAAAAATTAAAGACAGGTTAAAGAACAATATTCGCCCTTCAGCTTTGGGTCTTTTTGATATTGTAAGCGAAGAACGAGATGGAAAGAATATCCTGAAAATCATTGTGGCGAGTGGTCCCGAAAAACCCTATCATCTCAAAAAATACGGGATGAGCGAAAAGGGTTGTTTTATCCGCTTAGGTTCAGCAGCTGAGCCAATGCCCCAAAAAATGATTGACGAGCTCTTTGCCAAGCGCACCCGAAATTCCATCAGCAAAATTAAAGCGGGTCGTCAAGATTTAAGCTTTAGCCAGTTGAAAATCTACTACGAGGAATCGGGTCATACCCTTGGTAAAGCCTTTGCAAAGAACTTGGAACTACTTGCTGAAGATGGCGCATTCAATTATGCCGGCTATCTTTTGGCAGACAAAAACAATACTTCTATTAAAGTAGCCAAGTATTCGGGCAAAACCCGAATAGACTTGATAGAAAGCAACGAATACGGTCACGAATGCCTGGTCAAAGCCACCAAGCAAGTAATTGATAAAATTGCGGTTGAAAACAGAACCAACACAAAAATAGCGGCCAAAGAAAGACAGCAAGCCAACCTTTGGAATCCCATCGCATTACGCGAGGCCATCATCAATGCCTTTGTGCATAACGATTATACCAATGAGATTACCCCAAAGTTTGAAATCTTTGCGGATAGAATTGAAATCACATCTGCAGGCGGTCTTCCGGAAGGATTGAGCAAACAGGAATTTTTCGAGGGCTTTTCAGTTCCACGGAATAAAGAACTGATGCGGATTTTTAAGGATTTGGAACTTGTGGAACAGTTGGGTTCTGGCATCCCTCGTATTTTGGAACACTATGGAAAAGAGAGTTTTGGCTTTTCAGATAACTTCCTTAGAATGACTTTTGCTGCTAAAGAAACTACTGTTGAAGAAGGTGGTCAAATAGGTGGTGTAATGGGTGGTCAAAAAGGTGGTGCAATAGGTGGTGTAATAGGTGGTGTAATTGATACGACAGAAGCTCTAACTAAAAGACAAAAAGAAGTTCTTAAACTTATTGCTACAAATCCTTCCATAACTTATAACGAAATAGCTGAAGCTTTGGGTATTAATGAATCTGCTGTTGGTAAGCATATTACGGCTATCAAAAATAAAGGCTTTTTAACGCGTCAAGGCGATACAAGAGGTTATTGGCAAATCAATCTTGATAAAAATTAAAAAAAGTCTTTTAAAACGGCCCTTTTTCCCTCGGGCCTTTACTGGTCACTTTCCATTGACCATTTTCCTTAGTCAGTTTAAAAATGCCAGTTTTCCCATCGAAAGTTGTGCTGTATTTTACCCAGGCAATTTCGCCATCTATAGATTCATCTAAAATTTCTACCTCGATGTCTTGGTCGGAATCTGGCATCATATTCTGTACAGTAATCAAACTGGCATAGCCCTCAGAAGTGGTATGCTTTTTTAAGGCTGATTCATCTTTTGAGAAAAAGCTTGACGCAACAACTTTGGCAATTTCAGAAGGGGATTTTGTTGTGCTTTCTGAACAAGAAAGGAACAAAAGTATGAGCGAGCAAATGACTAATCTTTTCATAATAGTATTAATTTGGGTTATTGATATATCTATGCGATAATTTCAGTTCTATATTACGTTCGCCATCCTTTTCATTCAATTCCAAAATTGCCCTGCGGTCATCGGATAATGAAAATTTGGGCAACACATAAACAAATCGAGCCATTTCATTTTCCTTAATCTTGGACGGCAGATTATGTTTATATATCGGTTCTTTATATAGTCGTTGCAACGATTTCCTTTTCCCTTTTTGCCGAGTTTCAATCGAAAGGTTCAAGAAATTCAAATCGTAATCCAACGTAGAATTATTTTCAATCTCGATAACGAAATAGAGCTCATCTTTATCAAAAACAATATTCTCTACGGTCAAGATAATACCTTCGTTTCGTTTCTTGATTCGCCCTATGCGCTGTTTTCTATTGAGAAGATATGAGCAGAATTTTTGGTAATAATAGGTGCTGTTATCTACACGTTCTTCAGAAGATTCAACAAGAACCGAATCATTTACAATCGGTTTTTCATTACCGATACTATTTGATAGCGGAATGAAATAATTGAGCTTAGAAAGCTGTTTTTTGTACCTTACAATATACGAAAAAATCGAACCATTTCTGTTGATTACCAACAAATTACTTTCCTTCCCAGGGGTTGCCTGAAGTAGCCCAAAATATTGTTCATTTTCACGGTTGTATGTAAAAACAAAATTGTCTGAACCAGTTATGCCTTGACGGATTGGCTCAGGAAAAAATAACGCAACGTTCTTGGTGTCGTTTGCATAAATGGTGTCGAGTAAATGAGTGGTTTGTGCTTTTACTTTTGCGAAAGTCGAACAAATAATAAGAGCGGAAATAATGATATAATTTTTCATAAGAGTGCGTTTTAAATGCCCATTATGGGCTCATAATTTCGGTTTTAAGATTAATCTGTAATTGTTCAAAACCGTAACTTTTACATTGCGGTTGCTACGTCTGAGCACCTTTGTTACGCCACCTACTTGCGGAACGGTAGGTATGTTGATGTCGCCAATAATATCGTCCAACACTTCAGTAGTGGCCTCTGCCCTAAAATTGTTTTGTACGTAGATACCTTCGCTTCCATCAGATAAATCAAAAGCTTTAAGTTTTGTGGGATGGTGCTTTATGTTTTCAATTTCAATAAGCGCCCGATTAGGCTGAAAACTTATAAAACCGAAAATGGGTGTATTCTTGAGCATTTCTTTACCATTAATGGTAGCAGTTTTGGTCAGGCGCATTCGTAATCTGGTATTCGCTTTTACAACTTGGTCGCCATCCACAACTACGTAAATAGTTTCATCTGTATTTCCGATTATTGAAATTTCATTGGGTTTAGGTGCAGCAGCGAAGAACAATTGATGTTCCAAGCCCAATTCTTTCGCTTGGATTATTTGTTCCCGCTTTACTTCAGCAGAATCGATTGTTGATACCACTTTGCGAGCAGTTCTTTTCTGTCCCAAATTTTGGTGTCGCTTTTCTGAATACTGAATCTTACCCGTTTCATAGATACTATCTACGATACGTTCTTTTTCGCGTTCTGGTAAATCTGGGTCGTAAAATCCCAAGGAATCAATCAACTTTTCATCGTAGATGCTTGGTGCATTGTTTTCCCGAACTTTCTTTAAGTCGTTAATTGCATCCAGTTTGGAATCATACTCTTTTTGGTCCTCTTCCAAATCTGGTACTAAGGTCTGTTTAAGATTTTCTGTTTCACTTTCATCATCGCCAATTACCATTACCGAATAGGAAATA
>NZ_JAHZSV010000072.1 GCF_019457905.1 Flagellimonas abyssi | reverse complement strand
CCTCTTCCAAATCTGGTACTAAGGTCTGTTTAAGATTTTCTGTTTCACTTTCATCATCGCCAATTACCATTACCGAATAGGAAATAAGGAATATGAAAATCACGGCCAATACCGCTGCAAATACTATCTTGTTTTTTTCTACTTTCATAAGAGTGAGTTTTTAAGTGCCGATTACCTGCCCGAAGTCAGGCGGGTCGGCTTTCAACTTTCATCGTTTAGTTTTTTTAAAGTGTTTTCGAAATAGTTGGTAATCAATAATCCGTGTGGATTGTTGGGAAAGTTTCGATCAACCATAATCAGGTTTCCGGTGGAAACCAATTCGTAGGTGTCGATGATTGTACCTCTATTGATTTCAAAAATGGTAGTCGTTGTAAAACCATACGAGCCATTATTTTCAGATATCCGTGACTCGATACTCAGAACTTTTTGAACTAAGGAATACTGAAGCAATCTGTTGTAAACACCATCGGCTTTTTTCTGGCGGTAGAGATTGTCCACGGAACTATTGCCTAACCACAAAGCCTTTTCCAGGTTGCGTTCGTAATTACTCGCATCGATGTTATAGAAGTAGTTGTGGAACAGATCCAAATGTGCCAAAGCTTCAACCCGAAAATTTTCCTTTTGGGTCACGAGCTTCAGGGGAATGATACTGCCATCGGTATTGATGGCAAACGCACTATTAAGTGCTTTTTGATTGGTATTGAATACCATCCAAACCGAAAATGTGCTGGATAGTAAGGCACAGGCAACAACCGCCAAAACGATAAACCGATTCAGCTTTAGGACGTTGTAAATATTCTTGTATGGTGTTTTCATTCTGAATGGGTTTAATTGGTAAATAGTCTGAGAGTAAAAGACGTGGCACGTTTATACAATTTGAATTTTAGGAAAACAATAAAACCAACCGACCCAAGCTGAACCACAGGTGCAAAAAATCCTTGACCTGTATCGGTTCCAAAAAGGTTGACCCAGAAATTAGTATTGATTTCCGTATAGAGTGCATTCACAAAGACGTTTACTAAAAAGAAAGCAGGTACTAACATATAGACCGCAGCATAAAGCTTGAAGAATGTATAAGCTAACGAACGGAACTTTTCAAAGACTGCAAGGCTAATGACCAAGGGAAAAAAAGTTTGCATTATTCCGAGTAGAAAAAAGCGTTCTGCCAAAAACAATGGATAAATGAACAAATCTAATATCCAGAGGAACAAGCTAATGATGAATGCAAATATTTTGAATCCGTAAAGCGGTGTGACCAAGGCTTCATATAATAATGTCATAGCAGCTTGTGCAACCTCGATGATACTTACATCTTCTTCTATGGGAATATCCTGCATTTGTAATGGCAATAAGGCTGGTGCAGTTCCTCGATATTGTCCTTCAATGGCAACTAATATACCATCGAAAAATCCTAATACTTGTGTTGAGAAAATGACCAAAATGACAATGGCAAAATTCTTTGCCAGTTCGCCTGGACTCAATCCCCAAGTGTAGCCATCCTTATCTGCAATGCCTTCATTGTATTTTTTGAGGATGTTGACCAGAAAGAACAGGACAGCGAGCGTTTTCATTCCTGCAATCGTGTATTGCGAAAAGTCGCTGGCCTGTATGGTCTGGAAGACGGTATCGATGTATTCCAGTCCAATTCCTAAGAGAATGGTCGCAGTCATTTTTAGTATTCGGTTTCTCGATTATTGACTTTATCCTGCATTTTCCTGAAGGAAATGATGTCACGATAGCGTTTGGTTTTGGTTGTAATATTGGAAACCATTTGCTTGGATTCCTGCTCTTTTGCTTTAAGGATTTCAGCACGTTCGGCATCGCTCATTTTTAGGTAATCGCTGGATAGTACTTCATCAATAAAATCTACTGTGTCTAACGAGTTTTGTACTATGGCATCGAACGATTCCACAACCCTTGAAACTTCATCGGGTTTGATGTAGGGCGAATTCAAAATATCCTGTAAATCATTTTGCATTACGTTGATAAGGCGCTGATTATTCTGGCCAATTTCCTCAACTGCTCTGAGTTGTTCGACAACGCTTGATACCTTTTCTATAGCCTCTTTTGCATCTTTCAAGAATTTTACAGACTTAATCATTTGAGCAGTCTGTTTACCCGATTCTATCAGTTGCTTAACCAAGCTGATAAAATTTGTATTATCGTAAGTAGGCATTCCTTGGGCGGTTGCTTTGCCTGACATAAATAAGGTCAATACTACCGTTGTTACTAAAATTTTGATTTTTGTCTTCATAATATTATGTTTTAGATGTGAATTGAATTATTGCTTTTTGCATATCGTGATGCTCATTGTAGAGCTTCATTATTTCCTCGTTTTCCTGTCCATCGGTCAAATAAGCTGCATAAACTTCCTTCGGAACTTCGAGCCGAAAAATATTACTTTCCCTACCAATCTTGATAAACATTTCGGTGTACTTGCGTGGACCGGAAAGATTGTTCTTGATGGACTTTAATTGGTTTAAATCGTGGCTGGAAAGGTTGAGACGTTTGACCAATTCGTCATAGCCTTTTTCGTTATTGAGGCTATAAATAACCTGTGTATTTTCAAGAATACTTGCTGAAGTTGAATTATTTGGTAGCTGATTGATGGACTGAAGAATAATCCCAATCGCACCATTTTGTTTTCGGATGGCTTGATAGTAAAATTCCACACTTTCCAACACGTTGTCAAACTTCAATTGCTTGGCAAACTCATCAAAAAGGATGATGCCTTTTTCTGCCCTGTTTTTCCAAATGGTTCTTTGAATGGCGGATTTAATTAGCTTGAGCATCACAGACAGGATTTCCTTATTGTCCTTGACTTCATCCAGTTCAAAAACAATCAAGCGTTTGTCTTCAATCTTATAGGTTTGGTCTTCACTTACTTCAAACAGGAAGCTATATAGACCATCGCCGACATATTCGGACATTACGTGCAAGAAGCTCGTCACATTGAAATAGTCGGGATGGATTTTTAAGGTGTCCAGAAGGTCTTTCTGGTTCCTTTCTATAAAGCTGTAAAAACCATCCAACGAATGATTTTCTGAAGTACTATCGTAATAATGGCGTAATATCTTTTTAACCGATACTGATTGTGCTTTGGTCACTTTTAAATCTGAAGCAAATAATTCAAACAGGAAAACAGACAAGTCTTCCAATCGCTCGGGTGTGAGGTCATTTGTGTCGCTAATGTAAAATGGGTTGATACCTAAGTTCTTCCCACTTTCATAACGAAGCACCGTATACTTTTCAGGATAGAGTTTAGCGAATTTGGTATAAGAACCACCCAAGTCTATGATAACCAAGCGAACGCCACTTTCAAAATACTGGCGCAGAATGTTATTGGCCAAAAAGGATTTTCCTTCGCCAGTTGGCGCGAAAATGGCAAAGTTTCGTGCCTTGATGCGTTTCTTCTTTTCATCCCAAACATCTTTCAGAACAGGAATGTTGTGCTCGCGGTCATTAAAGATAATTCCGGTGTTATCGCTTTTGTAATTGGTGTTATTGATGAACAGGCAAAGCGCGTGTTTTAAATCGGTTACGTACAAATCATTATTTGAGAAGTTAGAAGAGAAACAGCAGTAGCTATTTAGGATGTAATTCTTACGTTCTTCGCCTCTTGGATAGTATGGTATGATATCCAATTCCTTAAATTCAGTCTTTATTTTTGAAGTTATTTTGTCGAGCTCTTTGGCTTCCTTTGCCCAATACACGATATTGAGATGACCACGGATGATTCGTGCATTATCATCGGCATTGATTTGGTCAAGAATGTGCTGGATTTTACCAAGTACCACTTTATTCTGTGAACCGAAATTTGAACTTTTATTGAGTTCTTCAATCTTTTTATCCAGTAGCTTGCGCCACTTCTGTTTGTCATCGAGATATAGGATTTGGTTGACGATATGGTTCTCATTAAGCGTAAGCCCTAAGCCATCAATAAACCCTTGATGAAATACAAAATCGTCAGAAGTGAATTTCTCATTGGTTTTGCTACTCTGTACACTATCGCCAAAGCACAGTTCGCTGTTGATGGCAAGGGCATCAAAATGGTTTTCGCCAATATTGACGCTTTTCTTATCCAGTAAAATGTCAGTATCATAACCTTCATTAAAGCCATTGAAATAGGCACTTGTTAGTTGCAGGATGTCTTCCGCTTTAAGCGAAACAAAATCCATCTTTCGGCTATTATTGATAAAGGAAACTGAATCACTTACCGAGTTGGCGAAACTCTTGATGTTATCATCCAGTTCCTGTACGATTCCCTTTGAAACTTTCCTAAAGGGATTGACGTATTTCGGATTGTTGAGAGCCTTGTTTTTGGTCAAAATGAAGAACAAATAGCAGCTGTGCTCTATATGCCCACGACCTTTAAAATGCTCGTGGGTCGCTTTTTCTAAAAATGTAGAATTGGGAAGTTGTTCCGAAGAATATGATTTCTTGAGATAGATATCCTGTTTATGAACCACAGTACCAACTGGCAATGACTTTAATGCTTGAAACCAAGCACCGTGCATATCCTCAAAGTCCTTTTCAGATAAGGAATAGATTTCTGGTAAATTACCTTTATAGCACAGAATAACATTGCCATTATTGGCAAATACGATATTGTCCTGAATATCTACGATGGGTTGATATGCCGAAAGGTTAATCTTGTTCATAATCGAAGCCTAAATTTCTTTTGTTACTGATAATTTTTGGAAAAGCCTTAGCCATTTGGAATAGTTGCGGATTGTGGGTTATTCTTGTCAAAGCCACATATAGGGAAGC
>NZ_JAHZSV010000071.1 GCF_019457905.1 Flagellimonas abyssi | reverse complement strand
TCGGGGAATCCCCTGGCCGGGGTGAACCTTGTGGTGGAATCCAAGCATATTGGGACCGTGTCCGGTCTGGACGGTTCCTTTACCATTAATGCAGATCCTACCGATGTGCTGGTGTTTTCTATGGTGGGTTTCAAGACACTTACCGTGCCCATTGGGGGTAGGGAAGAGGTCTTTGTTACCATGGAGGAGGATGTAACGGTATTGGGCGAGGTCGTGCTCAATGCGGGGTACTATACCGTTTCTGAGAAGGAGCGTACGGGAAGTATCGAGAAGGTGTCCGCAGTGGATATCGAGAAACAGCCCATCTCCAATCCCTTGGCCGCCTTGCAGGGACGAATGCCCGGGGTCGAGGTCGTACAGACCTCTGGTATTGCAGGATCCGGTTTTTCCATTCAGATACGGGGAAGGAACAGCGTGCGGGATTTGGGCAATGAGCCCTTGTACATTGTTGATGGTGTCCCGTACGATTCCTCTTCCCTAGGGGAGGAAGCGGCCTCCGGAATTCTGTTGGGACGGGGATTTAGTCCCTTGAACACGCTCAACCCCATGGATATAGAAAGTATCGAAGTCCTAAAGGATGCGGATGCGACCGCTATTTATGGGTCTCGGGGTGCCAATGGGGTGGTGTTGATCACCACTAAAAAGACAGGATTTAGCGGAACCCGGGTGAGCATCGGTCTGGAAAGTGGACTTGGGCGGGCCTCCCGGACCATGGACGTATTGAATGCGGCCGAATATCGTTTGATGCGTACGGAAGCCTATGCCAATGATGGTATCGATCCCTTGCCCTTTAACGCCTACGATATCAATGGGACATGGGACCCGGACAGGCGAACAGATTGGCAGCGGGAACTGTTCGGGAACACCTCCTATGTCAATAACCTGCAAGCGTCGATCACTGGAGGGGAAGGGCGTACCCGTTTTATGCTCAGTGGGAATTATCATGGTCAGACCAGTGTCTTTAAGGGAGATTACCGGAACGAAAAAATTTCAGGGCTGGGTAAAGTAAGCTTCACCTCCAAGGATGATAGGCTTTCCCTGCAATGGTCCAATAATTTTACGTGGAACAATAATGACCTGCCCGCCAATGATATTACCTTTTTGGCCATTAGCCTTGCGCCCAATGCACCTGAGCTATATAATTCAGATGGCAGCTTGAACTGGGAAAACTCCACTTGGAACAATCCCCTTTCCCGGCAACAGGGAACATTTCGCTACAATGCGACGACCATGGTCAGCAATGCATCATTGGATTATACCTTATGGGATGGGTTCAAGGCAAGGGTCAATTTGGGATATACCGAGAGCCATTTGAAGGAAATCCGGACCAACCCCTCTACCATCTTTGATCCGGCCTTTGGTATTGGCAGTGAGTCTTCTTCCGCGATCCACAATACCGGGAAGAGGACCTCATGGATCGTGGAGCCCCAATTGGAATATGGACTGTCATTGGGAAATACAAGCGTTACGGTCTTGACGGGACTTTCCTTTCAAGATCGTAGAACGGCACGTTTGTCACAGTTGGCCCTTGGTTTCTCCAACAACAGGTTTATAGAGAACATATCGGCGGCCAGTACCACCATCGGATTGGCCGATGTAAACCAACAGTATAGGTACCAGGCCGTTTTCGGGAGGGTCAATGTGAACCACAATGGAAAGTATGTGCTCAACCTCACCGGAAGAAGGGACGGTTCCAGTCGATTCGGCCCTGAGAAGCGATTTTCAAATTTTGGGGCCATTGGTGCCGCTTGGATTTTTTCAGAGGAGCCTTTACTCAAGGAGCATGTTCCGTGGCTCAGTTTTGGAAAGCTTCGGGCCAGTTGGGGAACCTCTGGAAACGATCAAATAGGGGACTACCAATACTTGGACACCTATTCTTTTGGAATAGACCAATACCAGAACAGCGTTGGGATCTTCCCCACTAGGCTTTTCAATCCCAATTTTAGTTGGGAATCCAATGAAAAACGGGAAGTGGCCCTTGAATTGGGGATGTTGGGAGATCGGATCCGTCTGAATGTGGCCCACTATCGCAATACGTCCTCCAACCAATTGGTCGGTATCCCCCTTCCGGCAACCACGGGTTTCTCCAGTGTCAATGACAACTTGAATGCCACTGTGGTGAACGAGGGCTGGGAATTCGGCCTGAACGCCCTGATTGCCCGTAGTGAAAGGTTCACCTGGGAAACATCCGTTAACCTGACCATCCCCAAGACCCGATTGGAGTCTTTTCCCAATTTGGAAGGATCGACCTTTGCCAATCGTTTGAAAGTAGGGGAACCACTGAACATCGCCAAGGTATACCAAGTCAATGGCGTTGACCTGGAAACGGGACTGTACGTGTTCGAAGACTTTAACAATGACGGGGCCATCACCAGTGTGGATGATCGGGAAGCCATTGCACGTTTGGACCCCAAATACTTTGGCGGTTTCACCAGTCAATGGACCTATGGCAAATTGACCGTCGATGCCCTGTTCCAGTTTTCCAAACAACTGGGACGGAATTTTTGGTCCACGGGAGGTGTGGCCCCGGGAGGATTGGCCAATCAGCCCAAGGAGGTGCTGGATCGATGGACGCCATCCGAACCGGATGCCGATATACAACGATTTACGGCGGGCCAGTCCCCAGAGGCCAGACAGAGCTATCGGAACTATGTTTCCAGTGATGCAGGTATTTCAGACGCCTCCTTTCTTAGGTTAAAGACCGTGTCGCTGTCCTATAACCTGGTGGCCAAGAAGGATAATGGTCTGGGATGTATGCTTTTTCTCAGGGGGCAGAACCTTTGGACATGGACCAACTATCTGGGATTGGACCCAGAGACACAGAACAGTGCAACAGTGCCCCCGCTGCGCATGGTCACCTTAGGAACACGTTTCACTTTTTAATCACACAACTATGACATCTACAAATAAAACAATACGAGGTATTATACATACAATCCATCGGTCTTCACTTTTCGTGCTGATGATGGGGCTCTTTTTGGGGTCTTGCGAGGAATTCGTGGACATAGCCCCCCCGACCAACGAACTCACGGGAAGCGTTGTCTTCGAAGAAGCGGCCACCGTGGATGCTGCCTTTGCACATATCCACTCCCAACTAAGGGAGGATGTGTTCACGACAGGGACCGTATCGGGACTATCCTATCTAATGGGACATTATACGGATGAACTGACCCTGTACAGCAATGTATTGCCCGAAGTACAGGAATTTGCCAATGGCCGTCTAACATCCTCCAATGGGAGTGTTGAACGGCTTTGGGACGGGGCCTATGAACTGATCTATGCAACGAACAGTATTTTGGAGGGAGTCCAAAACTCCACGGAACTGGGGCAGGAGGATGTCCATCGATTTCTGGGCG
>NZ_JAHZSV010000070.1 GCF_019457905.1 Flagellimonas abyssi | reverse complement strand
CTATCTAATGGGACATTATACGGATGAACTGACCCTGTACAGCAATGTATTGCCCGAAGTACAGGAATTTGCCAATGGCCGTCTAACATCCTCCAATGGGAGTGTTGAACGGCTTTGGGACGGGGCCTATGAACTGATCTATGCAACGAACAGTATTTTGGAGGGAGTCCAAAACTCCACGGAACTGGGGCAGGAGGATGTCCATCGATTTCTGGGCGAGGCCTATTTTTTGCGGGCGTTCCTTCATTTCCATTTAATGGAACTGTTCGGTCCGGTACCCTTTATCGATTCGACCAATTTTGACATCAACAGTAAAGTAGGCCGTATGGATTTGGAGCCACTTTCCATCTTGATCTTGGAAGATTTGATGTTGGCAAAGGAATTGTTGGCCCAAGTGGAATCAGTGGACAATTACAGACCGAATTATTGGACGGTCACGGCATTTTTGGCCCGCTTTTACCTGTATCGGGAAGAATGGTCGAATGCCCTCACAGAGGTCCTGGAGGTGGAAAATGACGGTCCGTTCGGGCTGGAAGAGGATTTGCTGTTGGTTTTTAAAAAGGACAGCCCTGAAACC
>NZ_JAHZSV010000007.1 GCF_019457905.1 Flagellimonas abyssi | reverse complement strand
AACGGTAACCTTGTTCTTTTTCATCAGATAATCAACACCATTGATGATTTCCTGTACCACATCCTGAACCCTTTGGTTCATTTTCAGGATATCGACATTGGCTTCTTTAACATCAATCCCAAATTTTTCGAATTGATGCTTGAGTTTGTAATAATGCTCAGAGGCTTCCAACCAGGCTTTTGACGGGATACAGCCCACGTTTAGACAGGTACCGCCCAACGTGCTGTACCTTTCAACAATGGCCACTTTTAGACCCAATTGGGCGCAACGGATGGCACTTACATACCCGCCCGGGCCAGACCCTATAATTGTTACATCATATTTTTCCATATTCGTAAATTTTTTAATTAAATAAGGTGGGGGAAACCTTAAGCTGACCAGTGGGCGCAAGGGTTCAGTTTTAAGGTACTCCCACCTATTATTTTTTACTACAATTTTTACATACCCCTTTTAATACCAGGTTCACATCGTTTATTTCATAATCGTCCGGCAAGTTTTGTTTCGATATTCTATCCGGCAAGCAAATAGTTTTTCCGCAAACGGTACAATGAAAATGCATATGTAAATCTGTACCGTATTTACCTTTGGCCTTTTTATCGGAAATTGCAAATTTTGCCACTCCTGTCCCATCATTAATCTGATGAATTAGCCCTTTATCTTCAAAAGTTTTTAGGTTTCGATAAAAGGTAGTTCTGTTTGCCGTTTTGTTTTTTTCGCTTTTAGCGATAAAGACTTTTTGCATTTCGTTTAAACTTACTGCATAGGTCTTCCTATTGAGGTATTTGTGAATTTTCAACCTCATTTCAGTAGGGCGTATCCCTTTGGACAATAATGTTTTTTCTGTTTTTGTTGTCATTAAAGTCATTCAAAAATCAATTATATTCCAAGCGGTGCAACACTATGTATAGTCATCTTTTATTCAATTTTAAAATTGCGCATCATCCCCATATCTTCGTGTTCCAGATTATGGCAATGGTATAAAAAGAGGCCTTTAAAATCTTCAAAGCGCATAATTAGTTTAACACTCATACCTGGCATTAACAGAACCGTATCCTGCCAACCCTCATCTATAAATCCATCCTTAACTGAATTCCAAATCCTGCTGTCAACCCCGGAAACGTCCCTTTCCAGAATATTAAATTGCAAATGATGAATATGAAAAGGGTGCGGCATCTGCATTCCCCCGCCCATCATTCCTCTGTCTCTATCCATTTCTCCACGGTTACGCATCCAACCTCTTTCTCCCATCATATCGTCATTGCCCATCATTCTACCACCTCTGTTCACGATTTCCCAAACCTCGGTCGTATTGAGCTTTACGGTTTCTTCTTCGGTAACCCCCGTCATTTCCCAAGTCCGGCCATTGATAGTCCATTGCATTCGCCTCATAAAAAAACGGAACGTCCTTGGGTTGTTCCTATTAACAGCAGTGGCGGGATCGAGTTTGTTGAATTCGGCCAGCCGTTGTGGAAGCTCAAAGTCGTTGCTCCCTGTTTTATCGATATTGATTTTTAATATTTCATAAGTGCTGCCCAAAGGAAGGTTGTTTCGACCCCTGCCCATCATTCCGCCCATCATCCCCATCATCCCAGGAGAGAACGACAAACTCTTCATAATCATTTGAGAGCCTTGAGGCCTGTTCTTTAAATCGAGCCATACATCAATTCTTTCTGCAACGCCCAACATTACATAAGGTTTAGATTTAGGACTATCGAGTAAACTACCATCCTTGCCTATAATAACAAGTGGGGTGCCGTCTTCCCAAGCTAGTTTATAAAAACGTGAATTGGAACCGTTTAGAAAGCGTAGTCTATAGGCACACCCACTTTTAAGTGAAAGTTTCATATCCGGATTTCCATTGATAAGGATACGGTTGCCCAAAAAACCATTCATCCTATCCATACGTCCACGGTTTAGATATACCAATTGATTATTGTTATCAAACTGGCGATCTTGCAGTACAACAGGAACATCGTATTCTCCTGATGGCAATTTTAATCGTTGTTCTTCATCGTCCGTAACTACAAAAAGCCCTGCAAGACCATTATAAACCTGTGGCCCAGTACGTCCGTGTGGATGTGGGTGGAACCAATAGGTGCCGGCACGGTTCATTATTTCAAATTCATACACATAAGTTTCACCATTAGCTATTACATCTTTAGGATGACCGTCATCTTCCTCTGGAACGTGCATACCGTGCCAATGAACAATACTTTCCTCAGGTAATTGATTCTTGAAACGAACCCTTATTTTCTGTCCTTTTCGCACCCTTATTATAGGTCCCAAATAGCTCTTCCCTAATTTTTGTACTGTTGTTTTGTCTCCGTCAAGAACGTTTCCTTCAAACATCCAAACCTTGGTTGTATTTCCTTGAAACAATTGAATATCTGTTTCTTTGGCTGTCAATTCGAAATCTAAATCTGCTTGAAAATCGGGATTGATGGTATTTTTATTTTCTGAAGCAAAACCATTACAGGAATTCAACAATGGCCAGGTAATAACAACAGTTGCTCCAAGGCTACCAAGCTTGATGAAGTTCCTTCTATCTATTTTGTTCTTTTCCATAATTTTCCGATTTCTAATTAACAATTTGCCCAAAGCGTCAGGTTTATTCGATTAGTTTAAGTCACTGCTTTTCATTTTTATCTTCATCATTCTCCTCCATTTTACATTGGCACTTTCCATCTTCATTTTTACACTCACATTCACACTTCATCTCTTTTTCTTTTTTCATCGTAGCCATTCTTTCCTTCATCTTTTTTGACATTGTAGTGTCCTTTTCCATTTTCATCATCATTTTTTTCTTCATCTTTTTGGACATCGTGGTGTCCTTTTCCATCATCTTCATCATTTTTTCCATCATTTCCATTCTCATCTCTGGATTATTGATAATGGCCGTCATAACCTGTTCCCTTTTTTCAGGGTTCTTCAAAATTTTGTCTGTGTTTTGTGCACTGCTCTGAAAGCCTATCATAAAAGCCACCAAAACCATTAGAATACCTGCATTTTTAATCTGTTTCATAATATCTGTTTTTAAATGTTGATTAATTTTCTGTTTAAGCCTCAATCCATTTTTTGGCAGTAACGGAATCCTTACTATCAAAATATCTGATATGTGCCCTAGAAAAGGGCATTAAGAGCTTAGTGAGTTCTTCTTGATATTTAAAAGAACCTACAATCGCAACCTTCTCAAGGTGTTTCTCTTTTTCAAGGTTCTGAAAATAATCTTTCTCAAACACCTCTGGTGTGCAGCCCTGGCAATCCTTTATTTCAAAATAACAACGGACATCTTTAGCAGAATTTATTTGTCTGTTCAGCTCTAAAAAAAAGTTCTCACAGTCATTGAGGTCAAGCATACCTTTAGCAATAAGGAAGAGGGTATTGTTTTTATGAGTTATAGTCATCATTTTATTTTTTTTAAATTATAATACCTTAAATTCATCGTGAATCTGCACTTTCATTGCCACACTTAACGCATATCCCTTGTACGATCAAATTGATGTTTTCTGCCTTAAAACCTTGGGGTAAGTTGATTTGGGGTATTTTATGGTCTGTGAGACAAATTGTTTCATCACATTTATTACAGTGAAAATGCAAATGAAGGTCATTGCCAACTTCGCATTGACAATCTTCATCACAAAGGGCATATTTTACAAAGCCAGTACCGTCTTCGATGGCGTGTACCAATTTGTTTTCCTCAAATGTTTTCATAGTACGAAATAGGGTGCTACGCTCTGAACTTTTGAAATGTTTTTCGAGTTCTCCCAAACTTATTGCTACCTCCATTTTTGATAAATGTTTGTAGGTTAACAAGCGCATAGCAGTAGGTTTAACGCCCTTTTCTTCCAGTTTTTTTACTATGTCTTCCATTTTACATCGGGTTTTATAAGTCGTACCTCTTGAGAGATTCACCAGTTTTGATTTTAAAGGCTTCGTCTATACTGGTTATATAAATTATTCCGTCCCCCTTTTCCGGAGATTTACCGTTTTCGGTTATAATATCTATAGCCTTTTGTGCCTCTTCGTTCTGGCAGACGAGTTCCAGTTTTACCACAGGACTGTCAGTTACGTGAAAATCGAGGGACGGTCTTGCACCTTTTGCCTTAAATGCACCGGTACCTTCTGCCTGAGACAGGGTCATACTTTTAAATCCGTTATCCGATAGAGCCTCAATGACCCTTTGTATTCTGTTCGGTTTTACAAATGCTTTTATTTCTTTCATAATTATTTATTTTTAATTGATTTTGAACCGAGCCTGTTTTTTAATTTTTAACTAACTAATTAAGACGATAAACAAGCTCGGAATCAAAACCTTTAATTGTTTATTGAATTAATCGTCATCTCCCAATTCAGCTTTAATCATCTCGGAAGAGAGAATGTATGCCCCTTTTGTAACAACGGTTATATCCTTAGATATACCTGCGGGGAGGCTTATTTCCACATAGCCCAAATCGGTCATCCCTGTATTAACAGGAATCATATTGAACCTTAGTTTATTTTCTTCTTCATTGTCCTTATCCTCTACGAAAATGAAGGTTTTTTCCCCATTTTTAACAATGGCTTCCTCTGGAACTGCCAAGGCCATTTTTTCGCCTTGAACAATTCTACCTTCCACATACATTCCAGGAAGGAGTTCTTTATCTTCATTATGAATGTCCGCGTGCACGTGAATCGCTTTTGGATCGGTTTCAAACGTTTTGCCAATGGCGTGGATTTTTGCCTTTAATAGTTGATCTGGCTTTGATGCTACGGTAAAATAGATTTGTTGCCCTTCCTTTACTTTATAAATATCTTTTTCATACACTTTAAAATCTGCGTGAATTTCCGAATTATCACTTACCGCAAACATTTTGGTCTGTGGTGCCACATAGTCACCAAGGCTTACCATAACTTCATCGACAAAACCTCCGATTGGCGATGTAATAGGCACTGACGCATAAATTTCACCAGATTTTATTTTAGAGATATTTAATCCCAGTAGCTCCAGTTTTGACCTTAAGGCGTTAACGCTCGAAGTAGTACTTCTGAATTTGGACTGAGCCATCTGAAATTCTTTGGCCGAGGAGACCCCTTTATCAAATAAAGTTTGCTTGCGTTCAAAATCCTGTTGAAGGAATACGAGTTCATCGTTTTTTTCCTGAAATTCCTGTTGCATTGAAATAATATCTGGGTGCTGTAAGTAAGCCAATACCTGTCCTTTCCGAACTTTATCCCCCTCGATTACTTTTATGGAACTTACATTACCTCCTACAAAAGGGCTAATATTGGCTTTGTACTGCGGATACAGCTCTAAAATCCCGGTAACCTTAACACTGTTGCCAAGGCTTTTTTCTTCAATTTGCTTTAGCTCAAGACCTATGGTTTCAGCTTGTTCATTGGTAATTTCTACTACACCTTCTTCACCTTCTTCGTTTTCCCCTTCTTCAGCGCTTTTGGAATTTTCCGAAGTTTCATTGGTTTCGCTGTTCGGTATCTCCGAGTTGGATTTTCCATTACAGCCTATTAACATAATAGTTAGTACTATGGAACTGATTATTGCTATTTTCTTCATTTCTGTTTTTTTTAGATTATAGATTTCCCAATTGATATTGTAGTTCAATGGCCTGTTGGTTATATTGATTGATAAACTGTAAATGATTTTGTTTTATCGTAATGGCACTGTTGAGAATAGTGATATAATTCACATAATCTATTTCACCTTCCTTAGATGCCAGTTCTGCCGTAGTAATTTGCTGCTCGGCCAAAAGCAATGCGCCCTCCTGATAATAATTCAGGATTTTTTGTGTTTTTTCCAGCGATTTTATGAGTTGAGAGACTGTACTTTCGGTCATTGCCTTTTGTTCGAGGTATTGGTTCTCGGCAACCATAGCATTAGCTTTAGCTGCCTTTACCCTTGATTTCTGTGGAAAGAACCAAAGCGGTATGTTAATACCGGCTTGATAGGTATTGAAGCCCGATACATTATCCACAATCTGTCTTCCATAGGTCAAGTTGAACTTGGGTAGGAACTGTGCTTTTTCCACACCGACATTGGCTTTGCTTACTTCTGCATTCTGCATAGCATATTGAAGCAAAGGATTATTGTCTACGGAAGCCGAGTCCAAAGTGGCCAAAAAATCCATCGGTTCATAGGTTTGACCAACCGTTTCAATTTCTTGTTCGATGCCCAAATATTGTTTCAATGCCCTTTTTGCGATATCTATATCATCATAGGCTTGTTGCCTTAAGACTTGAATCTGCTGATATTCAGAAGAGGCGGCAATAAATTCCAGTTTGCCCGTTTCCCCGGTATCATAGCGCAATTGGGCAGCTGTCCTAAAGTTAGTATAAACACTGTCCAACTGTTCCGCAAAGCGCAATTGTGCTTTGTTATAATTGATACGGTCATAGGCCTGCATCACATTACGAATCAATTGCTGCTCGTTGACAGCGTAGAACGTTTCGCCCAGTTTAACACGTTCCTTATAGAACTTGGATTTTGAAAAACCTGAAAGCAAATCAATATTTCCTTGCTGTACACCAATAGTGGTCTGTATGCCTGGCAGGTCATTGCCTACTTCTTCCTTTCCCGTAAAAACCCTCGTGTTTCCCATATCAAAGCTGGTACCCTTCATCGCCTGTTCACGCTCAATAAAGGCTTGGCTTTCTTTTAAGGAAGGATAATTTTGCTTTGCCATTGTAATGGCTTCTTCCAAAGTAAGGGTTTGGGCCATTTGATTATCCTGCGCGGTTGCAGAATTTGGGGTCAAAAATCCTCCCAAACTCAATAATACAATAATAACCGTTGTACTTTTCTTGATATAACTTGCCTCACCACCATTGCCTTTACGTTCTTTGCGGGCCTCCAGCCAATTATATAGTACGGGAACCACGACCAATGTTAAGAATGTTGCCGTTATCAGTCCACCGATTACTACCGTTGCCAGCGGTCGTTGGACTTCTGCACCTCCCGATGTGGACACTGCCATTGGTATAAAGCCCATAATGGCGGCAGTTGCTGTTAAGAGTATGGGACGTAGCCGTTCGTGGGTAGCCTCATAAATTCTATCTTTTATATTTGTCATACCACTTTCTTTTAGTTCATTGAATTTATTGATAAGCACAAGCCCATTTAATACCGCAACCCCAAAGAGCACGATAAAACCGACCCCAGCGGAAATACTGAATGGCATCCCCCTTATCCAAAGTGCAAAAACACCGCCAATGGCCGCCAAAGGCACTGCCATATATATCATTACCGATTGTGAAAATGAGTTAAGTGCGAAATAGAGCAAAATGAAGATTAAGAAAAGTGCTATAGGCACCACAATCATTAGACGGTCTGAAGCCCGTTGCAGATTCTCAAAAGAACCACCATAGGTAATATAATAACCGGGAGGAAGATTTAATTGAGCATCTAATTTTGTCTGAATCTCTTCAACCATTGATTTTACATCACGACCACGAACATTAACCCCAACCGAGATACGACGATAGGTATTGTCCCTGGATATCTGCATTGGCCCAGGTTTATAACTGATGTTGGCCACTTCTTTAAGAGGTACTTGTGCCCCGTTGGGAAGGTCGATGTATAGATTCTTTAGGTTATTAATGTCTTGACGGTACGACTCAGAAAGACGAATGACAACATCAAATCTTTTTTCTCCCTCAAAAACAACACTGGCTTTTTCACCAGCGAATGATGCACTTATATAATCGTTCAGCTTATCAATGGTTACACCGTACTGGGCCATTTTAGCCCTGTCGTATTCTACGGTCATCTGGGGAAGGCCACTGGTAGCCTCGGCTCTAACATCACCTGCTCCGGGAACGGTTTTTATAATCGAGGCCATTTCGTTAGCCTTATCTGCCAGTACGTCCAAATTTTCACCATAAAGTTTTATAGCTACATCTTCTCGTACACCTGTAAGCAATTCATTAAAACGTAGCTCAACAGGTTGTGTGAACACAAAATTTACTCCAGGTATTACGGCGATTTTTTCCTGTATTTTTTCGATGAGTTCTTCTTTGCTGTCTGCCGAAGTCCATTTACTTTTATCCTTTTCAAGGATTATGTAACTATCGGCAATATCCATTGGCATTGGGTCTGTGGGGATTTCGGCAACCCCAATCCTTGAAATCATTGTTTTAACCTCTGGGAACTCATTTACTATATTTTGAAGTTTTTTTGAGGCCTCAATGGATTCGGTAAGACTGCTTCCAGGTTTTATCAGTGCCTGCATTGCTATATCGCCCTCATCAAATTTTGGGATAAACTCGCCACCCATATTGCTAAAAATGAATCCTGCAATCAATAATAGGCCAACTGCACCTATCACGATGCCAGCCTTAAAACGAAGTGCAAAAGACAACAGTGGCTTATAGGCTCTATTGAGACTAGACATAATCTTATCACTGAACCTATCAATTTTATTCTCGAACTTTGCAAACCAACTATCCGGATTTTTTGAAGGTTTTAAAAACATTGACGAAATCATTGGCACATAGGTAAGACAAAGAATAATTGCGCCTAAAACCGCAAAACCGAAAGTAAATGCCATTGGGCGGAACATCTTTCCTTCTACACCGGTTAAGAATAAAATAGGTGTAAAGACGATTAGAATAATCAACTGTCCAAAAAATGCGGAATTCATCATAGTGCTTGCAGATTCATAGGCAATCTCATCCATTTCAGCCTGCTCAATGACTTTAGTTGATTTTTTCATCCGTTGATGAATATGAAAAACCATTCCTTCTACAATGATTACTGCACCATCTACTATAATCCCAAAATCAATTGCACCAAGCGACATTAGGTTTGCCCACACTCCAAATTGTTTCATCAAAATAAATGCGAACAAAAGGGATAATGGAATTACCGATGCGGTAATCAATCCTCCGCGCAAGCTTCCCAAAAGGATAACGAGTACGAATATTACGATAAGTGAGCCTTCGATCAAATTCTTTTCTACTGTGCTTGTCGTTCTACCAATAAGCTCGCTCCTGCTTAAAAAGGGTTCAATATATACACCCTCAGGAAGGGATTTTTGAATTTCCTTTATTCGGCTTTGTACATTGTCTATTACGTTATTGGCGCTTTGCCCCTTAAGCATAAGGATTTGTCCTCCAACGGTTTCCTTTCCATCTTGGGTAAAGGCCCCGTACCTAATCTGGTTTCCATAGCCTACTTTTTCAGCAACATCCCTTACAAGAACTGGTGTGCCATTTTCTGTAGTGACGACTGTGTTTTCTAAATCTTCGAGGCTACGCGCCAGACCTTCACCCCTAATAAAATTGGCTTGATGGTTTTTTTCAATGTAAGCACCACCTGTATTCGCATTGTTCATTTTGAGGGCTTCGAAAACCTGTCCCATCGTAATACCAAAACTTTTGAGCTTATCTGGGCTAAGCGCTATTTCGTATTGTTTCACATATCCACCGAAAGCATTGACCTCTACAACGCCAGGCACCAATGCCATTTGACGTTTAACAATCCAATCTTGGATAGTACGCAACTCCATTGCATCATACTTATCCTCATATCCTTCTTTTACTTTTAAGGTATACTGAAAAATTTCGCCCAATCCTGTAGTGATAGGAGCCATAAAAGGCGATCCAAAACCTTCGGGTATCTCTTCACTGACTTCAGCTAGTTTTTCCTGTACCAGTTGACGGGGAAGGTAGGTGCCCGCTTCGTCCTTAAAGACAATAGTAACCACTGAAAGACCAAAGCGAGAAACCGAACGTAGCTCGACAACATCTGGAAGGTTTGCCATTGCCAGTTCCACAGGATAGGTAACAAATTGTTCTATGTCTTCAGTGCCCAAGTTGGGTGCTGTAGTTATGACTTGTACTTGATTGTTCGTAATATCTGGAACCGATCCCAGATTAATGGTGGCCATTGACCAAATGCCCGTGCCAATCAGGGCTACCATCAATAGACCAACAATAAATTTATTGTTGATTGAAAATGAAATGATTTTATTAATCATAAAAAAGAAGGGTTTAATTCATTGAAACTTTTTGGTACAAATTTGCTATATACAAAATCGTATCAAATTAAGATTGACCTAAAAAGGTCTAAGGAGGATATAGCTATCCTATAAAAACTGAATTAAACCTGTGGAGGCTGCAAAAGGGAGAGGGGAAGATCTTTTCCAAAACCATCAGAATGGAAGAATATTTCAGAAGAAATAACAAAAGATGGCATAACAAACGGAACTACATCGACATTTACAACATTTACGTGACAACAGCTACAAAGGCAAAAATTGATGCATACCGGCTGTTCGGTATTATCTGAATTATGATCTAACTGTATTTGTAAGTCATTTTGAAAATCGTATAAACTAACTTCACCGTCATCACAGGGCACAACATTGAGTACCAAAAAGTAAACGGATAATATGATAGTTAAAATTTTCACTCTGCAAAGATAATAAAATTGCGATGCACAGGTTGTGCAAAGATGATTTAGAATTTCAGAAATCAAAAATTAATGACGCTATCCAAAGCATTATCGGCATCCCTATGCATAAAGTTAGATTGGTAATTTATAGTAGTGGTAATCGATGAATGTCTATATAATTTTTGGAGCATATTAATTGGGATTTTATCTTCCGATATATTCCCAAATGTATGTCTAGCAATGTGCATAGTTACTTTTTTTGATATTTTGGCTTTATCAGCGACCGATACCAAATATTTATTGAATTTCTTGTTGGCCGTTTTTGTTTTAGCATAGACATCTTTTGCATCTTGTAAATTTGCCTTTTTCATTTCCGGAAATATAAAATCGTCATCATTTTGTTTACTGTCCTGATAATATTCCAAAATCGGAAATATTTTATCTGGGATTTTAAGGGATAACAATTTTAAATTCTTGTTCATTCGATAATGCAGCCTTTCGTCATAAATATCGGTCCAACGAATTTTCAATACGTCAGCTACCCGAATTCCGGCAAAATAAAAACTGAAAAGCCAAACATTTCTAGCGTGAGTCTCGTTGTCGGTCAGATTTTCAACGGATTCAAGTTTTATGACCTCATTTTTGGTAAGGCCTATTTTTTCGGTTTCAGGGAACTTAATCCGTATTTTATCTGAACCGAAGGGATAGAGTTTTCTATCTACTATACCCAATTTAATAGCTCTATTATAGATAGTTCTAATCACAATAAGATTATTTACTATCGACCTTTCCGATAGGTTGTGTTTTGTACGGAGGTAAGTTTTAAATCTCTTTAGAAAGTTTTCATCAATTTCTTGAAAGGTAAGTTGTTTTGATTTGGTAAAGTTCAATACGTGGTTAACACGAGCCTTGTCGGTCGAGAGCCTAGACAGCTTTTCGTTTGCTTCTAAATCATCAAGAAAATCTTGTGCCACTTCGAAAAAAGTAACTGATTCGGAAGATGCATAAAGTTTCTCTTTTATTTGATTAGCCGATATATCCTTTTTGCTCGATTGCAAATCAATCAGCATCTTATTCGCCTCAGACAGTTTAGTACTAAGCAAGCCGTTTAACCTATCTGAGTAAGGGTGTGATTTTCTAACTCTAATATTTTTTCCATCCCAATCATTAGGGTCAATATTATGACCTATATAATGATAATTTGAGCGACGGTTTTTAGTAATACGAATACAAAGAGGACAATGCCCTTCTTTATTGGGCTTTTTCCGAAGTACTATTTTTGCGTTTGATGCCATATCTTAAGTATTGAGAATATAAAGATAATCATTTTTGGTACAACATAGGTACAACAAATTAGGATTTTAAACGATATCAATTGACATTATATAAAATTAAATATATGTTAATCAGTTGATTATAATATAACTTACGGAAATTTGGTGGTAAATACGCTGGATTCAAAATCCAGTGTCTTCGGACGTGTGGGTTCGATTCCCACCCAAGGTACTGAAAAACCCTGACAGCTAATTAGCTGTCAGGGTTTTGTCTTTTTTTTTTTGAAGTGTTTTTAACATTCTCTGAGAGACGCATAAATGATCAAATCATAATCTATCTGATCCATCAGCCTTAACCTCCAAGCTTCACATTTGACCTTATTCCCTCTATATAAATTGCAATGTAATTCTTGAGGATGTGTTTTTAATTTTATTGTCCGGTAGGGCGAATATGAAACAATGCACCAAAAAAACATTTGTAGTGGACTCAAAATAAATAGTACAAACCATTTGGTTTTCAATATAAATGCTTTCCTTTACCGTACAATGTGGACAATGATTGTTCCAATCCCTGAATAAAAAAGATAGCCTTCTCCTATTGCCCATTTCCGATTAACAGAGGGACACTTCTTAGTTATTTTTTGCTTGAATCAATAATTTCTTTTTAAAGGCTTTATAGCCCAAAGTCCAAAGTCGTATTGGCTCGGGAGTCCCATTTCCCATGCAGCGGCAATGTTTGACCATTGGCTCTTAAAAGGGCTGTATTTTAAAATAATCCTTAAAATAAGTAGAGTGTATGTTGATAATAAAATTAGTTCCTGGAGAGAACATAGAAAGGGCTTTAAAAAGGTACAGGAACAAAGTGCGGAGCACCCAACAATTAAAACGTATCCGGAACAATCAGGAGTTTACAAAAAAATCAGAAGAGAAGAGGGAGAACCTAAAAAAGGCAATCCATAAGAACGAATATTTAAAAAAGAACGAGGAGTGATTTTATGGACAAAGATTTAAACTTGGCGGTCCTGATAGATGGGGACAATATCCCTTCCAAATACGTAAAGGAAATGTTGGAAGAAATTGCCAAATATGGAAATCCGAGCATTAAGAGGATTTATGGAGATTGGACGAAGCCCAGCTTGACAAAATGGAAAGATGTCCTGTTGAAAAACGCTATTACCCCCGTACAACAATATGGGTATACTACCGGCAAAAATTCAACGGACAGTGCCATGATCATTGATGCAATGGATATTCTTTATTCTGGTAAGGTGAATGGGTTTTCGTTGGTTTCCAGTGACAGCGATTTTACTCGGTTGGCCATACGGTTAAGAGAAGCGGGAATGACCGTTTTTGGTATTGGGGAGCGAAAGACCCCAGACCCCTTTATAGTTTCATGTGACAAGTTCATATATCTCGAAATACTCCATAAGACCCAAATTGGGGAGACCAATGCCCCGGAGAAAAATGATAAAAGCAAAATTGACAAAATCACCCCAAAGGTGATCAATCTCATACTTTCGACCATTGCAGATGTGGAAGATGAGGAAGGATGGGCCTTCTTGGGCGAGGTGGGGACATTATTGCAAAAGAAACAGCCCAACTTTGATGCACGAAATTACGGATTCAAAAAACTGACCCCTTTGGTCAAGTCCATAGGTCAAATTGAAATAGGGTCCAGAAAAAATCCAAAGGGCAATGGGAACTTGATCTATGTAAGGACGATGGTCTAATGAAAAACAAAACCTATGAGATCTCTTACCATATCAAAGCAAATTACAACAAGGGATACCCTTTCCCTAAACAAGTATCTTAGCGATATAAGCCGTATCCCAATGATCACCGCAGAAGAAGAGGTTGATCTGGCAGTTCGCATAAGGCAAGGAGATAACGAAGCTCTGGAAAAGCTAGTATCGGCCAATTTGCGATTTGTTGTTTCCGTGGCGAAACAATACCAATCAAAGGGACTAAATTTGCATGATCTCATTAATGAAGGGAATGTTGGGCTGGTCAGGGCGGCGTCCAAATTTGATGAGACGCGTGGTTTCAAGTTCATTTCCTATGCAGTATGGTGGATACGCCAAGGGATAATACAGGCACTTACGGAAAAATCAAGGATGGTCAGATTGCCCTTGAACAAAATAAACGTGATCAACAAGATAAACAGCATCTCTTCCCATTTCGAGCAAGTGCATCAAAGACCACCAACCGCGGAAGAAATAGCTGAACTGATCGATTTCTCGCTATCAGAGATCCAAATATGCTTAAAACATTCTTCTTGGCCCCTTTCAATGGATGAGCCATTGGGGATTGGCGATGGAGGACTAAACTTACATGACGTAATGCGTTCCGATGAGTTTGGCAGTCCAGAACAGAAGTTGATCAATAGCTCGTTACAATTGGAAATTGATGGTATTTTGAGTATCCTGTCCTACCGCGAAGCCTTTGTGGTTAAAATGTATTTTGGTATAGGAGCGAATGATTCCATGGGATTGGAAGAAATTGCTTTTAATTTAAATCTTACAAAAGAAAGGGTCAGACAAATAAAAGTAAAAGCCTTGGCCAGGTTAAGGAGCTCCTCTAAAATAGAATTTTTAAAGGAGTATTTAAATTAAGGTCAAAAGAGCAAGGCAACAGTTGCATGGTTTGAACCAAAACCATATTGGATTGTTTTTAATACATTTGAAACATGAAGTTTTTGGCTGTTTTTCTATCCTTGTTCACAGTTCTATTGTCATCATATCCATGTTGTCAAGAGAAAGGTTCATGTTCTGAAACGTTTCTTGCAGACTCATGCGGACACGATGATTCGGAGGAGTCTCCACATGATAAGGAAAAGCCATGCTCGCCATTCTATACCTGTGGAAGATGCCCAGGGTTTACCATTGCTTATGAGAACTTGCTTAATATAGGTATAATGGAGCTTGACCTTAAAATGGATCAGGTGCCATACCAGGAGTTCGTCTCCGAAGAAGTGTACTTTTTATCCTTGAAACCACCACGCTCATTTGAAGTATAATTAACGATAAAACTTAGGCTCTTGCCTTGTTTCTTGGTAAGAGAATCATACTTCAAACTTCATAAAATAAAAATAAAATTAATTGTGCTGCTTTTCCTTTTGGGAATAGGGCCTGTTTTGGCACAGAACACCCTTGATATTGTGGTCAAGGACTCCATTGATAAAGAACCCTTGATCGGCGTGACCGCCGTTTTACCCTCATTGGATATTGGGGCTATATCCAATGAATCCGGTAAAATTCATATTCAAAACATTCCCAACGGAACGTTTCAATTGCAACTGAGTTATGTTGGATACGCGAAACTTGAGCGAAGCTTTCGTTTTCCCTTGAATGCCGCACAACAAAATCAGACCCTTTATCTAGTTCCCCAGACCGAGGAAATAGAAGAAATCACCCTGGTGTCCACCAGAAGTACCCGCACCATTGAGGATATCCCAACACGGGTAGAGGTCATTGCAGGGGAAGAGCTGTCCGAAAAGGGCAATATGAAACCAGGGGACATCCGTATGTTGCTCAACGAAAGCACGGGAATCCGAACCCAACAGACCTCTGCTACCAGTTATAATTCCAGTATCCGTATCCAGGGGCTCGACGGTAAATATACCCAACTTCTCCGGGATGGATTCCCATTGTATTCCGGATTTGCGAGCGGTTTGAGCTTGATGCAAATAGCACCTTTGGACCTTAAACAGGTGGAGGTGATCAAGGGTTCTAGTTCTACCCTTTATGGAGGAGGGGCGATAGCTGGTTTGGTAAATTTAATTTCTAAAACACCTGAAGATGAACCCGAACTTAGTTTTATGGCCAATGGTACCTCTGCTCTTGGATTGGACTTGAGTGGCTTTTATTCCCAGAAATTCAAGAAGCTTGGAGCTACCGTGTTTGCTTCCTACAATTTTGGGTCACCCTATGACCCTGCCGATATCGGCCTGACGGCAATTCCGGAGTTCGACCGATTTACATTGAACCCCAAACTGTATTGGTATCTAGGGGAACAAACTGAACTATTGTTGGGAATCAATGCCATTTGGGAGGACAGACTTGGGGGGAATTTGGACTATGTTAAGGGAGAACCTGTAGACGACCCATATTTCGAATCCAATAAAACCGAACGTGTTTCCACTCAATTGGGATTCAAACATGTTTTTAATGAAGAAAATCGATTGGAACTAAAGAACAGTTTCAGTTTTTACGATCGGACGATACAGGTTCCGGATTTTATCTTTTCGGGCTATCAACGTTCCTCCTTTAGTGAGCTGAACTTTTCAACCGGTTCGGAAAACGGTCTTGAATGGGTGTTCGGGACCAATCTTTGGACGGAATATTTTAACGATACCAGGGAAGATCAGGCCATAGCACTGGACCAATCCTATCAAATTTTTGGATTGTTCGCCCAAAACGTTTGGCAAATCAATGAAGGGCTCAGTTTGGAAACAGGTCTTCGCACCGATTTTCATTCCGATTACGGAGCTTTGGCATTGCCTAGATTATCCATACTGTATGAGCCAAGTCAAAAATTGACATTTCGACTGGGGGGAGGAATGGGCTATAAGACCCCTACGGTTTTTACGGAGGATGCAGAACGGTTACAGTTTAGGAACGTGCTCCCCATTGATATTGATCAAACGGATTTGGAACGTTCTTTGGGCGGTAATTTTGATGTAAATTATAAATGGGTACCCATGCCGGGCATGACCATGTCCATCAATACGCTATTATTTTATACCAGAATAGATGACCCTATGGTATTGCAGTCCGAAGGAGACGGCTTTTACACTTTTCAACAACCCGATGGATTTGTGGATACCCGTGGTGCGGAGATCAATCTCAAAGTCAAATACGGGGATTTCAAGTTGTTTACGGGCTATACCCACGCCAATGTTAAGCAACATCAAAACGGAACAGTGTCCGACTTTCCACTGGTTGCGAAGCATCGTTTGAACAATGTGCTGATGTATGAGAAAGAGGGTGACCTTTGGATCGGTCTGGAGGGCTATTATTACAGTCCCCAAAAGCTCTCTTCAGGGGAAACAGGTAAATCCTATTGGATCGTGGGCTTAATGAGTGAAAAGAAGCTAAGTGATAAATTCTCTATTTTCCTGAATTTTGAAAACTTTTTGGATACTCGGCAAACACGATTCGATACCATATACTCAGGCAATTTAAGTGATCCACAATTTTCTGAGATATATGCACCCGTTGATGGTTTTGTGATCAATGGTGGTTTTAAGATTAAAATTTAAAGTTTATTTGTATTGAAGGCTACGACATGAATTTTTAGTTTACCCTGTATGTTACTTTCCTGTTAGTGATGATTGTTTGTACTCTAATATTCAATGTAATGCTATTGGAGGTTGATGAAGGTGAGCAAGTATAGGCATCGTTGAATAATTCCACTCGATACAAATATCCGTTCATGCTCATATCCGGATTGTTGATGGTCAAGGTATCCGTGTCCGTTCCTGAGTACATCCCAAAATCAGAAATATCGGTAAAGTTTGCACCACCGTCGGTGCTTACTTGCCATTGATATTGTGTGGTATTGGTCGTTGTGATGTTGAGGTTGCCCGGATGTCCATCAAAAATAATGGCGTTTGTCGGAATTGTCGAAACAGTGGGACTGTTTCCGGCTTCGGTATAATCATAAACGGTGTTGCCATCACCATCTACCGGAGTGGTATATCCACCTTGTCCCAAGACCATTCCGGAAGAATTGATGGTTACTGGGGAGTTGCCCAGAAGACCATCACCATCCGGGTCGGTAAAACCAGCCTCCACAACATCGTAACACCCGTCCGAGTCACTATCAATGGATGTATAGTTTAAAAATGCATCGTTATCAGAATCGGCTATGTTGTAATTGATGGTTCCATTATTGTATTGTGAAGGAGCTTGTATCGCATCTGGAATACCATCTGTGCCTACCGGACCGGGGATGCGCCCATTTACTGTGGTGACACCGTGACCGGCTTCCACGGCATCCAAAATTCCATCGTTGTCACTGTCAAGGTCTAGTCCATTGGCGAGGCCGTCCCCATCACTGTCCGTTGGTGAACAACCTGTGCTAAAACTATCATCGTTAACTGCAAAAAAAACAGGGTCTGCATTGGCAGAAATTTCCAATCTAAAGATGACGGCTTCTGTTCTCTCGGCGGCTGTCAACCCAAATTCAGAGAGTTCAACGGCGGCCAACCTAATATTCTTTTTTACGTTTTTATTGTTAGGGGTGTCGTTCACATTATATTGGTCGATCATTGAATTGCCCACAATAGGTGTGTTGTTCCAGTTTACTTCGACGCCATTGCCAAGGTAGTTCCCATCCTTGTCCAATAAATGCAATCTATTATAATTAGATCCCCCGGATAGTTGAGCGCCCTGGGTCAAAAGAATATCCATGATGCCATCACCATATGCAGGAGTATTGGTGCCCCCCAATCTAAAATACCACGCATTGCCGATATTGGCAATGGCATAAGCCATGTCCAGTCCTCGTTCTCCTTGGTATAAATAAGGGTTGAAGGGAATTCCTCCGGTGGTCAACAAAGGGCCTGCAGCTTGTCCGTTGTTCCCATCAATAGATCTTCCTTCCAGACGTATTCCGGATAGAATCTTTGTAACCGGTTTAAGTGCCCTCCAAGAAGTTTCTTCCACATTTAGGTCACCAATTCCGTTGCCGTCAGTGTCGATTTGGTCATAATAACTGTTGTTATCACTGTCAATCATTCGTGTAGATACCACTCCGGTCGCGTATGTATTGCTTCCAACTGTAAAGCCCAACAGGGTGGAAACGTCATCATAGGCTTTCGGGTTCAAGCTTCCTACAGATGATGTCCAGAAGCCATTATAGTCTGTATAAATGGAGGTGACATAATTTGTAGTGCTGTTGGATGGTGGGGGAGAACCAAATCCAACATTGGTCTCACAGCCATCTTCGTAAATATCGGGAATACCGTCGTTGTCATCATCTTGGTCAATATCGTCAGGGAAGCCATCACCATCACTATCTAAACTGAGGTGGTTCATGTGAGGGTTTTTGTTTGATGAATTGTCAAGAACATCAATTTTGTCAAGTTCAGGATTGAACAAAATTAAAACAAGCGCGATTAGACCGATAAGAAAGCGTATGTATGTCAAAATACAATTATAGGTTTGGTTTGTGGGTCGATTATCGATTGGATAATCAAAGGCAAATTAGATGTGTTTGAGGTTTCAGTATATTTTTTGTTGTTAATCTGCTGTAAAGTATGGTGTAGTTCGTCGATTGCGTGGTTCGCTTGTTGCGGATAGACTGGGTCTAACCTTGTTTTGAAAACTTGTTGTGGGAGTTGGGTCTCAAAAATTGTTAAAAAACTGTGAAAAACTATTTTGGACAATTTGCGACAAGCGTGAATTTTTTGGAGACCTTACTATACGTTTGTTCACAAGGTTTTTGACTCTTAAAAATCTCGAATGTTGATAAAAGTGTTAAGAACCTAATTGCCAAAACCGCGAATCCAAGTAAAGAAAATATGAATTTTACAGTCAAGCTATTTTTTACAACTCCAAACCGTTTTCTTCATGCAGATTACTCAGATAACTAAGAGGGATTTTAGTACGCAAGAATTTGATTTACACAAGATTACAAATGCAATCTTGAAGGCCATGACAGCTGTGGAGCATGGTCAGATCACTGATGCGCAGACCATTGCCAATAACGTCAACCAAGTGTTGTTGGAGAGAAAAAGCCAAGACGAACATTATTTGCCGACCGTTGAGGAAGTACAAGATGTTGTTGAGAACGAACTTATGGATAGTGAGTTCCATGATGCGGCAAAAGCATACATTATTTACAGAAATAAAAGGGCTCAAATGCGCGAGTCGGACATTTTTGAGAAGCGCATCAACTTAAAGCCTTATGAGTACCCGCAATTGTATGAGTATGTTCCAGCAATCCGTCATTCGTATTGGATTCATACCGAGTTTAACTTTACCAGTGACATCCAGGACTTTAAATCTGGACTGAACGAGGTGGAGCGTAGCGCCATCAAAAACACCATGCTTGCCATTTCTCAAATAGAGGTGGCCGTGAAATCTTTCTGGGGCGATATTTACCATAGAATGCCAAAACCGGAAATTGGTTCTGTCGGGGCTACGTTTGCGGAAAGCGAAGTGCGCCATCACGATGCCTATTCCCATCTTTTGGAAATTTTGGGATTGAACAAGGAGTTCGAAAACCTGAAGAAAAAGCCCGTGATCATGAAAAGGGTGCAGTATTTGGAGACTGCGCTCAAGAATGCAAAAAGCGAGAACAATAAGGATTACGCAGAGTCGGTATTGCTGTTCTCACTTTTTATAGAGCACGTTTCACTTTTCTCCCAGTTTTTGATCATTATGGCATTCAATAAACACAAGAATGTCCTAAAAGGAATTTCGAATGTGGTTGAGGCTACTTCAAAAGAAGAGCAGATTCATGGTGATTTCGGAATCGACATCATCAACATCATCAAAAAGGAGCACCCAGAGTGGTTCGATGATGCATATAAAGAAATGATTCAGGATATCTGCGAGAAAGCATTTGAAGCGGAAAGCAAGATAGTGGATTGGATCTTTGAAGATGGTGAATTGGATTTCTTGCCAAAAAATTTGGTGAACGAATTCATCAAAAACAGATTCAACAACTCATTGGAGAGCATTGGCATCTCCAAAATATTCGACGTCGACCAAAAACTATTGGAACAAACCGAGTGGTTCGACGACGAGATCATTGGAACAAAACATGGAGACTTTTTTGTAAAAAGATCCATCAACTATAGCAAAAGAACACAAAGTATAACAAGCGACGACCTTTTTTAAATTATGGAGAAGAGAACACAAACCCCGACCACTGACCAAAAGCAAGACAACAAAACACAGGAACTTGTAAATGCAAGAAAGGACACTTTGTCCAAACTCAAGAACGAGGAGGATAAAGGCTTTGAATGGTTGAACGAGTATAGCCGAAAGTTTTTGGCATCTGGATACCTTACCGAGGGGGTTACCCCAGAGGGGCGTATCCGTGAGATAGGCGATAGGGCAGAGGAGATTTTGCAGATTCCGGGGTACTCGGACAAATTTTACGGTTACATGTCCGAAGGTTTCTTTTCTTTGGCTTCCCCTGTTTGGTCGAACTTTGGTAAAAAGCGAGGGTTGCCTATTAGTTGCTTTGGTTCCCATATAGATGATGACATGGGGAACATACTCTACACCCAATCTGAGGTAGGGATGATGTCGAAGCTTGGTGGTGGAACTTCTGGATACTTTGGAAAAATAAGACATAGAGGAGCGCCTGTTAAAAATAACGGACAGGCTTCGGGAGCTGTCCATATTATGCAGTTGTTCGAATCCATGGTGGATGTGGTGAGCCAAGGCTCCGTTCGTCGAGGTCGTTTTTCTCCATATTTGCCCATTGACCACAAGGATATTTTGGAATTCTTGGAAATCGGGACCGAAGGGAATCCTATCCAACAATTGACCCATGGCGTTACCGTGACCAACCAATGGATGCAGGAAATGATCGAGGGGGATGTTGATAAAAGAACCGTTTGGGCAAAAGTATTGCAACGTAGAGGTGAGATGGGTTATCCGTATGTATTCTTCACCGACAATGCCAACGATGGTGCGGTAGATGTTTATAAGGACAAGAATCACCGTATCCATGCCAGCAACTTGTGTACAGAAATTATGTTGCCATCCAATGATGATTGGTCATTTGTATGTGTACTTTCCAGTATCAACCTATTGCATTATGATAAATGGAAGAAAACCGATGCCGTTGAGACCATGGTTCACTTCCTGGATGCGGTAATTACGGAGTTCATCGAAAAATTGGAAGCTTACAGGGATTCTTCAGACAGGGACGACCGACAAACTTTCCTATTTATGGAAAGAGCCTACAATTTTGCAAAACAAAACAGGGCATTGGGTCTAGGTGCTTTGGGTTGGCACTCCCTATTGCAGTCCAAGAGATATGCATTCAACAGCCAGGAAGCCTATAACTTGAACAGTGAGATATTCAAAGAGATCAAAGAACGTTCTTACAAAGCATCCGAGCAATTGGCAGAGCGTTTTGGAGAGCCAGAAGTGTTGAAGGGTTACGGTAGACGTAACGCTACGTTGAACGCAATTGCTCCTACTACTTCCTCAGCTTTCATTTTGGGACAGGTATCACAGGGAATCGAGCCAATCTGGTCTAACTGCTATGTGAAGGATATAGCCAAAATCAAGACCACTATCAAGAATCCTTTCTTAATGGACCTATTGGAAGAAAAGGGACAGAATACCAACGAAGTTTGGAAGAGCATTCGCGATATGGATGGTTCGGTACAGCATTTGGACTTTTTGACCGAAGCAGAGAAAGCAGTCTTTTTAACCTACTCGGAATTAGATCAGTTGGATATCATCTATCAAGCGGCCAACAGGCAAAACCATATAGATCAAGGACAGTCGGTGAATATCATTGTACACCCTGATATGCCTACAAAGGAGGTCAATAAAATCCACGTTACCGCATGGAAACTGGGTCTAAAATCCTTGTACTATCAACACAGTATGAATGCTGCACAAAAATTCAAACAAAAGAAAGATTGTGTAAGCTGCGAGGCATAAAAGCAAATAACAACCAATAAAAAAAGGAGGTTCGAATTAACGAAGCCTCCTTTTTTCTTCAAACTAACTAGAAAAGAGATTATAGTATCTTAATGTCTACGGAGGTTCTACTTTGCCAACCGGTAACATCGGTTACAGAGAATGAACAGTGATAATCCCCTGGGTCAATATCTTCTGGAATGTCAATTGAAACGTTGATTTCATATGAAGTGGTTCCCTCTTCAATATCAAAATTCTCTATATAAATCATGGGGTTCACTGCATCCTTAGTAGGTTCCAGTTCACATTGTGCGCCTTGGTCATCATGTGTGTGATGGTCAAAATTGTGATGGATGTTCAAACTGTAAGCAGCAAGCGCAAGATTATCTGTCACTCGAGCCTTAAAGGTGTAGGTGTTTCCCCTTTCCAGGACTTCACAAGCTTGGGGAAATCCACCATCGTAATTAATTGTTATGGATGGTTTTTCCTCGTCAACACCGCTATCGTCACTACTGGAACAAGATGCTAGCAACATTATCAAAGGAAGAATCTGTAAGTATTTGATAATCGATTTCATATTCATTTTTTAGAATAATTAGCCGCATGGCGCTTGAATGCCATTCGGCAATTGGTTTTATGATGCAGTTACATCAATATGTGTTTCGTATGTAACGGCATTCCCATCTTCATCCTCTATCGTAAAAAGAATATGGTATTCACCAGCTGGTGCTGTTGCCGGAACATCGATATGCTCATGGAACTCTGCTTCGGACAATTCGTGATATCCTTCGGAATATGTTTGCTCAAAGTCCCATTCCACTTCTCCTTCACCTACGGGCAAATCATGTCCGTGAATGTCCACTGTAATTTCATGGATTCCGTTAACCGCATTGATCATAAATTCTGCATGCATATCTGTACCGCGAACCACAGTCTCATCAATGGAAAATGCACTTAATGAGATGGCCTCCATAATGTCTACATGGCCTTCGACCTCGGTGCTGTTGCCCAATTCATCCGTAACGGTCAAAGTAATATGGTATTCACCGGATGGAATATCCGAAGGGATGTCCACATGCTCGTGAAATGTTGGGTTGATCGCCAAATAGCTGGCATCGGTATAGGTTTGCTCAAAATCCCATTCCACTTCACCTTCTCCTACTTCAAGGTCGTGTCCGTGAATGCTCAATTCGATACTGTTTACCGTTCCGGGAGCATTGATTTCAGCTTCTAGATGGATATCCGAACCTTTGTAGGCCACTTGCTCTGTTGAGTGTGAACTTCCTTCGCCATATTCAAAATTCGAAATTTCGGGTGCAGCTACAGAAGAGCCCCCATCATCGTCACTGCTACAAGAATGTAAAGCGAAGGCTCCCAATGCGATAATCGCCAAAGATTTAAAATTAGTTTTCATGTTGTTTCTGTTTTTGGTGTTAAACTTCATTTGATTTAATTAAAATGGTACGGTCATCGAAAGCGAAAGGTTCCTGCCAGGTTCTGGAACATCGATGAGCCTATAAAAACTGGTATGATCGTAGTATTCGGTATTGAATACATTGTTTAATTTGATGCGTAATTGAGCTGGTTTCCCCTTGCCAAAGAGTTGGATTTTTGTGTTGGCCGAGAGATTGAGCGCTTGGTACCCATCGGTAACCTCTTCTGGAGGCACAATATCATTTTGGGCGGCTGTTACCCTAAAATCAGCCGTAAGCTGAGGCGATTGCATAAATGCGATATCCTTGAATTGATAGCTGGCCGAGAACAATCCCGAGAGCGGAGGCGAAAACGGAATGGTAAAATCTTTTTTGGGTCCGCTGGTCTGTCTGGAATACACATACTCGGCAGACGCATTCAACCGCAGCATCGGAGTTACATTGACCCCGGCACGAGCTTCACCGCCAAATCGGAAAACCTTGCTTTGGGTGTACTCGTAAATTTGCAAGGTTTCATAATAATTAGGGGTTGGGTTCAGGTAAATGAAATTCTCAAAGAAATTCACGAATGGACTTATCCCAATGTTGAATTTTGAAGTGGAATGATCAATATCGATATCTAACTGATAGGATTGCTCAGGATCAAGGTTCATATTTCCCCTCTCGTATCGGTACATATGGTAGTTTACCCCATCAGAGGCCAGTTCGTTGGCCAAGGGCATTCTAAAACTCTTGCCAAGGTTTATTTTAAATGTGGTATTTTGATGGATGTAACTCAATCCAAAGGAACCGCTCAGGTTACCAAATTCAAGGCTCTTGCCTTGTGAGCGTTGCAAATACATATAAGAGGTTGAGCCATCGGGGTTGTTGATTGGTGTTTGGAACCAATCAAAATGAGCCTTGGTCTCCATCAGGCCTGCATCATAACGTAGCCCACCTTGAAGGTGGAAATTCTCATTTATCTTAAAATGATCGTAAACAAAAACTCCTGCGGAGTATCTGTTGTATGCTGGGATCAAGAAACCCCAACCACCAATATTGTTGTTCTGTAATTCGGTGTTTATTCCAAGAACTACATTGTGCTTGTCATTGGGGCTAAAGGTATCTTTAAGGTTTAGGGAGTATGTATTTTTAGTGAATATCCGTTCTCTGCTATTGGAGGGAGTTGGCATGTATCCATGTGGTACGGGTTCCGAATTTTCATCCCGTTGGTTGTTTTGATAGCCGAAATCAAGCTCCAAAATATGTTGGTCCAAATACAGGGTGGTGTTGTTGGTTACCTTAAAATGGTTCACACGATGATAAGGAAGGTCTACATCACGGTTAGAACTGTCATAATCAATGTTGGAGGAGCGAACTTCAAGACCATGGGCGTTGGCAAAAAAACCGTTCTTGGCATTGACATTGCTAAAAAAGGTTTCAGATTTTATCTTATCGGAGATGTAACCAATACTAAAACTGGTATTGATCTCTTCGCCCGCAGTATTTCTGAGGTTGTTCTCGTGAAGCTCAAAAATGTAGTTTTCATAGTTGATCCTGTCCGTGGGAACTTTATAATCGGCATAATCCCTATAGGTTAAACGACCTCTGTAGAACCAATGCTGCTTTCGTCCCTGTACACCGGTAGATATGCCGATCAGGTCGTTGTTGGTCTCTCCCAATATATTAACTTCTCCACTGAACGAATTCGGCAATGGGACTTTGGAGGGTTGAATGTCCACGACCCCTGCAATGGCATCCGAACCGTAGACCAGCGAAGCAGGGCCTTTTACAATTTGTATACTTTCTATTCCGTATTGGTCAATCTCAAGGCCATGATCATTGCCCCATTGTTGCGCTTCGTGCTTAATACCGTTCTGGACCACACTGACCCGGTTGAAGCCCAAACCACGGATTACAGGTTTTGATTGTCCAGAACCAATGGTTATAGTGCTCACCCCGGGAATCTTTTTTAGGGTCTGCATTAAGCTGTTTTCCCGATTCTTGTTCAGGAATTCTTCATCCACCCCAACAGTTATGGTGGAGAGTTCTTGAGTTTTTCGTTTTTCCGTTTTTCCAAGAAGTTCCACGCCATCCAAATTTGTGATGGATTCCTTTAATCGGATGGTCAGTCCTTTGACATCGTTTTGACCTATTTCCACGGTAAAATGTTCATGGCCGTACCCGATATGGGTAATTTCAAAGCGGTGTTTTCCAGCGGGAACGTTTTTTATGACGAACTCGCCATTGTCCGCAGAAATTGCATATAAATCTTTTCCGATTATGTTTACTCCAGCTATGGGTGCCGAAGTATTTGCATCCACTACAATACCTTTTAAAGTGTGGTATTCTTGAGCGGATGCCGAAACGCACAGACCGATGAACAGCCATGCGAATAGCATATGTTTAATCATTTTAGGGAATACTATGGGATTCTCAAATTGCCTCCAGAGAGGAAGCTTCTAGACTATTCCCCCATTGCATTATTTCAGAAAAGTTTGAATGAATCCATCAATGGACAGTTGATAAAGCTATGCGATTACAGCATGCTTTTGTACATATTGAATACAGTCAAATTTCTTTAGTCCTTAAAAAAGACCAAGACTTTTTGTTGAAAAAATGAATGGGTTTTTAGATTGTTGGCGGAGGCCTCGAGAAGAGCTGGCTTGTTGTCAAGGTGCCAGAAACCTGAAAATCGTACTTGGAATCAATGTTCTGTTGAACAGCTATTTCAATTTGCTCGGAAATAGGTTCATGAGAATCGGTTAAAATACCAGGCGTATGAGTATCGGAGGCGATATTGTGACAAATGGCACAATGATCTAAATACCCTTCCGTGTCGTCGTGGTGGGTAAGCACATGGAGCCCAACAAGCTTCGTTGCCAAAAACAGGGCAAGAAACGCAAAGGTGATGCTATTTAAAAAACGACTGTTTTTCATTCAAGAACAAATCTATTAAAAAACATTGTTATGCAAGGGTAATTTCCTTAATGTCCATATTTTTTTAGCATTTCCTTAATAGTGAATGTTAATTTTGTCAATTGTGAAAGTATATATAGAGATTCAATAAAATTGGCAATTGAAGAGGTGTATTTCTTTTTGGATTTATAATTAAAGTAGGATATTTTTTCCATCATTAAAGTGCCATTTCACAACAAAACCATCTTGCCATACAACATAACTTCTCCAATCTACCCTGTTCTTGATAAGTTTGGGTATGCCTTACTACGTAAGGAACACCTCATCATCCAAACTATGAACAAACCCCAATCCTCCCTAATTTTTAGGTGTTTTTTAGTGTTGACCCTTCTTGGTATAGCTTCGGTTCAAGTGGGATATGCACAGGATTGTGTTGTTATCGCAGGACCCAATCAGGTCGTTTCACAGGTCAATGCCGTTTTGATGGATGCCAATGCCGCACCAGTTGACGGTTTGGGAACTTGGAGCCGTTTATCTGGCCCATCTTCGGTAATCATTGCTGATGTAAATGACCCCCAAACCCAATTATTGGATTTGGTGCCGGGAGATTACATTTTTGAATGGACCGTTTCCGGTTCTAGTTGTGATGAAGCATCAGACTTGATCGGTATTACAGTACAGGGTATAGATCTGGAAATGGAAATTGTGGCAAGCAATACCGAACCTGATATTGGCGAAGTGGTAACTTTCACTGTAAACATGAGCAATTTTGGAGATATCGATGCAACAAATGTTGTGGTAGAATATTTTGTGCCCTCTGGATATTCCAATATTGCCGCAATCGATAATGCCGGTTCTGTAGATGGTTCACAGAAAATCACATGGTTTGGATTTGATGTGCCAGTAGGGAGCAATACAGTTTCTTTAAGCTTTAATGCCACGGTACTTACCCCTACAGGGTCCAATGGAGAGTACACTCATGTGGCTGAAGTGATCTATGCCGATCAAATTGATGAGGATAGTACTGCGAACAATGACGATGGTGACCAGAGCGAAGATGATGAGGATAACATTGATGCCGCTCCGGTTCAAGCTGATCTATCTCTTAGTAAATCCGTAGTAGGAGGGAACATGTCCCCTTATGTGGACTCACAAACCAGTTTTGAGATATCCGTAACCAACAACGGACCTCATGATGCCACCAATGTCCAGGTTCAAGACCAATTGATGTCAGGGTTCAGTTTTGATTCTTATTCGTCGACATCGGGGACCTATGATCCCATCACGGGAATTTGGGAAATAGGAACTGTGGGCAATGCAACTACGGAAACACTTACCGTTGTAGTTGATATAAATGCCTCGGGAAATTATACAAATACAGCACAAATAATCGCTTCGGATGCTTTTGATATTGATTCAACACCCAACAACAATATTCCGGCCGAGGACGATCAAGATGAAATTATTCTGACGCCAGAGCCGGTAATTGACCTCTCATTGACCAAAACTATTGATAAATCACCGCCTTTGGTAAGCGACAATGTAAGGTTTACCCTAACGGTGGCCAACGACGGTCCCAGTGGAGCAACTTCTGTAGAGGTATTGGATCTATTGCCCTCTGGATATACCTATGTTTCTGACGATGGTGGAGGTGCTTACGATGAAGTTACTGGTGTTTGGAATGTGGGTTCGGTTGCAAGCGGTGACTCAACCAGTTTAAGTATCCTTTGCAACGTAAACGCTTCTGGAGATTATGATAACATGGCAGAAATTATAGCTCATGATCAAACGGATATGGATTCAACTCCGAACAACAATGTCCCTGGTGAAGACGATCAAGATGGTGTATCGGTGATACCGGTACCATTGGTGGATATATCCGTTGCCAAAACGGTAGACCAAGTCATCCCGGAAGTGGGAGAGGAGATACTTTTTATGGTCACGGTTCAGAATGATGGTCCAAGTGATGCCACCAATATTGTGGTCACGGATGTTTTGTCCACTGGTTATCAATTGGTGAGTTCCAACCCTTCCATTGGAACTTATAATTCTACCAACGGCTCATGGGTTGTGGGTGATTTGGCCGACGGAGCTTCTGAAACTTTGGAAATTACCGTAGAGGTTCTGCCAACAGGAAATTATTCCAATACCGCCGAATTGACCAATGTCTCGGAAATGGATGTGGATTCCAGCCCAAACAACAACAACGAGTCGGAAGATGACCAGCAGACCATTGAACCCATAGTTATTCCAGTGGCCGATTTGCTATTGCAAAAATCTGTTAATGTTCTGAGTCCGTATGTGGGTCAAGATGTGATCTTTACCATCAACATTACCAATTTGGGCCCAAGTGAAGCCACAGGGGTCGCAGTAATGGATTTGCTGCCTGATGGATATACCTATGTTTCCCACGGAACCACGGCAGGCATCTACAATGAAAGCTCGGGAATGTGGAATCTTAATGGAACCTTGGAAGATACAAGTACAGAAACCCTTACCATTGTGGCCACGGTGAACAACACAGGGGATTACTTCAACGTTACGGAGGTTTTTTCTTCCGATCAGTACGATCCCAATTCCATACCCAACAATAACAGCATTTTTGAGAATGATCAAGACAATGCCGGGACCACTCCCGTTCCTTCTGCTGATTTAAACTTGAATGTGAGTGTGGACAACGCAACTCCGGACGTAGGTTCAGAGGTTATTTTTACCATCACACTGACCAATGAAGGGCCAAGTGATGCCATCGGAATTGTTGTGGAAAACACGTTACCGGATGGATTTACCTATGTTTCCGATAATTCAGGGGGACTGTTTAATCCATCAAACGGAATTTGGAGCGTGGGCAATCTGGCTTTGGAGTCACAGATAGAGCTTCAAATAATTGCCGAAGTAAATCCTTCGGGTGATTATACAGCGAGTACCGAGTTGATCAATGCCATTTTTTTCGATATAGATTCAACGCCTGGCAACAATGCACTTTCAGAAGATGATCAGGATGAACAAACGGTCGTGCCAAGACATGTTGCCGATATTTCCGTTTTCAAAACTGTAAGCGATATGAACCCAGAAGTTGGGGAGGAAATCATTTTTACTGTTGAGGTGAACAATGATGGGCCGAACGATGCTTTTGGATTGATCATTGAAGATGAGTTGAGGAACGGTTACCAATTTGTTTCGGCAACCACATCGGCCGGAAATTATGATGAAATTGCTGGTACATGGGATTTACCATCTTTAACAAACGCCTCGATCGAAACATTGGAGATACGGGCAATTGTACTTGCTAGTGGTGAATATCGGAATAGGGCCGAACTGATTGCTTTGGATACTTTTGACCCTGATTCCACACCCAACAATAACTTAGGCTCCGAAGACGATCAATCAACAGTGACACCTATTCCAGAAGGCTTGAGCGATTTGTCGCTTTCCAAAACCGTGGACAACACAAACCCCAACGTTGGTGATGTGGTTCGCTTTGTGCTGAGCGTTACCAATAATGGCCCGTCCGATGCCAGAAATGTAGAAGTAACCGATATGCTTCCAATGGGTTACACATACCAGTCACACACCTCCACTGCTGGAATATACAATCAGGCTACCGGAATTTGGCGCATAAACAGGACCATTCTGAATCTGGAAACTGAAAGTTTAGAGATTTTGGCCGTTGTAAATGCGCCAACAAGTGCAGAAGACGAATATTTGAACGAGGCTTTTGTTTCTTCAAGTTTATATCCTGACCCTGATAGCTACCCATCAACCGGAATCGGGGAAGATGATTTTGCCGACAGTATTGCGGACGATGACGAGGCATCAGCTTTTGTAGTGCCTCAAACCACGGATATTGCCATTACAAAAAGCGTAAACAATGTAATGCCCAATATAGGGGATGAGGTTGTTTTTGAAATAACGGTGATCAATCAAGGTCTGGATGATGCCACATATATCGGCATACAGGAAGAATTGCCCTTGGGCTATCAATTCATCAGTTCGGAAACTACAGTAGGAAATTATGATGCTGAATCTTCATTTTGGGAAATTGAATCCCTTGCGGTTACCGAAACAGCAACCCTATTGCTTACTGTTGAGGTTATGGATATTGATGATTATGTGAATAGGGCAAGCCTTGTCTTTGTAGATCAGTGGGACACCAATGAGATCAATAATGAAGCAGAGGCGTTTGTAGATCCAAGTTGTCTTGTTGTTTACAACGAGTTTTCCCCTAACGGAGATGGGGTCAACGATTATTTTAAGATTGATTGCTTAGGCCATTACCCGAATAATACGCTTCAGGTTTATAATCGTTGGGGAAACATCGTTTTCCAGACAAAATCCTATAAAAATGATTGGGATGGTACGCCAAACGGACGCGCTATGGTACAGCCCGAGGACCAGTTGCCCGTGGGTACCTATTATTATGTATTGGATTTAGGGGATGGTTCGGAGCCAAGAACGGACTGGTTGTATTTAAACAGATAAAGAATGGAGTTGGTTTCATCGAAATATAAAATAATCGGAGGTAAGCATGTACTTGTGCTACTGCTTGTCCTATGCTCCATTTTTGGTTATTCTCAGCAAGACCCGCAGTTTACGCAATACATGTACAACACTATGAGTGTCAATCCCGCATTTGCTGGCAATAACGGGCATTTAACCGCCTTGTTGTTGCACCGGTCGCAATGGGTGGGGGTAAATGGTGCTCCCAATACGCAGGTGTTGGCGGTAGATACACCTTTAGAAAATAAACGTGGGGTAGGAGGAATCATATCGCGCGATGCCTTGGGTCCCTCATCCGAAATATCATTGGACGGAAACGTTTCGTATACCATTCAGTTGGATAGTGCCCATAGCAAACTATCCTTTGGTATGAAGCTCGGCGGGCGTATTTTTGATGTAGATTTTTCCAAGGGACTTACCGAAGATTCCGATGTGGCTTTCCAGAATAACATCAAGAGCAAGTTTTTCCCCACCATTGGAGCAGGACTTTATTATGATACAAAAAAGGGGTATTTGGGCTTTGCCATACCCAACTTTTTTTCGCAGAAGCATTATGATGGCGAGGAACAGGAAATCGCTGCAGAACGCTTGCACTATTATTTTATCGGAGGAAAAGTGGTGGATTTGACCCCAGATGTGAAACTAAAGCCAGCTTTCTTCGTAAAGTGGGTGCCCGGTGCTCCGATTATTGCCGATTTATCGGTGAATGCTATGCTCAGGGAAACCTTCACTTTTGGATTGGCCTACCGTTGGGACGATTC
Source organism: Flagellimonas abyssi (assembly GCF_019457905.1). GTDB lineage: Bacteria > Bacteroidota > Bacteroidia > Flavobacteriales > Flavobacteriaceae > Flagellimonas > Flagellimonas abyssi. The sequence continues at coordinate 238,300 of NZ_JAHZSV010000007.1, read as the reverse complement.
ATTTTCCACATTGTTGGGAATGCAGATCAATCCAAACTTTAGTGCTGGGTATGCTTATGATCTTACCACTTCAAACTTGGCCAGCTATACGGGCGGTTCCCACGAATTATTTGTGCGATATGAGTTTAAATCTTCCCAAAAACAAAAGGAGGAGCCTACATTTTAGATAAGGTTAGGCTTGGCCCGAAAATAGTGGTTAACTTTACAACGATAATCGCTTATAAATCGATATGCTATGGAAAGGAATGAGCTGTATCCCGTTTTTTTGAAGGTAAACAACTTAAATGTACTCATTGTTGGGGGTGGAAATGTTGGATTGGAAAAACTGACTTTTTTATTGAAGTCAAGTCCCAATGCGCAGGTACAAATGGTTGCACCTGAATTTTTGCCTGAAACATTAAAGTTGGCGGGTAATCATAATGTAGAGATTACAAAAGATGTTTATCAAGAAAAGTATCTGGAAGGAAAGCATATGGTCGTGGCCTGTACGGATAAACCCGAAGTGAACGAGCAGGTGTACCACGATTGCAGAAAGTTGAGCAAATTGGTAAATGTGGCGGATAATCCACCGTTCTGTGATTTTTATATGGGCGGTATTGTTACCAAGGGAAATGTAAAGGTGGCCATTTCGACTAACGGACAATCCCCGACAACGGCAAAAAGATTGAGACAGTTCTTTGAGGACGTGCTCCCAGAAAACATTGATGACTTGGTCAAGAACTTGAACGAATACCGAAAAACCCTTAAGGGTGATTTTGAACAAAAGGTCGAGGCATTGAACGAGTTTACCAAAGGCTTGGTCAACAAGAAAGGTTGATAAGGCTATAAACGTTTCATCGCCTCTATCAAATCATCTCTTTTTCTTGGTGAAATATTCACCTGCATATCACTGCTCATGATAAGGTGCCCTCCATCAGATTTAACATATTTCTTTACCTTTTTTAAGTTGATAAGGAAACTGTTGTGTACCCGCATAAAGTTGTGTTCTGAAAGTAGCATTTCGTATTCCTTTAGATGCTTGCTCACCAAGAGCATACTTTGATCTTGCAACATAAAACAAGTGTACGAGCCATCCGCTTTGCAGGCCACTATGTCATCTAAGGCAATAAACTCCATTCCAGCCGTGGGGTGGCCAAGCAAATTTTTTCGGGACGTACTTTTCCGCGAGAAATGCTTTGCATTAATATATCTAACTGTTCTCTGTAAACATTGGTGTCCATTCGGTTTCTTGCCTTTTCCACCGCTTGCTGAAGTTCGTCCAAATCTATAGGTTTTAGTAAATGCATGAATGCGGGTTTTGAATTGACGGATGGGCCAGTTGAGTTTATCTAGGTTTTTTTGAAGCCCCTTTTTTTGCCGAAATATGAGATCTTGATGGTTATCTGAACAAGCCAATAATTCTCTGGATTGATAAATTAGGGAGAAGGGGTAGGTTCCAAATAAAAAAACCATTACAACCAAGGAACTTTTGTAGTTCCTTGGCGTAACGGAAACCTCAACTAAACTAAACACTTTTTTGACCAACAGTCGCCAAAAGTGAATTGCTATCTGTGCATGCGTTATATTGATCTTGCTTATCAATATGCATGCAGGACAAACATAGAATCAATAAATGAGATTTTAGGGCCCCAATTAACGGATGCCCCTTTTTAAACCAATGAATGGCCCATTTGAATTGGTGGGTGAAAATTTGACATAAAAAAACAGCCCTTTTGGGCTGTCTTATTCGATGTGAAATGATACCAGTTTTTTAGGAAATTTCTTCCACTGATGCGTCCGGCGCATTTTTTTTGACGGATGCAATGCCATTTTCCATAGCTGAATCACTGGAATACATTTCGCTATTTCCAATAACTTGTCCGTTGGATGCTTTTAGGTTAAAGTATGGACTGCCGTCTTTCGCAGTGTTTCTTTCAAAATTCTCATCGTCCTGTGAATGTTTTTTTACAGATTCGATACCATTTTCGCAAGCAGATTTGGTGGTGTACCCTTGACTGCTTAAAATAACTTGGCCATTTCCAGCTTTTAAATTAAACCTGAACTTTCCGGCTTTATCCGTGTTAATCTCAAATTTTCCCATATTTTATATATTTTAAGTAATAAATCTAGAGATTTTCTTAAAAAACTACCAATAAATACCTTGAAATTTGATAATAAAATAAAGTTTGGCCACATGGTACAAAAAAGGAGGCCATCAGCCTCCTTTTTTTGTTTGATGCAATATATGTTTACACCCTTATCTGCCCATCGCCAAATACATAGTATTTGTTGGTGACCAGTTGTTTTAGTCCGAGTGGCCCTCGGTGGTGCAATTTGTCCGTACTGATTGCGAGTTCCGCACCAACGCCCATTTGCCCACCATCAGTGAAACGGGTGGATGCGTTTTGGTATACCGCAGCACAGTCCACATTTTCCATGAACGTTTTGGCTACACTATTGTTCTCCGTCATTATGGATGCTGAGTGCCCTCCAGAGTTCTTGTTGATTTTATCCATGGCTTCGTCAATATTATCGACAGCACCAATAACACACTTCATGGCCAAGAACTCTTCTTGCCAAATGGATTCATCGGTAATGGCATCCTCATTGGTCAATGTTTTTTTGACTTTATCATCCACGATTATGGATACATTGTTTGCCGTGAGTACTTGTTGTAATTCTTTCAGCTTGTCTTCATAACCATCAACTTGAGTATCAACCAAAATTTTGTCCAAGGCATTACAGGCCGAAATCTTATGGGTTTTTGCGTTCAAAATCACTTTCAAACTTTTTTCCCAATCGGCTTCTTTGTGCACATATAGGAAATTGTTCCCTCTACCGCTTATGAGCACCGCGCATTTGGCGTGTTCTTTTACAAAATTGATCAATCGTTCGCCGCCACGGGGAACAATGAGGTCTAGCTCCTGATCCGGATTCCTAAGGAACTCCTGTGTTTGGGTCCTGTCCATCTCCATAAACTGGTTATAATCTTTGGACAGACCATTTTCGGTCAGGGCTTGATGCCAGAACTTAACCAAGGCTTTGTTGCTGTGGTAAGCTTCCTTACCTCCTTTGAGCAATATTTTATTATTCGCCTTAAATGCAAGTACGGCTGCCTCAATGGTTACATCGGGGCGGGACTCGTAAATAATCATTATGGTGCCAAAAGGAGCAGTTCTGTTGATGATTTTGAGTCCGTTGTCCAATTCCCTTGTGGAGATTTCCTTATTGACCGGGTCATCTTGCAAGCGAACTTCTTTCACGGCCTGGATCATTTGGTCCACTTTCTTTTGGTCCACCACCAAACGATCGTACAATGCTTGATCGTCGCGGTTGAATGCGTCTAAATCTTTTTTGTTTGCTTGGAGCAATTCGTCCCGATTTTCATCAAGGATTCGCTCCATATCTTGCAATACTTTATTTTTTAAATCTGTTTTTAATAATTTCATTGTTGTTATTTTGAAACTTCTGTTCCTACATTTTTTCCTTCTACAATATCCAGGATTACGTTATCTCGTTTCCCATTGACAATGTAAGATGGAATGTCTGCCGCTGCGGCTTTTTGGGCATAGTTTAATTTTGATCCCATGCCACCACGGCCTTCGCCTTCTTGTTTGTTTCCCTCTTCTATATACTTGTCCAAGTCTTCTTTTGGCTCGACCTTGTCGATTACCTTGGAATCGGCTTTTTCTGGATGTCCATCGTAAAGGCCATCAATATCCGTCATTAGGATAAGTCTGTCTGCCTTCATCAGTTGTGCCAGCAAAGTGGCCAATTCATCATTGTCCGAAAACATGGACATGGATACGGAAACGGCATCATCCTCATTGGCAATCGGAATCACGCCTTCGGAAAGGAGTCCTTCCAAGCAATTGATCATGTTGTCGCGGTGCACGCCAGGATTAAAATCCCTTTTTGTTGGGAGTACCTGGGCACATTTCATTCCGTAATCGTTGAATATGTTATAATAATGCCTCATCATTCTGGGTTGCCCAATGGCGGAATATACTTGCCTACGTTGGGTCTTATCTTTGATCTTTGCTTTTCCCAGAACCTCTTTACCGGCGATTACCGACCCAGAGGAGACCAAAATGGTCATGATGTCACGTTCGTAAAGCTCTGCAATTTGTTGTACCAAATTGTTGAGCACTGGTCTTACAATTCTGTTGTCTTTGTTGGTCATCACATTTGTACCTACTTTGATGACCACTAGTTCTTTATACATGTTTTAGTATTCTTCGCCCAGTTCCACAGCTCTACCGAATGCTGCAAAGGCGGCTTCTTTGATTAATTCGTTTACATTGTTGTCTTCCATGGAGTCCAAGGCGGCCCTGGTGGTTCCTCCTTTGGAGGCTACCATCTCCATCCAAGTGTCGGGATTTAGGTTGTTCTGGTTGAACAATTCCACGGCACCTGTAAATGTTTGGCTCACGAGTACTTTGGATACATTTTCGGAGAATCCCATTTGTAGTGCGGCTTCCATCATACTTTGCATGAAGTAGAAAACATATGCTGGTCCACTTCCAGAAATTCCGGTAGATGCATCAATATATTTCTCATTTTTCACTCTAAGCGATTTACCCGTTGTATCCAACAGCCCTTCGACCATAAAAAGTTCCAATCGGGAAACTTCCTCGGCGGACACGTAGCTGGTCAAACCCTTACCAACTTGAGCTGGCAGATTGGGCATGGCCCTTACCACTTTTTTGATACCAAGGGCTTCCTGTATATAGTTGATGGTGACCCCTGCCATAATGGATATGAACAATTGTTCTGGGTTTACCAATGGTTTCATGCGCCCAAAAAGTTCCTCGGCATGATATGGTTTTACGGCCAAAAAGATGATATCCGCCTGTGGAACACAATCTTCGATTTTGTCAATGGCATCGAAATAGGCTATTTTACCTACTTCTTCCAATTTTTCTTTTGATTTGTCCAGCACCATGATGTTGCGTTTTTTCAACAATTTGGATTTAGACATACCTGTGGCATAGGTAAGCCCCATGTTACCTGCGCCAATAACCAATACTTTCATTGTTTATGTTAAAAGGTTTATATAAAAAGTTCTAATAATGTTATGATAATACGTTGCAATCGTTGCAATCTTTGACCTTACCGTAGTATGTTGAACGGTATCTGTGCAAAGTGCGTACGGGAAGTCCCATTATGTACCTTCTTATATAGGTGACACGGGTAGTAAGTTCTCCCATTTTAACGCTATAGCGTTTTTCATATCTTGTTTCCCTTTTAATTCTTGAAAGTCTCATTTTATTGTTATTGATACTTTAATTTTTGATGTTATTAGTCTTCCTGTTCGTTCAGGAATTGCTCTTTATATTGTGCCTTTTTAAGTGTTTTTCGGCGTTCTACTGATTTTTTGGTATACTCTTGCCGGCTGCGTATTTGGTCCAAACGCTTTGTGTTTCTATATTTTCTTTTATAGCGTTTTAGAGCCCTTTCAATACTTTCGCCTGGCTTAACTTCTATTTTTAACATATAATGGTTTATCTGTTCAATCTCATTTCTAAATGGGTTGCGCTGAACCCTTTATCTTCAAAAAATTTTTTATTCGGATATTGGTTTTCACCTGTAATGTGAACGGCAACGTCTCCTTTACAATATTGCAGGGTGTAGTCCAATAGTTTTTGCTCTATATCGTTGTTTCTATAATCTCTGTGAATCACAAAGAATACCAAGAAATTTTCGGGTATATAATCTCCCATGCCTGTTTTGTTTACAACTGCCAAACCTAAAATTTCATTTTTGTCCTCCATGGCGAACACATATCCGCCAAGTCCGGGAATATCTTTGGTAGAATATTGTATAGCCTTTCTAATTGCTTTTTTTGTAGCTCTCTTGCCCTCTTGGTGGTCAAAGAGAAAATTGGCAAACCGGTCGGCTTCCATGGTAGAAAGCCTTGTATAGGCATCGTAGGTCTTAATTACCATGCTTTTGTTTTGAACGATAATGGATTAATTTTTAAGTTTTTAGTTTAGTTAAAGCTTCGATTAGGGCTAAATGGAAAAGGATGGACGAAATGTCCTTAAGTTCCCATAGTAATAGGGTCTACTTCCCGAATAAGGGGAAGGTAATTAAAGGGTAGGCGGAATGAACTTATCTGACTGGTTTCTGAATACCAGATAATTAAAACTTAGGATTCTACAGTTTTTTCTCTCGTGGAGCTTAACGTTCATCGAGACAAAGGTAAGAAAATAAGGCCTTAAATCCCAATAATACAAGGGGTTTATGCTTTTTATAACGTAATAGGTGCCCTATTACGATTTGTCGAAAACGTTATAGTGCCATTTGCTTTTTTAATGGGCCATACGGCCTAGGGTAATAGGGGAGCGAGCGCTATGGTGCAATCAGGCTGGAACAAGGCGGGAATTTTGCTTGTCCTTATATTCCTTTGGACTACAATTGTATCTTGCTTTGAAAATTTTTGAAAAATAACTTCTGCTTATGAATCCGATGCTATAGACCACCTGTGAAATATTTAAATCAGTGGTCTTTATCAATTCTTCCGCTTTACATATTCTTACATTTCGGATGTAATCGGTCACTGTGGTGCCGTGCATCAATTTGAAGCCTTCTTGCAATTTTGAAGGAGATAGCCCGCTTTTTTTGCATAAATAGGATATGGGCAGTTTTCTCTCTATATAGTTGCTGATGAATTCCGAAAGCTCTTGTACCACCCCTCTTTCCCTAGAAGTCAGCATTGAGTCACGAAGAACAGCATTCTTTAAGTCGTCGGAATGTTGTTGTATTTCCAATGCCAATATCATGTGTACCAATCCCTCGATCATTATTTTTCGGGCAATGCCATCTATGGAAATACTTTTAAGCTGTTGTATTTTATCCGCTACCTTTAAATTATGGGAACCTACATAAACAAAATTGTCGTTCTCCATGTTATCGAAGAACAGTTTCTGTAGTTTTTGGTTGAGGTTTTTTTCTGCTCTATTGTTCTTCGAAGGATTTACGATGATCAGCATCATTTTTAAGTTGGTGGATTCGTCAAAGTACAATAGGTTGTCCTGTGAGGAGTTGCTGGCCAACATTCCAGTTTGAAAACTTTCCAGTTCGGTTTTTTTGCCATTTTTCCCAAAGCTTTGCGCTATCTGCCCTTGGGAACAATATGCAAAGCAAATGGAGGTGTACTCTGGCGAATTGACGACCATGGTTAAATCTTTGGTAAATTTAATATCGAACTCCATATAACACATACCATCATTAAACGAGATTCCTTTGATATAGCCGTCTCCAAAGTCATTGTTGATGTCAAGAGTATGTTCGTTGTTCGAATCGACCTTTAGGTCGCCCCCAATATCATTTTGAAACTGTTCAAACATATTTCTAAAGTATGTGGTCTGTGGCGCTTTTGTTTTCATGGTTCTGTTGTTTTAAAGACGTTTTGTGTTAGGGCCAAACGTAAAAGGGTAATGTAATGATGATATTACGGTTTACGTTACATAACTTGTGGATTCTGTTACATAATTATCGTCAACAGAAGAGATTTTAGTCTTTTTTTAAAAAAAGTGGAAAGAGTGTCCATAATATTATATCCCATTCTTCCTGTGCATTTTCACGATTTTTTAGAACTGATCGGGGGTCAGTCCAGTTGTTTTTTTTGAACTGGTTGGATAAATGGCAACGCTAAAATAGTTCAAGTGATCGGCCAAATAGGAAGAAACATTGTACAAGCGCATCAGGTCGTTCGTCAACATTTCTTCAATGGTGTTTTTTGGCCGTCTTTATCAAACAACGTCCAAATTTTCCTTTTTGCGTCAAAAATTTTGTGGAATATGTCAAACACATAATCGGAAAGAGCTATTTTGAACTAGCTATGCACCTGTAAATCAAATAATAAACATGTAAAAAATGGAAAACGAAAAGCAACCAGAGGAAAAAACAGAACTTGTAAAAGAGCTAGACAATCCAAAACGCAACTATATTTTTAAGAAAAATGGCGCCACCAAAACGGGTTTTATAGTCGTATTGGTCGTTTTGATCATTGTTGCCGTTGGGGTACTGCTCTCAGGTTTGATATTTGAAACCTCCGTGAGCTTTTAGGTACAAGTTTGTGTGGAGTATTTCAATGCAACCTGCTGCGCCGAAAAAGTAGGTTGTTTATAGCGTTAATGATTGTGTTTTCTACGTTGATCTATAATGTTTTAAAAAAGTAGTTTACCAAGGTTGCTGCTTGAAATTCAAAATATTGACTGTAAACACAAAATAGTATCACAGAACTTTTTACATACGATTCGCAAGAAGTAATCGCCTTTACCCTAAAGTTGGGCCTGGCCATACTTGCTGGTCTGTTCATTGGGTTGGAGCGCGAGTACAAGGGTAAAAATGCCGGGCTTAAGACCAATACTTTGGTTGCAGTGGGAGCTTGTGCATATGTCCTTGTTTCTTTACGGTTCTATGGTGAAGAATATGCAGATATTACAAGGGTGTTAAGCCAAGTGGTCACAGGCATGGGGTTTCTAGGTGCCGGAGTAATCATGCAAAAAAAGCAAGAAGACAAAATCAAGGGGCTTACTACTGCAGCTACACTATGGTGCAGTGGGGGAGCTGGGTGTCTAGCGGCCACATCCATGTTTGTGGAACTGGGCATACTCACCATTTTGGTAGTGATCATCAATATTGTGTTTGGTTATATAGACGATAAAATAGAAGGAAAAAAATAAGCTCAAAAAAAATAAAGCAGACATCAAAAAGCACATTGTAAAGATCAAATCCATAAGATTCACCAATCATAACGTTTTAAGAATTGTTGTGGAAAAGCCCGACAATTATAATTTTGAGCCCGGTCAGGCCACTGAGGTTTCCATCAACCAAGAAAAAAGGAGAGACGAAAAGAGACCCTTTACATTAAAAATAATGGGCGACCACTTTTAAGCGGTCGCCCATATTAATTGGTACATGCTTTACAATTCTTATTCTTAGGAAAACAAGATATTAGGCATGTTGTTCTTCATGTTTCCCTTCCAAAACCTCTTCCACGATTTTATTGCAGAAAGCAGGTAGGTCTCCAGGGTTTCGGCTTGTTACCAAGCCACTGTCCACTACCACTTCATTATCTTCCCAAAGCCCACCGGCATTGATCACATCCTTTTTAATGCTCTTATAGGAAGTTACTTTTCGTCCATCGATCACCTCTGCTTCTATCAAAAGCCAAGGAGCATGGCAAATGGCCGCTACCGGTTTGCTTCTTTCGAAAAAACCTTTAACAAAGTTAACGGCAACCGTATGGGTCCGCAATGTGTCCGGGTTCATCACTCCACCGGGCAAGACCAGGGCATCGTAATCAAGTATGTGGGCCGAATCCACAGTTTTGTCGACTTTGATGCTTTTTCCCCAATCGGTTTTGTTCCAAGATTTTATCTCACCTTCTTTAGTGGAAACAATGTCCACGGTGGCTCCTTCTGATTTTAATTTTTCCAAAGGCTCAAACAGTTCCGATTGTTCAAAACCATCCGTGGCCAAAATCGCAATTCTTTTTTCTTTCAATTTCATGATATCTAATTTTTTAAGGTTAAAACTTATGTTCGCTCAAAAAGATAAGCCTACATAATTCCTTAGATTGACGCAAAAGGAAATAACTTGAATGGTATCGGGTTGTGTTGAAATTCCATCAACCGTTGTCACATTTCTGATTGTCCGCGATGGATTGCTTTGTTTGAACCAATTTTTTTATGGATACCATCAATCAATAGCATACAAAATGGATATCATATAGGTATTGAAGTGTATTTCAACAAACATAAATTCCCGAATATGAGCAAAACCAAAGAACAAAGAGCAATTGATACCGTAAGAATACTATCGGCAGATGCCGTACAACAAGCTGAGTCCGGACACCCGGGCACAGCAATGGCACTTGCGCCCATGGGGCATATACTTTGGGCACAGGTGATGGATTATAACCCAAAAAACCCTGATTGGGCCAATCGTGATAGATTCATACTTTCTGCTGGCCATGCCTGTATTCTCCAGTACAATTTTTTGTATTTGACAGGGTATGACATCAACATGGATGATTTAAAAGATTTTAGGCAGTTGCATAGCAAAACGGCCGGGCACCCCGAAAAACACTTGTTGGACGGCGTGGAGGTTACCACAGGGCCGTTGGGCCAAGGTTTTGCTAATGGCGTGGGTATGGCCATTGCCCAAAAATATATGGCCGCGCGGTTCAACAAACCCGATTTTGATTTATTCGATTATAAGGTGTATGCGATTTGTAGCGATGGAGACCTTATGGAAGGAATAAGTGCGGAAGCTGCTTCGTTGGCAGGGCATTTAAAGTTGGGCAATATCATTTATTTGTATGATGACAACCATATCTCCATAGAAGGTGACACCAGTATCACATTTTCAGATAACACCTCCAAACGCTTTCAATCCTATGGATGGCACGTACAGGAACTGGATGATGGTAATAATGTAGAAGCACTCTCCAAAGCAATTATAAAAGCTGGAGAAGAGAGCGAACGTCCTTCCCTTATAAAGGTACGCACCCATATTGCCTATGGCAGTCCCAACAAACAGGATACCGGGGAGGCCCATGGTTCACCTTTGGGAGAAGATGAGGTAAAACTGGTCAAGAAAAAATTCGGTTTTGATCCAGAAGCCAAATTTGTAGTGGATGACGAAGTGTTGCAGTTCTATCGAGAAGCAGGAAAAAAGGGTGAAAAAAAAGAGCAGGAATGGAAAAAACTGTTTAAAAAATATAAAGAGAAATACCCAGAACTTGCTGAAGAATACGAACAAATGACCACAGGGAATCTTCCGAGCGGTTGGGAAGAAAAGTTGCCCATTTTTGAGCCTGGCGATAAAATGGCCACACGAAAAGCCTCTGGAAAGGCATTGAACGCTATAGCCGGGCAGTTGCCCAATTTATTGGGAGGGTCCGCCGATCTTGCCCCCTCCACAGCTACGGAATTGAAAGATTATGAATCATTCTCTGCACGTGTTAGGGACGGGCGCAACTTTCATTTCGGCGTGCGTGAACATGCTATGGGCGCCATTTTAAACGGAATGGCCCTGAGCAACTATCTGATACCTTATGGGGCCACCTTCCTCATATTCTCTGATTACATGAGGCCTCCCATCCGATTAGCCGCCATTATGAAGATACGGCCCATCATCGTTTTTACCCACGATAGTATAGGGCTAGGGGAAGATGGTACCACTCATCAGCCAGTAGAACAGCTGGTAGGGCTCAGGGCCGTCCCCAACCTTATAGTCATCCGTCCCGCAGATGCCAACGAGGCCGCCCAGGCATGGCGTGTAGCCATCCAACATTCTGGAGGACCGGTCGCCATTGCCCTTACCCGGCAAGGGCTTCCCATCATCGACCAAGAAAAATATACTAAGGCAAAGTCGCTGGAAAAAGGTGCCTACATAATTTCTGAGGCCCAAAATGACCCTGAAATCATTCTTATTGGTACCGGTTCAGAGGTGCAATTGGTCTTGGCCGCCCAAGAAAAACTAAAGGAGAAGAATATTGATGCACGTGTTGTGAGCATGCCGTCATGGGAACTCTTTGAAGAACAGAGTAAAGAGTACAAAGAAATTGTGCTTCCCAAGGACTTGCGGAAGCGATTGGCTGTTGAGGCTGCATCACCCATGGGCTGGGGCAAATATGTGACGGATGAAGGCGATGTTATCGGGGTCGAAGGATTTGGTGAATCTGCTCCCGGCGAAGAGGTATTACAAGCGTATGGCTTTACTGTGGAAAATGTAGTTGAAAGAGCCTTGGCATTGGTATAGTAAAAAGGAATGTAGGATATAGAAAGAATAGAACATGAACAATTTAGCAGAAATAATCAAACATGGACAAAGCATATGGCTGGATTTTCTGGATCGTAACCTGATGGATTCCGGTCAACTAGTTCGGAAGATTTAGGATATTGTTTCGTAATTTCCCCAGAGTCCACATATGGTTTAAGGCAACGTGGATGGCTTTTCATCGGTTACATCAAAATTTATGCTTTCGGCTTGGTGGGGCGAGTAAGAAGGGTGTGTCCGGTCTAAGCCAACGACCAGGTATTTTTTGGATAATCTTTCTATCAACAAGGATCCAATGAGGCCGTTGCTCCCAGTGATAATAATTACCTCTTTTTCTGTTCCGTAACTCAAATTATCATTGATTTCGTCCATATACTTCAATTTTATTGAATTTCTTTTGGTGAATAGTGATTGTCTCCATTGAAATTCAAAATGTGTGATGAAGTAAAGATTATAAAAGGGGAGATGTTGACACTATCACGGAAAAATTAAATTGTATAACTATGATTTACAATGGGGTATAAGCCTTTTCGATTAAAATCAGTTATGGATAATTTATGGTCGCCTCGTTGATCCTTGTTACAAGAAATCGTTCGTTTTTTTGAATATTCCAGTATTGTGTCGATGTGATTTTATATGGTTTTGCATTTTTTTAACACTTTATACCAAACCACTTCTCATATACCTCGTAAGTAGAATTGTATTAACCTTTTAAAACAATTCGCCTTATGAGAAAAAGTATAGTCAAAGTAAAACCGGTAGAAAAGGCAACAAACCGCCGCCAGTTTCTAAAATTGGGAGGTATGGGAGTTGTTGGGGCTGGTCTTTTGGTGGCCTGTAGCAACGATGACAATGGAATGGGGATGATGCCGGACCCAGACCCGAATCCAAATCCAGCTATTTTTGATCTTGGTCAAGGAGATTTGGGTGTCCTTAATTATGCGTATGCACTGGAACAGTTGGAAGCTGATTTCTACACCAAGGTCGTAAACTCCTTTTATGGAAATATATCGGATGAAGAAATGCAAATCCTGACCGACCTTTATTATCATGAGGTAAACCATAGGGACTTTTTTAAGACCGCTATCACAGCAGCTGTTGACGGGAATACCGACTTAGTACTTCCAACACTGGAATTTGATTACGGTGATTTGGATTTCAACAACAGGGAGCAAGTGCTTACCACGGCAAGTGTATTGGAAGATACTGGAGTAGCAGCCTACAATGGCGCAGGCCGCCTGATCAGTAACCCTGGATATCTGTTACTGGCAGGGAAAATTGTATCTGTAGAGGCGAGACATGCTTCCGCGATTCGGACACTACTTAACCCAGGTTCCGCAGATTTTGCCGGAGATGATTATGTAACTACGGACACCGGACTGGCGGCAGCTTTGGACCCATCAGTGGTTCTTTCCGCAGTAGGAGATACGGGATTCATACAGACTTCTTTCACAGCAAACAATTTACCTTAAACTTTAAAAAAAGATATACGATATGGATATTATAAAATTTTTGGACGGATTTACGAATGAAGCTCTATTAGAGGGTAAGCCTTCACGCCGAGACATGTTCGGGACCTTAGGTTCCCTTGGTAAAAAAGCGGTTCTAAGTGCAATTCCATTTGGTTTGGCCACAATGCCGAACAAAACCTTTGCCCAAGATTCGGGTAGTGACCCCGTGAGCGCATTGCAATTGGCATTGACCTTGGAATATTTGGAAGATGAGTTTTACGATTTGGCACTTCAGTCAGGAGTATTGCCAAGTGGTAGGCCAGAAACAGTTTATATGCAAATTTCCAAGCATGAGCAGGCGCATGTTGATTTTCTGATTGCTGGATTGGAAGGTGCAGGGGTTACCCCGGTAGAAAAACCCACTTTTGATTTTACTGCCGGAGGCGCTTTTGACCCTTTTAATGATAATGGTGTGGGCCAAGAAACCGCATATGCCCAGTTATTGGCACTCGCCCAGGCGTTTGAAGATACTGGGGTAAGGGCCTACAAAGGGCAGGCAGGAAACTTGTTGGGGTCTGACTTTTTGACTCCTGCTTTGCAGATACATGCTGTAGAAGCCATGCACGCCTCTGAAGTAAGAAGATTGAGAGGCCTTAAAGGCTGGATCACCAACAATGAGCGTGGCGCCGGTATGCCAGAAGCTACACAAGCTGTATACAACGGTGAGGAAAATGTAGTTCAGGGAGGCGTGGACGTCACCACTCTAGGAAGTGATGCTCCGTTTAGCATGGAAGCATCTACAGAAGCATATGACGAAGCATTATCAGGTGATGATGCGGTCGCTATTGCAAGTCTTTTTATTGTTTCTGAATAAATAATTTGTACTGATTGAAAGTAAGTCCCTGTTGCCTTGGTAATGGGGACTTTTTATTAAAATAAAGAAAGGTGTAAAACCAAAAAAGCTCCGAGTAATCGGAGCTTTTTGCGGTCTGGACGGGACTCGAACCCGCGACCCCCTGCGTGACAGGCAGGTATTCTAACCAACTGAACTACCAGACCAATGATTTTATCTTTGCAAGACTCCGACAACAGTCGGATTCAAATCTTGTTCATTGCTTTTTTAAAGCGAGTGCAAATATACATTCTCATTTCGGATATGGCAAAACATTTTTTTAAAAATGTTTAGGCAAATTTTTGTCGCTCGATCATAAAGGAATTCAAAACTTGTGAGAAATTGGAACCTATGTCCACATCCACATACTTTATCTGGTACTGTGCACATTTTAGTTTTAGTTCCTTTTGGTATTGTAATACTCTTTCCGAGTAGGCTTTTTTAATCGAATCGGCATATAAATCTATTTGTTCGCCCGTTTCCACATCTACGAAACGTTTGGGGGTATTCTCAAAATCAAAATGGAGCTCGTGTGCGTTGTCCAACAGATGGAAAAGAACCACGGAATGCTTGTTGTATTTGAGATGGCGCAGGGCTTCAAACAATTTTTCCTCTTCTGTTTCCGTCTGGAACATATCGGTAAACAGAAAAATCAGGCTCCTGCGGTGTATTTTTTCTGCTATTTGATGAAGAAATGTATAGGTTTTGGTCTCTTCAGACTTCCTTCCATGAACAGCTACTTCGTTTAATTTGGAATACAGCATCTGAAAATGGCGCTCACTGTTTTTTTCCGAAGCATGGAAATCATAGGTGTTGGAATAAATACTTAGCCCAACGGCGTCCCTTTGCTTTTTCAAAACTTGCATTAAGGCAGCAATGGAAAGTACCCCAAAACCAATTTTGTTTAGATTGTCCAAGGAATATTCCTTCACTTCCGGATAGTACATGGAAGTCGAGTTGTCCAAAATCATATGGCAGCGAAGGTTGGTCTCGTCCTCAAAGCGTTTGGTGTATAGGCGGTCCGTACGGGCAAAAAGCTTCCAATCTATATGTTTGGTGCTCTGTCCTAGGTTATAAATTTTATGTTCGGCAAACTCCGCCGAAAATCCATGGAACGGACTTTTATGAATACCACTGATAAACCCTTCCACAATTTGATGGGCCAAAAGCTCCAAGTTTTGGAAAAGGGTCGCTTTGCTAAGTTCCGATCGTACGTCCATAACTGATTTCTGCAGACAAGATAAAATAAAAAAGGTTTGGCTAATGCCAAACCTTTTTTAAAATCTAATTCCGAGTTTTGTTTTACAGTGCTGCATCAATAGCATCTGTATAGGTTTTTTTGGGAGATACACCTACTTGACGGTTTACAACTTCACCATCTTTAAAAACCAAAACAGTAGGGATATTACGTACACCGTATTTAGCGGCAAACTGTTGGTTTGCGTCAACATCAACTTTACCAACAACAGCTTTGCCATCGTATTCTTGTCCTACTTCTTCAATGATCGGACCTACCATTCTACAAGGTCCACACCATGCTGCCCAAAAATCTACCAGGACAGGCTTGTCACTTTTTAAAACAACTTCGTCAAAAGTCGCATCTGTTATTTCTAGTGCCATCTTATTTATTTTAATATTATACAAAGTTAGTCAAATAATGCCCATCTAACTTACACAGGGCGTATTCGTTTTAATTATTGCGCCATTGACAATAATTATGGTCTAATTCAATTTGTAATGAATTTCATGTGCTTCCAGTTCGGAAAGTAACTCGCTGTTAATCTTTACCTTCTGTTTTCGGCTCGATAGTTTGAGTTTGATTTCCTCTTGCATCTCATAAATTACAAAACTTATCGGGTGGTCCCCTTTATGTAATGTTAAAGTGTCCTTTAATGTTCTGATGCGCTGCTCCTGTAAACGATCTATGTTCAGTTTGATGGTAAGTTTTTTGGCAAAGGCATCCATTACATCCTGAAGCTGTTTAAAGTCGTTGAACTGGAGCCTAGGGTCACCTTTTTTGCCTGTATCGCGATTTACCCAGCCTTCGCGTACATACGCACGCACGTGCACGAAGGAGTTGATCATTAAGAAGTGGCGGAACTTTAAGTATTCCTCCCCAAAAATCCTTAGTTCGTAGGATTCGTTGTAATCTTCCAGCGTGAAGAGTCCCCAGCCTTTACCGTTTTTGGAAACGCGGTGCTGCACATCGGTAATTACACCGGCAACGGTGAGTTCCCGGTTCACATGCTCTTCCAAACGTGAGAAATCGGCAACCGTGTTTTTGCAAAATGCCTTGATCTCTTTTTTGAAATCATCCAACGGGTGCCCCGAAATATAAATACCGACCACTTCTTTTTCACGGCGTAGCTTTTCCATGGTGCCCCATTCTTCACATGGCGGAACAATTGGTTCGGGAATCTGAACCTCGCTGGCTTCCCCAAAAAGACTTACCTGTGATGAATTTTGGTTTTCTTGGAACTTAGAGCCATATTTCACGGCTTTTTCTAAAAACGTGATGCCATCACCATCATCATGGAAATATTGTGCGCGATGCGTATCTCCAAAAGAGTCAAAACCTCCAGCCAACGCCAAATTCTCGAAGGCTTTTTTGTTGGCGGCACGCAAATCTACACGTTTGGCCAAATCGAAGATAGATCGGTAAGCCCCACCTTCTTTTCGGTTTTCAACAATGGTTTCCACAGCAGAGCGACCTACACCTTTAATGGCGCCCATGCCAAAACGTACGGCATTGTCCTTGTTCACGGCAAATTTGTAGTAGGATTCGTTGACGTCAGGCCCCAATACTTCCAATCCCATTCGTTTACACTCCTCCATAAAAAAGGTAACCTGTTTAATGTCGTTCATGTTGTTGGACAACACGGCGGCCATATACTCGGCAGGGTAGTGGGCCTTTAGATAAGCTGTTTGGTAGGCGATGTAGGCGTAACAGGTAGAGTGACTCTTGTTGAAAGCGTAGGAGGCAAAAGCTTCCCAATCCTTCCAAATTTTTTCGAGTACATCCCTCGGGTGTCCGTTTTTCTCACCTCCATCCAAAAATTGTGGTTTTAGTTTTTCCAGCAGGGCAAAAATCTTTTTACCCATCGCTTTTCGGAGTACATCCGCATCACCTTTGGAGAACCCGGCCAATTTTTGTGAGAGCAACATCACCTGCTCTTGGTAAACGGTAATCCCGTAGGTTTCTTGTAGGTATTCTTCCATGTCCGGAAGGTCATAGGTGATTTCTTCATCACCATGTTTACGGGCTATAAAACTAGGGATGTATTCCATTGGACCCGGGCGGTACAGGGCGTTCATAGCAATAAGGTCATCAAAAACCGTAGGTTTCAGGTTTTTCATATGTTTCTGCATCCCCGGGGATTCGTACTGGAACACCCCTACGGTTTCACCTCGTTGGAAGAGTTCATATGTTTTTTCATCATCCAACGGAAAATCATCGGGAACCAACTCTATTCCCGTTCTTGCTTTTACAATTTTGACCGTGTCCTTGATCAAGGTCAAGGTTTTCAATCCTAAGAAATCCATTTTCAACAGACCGGCACTTTCCACTACAGAGTTATCGAACTGGGTAACATAAAGGTCAGAATCCTTGGCCACGGATACAGGTACAAAATTGGTAATATCGTCCGGGGTGATGATAACACCACAGGCATGGATTCCCGTATTTCGCAAAGACCCTTCGAGCACTCGGGCCATTTTTAAGGTCTGGCCTTCCAAATCATCGGTTTCGGCAATATTGAGGAGCTCATATACCTTTTCGAGTTCTTCAGAACGGAACTTCTTTTTTAGGTCTGCTTCGTCCACCCCAAATATTTTGTTGAGCTTGGACATGTTCGGAATTAATTTGGCAATACGGTCAGCATCGCCCAAAGGCAAATCTAAAACTCTGGCCGTATCTCGAATGGACGATTTGGCCGCCATAGTACCATAGGTAATAATCTGCGCCACCTGGTTGGCCCCGTATTTATTGATTACGTAGTCCATCACGCGGCTTCGTCCCTCATCATCAAAATCAATATCGATATCGGGCATCGATACCCTGTCCGGATTCAGGAACCGCTCAAAAAGCAGGTCGTATTTCAAGGGGTCGATGTTGGTGATCGTCAAG
Source organism: Flagellimonas abyssi (assembly GCF_019457905.1). GTDB lineage: Bacteria > Bacteroidota > Bacteroidia > Flavobacteriales > Flavobacteriaceae > Flagellimonas > Flagellimonas abyssi. The sequence continues at coordinate 220,056 of NZ_JAHZSV010000007.1, read as the reverse complement.
CAGTACGCTACCACCGAACCTGCTGCGGAACCTCGGCCCGGTCCTACGGAAACATCCATATTCCGTGCTTCCCGGATAAAGTCCTCCACAATCAAAAAGTATCCCGGATAGCCTGAGTTTTTGATAATTTCCAACTCAAAATCTATCCGATCCCTGATTTCGTCCGTAAGTTCTCCGTAACGTTTTTCGGCGCCCTTGTAGGTAATGTGCCTTAAGTAGGCGTTCTCACCACGGTTACCTCCATCTACATCGTCTTGTGGGTCCTTGAACTCTTCGGGAATACTGAATTTGGGCAGCAAAATATCACTTGCAAGGTCGTATGGCTCAATTTTGTCCACGATTTCCTTGATATTCAAAATGGCTTCGGGCAAATCCTTGAAGAGCTCCTTCATTTCGTCTGAAGACTTAAAGTAGTACTCTTGGTTGGGCAAGCCGTAACGATATCCCCGCCCCCGACCGATGGGTGTGGATTGTTTTTCCCCGTCCTTTACACACAATAAAATATCGTGTGCTTCGGCATCTTTTTTATCGCAGTAATAGGTATTGTTGGTGGCGACCAGTTTTACGTTATGGTCCTTGGCCATACGCACCAAAACTTGATTGACGCGATCTTCGTCTTCTTGACCGTGACGCATGATTTCGATGTAAAAATCGTCACCAAATTGCTCTTTCCACCATAAAAGTGCCTCTTCGGCCTGGTTTTCACCAACATTCAAGATTTTATTGGGCACTTCACCATATAGGTTTCCCGTAAGGGCGATGATGTCTTCCTTGTATTGCTCAATGACTTTTTTGTCGATTCTGGGTACGTAGTAAAACCCATTGGTATAGGCAATGGATGACATTTTTGCCAAGTTATGATACCCTTTTTTGTTTTTGGCCAGCAGCACTATTTGATGCCCGTAGTCCTTTACATTTTTATTGGTATGGTCTTCGCACACAAAGAATTCACAGCCCACAATGGGAGTGATTTCTTTCTCGGTCGGTTGTTCACCGTTGGCTATCAATTCTTCGTTTTTAGCCTTTACCGCTTTGTTATGCCCCATCACTTCTTTTACAAAGTGAAAAGCGCCCATCATGTTGGCATGGTCGGTCAATGCAACGGCAGGCATACCGTGATCAGCTGTGGCCTTGACCAAATCCTTTATGTTGATGGTGGACTGAAGTACGGAAAACTGGGAGTGATTGTGCAAATGAACAAAAGGTTCATCTTCCAAAGTCTCCACGTTCTCTTGGATTTCCTCGTCGGAAATGCCACCCGTATCTTCTGCCCAAAGGGCATCGGCAATTTCTTTGGATGCTGCCTTTAGGTTGATGTGCTTTAACCCAATAAGCTCTATTTCCTGCGGATTGGCTTTGGAGAATCGCTCAAAATAATCGGGTTGAACATCGAGTTCTTGGTAGGAATATTGTTTTTTGCGGACCAATTCCAAAAAGCAACGGGTCGTAGCTTCCACATCCGCAGTTGCGTTGTGTGCTTCGGCGAAGGGCTCACCGAACAGGAACTCGTGGAGCTCTGTCAAGGTTGGCAGCTTGAATTTACCACCACGTCCTCCGGGTATTTTACAGAGTTCCGCGGTATGCTCGGTACAGGTGTCTAGCACGGGAAGTTCCGTTAGGGGACTTTGCACTTCCTCACGGTGGAATTCACATCCCATAATATTGATATCGAAGCCCACATTTTGGCCCACCACAAATTTGGTTTGTAGCAATGCCCTGTTGAACGCTTCCAGGACTTCGCTCAAAGGCACTCCTTTTTCTTCGGCCAAAGCTGTGGATATACCGTGAATCTGTTCGGCCTCGTAGGGAATGTTGAATCCTTCGGGTTTTACCAAAAAATCCTGATGTTCTATCAGATTACCAAGTTCGTCGTGCAACTGCCAAGCTATCTGAACGCATCGTGGCCAGTTGTCGGTGTCGGTAATGGGGGCATCCCAACGTTTGGGCAAGCCAGTGGTTTCGGTATCAAAAATCAAATACATAAGCTAACAGTCTCGGTCGAAAAAAGAATGAATAAAATTACGGAAGAAGATAGATTTGGTGAAAAAGAGTTGTGAGGAGTTATCAACTAAAAAAAGCCGGGAATAAATCCCAGCTTTTCTGCTTGTATCTAGTGACTTTTGGAATTACGATACTGCTGTTTCGAATATATTTGCCGTTTCCAAAGTGTCTCTGATGGCATTTCTGTGTTTCATCAGTAGACTCTCGGTGGTTGGGGGCAATACAAAATCTTTGTCTTGCAGTATGTCGTTATAGGTTTCTATAGCCTCTTTTTCTCCACGATGCACCTCTTCTAACATTGCTTCTTCACTATTGGAAGAAAACAAAGATTTAAAATTAATCCAAGATCGGTGTAATGTGCCTTTTGCACTACCGCTATCTTCAGGTTTTTCTCCGAACGACATAATTTCAGCCTTAAGTTCTTTTGCAAAATTTTGACGTTGATTGGATCTATCCATAAAGAATTGCTTAATGGTTTTATTGTCTACCTTTTCAGCTGCTTGTTTAAATCCTTTCTCAGCATCGTAGGTTCTTTCCAAAAGTTCGTTCAATTTGTTCGACATTTCTACAGTATACTTCATAATCTATCTACATTTTATCGGTTATGGGCCATCGACTTTCGATGACTTCACTACATAAGTTAAGGTTAAATGTCAGAATAACAAATAGTTGGGATGGTTTGTGATAGGTTTAACGGTATGGGGTTCAGTTGTTAAATGCATTTAACTTTTTTTGCCCTAAACGCTGTGCTATAAACAAATAAGTGTATATTTGCACCCGCTTAATGGAAAAAGCGATAAAAAAGAATTAATAACAAGGGTCGGGCACCCCTACAAATTAATGTGATATGCCAGTAAAGATTAGACTTCAGAGACACGGTAAAAAAGGTAAGCCATTCTATTGGGTAGTTGCTGCCGATGTTAGAGCAAAAAGAGACGGTAAATTTTTGGAGAAATTGGGTACATACAACCCAAACACCAATCCAGCTACAATCAACCTAGATGTTGATGGTTCTGTAAAATGGTTACAAAATGGTGCACAACCAACAGATACTGCAAGAGCAATCCTTTCTTACAAAGGTGTTTTGTTGAAGCATCACTTGTTGGGCGGTGTTCGCAAAGGAGCATTGACCGAAGAGCAGGCAGAAGAGAAATTCAACGCTTGGTTGGAGGAGAAAGAGCAAAAAATCCAAGATAAGAAAGATGGATTGAGCAAGGCTGATGCAGAAGCTAGAGCTCAAGCATTGGCTGCTGAAAAAGAGGCCAACGAAAAAAGAGCTGCTGCTGCATTACCTGAGGAGGAAGTAGCCGAGGAAGCTGCAGAAGAAATAGCCGAAGCTTCAACTGAGGAAACTGAAGCGCCAGCAGAAGAGACTCCTGCTGCTGAAGAAGCTGACAAAAAGGAAGAATAGAAACGTAAGACAATGCGCAAGGAAGACTGCTTCTATTTGGGCAAAGTCGTTTCAAAATATAGTTTTAAGGGCGAGGTGTTGGTCAAATTGGACACCGATGAACCCCATATCTACGAGAATATGGAATCAGTGCTTGTTTCTTTTGGAAACAACCTGATTCCATTTTTTATTGATAGATGCCGACTGCATAAATCCAACCTTTTACGCATCGATTTTGAAGAGGTAAAGGACGAATCCAGTGCCGATAATATTGTCGGTTCGGAGCTTTATCTGCCACTTACCATGTTGCCGCCGCTAAAGGGAAACAAGTTTTATTTCCATGAAGTAATCGGTTTTACCGTTATGGATGAGGTTCACGGTGATATCGGTATCATAGAATCCGTGAACGATAGTGCATCACAGGATTTGTTTGAAATTAAAAAGGGAGATAAGGAACTGTTGATTCCTGTTAGTGATGATATCATTGCCAAAGTAGACAGGGAGAACAAAACCATCCATGTTAAAACTCCCGAAGGTTTGGTAGATTTATATCTTGGATAAAATAAAAAGGAGGCAAAATTGCCCCCTCTTTACATAACAAAACTCGACGGAATTTTATTTTTTCCACTTGCCACCACCTAGGTAAAAACCTAGTGATATGCCCAAGTAGGAGTTTTTGACTTCTACTGCCTCTAGCAATTCGGATTTGCCAACAAGGTTGTAAGTCGCGGCCAACCTAAACTTGCCAGCTTCAAAACCTGCTCTAATAAGACCGCCAAATTTTCCATCTACTAGAATGTCGGCCTCTAGTAATTCTTCATCATACGAATCGTTATCAAAACCAATAGTCCCCGGCTGGTGGTAACCAACACCAGCACCGATGAATGGTGCAACAGAAGAACTGCCCAAAGAAAGGTAATAATCAAATGTGCCTGAGTAGGACACACTTGATGAAAGAGAAGTTTCAAATGAACCAAAATTTTTTGCCATGGCCGCAGATTCAAATCGAAGGCCAACATTCATGTTATCGGCGATATTGTACTTTGGTTCTATAGCGAGAAATATGCCACCTCCACCATCGGGTACAGTATAACCTACCTCCAAGCCAACACGGAATTTACCTTGCTCTTGCGCTTCTGAAACTTGTACTGCGGCGAGCGTAAGTAGGAATGAAAAAATGATTTTCTTCATAATGATTAAAGTTTAGATAATTTGGTAATAATTTTATTGGGGAATATCCCCAGAATTTGATGGCGAATTAAGCATATTGGTGCCACCTTTAGGAAAGTAATTAACGGATGCCCTGTTTGAACCAACGGATGCCCTGTTTCAATTGATATTTCAAAATCGAGCACACGGATTACCTTATCTTTGATGCAATGAAACCATTCAAATTCAAAGAATTTACCATCCATCAAGACCAATGTGCCATGAAGGTGGGCACCGATGGCGTTTTATTAGGTGCTTGGGCGTCATTGGCAAATCAACCGGAATCCATTTTGGATATTGGTGCAGGAACCGGCCTCATTGCTTTGCAACTTGCACAGCGTTCGTCTGCCGAAACCATAGATGCCATTGAGTTGGATGATGCCGCCTACGAGCAATGTGTTGCCAATTTTGAGGCATCGCCGTGGGGAGATAGGCTATTCTGTTACCATGCAGGCTTTGATGAGTTTGTGGGCGAAATGGATGACAAGTACGACTTGATTGTTTCCAACCCGCCATTTTACGCCGAAGATGTTACGAGTGGCGATACATCCAGAGACACTGCGCGACAAAACAGTTCCTTGCCCTTTGATGAATTGCTTCAAGGCGTACCCCAATTTTTGACGGAAAAAGGAACTTTTGCAGTTATCGTTCCTTTTAAAGAAGAAGAAAGTTTTGTTGAACTGGCCAAACGTGTGGGATTGTTTCCAAATAGGATCACAAGGGTAAAAGGAAATCCAGATTCAGATTTTAAAAGAAGTTTAATGGAGTTCAGTTTTTTTGATGATCAAACCAATATCGATACCTTGACAATCGAAAAAGAACGGCACCAATACACCGAAGCATACATAAAATTGACCCAAGCATTTTATTTGAAAATGTAACAATGAGCCGATGAAATGTTATATTTACTAAAATTTATTCTGAATGAAGCCCGACTTATTTGAAGCCCCGGATTACTACAACTTAGACGATTTACTTTCGGAGGAGCATAAACTGGTCCGTGATGCTGCCCGCCAATGGGTAAAGCGCGATATATCCCCGATCATTGAAGAATATGCCCAAAAAGCAGAGTTCCCTGAACAGATTATTGAAGGGTTGGCCGAAATTGGTGCTTTTGGTCCCTACATCCCTGAAGAATACGGTGGCGCAGGGTTGGACCAAATCAGTTATGGTTTGATCATGCAAGAGATAGAGCGTGGCGATAGCGGGGTTCGTTCAACTGCGTCCGTTCAGTCTTCCTTGGTAATGTATCCGATTTTTGCATACGGGAACGAAGAACAGCGTAAAAAATATCTTCCAAAGTTGGCAACAGGGGAGTGGATGGGCTGTTTTGGACTCACCGAGCCCAACCACGGATCTAACCCTGGCGGTATGGAAACCAAATTCAAGGATGCAGGTGACCATTACCTACTCAATGGTGCCAAACTGTGGATTTCCAACTCACCATTTGCCGATATTGCGGTTGTTTGGGCCAAAAATGAAGAGGGCCGAATCCATGGGCTTATTGTGGAGCGTGGCATGGAAGGCTTTTCCACACCAGAGACCCACAACAAATGGTCGTTAAGGGCATCAGCTACTGGTGAGCTTATTTTTGATAATGTGAAAGTGCCAAAAGAGAATCTTTTACCTGGTAAAAGTGGACTTGGAGCACCATTGGGTTGTTTGGATTCTGCGCGCTACGGCATTGCCTGGGGAGCCATTGGAGCAGCCATGGACTGCTACGATACCGCACTCCGTTACGCCAAGGAGCGCGAACAGTTTGGAAAACCTATTGCCGCATACCAACTTCAGCAAAAGAAATTGGCCGAAATGATCACAGAGATTACCAAGGCCCAGTTGTTGGCTTTTCGTTTGGGACAGTTAAAGAACGAGGGCAAGGCAACTACGGCCCAGATTTCCATGGCCAAACGGAACAATGTGGAGATGGCGATAAAAATCGCTCGCGAAGCAAGACAAGTTTTGGGCGGAATGGGCATCACTGGGGAGTACAGCATTATGCGCCACATGATGAACCTGGAAAGTGTAATCACTTATGAAGGTACCCACGATATCCACTTGTTGATTACGGGAGCCGATATTACGGGTATTCAGGCCTTCAAATAATACATTACGAAGCTTTTTCTACGGTAACTTTAATGGATTTGCTAATGGGCGTTTGGCTCTTGTCCGCAAATTGATTGTGGGGCACCAACATGTTTGTCTCAGGAAAATAAGCGGCCATATTGCCCTTCGGAATTTCATAGGGAACCACGATAAACTTTTCTGCCGTTCTTCGGATGTCATCATAATTGCTATGCAAATGGACCACATCCAGTTGGGTTAGTCCCTTTTCAGCCATATCCTCTGCATTCATAAAAACAACACGTCGCTCGTTGTGAATGCCGCGGTAACGGTCGTTCAATCCATAAATGGTGGTATTGAACTGGTCATGCGAGCGAATGGTCATCAGCAATAACTCATCAGCTTGCAATTGATGGTCGGGCAATGGGGTGATGGACAATTGTGCCATTCCATTGGGTAGCATCCTAAAATCACGCGTACGGACATTGTTGGGCAGATAATAGCCAAATCCTTTGGACGCTTCGCTGGTATTCTCGAACCCCTTCACGGTTTTGTCTATCAATTCCCGAATCAAATTGTAATCTTGTCCAAGTTCGTACCAGTTCATGGAATGGTTTCCCCTAAAATAAGTGTGGGCCAATAAAGAAATAATCTCTGGCTCACTTTTGATGTGCTCGGAAGCAGGTTTTAGGAGTCCTTTGCTCTGCCTTACCTTTCCCGTACTGCTTTCCATGGTCAAAAATTGAAGCTCCCCATTCTTTTCATCTTTTTCAGAACGCCCAAAAGTGGGCAATAACAATGCAGTTTTGCCCGTCACTAAATGACTTCGGTTCAGTTTGGTGCTGATTTGTACGGTAAGGTCACAATTTTGAACCGCTTCGGCTGTATATTGGGTGTCCGAGGCTGCCATTACAAAATTTCCTCCCAAGCAGACAAAGACCTTGGCCTTTTTCTCGTACATGGCCTTGATGGCCTCCACCGTATCGTATCCTTTTTCGGTAGGTGGGTCAAAATTGAGGTGCTTCTGTATATTTTCGTTCAAGGTTTTGTTCACATAGTGCATAATGCCCACCGAGCGATCTCCCTGTACATTACTGTGGCCCCGCACGGGACAAGTTCCTGCAAACGGTTTTCCAACGGCTCCCTTCAGCAACAAAATATTTACATATTCCTTAATACAGTCCACCGCATTTTTATGTTGGGTAATGCCCATGGCCCAGCAAATCACGATTTTTGAATTTTCGGCCAACACCTGTACAACCTGATCAATTTTTCGCATGTACACCCCGCATCTTTTTTGAAGGCTTTCCGTATCGTAGCTTTCCAAATCCTTCAACAAATCATCATAACCGTCCACGTATTCCACAATAAACTCATGGTCGAGCACATTGGAATTTTTGGCATCAAGTGCCACTAATTTTTTCAAGATCAATTTGGCCAAGGCTACATCTTCGTTGATTTTTACAGGCAGATGAACATCGGCCATGGCCTGTCCGTTCCCCAACATGTCCGAAACGCTTTGGGGATTTTTAAAGTTGACCATTCCCGTCTCGGCAAGGGGATTTATACTGATGATTTTACCGCCATTTTGTTTACATTTTTCCAGTGCCGACAACATCCTCGGATGATTCGTGCCTGGGTTTTGCCCTACCACCAAGATGACTTCTGCACCATATAAATCGTCCAATTTTACGGACCCCTTCCCAATTCCCATAGTCTCCGAAAGTGCCACGCCCGATGATTCATGGCACATATTGGAGCAATCCGGCATATTGTTGGTGCCAAAAGCGCGTGCAAACATGCCATAGAGATAGGCGGCTTCGTTGCTAGATCGGCCCGAAGTATAAAAAATGGCCTCGTTAGGGTCTTGTAATTGGTGCAGTTCATCCGAAATCAATTCAAACGCATCTTGCCAAGTGATGGGCTCATAGTGAATACTGTTTGGCTTTAGAACCATCGGTTCTACAATGCGTCCTAGTTTATTTAGTTCAAAATCACTCAATCTGGAAAGTTCCTCCACCGAGTGTTCTGAAAAAAAATCTGCTCCAATATGATTTCTAGTTGCTTCATCGGCCAAGGCTTTTGCCCCATTCTCACAATACTCTGCAATTTTGGAGGGATGCTCGGGAACGGGCCAAGCGCAACTGGGACAACGAAAACCGTCCTCTTGGTTCATTTCCAGCAAGCTACGCATGGAGTTGACAATTCCCATTTCCTTCAAGCTATGTCGTAGCGCTTCTTTAATACCTAAAAAACCTGCTGCGGTTTGCATGGGTTCTTTTAGGCGAAGGCCAGTAAATTTGATGTCTCCAGTTAGGGAAATGTTTCGTTTTATCTCTTTTTGCATAGTCTAATTTAGCATTTTGGGCTGGCATAATTCTTTTCCCCAAGACTTTGAGTCATTTTATACTGAACGCAATTACCTTTGACTCGAAATGGAATTACAATGAATTTCCTATGTAATTTAGCAAAAATCGAGTATTTTAAAAAGCATGTTCGCCCTTGTAGATTGCAATAACTTTTATGCCTCATGTGAACGGGCGTTTCAGCCCCAGTTCAATAATGTTCCTGTGGGTATCCTATCCAACAACGATGGCTGTTTTATCTCGCGAAGTGATGAAGCAAAGGAACTCGGATTGCCCATGGGCGCCCCAGAGTTTAAGTACAGACAATTTTGTAAGGAAAATGGCATCAAAGTGTTTTCATCCAATTACCCTTTGTATGGCGATATGAGTACGAGGGTCATGAATATTCTGGGAACATTCACCCCCAATATGGAAGTGTACAGTGTAGATGAAGCTTTTTTAAAGTTTGATGGTTTCAAAAGTTATGATTTTAATATTTATGGACGGGAGATACAACGAACAGTTCAAAAATGTACAGGAATTCCCATAAGCATTGGTATAGCGCCCACAAAGGGATTGGCTAAAGTAGCCAATAAGATTGCCAAAAAATTAAAGACGCGAACAGGGGGAGTGTACGTTATCGATTCTGATGAGAGAAGAATCAAGGCCTTAAAATGGACCAAGATTGAAAGCGTTTGGGGGATAGGGAGAGGAAACCAGAAACGGCTCCAGACCAAAAATATAAAAACAGCTTATGACTTTACCCAATTATCGGATGAATGGGTGCGTAAACAAATGGCTATAATAGGTCTTCGATTAAAAAAAGATCTGGAAGGTATTCCAACGTTGGATTTGGACGATGATACCCGTGACAAAAAAGCCATAGCTACCACACGGAGCTTTGAAAGCACTTATTCCGATATTGAGAACATCAAAGAGAGGGTGTCCACCTTTGCGACCAGTTGTGCCGAAAAATTGAGGAACCAAGGAAGCAGTTGTAACTATTTGGTGGTGCTTTTAAGAAGTGACAGGCATAAAAAGAACGAACCACAAGATAAGAGCAGTCTTATTGTTACGTTGCCCTATGCTACGGATTCAAGCCTCACTATCAGTAACTATGCGGTTAAAGCAGCCGTAGCACTTTTCAAACCTGGAATCAAGTATAAAAGGGCGGGAGTCATTGTGTCTGGGCTGGTGCCTACCAATGAGAAGCAATTAGACTTGTTCCTGTCCGAAAATCCAAAACACCATAAACTCATGAAAGTTATGGATGGTATTAATGACAAGTATGGCATCCAAAAAATGAAAATTGCCAATCAAGATTTGGAAAGGACCTGGAAGATGCGCCAAAAACATCTTTCACCTAAATACACCACAAATATTAATGACATCATTAAAGTAAAATGACTTCCAAAAAATTGCCAGAAACAGAATCACTTACTTTTTATGTGCCAAGCGAAGAACAAAGTGAGGGTGCGCCTTTGTCCAAAAATACCGTATCCGCAGGGTTTCCTTCACCTGCAGAAGATTTTAAGGAAAAACGCATCAGTTTGGACAAAACTTTGATCAAAAACAAAGAAGCGACTTTTTATGCGAGGGTGAGTGGAGAATCCATGATAGGCGCAGGACTGGATGATGGGGATCTTTTGGTCATAGATCGCAGTTTGGACCCGGAACATGGCAAGATTGCCGTTTGTTATTTGGATGGTGAGTTTACTGTAAAACGGTTGCACATGGAAAAGAAAGCCATTACCCTAATGCCTGCAAATGACAGCTATAAACCTATAAAAGTACCTAACGGAAGCGACTTGATTATTTGGGGAGTGGTTACCTATGTGATCAAAGCAGTTTGATGATTTGTCAAAAGCGAACAGTCTCATCTCCGAGCACCCGCCTGTCGGACGGACAGGTAGGCGTTTAAATCCATTGGCCATGTTCCGAATAGAATAAGAAACTTGTTTTCTGGGGATGATTTTAACTTGATTTTTATTGAAAAGACGGCAAGTTCAAAATCCTTTGTTATCTTTGTTCCGTTGTGTTGGATTCCAGTCGCGATGATTGGAATCAGGTTGAAGCATCAAACCGATGCTCGCCAATGAAAGGCTTTCCTTTTGGAAGGCTTTTTTTGTTTGTGGGGGAGAATGAAATTAACTTCCAGAAACACTATGTGCCACATGGTGTACCAGCGAAGCGGCCAATTTAGCCGTCTGACCATCAATATCATACTTGGGATTCATCTCGGCAATGTCCATACTGATCAATTTTCCAGAGCCGATAATCGTTTTTAAACATTCCAGAACCATATATGGGCTAAAGCCCATTGGAGAAGAGGCACTGACCCCGGGCGCATAAGCCGATGAAAAACCATCCAGGTCGATGGTCACGTAAATATGGTCCACATTTTTGGCAAAGGCATTGATCCATGTAGTGATTTCTTCTAGCAAAGGAATTTGAAAGGTGTCGTTCATCACATAGATGACATCAAGGTCCCTTGCCGTTTGAAATAGGTTTCGATCATTGGCATCTTTTCGGATACCGAGACAGAGGTAGTTAAAATCGATACCCTTTTTTTCGCAGTCTTTGGCTATTTGATAAAATGGAGTGCCCGAATTGCTCTGTTCCGTGTTTTTCCGCAAATCAAAATGCGCATCAAAATTGATGATGCCGATGGTCTGACCTTCTTTTTTGTCATCCAAATAAGTTTTGATGCCGTTGAAGTGCCCGTAGGCCATATCGTGCCCACCACCCAAAACAATTGGGAACTGTTTTTTCTCCAAAAGGGTTTTGACTGCTTGGGAGAGTTGTTCTTGGGCAGCTTCCATATCGCTATTGGCACAAGTAATTGAACCTACATCGTGTAACAGCACATGGCTCCCCAAATGGTTGGGCATTTTGGCAAAATTGCTTTTGATGACATCTGGACCTTCTACGGCACCCAAACGGCCTTGGTTTCGGCGTACGCCTTCGTCGCAGGCATAGCCCAAAAGGGCAATGGATTTTTTATGTGCTTCGGGAAGTTCTTCCAATGGGGTGCAATGCACTTTTTCGTGCAGATACAGCCATTTATTGGAGATTCTACCTGTCCAAAAGTCTTTTTTCGGGGGAGCGTAGTGTTTCATCACATTAAAATAGGTCATCCAAAATATCGGATTCCACAAGATAAGGCAAAGTTACCTTTAAATTGGGGGAGCGTTCCATTTCTCGTTCAATGGCAAAGCGGGCTTCTTTGTTCCTGGCCCAACTCCTGCGGGAAATACCGTTGTTGACATCAAAAAACAACATTTTCTTCAATCTGATTGACGCCTCTTCGGAACCATCGAGCACCATGCCAAACCCTCCGTTGATGACTTCGCCCCAGCCAACGCCACCGCCATTGTGGATGGAAACCCAAGTGGCACCTCTAAAACTATCTCCAATTACATTTTGGATAGCCATATCGGCGGTGTACTTGCCACCGTCGTAAATATTGCTGGTCTCCCGAAACGGCGAATCCGTACCACTAACATCATGATGGTCGCGTCCCAAAACCACGGGGGCAGTGATTTCTCCCTTGGCAATGGCCGTGTTGAAGGCGTCTGCAATTTTGCTTCGTCCCTCGGCATCGGCATAGAGGATTCGAGCCTGTGAACCTACCACCAATTTGTTTTGTTCCGCTTCCGAGATCCATTTGATGTTGTCCTGCATTTGCTGTTGGATTTCTTCAGGTGCTTCGGATTTTATCTTTTTCATTACCTCAAGGGCAATGGCATCGGTTTTTTGAAGGTCTTTTGGATTGCCCGAGGTACAGACCCATCGGAATGGGCCAAAACCATAATCAAAACACATCGGGCCCAAAATATCTTGGACATAGGACGGATATCGGAAGTCGATGTTGTTTTCGGCCATTACATCGCCGCCCGCCCGGGAAACTTCCAACAAAAAGGCGTTTCCGTAATCAAAAAAGTAGGTGCCTTTTGCCGTATGTTTGTTGATGGCGTTAATTTGTCTCCGAAGCGATTCCTGTACTTTTTTCTTGAATTTATCTGGATTTTTAACCATTAAGGTATTCGATTCTTCAAAAGAAAGTGCAACGGGATAATAACCACCTGCCCAAGGATTGTGCAAAGAGGTTTGGTCGGAACCTAAATGAATAAAAATATCTTCCTCATAAAAACGTTCCCAAACATCGACCACATTACCAATGTAGGCCAAGGAAACGACTTCTTTGTTCTCCACGGCCTCTTTGGTGCGAACCACCAACAGATCTAGATCCACCAACAATTCATCCACCCAACCTTGGTCGTGGCGTTTTTTGGCAGCTTCGGGGTTTACTTCTGCACAAATGGTGATGCCACCAGCAATGTTTCCGGCTTTGGGTTGGGCTCCGCTCATACCGCCCAATCCAGCAGTCAAGAAAATTTTGCCTTCGGGCGATTCGTTTGCCTTTAATACCTTTCGGAAGGCGTTCATTACTGTGATGGCGGTTCCGTGAACAATTCCCTGTGGGCCGATGTACATGTAAGAACCAGCCGTCATCTGTCCGTATTGGGTAACGCCAAGTGCGTTGAATCGTTCCCAATCATCGGGTTTGGAATAGTTGGGAATCATCATGCCATTGGTAACAACCACTCTTGGTGCTTCTTTGGATGATGGGAAAAGACCCATTGGATGCCCAGAATGCATGTTCAAGGTCTGTTCCTCGGTTATTTCCGCCAAATATTTCATGGTGAGCAGGTACTGTGCCCAGTTTTGAAATACTGAGCCATTGCCCCCATAAGTAATGAGCTCTTCGGGATGCTGGGCCACTGCAGGATCCAAATTGTTCTGGATCATGAGCATAATGGCCGCTGCCTGATGCGTATTGGCAGGATATTCCGAAATAGGTCGTGCGTACATCTCATAATCGGGCTTGAACCGATGCATATAAATACGGCCGAAAGTTTTCAGCTCCTCCGCAAATTCTGGGGCGAGCTCTTTGTGCCAAGCTTCGGGAAAATAACGTAGCGCATTCTGTACAGCTAATTTTTTCTCTTCGTTGGAAAGGATGTCTTTCCGTTTTGGAGCTGGGTTGCCGTTTTTAGGGTATGGCTTTCTAGCAGGAAGCTCTTCAGGTATGCCTTGTACTATTTGTTGCTGAAATTCGGTCATGATGCAATGTTTTAGTGGATGGGCGTTCCTTTTTTCCAAACTTGGCTTGGCTTTAATTGCCCTTGGTGGTAGGTGATTTCTTGATAGTTTTCTGTTGGAAAAACCATAAAATCAGCCTGTGATCCAGCTTCCAGTTTTCCCCGGTCTGCCAAACGTAAAGCCGCCGCCGCTCTAAACGTAATTCCTGAAAGTATTTCGGTGTTGGACAATTTTTCAAAGGTTCCCAAAATGCTGGCTTGGGTCAATAGGTCACCCATAGGAGCGGATCCAGGATTATGGTCGCTGGCAATGGATAAAGAACCGCCTGCATCCAAAATTTTACGGGCAGGGGTGTAGGCACACCCCAAACCGATGGATGCCCCGGGCAATGCCGTGGCAATGGTGTTGCTTTTGGCCAACAGTTGGATTTCCTTTTCAGTACTGGCTTCCAAATGGTCGGCGCTCACCGCATCAAAATCTACGGCTACTTGACTTCCGCCTGTAGTGAATTGGTCGGCATGCACCGTAATATCGAATCCCATTTCCTTTGCTTTTTGAAAATAGGGTTTGATTTCCTCCGGGGAAAAGGCACTTTCTTCCACAAATGCATCTACCCGATTGGCCAAGTTTTCAGCTTTGATGATAGGAAACAATTCGTTTATGATCACATCCAAATAATCTTCGTTTTGATTCCAATCTTTCGGCTTCATATGTGCGGCCAAACAGGTTGGGACCAAGGTTGCGTTTGTGGTTTCGTTGGCCTGTTGTATGGCGCGCAGCATTTTTAGTTCTTCATCCATGGAAAGGCCATAACCACTTTTCACTTCGATAGTGGTAATGCCATTTTTGAGATGTTTTTGGCTTCTGGAAATAATACCTTCTACCAATTCTTGTTGTGATGCCTTTCGGGTCTGGGTAACGGTGTCCCAAATACCACCGCCCGCCTTGGCAATCTCCAAATAGGTTTTTCCAGCATTTCGGTAGGCGTAATCGCGGGCACGGGTCCCTCCAAAACAAATATGGGTATGGGAGTCCACAAAGCCAGGTAGGCAAACATGGTTTCCTTCGATATGGTGAATGTCGACATCATCGGATTTCAGCTCATTAAAAACACCGATTTTGAGAATTTTTCCTTCGGAAACCAAAATGCCCCCATTTTGAATGATGGTAAGTTGCTCATCTTTGAGCGCTCCTTTTAAGGGGAGGTTCCTCATGGGTAGCAATTGGGTGAATGGTCCTATTAATAAGGGTCTGTTCATGTTAATATGTTTCAAATTCATCAAGATGTGGGGCATTCCACTTCAGTTTTTTTTCATCCATCACACGGTCCACCAAATCGATGATTTCCCTGTTTTGAATGATTTCAATTCCTTTTTCAATGTCATCGGCAAAAACACGATCATTTTCGGCAAAGGCGACCTTGGTTCTCAGAAATGTATGGATTTCATCCAACAGAATGCCTGATTTTAATGGTTTTCTGTATTCGAATGCTTGGGCTGAGGTCAACAATTCAATAGCAAGGATTTTTTCCACATTTTCAATTATGTTGAGCGCTTTTCTACCGCTGATGGACCCCATGCTCACATGGTCTTCCTGCCCCAATGAAGTCGGGATACTATCGGCGCTGGCAGGGAAACACAAACCTTTGTTCTCGCTCGCCAATGCTGCGGAAGTGTATTGTAGGATCATATAGCCCGAATTGATACCCGTATCCTTCATGAGCAATTTGGGGACACCGGGGCTATTGCCTTCCAGCGCTAGATAGATGCGTCGGTCGGATATGTTTCCAATTTCAGAAGCCGCCAATGCGGCATAATCCAAGGCCATGGCCAAGGGTTGCCCGTGAAAATTACCGCCACTGATGGTCAGTTCATCATTTATGACGACGGGATTGTCCGTTACCGAATTGAGTTCGATTTCCAAAAGCTCTTTCAAATGGAGCCAAGCATTACGCGAAGCACCGTGCACTTGTGGCATACAACGAAGGGAGTAGGGGTCCTGCACCCGTTCGCAATCGATATGATCTTCCAATATTTCGGAACCTTGGAGTAGGGTTCGAATCCTGCCTGCCACGTGTTGGTTGCCTTTGAACGGACGCAGTTCATGCAATTCCTCAAAAAATGGCTTCATGGAGCCTTGAAGTCCCTCCAACATCATAGCGCCGATAATGTCGGCATGTCGCAAACAATGTTGTAATTTATGAACTACCATCACCCCGTGTGCAGCGATAAATTGAGTTCCGTTGATCAAAGCGAGTCCTTCTTTTGGGCCCAACTCCAAAGGTTGCAATGCGTTTTGTTCGAAAAGTTCTTTTGTTGGAATGGTTTTTCCTTGATATTCTACCTTGCCGAGGCCTATCAAGGGTAAAAACAAATGGGATAGTGGAGCCAAATCGCCAGATGCACCAACCGAACCTTGGGATGGAACCACCGGAATGGCATCGTTTTCCAAATGCCAAAGCATGCGTTGCAAAGTAGTTTCAGCAATACCCGAAAAACCTTTCGCCAAGGCGTGGATTTTAAGAATGAGCATGATTTTTGCCAACTCAGTGGAGATGGGTTCTCCCACACCCACGCTGTGACTCTTTAATATATTGGATTGAAGGATTTTGGTGTCTTCCTTAGATATTCTGGTGCTGCACAATGGGCCAAAACCCGTATTGATCCCATATACCGTATCGCCTTTTTCCACGATACGCTGTACACGTTGATGACTGGCATTTACATTTTTCAGGCATTCTTGGGAGAAAACACCCTTTAGGGTGCCATGTGCCAATCCCAAAGCCTTGCTTGCGGTCAAATGATCTTCGCCAAAGTGAAATGTTCGGTTTTTTGCCATATTTTTTCTTTTCCATAAAACTAAAGGTTATGATTAATAATTGCCAATACTTATTTTTGTAATGATCAATAAGTATGAATTATCAGATAGAACTACGACACTTTATCTATTTTTTGGCCGTGGCCGAAGAGCTTCATTATAGAAAGGCGGCTGAAAAGCTGTTTATTTCCCAACCAGGTTTGAGTACCCAAATCAAACAAATGGAGGAAATATTGGGTACCCAACTCTTTGTGCGAGACAAGAAAAAAGTAAGTCTGACCCCCGCAGGCGAATTTTTAAAAAAGGAAGTTGAATTTATCCTGAATCATCTGGAGCAGACCAAAAAACAGGTAAAGCTTATCGGAGAAGGACAATTGGGCGAGGTGCGCATCGGTTTTTTGGGTTCGGCCATGCAAAATGTGGTGCCAAATTTATTGTTGGGGTTAAAGGAAAAGTATCCAACGGTACATACCACTTTGGAAGAGCTTTCGAACCGGGCGCAAATCAATGCGATACTGGCAGACCGATTGGATCTTGGTTTTGTGCGATTGTCCCGTGTGCCAAAAGGACTGGATGTCCGACCTGTTTTTGAAGATACCTTTTCCTTGGTGTTGCCAGCGGAACATCCTTTGGATGAAAAGAATTTTAAGAACATCAACCAAGTGGCGGATGAGGATTTCATCCTCTTTTCCCAAGATTATAGCCCCATGTACTACGATACGGTGCTCAGCATTTGTGAGGATAGTGGTTTTGTGCCGAATGTTTCCCATAAATCGGTACATGCACAGACTATTTTTAAATTGGTGGAGAATAAATTGGGCATTGCCATTGTGCCGACGACCCTTCAACATGGATTTCAGATGAAGGTAAAGTTTATTGAAATGAAGAATATAAAACAACGGGCGGTGCTGAGCATGGTCTGGAAAACCGATAACCGCAATCCTGCGCTTCAAAAATGTATGGACTTGCTCATGAAATTATGATGTGAACCTTTTGGAGTGTAACTTTGGAATTCAACGTAAATAAGTAGTATGATATTTGATTTGATCAAGGAGCGAAGAAGTATTTTTCCTCAGCAGTATATAGATAAGCCCATCACCAAGGAAACCTTGGAAAAGATTTTGGAAGCGGCCAATTGGGCGCCTACGCATAAAAAAACCGAACCATGGCGCTTTAAAGTGTTGACAGGGGATAAAAAACAGGAATTGGGTATTTTTCTTTCCAATAAGTATGAGGAGGTAGACCCAAACCCAAAACAGATGACCATTAAAAAATTACAGTTCAATCCGTCCAGCTCGGGAGCTGTAATTGCCATTTGTATGCAACGTGACCCAAAAGAGAGTTTGCCCGAGTGGGAGGAAATCGCATCTACGGCCATGGCGGTACAAAATATGTGGTTGTGCTGTACCGAACTTGGAATAGGAAGCTACTGGTCTTCGCCTGGTCTCATCAAGTTTATGGACGAGTTCTTTGATTTGAAGGAGGGGGAAAAATGTTTGGGCTTCTTCTACATGGGATATTTCGACGGTGAAGTGATTCCATCGGCAAGAACTCCCATAGATAATAAAGTGGAGTGGTTTGACTAACTAAACGTAAACAGGTCACCCGCGTACTTCACGGTAATGTAAACGTAAAATATAGCGTAAAGAAGGGTTACGACAAACTTCATGAAAGTGCCCGTCAAAAAACCTAGAAACGAACCAAAGGCTGCCTTCATGGCGGTTTCTTTATTGGCCTTGTTCAGCAATTCTCCGATCAATGCGCCAATAAACGGCCAGATTATTATTCCAAGTGGACCAAATATGGGAACAAATATGGCAACCAGTAGACCCACAATGGTACCCCACATACCTGCTTTACTGCCACCGAACCGTTTGGTGCCCATGGCAGGAATCACATAATCCAAAATGGTGATGGCTATTGCAATTATAAATGTGATTGTGAGCACCCACCAGTTGTTGGGCACGGCTTCGGTCAAATAAAGCAATAGGAGTCCCACCCAACTTAATGGTGGTCCTGGCAGAATAGGCAGAAAGCTGCCCAATATCCCGACCAGCATCAAAAGAAACCCTAAAATGAGCAATGCAATGTCCATGGCTGTGTTTTACTATTAGACAAATGTAGCCGACAATTGTTACAAACAAAATCTAATGTTTAAACTAAAAAGTTAGTTTAAACTAAATATTTAGTTATATTTGTTTTGTGTTGAACTAAAAAGTTAGTTGAAAAATGAAGCAACTCACCAAGGCAGAAGAAGAGGTTATGCAGCTCCTTTGGCAATTGACAAAAGCCAATGTAGCCGCAATTTTGGAAGAATTGCCAGAACCCAAACCAGCCTATAATACCGTGTCCACGATTGTCAGAATTTTGGAGGACAAAGGTTTTGTATCCCATGAGAAAGTGGGCAAGGGGCACGTGTACTTTCCTTTGATGAAAAAGGAAGAGTACAGCAACCAACGCTTGAATACGTTGATGGATGGATATTTCCAAGGGTCATTTAGCAGTATGGTATCCTTTTTTATGAAAAAGAACGATATCAGCCTGAAGGAACTCGAAGACATTATGAAGAACATTAAAGACAAAGAGCAATGATTACCTATATATTAGAATCCTTGGCATTTCAATTGGTCTTTTTATTGACTTATGACCTTTTTCTAAAGAAAGAGACCTTTTTTCAATGGAACCGTGCATATCTGTTGGGTACGTTTGCCCTTTCCCTCATATTGCCCTGGGTGAAGATTCAAGCGCTCCAGACCACTATGCCACAGGGTTTGGAAACTACAACGGTATTCCTTTCACAATTGAACGGCGTGGTGCTTGGTCCAGGCGCAGAGGAAACCAGTTTTCTGGACCGTATCCCATGGCCTTATCTGATTTTGGCCATAGGTAGTATGTTGGCGACCATATGGTTTGTGTACAAATTGATTCAGATAAGCAGACTCCGCCGTAAAAGTATTGTGGAGAATTATAAAGACTTCACAAAAATCACAGTGCCCAAAAGTACCTCGGCCTTCTCCTTTTTCCGAAACGTTTTTATGGGCGAGGAAATCAAAAGGGACAAAGAGGCCAATATCCTGGCCCACGAGTTGGTGCATGTAAAACAATGGCACACCTTGGATTTGCTCTTTTTTGAGTTGGCTCGAATCGTATTCTGGTTCAACCCTTTGGTGTATATCTATCAAAACAGACTTGCCGAGTTGCATGAATTCATTGCCGATGAAAAAGCCGTTAAACAAAATAAGGCAGCACATTATGAAATGTTGCTTTCCGAAGCTTTCAACACACAGCATATCAGTTTTGTCAATCAATTTTTCAATAAATCACTAATCAAAAAACGAATAGTCATGTTACAAAAAAAGAAGTCCAAAGCCGTTTGGCAATTAAAGTATGTATTGTTGTTGCCCCTTGTATTGGGCATGTTAGTGTATACTTCTTGTGAAACTAACAAGGAAGATACCGAGCTTGATTCGGCTGATGGGGTATCCCTGGCCGTTGCCAATGAGATTCCGTTTGGAGTTATTGATGAAGTGCCTGTTTTTCCAGGCTGTGAAAATGCCGAAGATAAAAGGGCTTGTTTCCAAGAAAAAATTCAAGCACACATCCGTAAACATTTTAATTATCCTGATGAAGCACAAGCTTTTGGTATTCAAGGAAGAGTAAGTGCCATTTTTGTAATGGATGAAGAAGGGAACGTGGTCGATATCAACATGAGAGGCCCACATGAACTGTTGGAAGAAGAAACCAAGCGAATTTTAGCTAAGTTGCCACAAATGCAACCGGGCAAACACGAAGGCAAGACGGTCAAGGTACCTTTTTCCATTCCGATAACATTCAGGCTCCAGGGGAATGATGAAGAAGAAATAAACAAGGAAATTCAAAAGTTTGGTGAGCGTGGAGATGGTTGGGTTCCCTTTGCCGAAATTGATGAAGCACCAGTATTTCCTGGCTGTGAAAATGCAGCCGACAAGAGAGCTTGTTTCTTGGAGAGCGTTCAAAACCATGTTCGCAAGCATTTTAATTATCCAAAAGAAGCACAAGAAAAAGGAGTTCAAGGTCGGGTGGCCATTATGTTCGGTATTGATGCGGATGGAGATATCGTGGATATTAAATCAAAAGGGCCAAGTCCTATTTTGGAGGCTGAAGCGCAAAGAATAATTGCGAAATTGCCAAAAATGGAACCTGCAATGCAAGATGGAAAACCAGCCGATGTGATTTTTTCAATTCCAATAACATTCAAATTAAAATAAGCAATCCGTTTGAAGAAGATAATTGTTCTCATACTCCTTATAAGTTGTAAAGCCGGTGCACAAACATCGGCTTTGGCCGTTGCCGATAGTTTGTATGCCTTGGGAAATTATGCTTCCGCTATCAATGCATATGCAGAAGTCGGGGATGAAAAAGCGAGCTTTCAAATAGCACGTTCATATAATTCCATAGGGAACTATGATAAGTCCATTGCCCAGTACACAGCTATTTTGGAGAACAACCCTGAATTTGAACTGGCACGCTTTGAACTGGGCAAGCTATTGTTGAAAACCAAGAACTATGCATCAGCTATGGAAATGTTTCAGGTTTTGACATCATCGGAACAACAGAACCCTGAGTATTTCTATTATTTGGGAAGGGCCTACGAATCCCTTGATAAAACGGATAAATCAAACAAGGCGTTCAAGATCGCTGTGAAAATGGACAGCACCCATTTACGCAGTTTGTACGCTTTGGGAAAATACTATGTGGGTCAAGAAATCAGGGATTCCGCACTGGTCTATATCGATAAGGGCCTTCAGTTTTATGGAAACGATGTGGCCATGATCAACCTAAAGGCCTTGGCCTATTTTAATAACGGTCAGTTTAAACAAGCCATTCCCCATTTTGAACGATTATTGGAATTGGGTGAGGAAAAGCCTTTTGTGTACGAAAAACTGGCCTTTAGCTATTTCCGAAACTGGGAACCAAAAAAGGCATTGGAGACATATCACAAATTGAGCGGGTTTCCAGATAAGAAAGCGGCCGCCTATTCGGGATTGGGCGAGGTACATTTTAAGGAAAAGGCATTGGACAGTGCGCAATACTACATTGAAAAATCCATTGAGGAGCGAATGGCCACCTTTCCACAAGAATATGCAGATCTTGGGCGTATAGCGCGACTCAAAGGACAGACCAAAAAGGCCATGGATTACTATGTGAAGGCTTGGGAAGAGAACAAAGATGACTATTACAATTATTATCAGATCTGTATTCTCGCGGATGAGTACTATAAAGACCCCAAAACCCGTTTAAACTATTACGAAAAGTTGCTCGAGATGTACCCGGATATAGTTCCTTGGCTCAAGGAACGGGTCACAAAACGCATAACCGAGATAAAGGAGGAAATCCATTTCGTCGGCAACTGATTTCTTCAAAATGTCGTAATTTCAGCCAAATTCTAGGGGCTGTCATGCAGAAGTTTGTTTTATCAATCATTTTTATGGGGTTGCTCGTGTCCTGCGAGCTGTTCGAGTCCAAGGAGGACAAGACCCAAAAACTGGTCAATGAAGAACTTTTGGCCATCGATTGGAACGATGTGGACCAATACCCACTTTTTGAGGACTGTGATGAAACCGCCCCGAAAGAGGCACAACAGGAGTGCTTTCAGAATGTAATCACCGAATATTTTTCGGAAGCTTTGGCTGGACTCGAGTTTCAAGTTCGCAACGATATGAACGATACCGTATATATCGATTTTTTGATTGATGAGCACGGTTTTATTTCGGTTTTGAACGTGGAGGAAAAAACCTCCGTACTCAACGAAATATCGGATTTCAACAGCAAGATCTCCGAAAGCTTGAACGACTTGACGACCGTGGCACCCGCATTGAAAAGAGGAAACCCTGTAAGTCTACGTTTTAGGCTTCCGCTCGTACTAAACACCAACTGATTTGGCTACAGAAAAAATTATATTGGGAATAGATCCTGGAACCACCATCATGGGTTTTGGAATCATCAAGGTTATCAACAAACAGATGCATTTTGTACAAATGAACGAGTTGATGCTCAAAAAGTACGATGACCCTTATACCAAGCTCAAACTTATTTTTGAACGCACCTTGGAACTTATCGATACCTATCACCCCGATGAAATTGCCATTGAAGCCCCATTTTATGGAAAAAATGTGCAATCGATGCTCAAATTGGGCCGTGCGCAAGGGGTAGCGATGGCAGCTGGGCTGTCCAGACAAATACCGATTACCGAGTATATGCCCAAGAAGATAAAAATGGCCATCACAGGCAATGGAAATGCCAGTAAGGAGCAAGTGGCCCGTATGCTTCAAAGCGTCCTAAAATTGAAATCCTTGCCCAAAAACCTCGACAGTACGGACGGCTTGGCGGCCGCAGTATGTCATTTCTACAATGAGGGCAGGGTAGAGGTAGGCAAAAGCTATACGGGTTGGGAAGCTTTTGTAAAGCAAAACGAATCAAGAATTAAGAAATAAGGATTGTTCATTGCTAATTGTTAATTGATCATTGATTGAATGAGCGGAATTTATATCCATATTCCATTTTGCAAGCAAGCTTGTCATTATTGTGATTTTCACTTTTCCACCCAGTTGGGAAAAAAGGAAACCATGGTCAAGGCCATTGCCAAAGAGCTGGTTTTACGCAAATCGGAGATTGAAGAGGTGGTCGAGACGATTTATTTTGGAGGGGGAACGCCATCGGTTTTATCCAATGATGAAATTGAACATTTGATTCAGGCAGTTTATGACAATTACAAAGTAATTCATAATCCAGAAATCACCCTCGAAGCCAATCCTGATGATTTGTCCAGAAATCGAATAATCCAACTATCCAAAAGTCCAATAAACCGTCTCAGCATAGGCATCCAATCCTTTTCTGAAGAAGATCTCCGTTTGATGAACCGTGCACATAATGCCCAAGAAGCTGAAAACTGTATTCGGGAAGCCAGAACTCATTTTGACAACATCTCCATCGATTTGATCTACGGAATCCCTGGTATGGACAATGAACGATGGAAAGCCAATATTCAAAAAGCTTTGGATTTTGACCTGCCCCATATTTCCAGCTACGCGCTAACGGTGGAACCCCGAACGGCCCTCAAAAAGTTTATAGAAAAAGGTGTGGTTCCCGATGTGGATGATGAGCAGGCACAGGAGCAGTTCCACATTCTGGTGGATATGTTGGAAGCCAATGGTTTTGTGAACTATGAAATCTCCAATTTTGGAAAACCTGATTTTTTCTCCCAAAACAACACCGCCTACTGGCTGGGCAAAACCTATTTGGGCGTTGGCCCATCGGCACATTCCTTTGATGGAACCCATCGAAGTTGGAACATCAGGAACAACCCGACCTATATCAAAAAAATTAACGAAGGCGAACTGCCTAGCGAAATTGAAACTCTTTCCACAACGGACCGATACAACGAATATGTGATGACCGGCCTGCGGACCATTTGGGGTGTGGATTTGGATAGGATAGCTTCCGAATTTGGAGAGAATTACCTGAAGTATCTCAACCAACAATCATCCAAATTTTTGGAGCAGGAATTATTGGCTGTCAAGGATGGAAAATTGCTCACGACAAAAAAAGGCAAGTTTTTGGCGGATGGGATTGCCTCGGACCTTTTTATGCTTAATCTAGAGTAGTGCTTATTCGGCCACGAAATTATCGTTATCCTTGTCCTCTATCCAGTTGTATTCAATTTCTTTGGCCACTTTTCTGGCGAAATCAATACCATGTCTATCGGCTAAAAAGCCCAGAGCCATATCCATACCTGCGCTTACGCCCGAAGAGGTGTAGTATTTACCATCAACTTTCCATCTCGCTTTCTTGTCCCAATCAGCCTCTGGATTTTGGGAAACGACCCATGAAAATGCCCGCTTATTGGACGTAGCTTTTTTGCCATCCAATAGTCCAGACTTGGCGAGAAGTGCGCTGCCCGTACAAACGGAAAGCACAAAATCACTCGTTTGGGATAGTTCTTCTATTTTATCCAATAGTTGGGGATTGTTCACTTCCTTTCGGGTACCCATACCTCCTGGAACCAAAATGATTTTGGATCCAGTGCCCATGGTCTCAAATTTTTCGGTCATGATGGGAACTTTGTGTCTATTGGTGACTACACCTCCCTCGAGGGAATAAAACTTGAGTGAGTATAGATCCACTAAACGGCCAAAAATTTCTGCTGGCCCGAAAACATCCAAAGTTTCATAATCATCGAACATGATAAAGGCAACTTCAATAGGTTTTTCTTTTTCCATGTTGTTGTCAAGTTTTTGGGCATTTACATCAATTAGGGCTAAAAATGCTAGAATTAATGTCGAAAGTAAAGATTTCAATTTATGCGTAGTGATCATTGGTTCAAAGTTGAGGTGGGTTGGCTTTCAAATTATTACGAAGGTTCTAAAGTCATGATTTTTATGAAGCAACGTTGTTCAGTGGAATGTTTCAATATGAGGGATAGCATTTATCTTTTTTATAAGTCAGTCCGTTGCAGATTGGTTAAAAACTAAGATAGCTATAATTACTGACTTTCATGCTACACAGTTGTTTACGGAAGATAAAGATGCAATTGCAGATATAGGTTGTTAACAGCGGTTATTTTTTTCTTGACTCAAATCTTCTTTTCTCAGTTTTCACATCTTGTGAATCACTCATCATTTCGAGCATTTTAATTGTGTCTATCAAATTAAATTCTGCCATTTTAAAAGCAATTTTTTGAAAATAGGCTCCGGATATTGCGTGATACATAGAAATAGTTTGTACAGGAATTAATATTCCACTATCATATTTGCTTTCATGGATGATTGATTCGTCACCCAATTGTACATAACTGTAAAGAAGTGTTTTATAAGAATTATGAGAAAATTTGGAAATGGTTCTGTAATAATCTCTATGCAATTGTGAAGTTTCTTCTCCTCTAGTTTTCTTTATATAATCTCTAAAATCGGAATGGGATATGATTTCATCATTAAACCATCGATCCAATTTGTTTTTAGCTTCTATAGATTCAGAGTTGAAAAATTCCGCTAAATCAATTGATTCATCTATTGTCCTTAATAAATGAGCTGTAACTCTATGATTTTGTTTATTTAAGGATCTAACAATTTCCAATGCTGAATCCAAAGCATTCATCGTTAGCATCCAAACGGCTTTCTCAGTACTTTTTTCTGTAAGTTTAAAATTGTATTCAGTTATTATATAACTTCTTAAACCACGAATAAGTTTTTTAGCTTCTTTTCTAAACTGTTTTTGAGCCTCATATTCATATGGATTATCCATTGCTTCCTGAGGATCTCTATTCCAAATGAAATTTCTCATATATAATTGCAGCTAATGATTAACATATGATTCGTTACAATAAATAATAGATTCCGTTTTGTGAAGTTAGCAGAATTCAACCAAAAGGAACTTAATAATTGCATTTATCAAATGAATTGACTTAATTACTGCAAACTAGTTTAGCTTAAATGATTGCCACAATAAAACACAACTCCCGTAACTATAAAATAGACCTCACCAAACCCCTTGATATTTCCATACCACTCAAAGGGGGCGACAAAAACGTGAACGCATGGTACTTGGACCCGCCCAAAATCTCACCGCATGAAGAGGACGGGTTTGTGGGCAAGGTAAGCGAGGGCGCATCTACCAATTTCAACGATATTTGGTTCAACCCACATTCGCACGTTACGCATACCGAGTGTTTGGGACATATTTCCGAGGAGTTCAACTCCATCAACAAAAAACTGAAGCAATTTTTCTTTTTGGCCGAGGTAATCACCGTGGCCCCCGAACAAATGGACGAGGATTTTGTCATCTCAGAAAAGCAAATAAAATACGCCTTGGGCAACAAAAAAAGACAGGCCGTAGTTATCAGGACGATGCCCAATTTAGGCGACAAACGCTGCAAAAAATATTCGGATACCAACCCAACGTACCTGACGGAGGCAGCGGCCAAATATTTGGTGAAAAAAGGAGTGGATCATTTATTGATAGACCTCCCCTCCGTGGACAAGGAAAGGGATGGGGGAGAGCTTTTGGCGCACAAGGCTTTTTGGAACATGAGCGGAAAACCAAGGACCAAAGCCACCATAACAGAATTTATTTATGTGCCCAACCCTGTGGAGGATGGCACCTACTTTTTAAACCTACAAGTAGCACCCTTTGAAAACGATGCCAGCCCCAGTAGACCCGTGTTGTACAAAATTGAAAACCCATAAATGAAGACAACCCTGAAATTGGAAGAGGTAATGATGTTCGTTCTGGGCATCTACCTTTTTAGTTTGCTGGATTACCCCTGGTGGTGGTTTTTGGTATTGATTTTAACCCCTGATATTGGAATGGTGGGCTACATTTTCGGAAACAAGATCGGAGCTTTTTGTTATAATCTGTTTCATCATAAGGGAGTGGCCATACTCATCTATCTTGTGGGCGCTTACTTTTCCATACCTTTATGCCAGTTGATCGGGGTAATTTTGTTCTCGCACTCCGCGTTGGACAGAATGCTGGGATACGGATTAAAATATGACAAAGGATTTAAGTTTACCCATTTGGGTGAAATAGGAAAATAACATGGGCGAAGTTGTGGATATTGTTTTGGGATTGATCTTGGGCGCAATAATCATGTATTGGGTCTATTCCCTGTTCCGAAAAAAGAAGAACAAAGAAATTACCGAAGAACAGTCTACCGTAATTCTCAATAAGATCCGTAGTGTATGCAAATTGGTTTCGGTGGAAGGGGATTTTGCCGAGATCTATCATTACGAGAACACCAAGGACAGCTTTATGAGTCTGTTGCGAAGCAAGAAAAAGGCATTGATCGTCATAAAAGCGAAGGCACAGATCGGGTACGACCTGAACAAATTGGATTTGAAAGCGGATAACGACAGGAAGCGGATCATGCTCAACCATTTTCCAGAGCCAGAAATATTGTCCATTGAGCCAGACCTACAATTTTATGACATTAAAAATGGTATTTTTAATAGCTTTTCGCCCACAGACCTGACCAATCTGAATCAAGAGGCCAAAGAGCATATCAGAAAAAAGATACCCGAAAGCGGGTTGATGGAAACCGCAAGGAGAGAAGCATTACAGGCCGTTTTGGTCGTGGAAAAAATAGTGGAGACCATTGGATGGACATTGGATTATTCCGCTTTGGAAATATCAAAAAAGGAAAAAGAATCGATAGAAGAGTAAATATGAAAACCAAAATTGTAACCCTGCTATTGGTAGGTGTATTAGCCTCCAGTTGTGTACAAATCAAAAATGAAATGAACAATAATTTTGACCACACGTTTGCCCACGTGGTCTATTTCTGGTTTAAAAATCCAGATAGTCAAGCCGATAGGGCCACTTTTGAAGCATCCTTGACCAAATTTTTGAACAGTTCGCAGTACGCGAAGACAAAATTTATTGGTAAGCCGCCAAAAGCCATCCGCGATGTGGTGGACGATTCGTTCACCTACTCTTTGATTCTTTCTTTTGAATCTGCCGAAGATCAGGCCGCCTACCAAGACGAAGCTGCTCACAAGGTTTTTATAGAAGAGTGCGAAGATTTTTGGGAGAAAGTCATTGTTTACGACTCACAGGGAATCCAGCAATGAATGTAGAGGAACTTCGGGAGCTTTGCCTGAACAAAAAGGGGGTGACCGAAGCGTTTCCTTTTGATGAAAACACATTAGTGTTCAAGGTGATGGGCAAAATGTTCGCCCTCGTGCCTTTGGAAAGACTCCCTACACAGTGTAATTTAAAGTGCGACCCCGAAAGGGCCGTGGAGCTTCGGGAGGAATATGATGGTGTAATCATGCCAGGCTATCATATGAGCAAGACCCATTGGAACACCTTATATCTGGAAGAACTCCCTCCCCGATTGATCAAAGATCTGGTCGACCATTCCTATGAATTGGTCGTATCCGGATTGACCAAAAAGCTTCAACAAGAGCTCAACAATTTAGGTTGATGTTTCATGAAAGATTTAAAAACATTTTACACTTCCCAGCGAGATAAACATCAACAGGAACTTCAGCAGGTAAAAAAACAATTGGGCCTGTTGGCCACCTTGCGTTTGTCAGTTTTTGTGGTATTGGCCCTTGGTATGTATTTCCTTTGGGGAAGTTCGTTGCTATTTATACTGCTGCCCTTGGGCGTTGCGCTGTTTTTGTATTTGGTCACCCGCTTTAGCAATGTAAAACGGCACAAGGAATATTTGGAAAGGCTTATCGAAATCAACAATACCGAATTGAACATCCTGGCCCGAAAGTTTCATCATTTGCCCGACGGCAAGGCGTTTTTGGAACCGGACCACCCGTATGCGCAGGATTTGGATATTTTTGGAAGGGGCTCCTTTTATCAGTATTCCAACCGTACGACCTTGGTGCAGGGTAGGGAGGTGTTTTCAAACCTTTTATTGGACGGGTATCCTAAGGATATAGCCAAAAAACAGGCAGCGATTCAGGAACTGGCCCAATTACCCGAATGGCGGCAACATTTCTCGGCATTGGCAGGAGAGACCCGACCCAAAATATCCCCCGATGTGGTTTCCGACTGGATGAAAAACCACAAGTCTTTCATGCCAAAATGGGCGGGAATCGTTCCCCCGATTTTTGGCGTTTTGTCAATTGGTTTGATCACATTGGCGGTTATGGGCCAGGTGCCCGAAAGTTTGATTCTGTTCTGGTATCTTCTGGGCGCTGGAATTGTAGGTCGCTATGCAAAGAACATTATCGGATTTACCACAAATGTATCGGAGGCTCAAGAAACCATTCAACAACACCAACGACTGATTTCGGAACTGGAAGCACATACTTTCAGCTCAGAATTGCTGCAAGAGCTTCAGAAAAAACTAGAGGTAAAAGGGGAGAGGACATCAAAAATTCTAAAGAAATTTTCCCAAAGTATGACGATGTTGGAGCAGCAGTTCAACCTCATAATTTCGATGTTTGCGCAGGGTCTCGGCCTATATAGTGTTTATTATGCCTATAAAGTGGAATCTTGGATCGAGAAATATGGGGATGATGTTGAAGATTGGTTTTCCGCCATTGCCCAGTTTGATGCTTACATTACGCTTGGCACCTATGCCTTCAACCATTCTGATCATACCTATCCGAACTTGGTCCATGGTGAGATTATCCTTAGCGGGAAAGAAGTGGGCCACCCCTTGGTGGACCCCAAAAAGAACGTTTTAAACGATTTTGAGATCGCGAAAGGTCGTTTTTGCATAGTTACGGGCGCCAACATGGCTGGTAAAAGTACCTTTTTGCGTGCCGTTGGCCTGCAGATAGTAATGGCCAACATGGGTTTGCCCGTAAAAGGAAAAGAAGTGTTGTACAGCCCCGTACGTTTGCTAACAAGTATGCGATCTTCGGATTCTTTGGCGGATGAGACTTCCTATTTTTATGCGGAGCTCAAACGCTTAAAATACATAGTGGAGGAGCTGGATAAGGATGACTGTTTTGTAATTTTGGATGAAATTTTGAAGGGTACCAATAGTGTGGATAAGGCCGCTGGCTCCAAAAAATTTGTGGAAAGATTGGTAAAAAATGGGTCTACGGGCATGGTCGCTACGCACGATCTAAGTTTGTGCAGCCTTGCCGACGAACTGTCCGAAGTGGAAAACCGCTATTTTGATGCCCAAATCGTAAATGGGGAACTGTATTTTGACTATACCTTTAAAAAAGGGGTTTGCCAGAACATGAATGCTTCCTTTTTGTTGCGGAAAATGGATATCATCAGGGATTAGAAAGGGTAGCCAATGGCAAAATTCAATGTGGCTTTGTTTCCGTTGTTTCCAAAAAAGGGAACGTTCCATCTGTCATTTTTTGGTTGATAAGGCACTCTAAAAGGTGATGCCAGATCAAAACGGATGACAAAGTTTTGGATGTCCACCCGTAAACCAAATCCGAATCCAGCGGCAACTTCGTTTAACCAATCCGATTCGAATTTGCCATCGGTAAACAATGTGTTGGAAGAATTACTGGTCTGCTGGTCATTCTCCAAATCTTCATAATTTCCGGTAAGCCATACATTGCCAGCATCTACAAAAAAAGCACCTTTAAGATAGGAGAATATAGGGAAACGATACTCGATATTGGCTTCCAGTTTTAGGTTACCCGATCTGTCAAAATAATCGGTAGTGGAATCTTCGGAAGTGGCATTAAAATTTCCTGGCCCAAGCGAACGGATATTGAAAGCCCTAACACTATAGGGACCTCCTGAGAAAAATTGTTTCACAAAGGGAAGGGTCTCACTGTTTCCGTAAGGTATTCCCCATCCAGCATACACTCTGGACACCAAAGTTTGTTCCTTGCCCATTCTCAGGTAAAACCGAAAATCTGCATCCATTTTGGCATATTGCGCATATTCCGAGCCAAAAATGGTACCTGAACCGCCATCTATCAAACTAAAAAAGTTTCCTGCCAAATCGATATTGGTGGAAAAGAAAATAGGATAATCCTTGCCCAGATCGGATACTTCATCATAAGTGAAAGTGTACAGGAGTCCTGCTATAAAACGTTGGTCAAAACTTCTACGGAGGAAGGGATTGTCATCCAATATCTGTTGGAACTCATCCGTTACATTGGACAATCGGGTGTAATTGATACTAATTGGATCTAACTGGTGAAAAACATATCGGTTTTCCTTCCAGGTATATCCAAAAGAACCGTTGATGGAACTCAAGGTAAAAAGTTGACTCCTTTTCAAGAAATCAACCCCTGCGGATATTTTTGTTTTGGGAACGGAATACCTGAAATTTTCTGGTGAAAAAGGAATGGAACGGGGGAAAATCAAATCTCCTTTTACACCCCAAGCAATACTGCTTAAACTGGAATTGCTTCCGGACGTAAGTTGGGATTCATAAGAAAAATGAGTGGACAGGCTCAAGGTTTCCCCTCCTTTAAAAAGGTTTCTGTTGTTATAGGTCAACAATAGTCCTGGGCCCGTAAATCCGTTGGATTTGGTCACCGCCTGTATTTCTGCCCGCAACGACCGCTTCGTCAAAGGGGCCAGATAAATATCTGCAGCAAGGGAGCCTCCGTCGCCGTCGGTCAAGGTAGTGTCCAATTCGGTGTACTGTATGTTCACATACTTATAACTGCCCAAGGAAGAAAGCCTGCTGCTGGTTATTTTAGAGGTGTTTGCATTGTACAGATCTCCCTCTTTGAACAAGAGATACGTTTCCAGTAATTTGGGTTTAAAATAGTATTCGTTCTGTATAAAATCGGTCCCGTTTACCGTGGTTCGGTTTTGTTTGGACAATGGTAAGGTGTCGCCCTCAATGGAATAATTGGGGTAAACTGTAATTGAGTCGATGGTGTAGGGTATGGCCGTTTTTTTAGGGACATTTTTCTTTAAACGAAGGAACAGGTCGAATTTTCGATTTTTGTATTGATTGGTGTCCGCTTCAAAGATCATAAGGTTGGCATGACTGTTATAGTACCCTCGCTGTTTTAATCCGTGATCTAAGCGTTCCCGTTCCGCTTTTAAAAGATCAAGGTCGAAACGGTCGTTTTGTGATAACGGGGTCTCTTTGATGAGGTCCAACAACTCGTTGTAGATGGGCAGGGAATCACGGTCCACTTCGTAGTTTTCCAGTGTATAGGGTTCCTGTACCGTTGCCGAGTAGTTGACCGATGCAAATTTTTCCTTTAAAAGGGTCTCGGAGCTGGATCTGCTGTAAAAAAAGCCGTTGTTGTCCAAGCGGTTCAATAAAAGCTCTTCCACCTGTTGCGGATTCACCTCGGAGAAGTATACGGGTTCCTCACCAAAGGATTTATTAAGGAACTTGTACATAAAACCTGGTTTTTTCCGCTGTGCCTTATAATGAAAATATAGCGCAGGCTTCATTCCCAAAAATGTGGTATTGGGGTTGGGCTCAATCAGATTGATCAGTTCAGACTCAACATCTTTTAGTTCGGTTACGTTGCCAATGGTATCCAATGTCAATTCTGCCCCCGTATAGAGACGCTCGCCTTCGGGGATAAACTTTTTTATACTGCAGGAGTGGAACAACAAAGCTGCTAGGCCACCATACAAAAGATATGTTTTGATAAAAGTTTTCAAAAAATGATTTTATGGTTTCTTCTTGTCATTGTCCTTTTCGTTTATTTCCTCTTCTTTGGTCTTGGGCTTTATGGGACTGAACAATTGACTGAATTTATTGAATTCCCTATTGAAAATAAAGGCAAGCCCGGTCACTATCAATTGCCCATCGATAACATTTTGGTATTCCTGTCTTCTAAAACCCTTAAGTCTATAAGTGCCTTCCTCGTTCAAGAGGTATTCCAGGGTCACATTCCCAATGACTGGGGTAGCGGTATCCGAGCTTGATGACTTTCCCTCAACATCCACGGCACTTCCAGCGGTAACGATAAAACGGTCGTCGAATAGTTTTTTACTTGCGTTAATGTTCAGTTGTGTCCTGTTTTGGTAGCCATCTCCCTGATTCTCCTGAAAACTATCCAAGTCAAAATCCAGTTCCAGTCCTGTGTTTCCCATGATTTTGTTGGAAATGGAATTGAGCTCGCTGGACAGTACTTTGTTCACATTGTCTCGGGCAATGGCAACAGCGCCACCATTACTTCCATCGCTACCCGAGGTGGGGTAAAAACGGTTCAGGGCCAATAAGGAAAAAACCTGCTTATTGAGCTCGGATTCTTGTTCGTTCAACTGCTGGATGCGTCCGTAGACACCTCCACCGTAACTTCCCTGCACATTTTCGGGCATGTCCAGGGCAAAGGAGATTTCTGGGGCTGTGATTTCTCCATCGACCATTAAATAGACCAAAAATTTGGCAGGCCTCTGGTACTGTCCCGAGATTCCCGTGTCCTGTCCATAGCTTATGGAGGACATCAAGGGTGCGGCCGAAGTTTCGACTTCGTAAGTGGCCGTAACATCCAAAGTTGCATTGTAGGGGTCCCCAGACCAAACCACGTTGCTGCCATCGTTTATTGTGAATTCACGGTTTACCAAATTATAGAGGCTCGTCTTGTAAAAACCTGAATTTAGATCTAACCTTCCGGATAGACGGATGCTCTGATTGGGGTCAATGTTCAAATTCAAGGTCGCATTACCTGATGCCTGAAGCATGTCTCCCGTGCGATCGTCCAATATAATTGTGAAAACTGCTTCGTCCGAGATTTGCAAGGTGGTACTGATGTCCATTCCCTCAAAAATGGAGTTGGTCGTTTCACCAGTGTTTCGGGTCAGGATGGCATCGGGATTTTCACGGTTGACAAAGATCACAACACCTTCTCTCTCCTGTATTTCATATTGTGTCTTTGGAACCAGGTAGGTAAGATCGGTTGCATCACCAATGGTAAGTTTACCGTTAATGATGGGCAGCTCCAGATCTCCCGTCACTTCCAATTCCGTATCAACGATGGCCTTTCCATACACAAGTTCATTGTCGCCTTTTTTGGAATCGAGCATTGTAAATTTATCTGCTTGGATGGATAGGTCGAACCTAGGATTTAGTAGCTCATCAGTAAAAATGGTTCCATCGAGCACCAAAGTACCTTTATTGGTATCGTTTATTCTGAAATCATCAAAAATAATTTCCTCTTCATTTAGATTAAGGGTTTGCTCTTTTATGCTCAAGTTTGTTTTAAAGGCTGAAAGGGTGAGTCCCACATCGTTGAAATTCAATGTTCCCGAATACGTTGGGTCGTTCAGCGTGCCACCGACCTTCATGTGTCCTGAAAAATAACCTGATGGGTCGGATATCTCGTCCTTGAGAAATCCCTGAATAATACTGGTTTCAAATTTTTGAATGTCAAGATCCATATTTAGATCCGAACCATTTTGACGGGCCACATATCCTCCTGTCAAAGTTAAGTCGGCGCCTCCGCCAGAGAGTTTTAGGTCAAAATCATAGTCCGAAAGGGATTTGGAGGAGGCGTTTAAACTGAGACTCCCCAACGGGTTCCGCATCAAACGAAAATCCGAGATATCCATTTTTGAAACCAATCCAGTAGCTTCATAAGGGTTGAGAATCACGAAATTTCCCTGTACCGTTCCTTTGGCCAGTGCTTCCTCTGGATTCAAAAGGCTTAGAAAGGTCTGAAGCTGAAAATTTTCGAAAATGATTCCAATATGTTCATTTTCCATTTGGGGAACCGTTGTGGATACCTCCAGTTTTTGTCCGTTCCTTGAAAGCACCAAGTTCTGAAATTCCGTATATGACTCCGCCATTACAATTTTATTGTCATTTGGGATTTCCCATGATTTTTTGTTCAGCAGCAGGTTTTTAGGGGAAATGTGCAAGCTAATGGTGTCTTTTTTGAACACCAGTTCGGAACTTATGTGCATGATCTGTGTAGTATCGTTCACAGAACTAAAGTCCAGCACCAACTCTTTGTTCTTTAAGTTTCCTTCTATATGGGTTCGCTTTAAAAGTATGGGGTCGTATTCAAAATTTTTGAGCCCTGCATAAAAATTGAGGTTGGTGGAGTCGCCCTTGAGATTTACTTCAAGACTGTCCACGGTGCTTCCAGCATAGGTAAACTTTGGGACGGATATTTTTCCGTCCAATTTTTTTGTTTTTGAGTTAAAGTCGGCATCTATGTTCAAGGAATCCAAATCTTCCACACCATTAAAAAAGACCTTGGAAATGATGGGTGTGGGTTTTAGGGCCAAATCCAATCGGGCCTCAACGTCATCCAAATCGGCAGAAAGGGTACTATCGTTGGAAAAATAATTTTCCAGTTGCTTTTTCAGTGCCGTCCTGATCCTATCGGGAGATGCATTGGAATACAGTCCACCGTTGATAAAGCCACTCTCCACCGTGGCATCTGTGATAGAGTCCCGAACATGGGCATTCAGCAGTATTGGTGCAATCTGAAATTGTTTGTTGTCCGAGACCGCTATACCATTTTTGATCGAGGTGTTGACCTTATAGTTGTTCGATCTTCCGTTGTACGATCCTTCAATATCGCCGGCGATTTTTATATCGTCCCTTGTAAATCCAAGTTTTCTTAAATCTGCTCCGTCAATGTTCAACGTAAAGGTTATGGCGTTGTTTTCAGAAGTAAAATCGATGGAGGTATCAGCTGTTAAATCAAGGTTTTCATCTGCTATGGCGAGCGCAACTTGCCCTGTGCCATTGTTCAATTCACCTTCTAATTGGATGTGATTGTATTCATATTGATTCAACTGAAGTTGTGATACGGTCCCTTTAACTTGGGCATCCATATCCGCAAGTTCCGTTCCTGAGCCAGAGCCTTTTAGTTCTAGCGAGATTGCCCCAATATTTTTATTTTGAAGCAGGGCACCAAGTTGAAGACTATCCGTGCTTATGGTGCCATCAAAGCGTTTCTGATTTCCAAAATTTGCAAGGGCATTCAGGTTGATGCGTCCCTCAGGAATCCGTAAAACTGACTTGGTCCGTAAGGATTCGAGGTCACCTTTGAGCGTTCCTGTGAGGGCAATGTTTTCTGGAATCGTGAAGCCTACACTGTCTTTGGATATAAACGGTCGGATATCTTTTTCCGTGGATTTTATATCTATATTTTTCAAATTATAGGTGAGGGAATCCATTTCCATGATATTGGAAAGACTTCCTTGCATTACAATGGACGAGGAACCCCATTCTAGTTGGGTATCAAACTCATCTACCACCTTTAAGCTTCCGTTTGCCTTCACCGACCCTGTGATGGCATGTTGGGCGAGTGCATTTATGTAATCATTCTTTTGCAGTTTGGGCAGGAAGCTTTGTATGTCTGCAGGTTGCACATGAAGTTGATTCAAACCGATTTGTAGCGTGCTGT
The DNA here is from genome assembly GCF_019457905.1 of Flagellimonas abyssi. GTDB lineage: Bacteria > Bacteroidota > Bacteroidia > Flavobacteriales > Flavobacteriaceae > Flagellimonas > Flagellimonas abyssi. The sequence continues at coordinate 183,364 of NZ_JAHZSV010000007.1, read as the reverse complement.
TTTGTGGATTGTCTAAGGCATTATCCAAGGATTCGTAGCGTATGTCGGCATTGGCATTGAGGCTACTCTGGTTTAATCGTAGGGCCAAATTTGAAATAACTGCTTTGGTATCCGTAATGGATGTTTTGAAACCCAATTGTTGTAGGGCGATACCAGAACTTTCCCGGAAACTGAACGCTTCGAGTTCAATAGCCAAGTCCGAAGGAGCGTAGTTCAAATCATCTGCTTTGAAAGTAAGCTCGTTGATGGTAAAGGCATCAGGGTTAAAAATAGAATCGTTTTGCTTTGCGCCATTTCTCGTAAAACGTAAGGTGTTTGATTCCAAATCCAGTTGGTTGGCCTGTAATTCTATTTCCGGCCACTGGAAAGGACTGTTTTCCTGTTGACTTTTGATGGTGTCCTTGGCCTGATTTAGATTCAATATAATGTTGGAGTTTTTTAGCGCTATTTCATCCGTTTTGTAACTGTTTTTGGAAACGTCAACTGCAAGCTCGGTCAAATCAAATTTGGATAATTGCAACCTGGTTTGAATGTCATCAGGGTCTGAATTGTATACAAGCTCTACCTTGTCCAACTGAATGCCATCAATGGAAATTTTGGGTGGGGTCGAGGTTGAAGTATCATCGGAAGTTGGTGGGGAATGGGTCTGTTCATAGGAAAGTTGACTGTCCTTTAAAACAAAGTCATCTATTCCGAAATTCATTTCGTCAAGGTCGAATTCGGTTACCTCAACCTGCATTTCACCGAGGTTCAAATTGATTTTGGTTCCCAGATAGGTGTCATCATACCGCACTTTCCAATCGGTAAATTGAAAATCACCCAGCGAAATGGACATGGGCTCGGAAACCGAAGTGGTATCCGAAGTGGCAAAGGCATCTATCAAAAAGGCAAAATTGAAACTTTCAGCGTCCGTGCCCCGTCGTATATTGGCCACTAAGTTTTTGGAGTCTACATCGTCAATGGAAAGTTCATTTTTAAAGAGCAAAGGATAAATGGGAAGGTCCATTTGAATTTCTTGGGAGTAGAGGAGGGTATCCCCCTGTTTATCTTCAAGGTATATTCCCTCTGCCATGATGTTCCCGGAAAAGGTGATGAAGACTCTTTCTACCTCGACCTTGGTATTTGTTTTACCGGATACATAATCCGTAAGTTTTGAAACAATAATGTTTTGTGCCCAAGGAGTTCGGATGATCACCACCAAAATGATGAACAATATCAACAAAACAAGAATGCTTTTCCCGACTAATCTCAGGATTCGTTTCCGGTTCCATTTATTATCCTTCATACACGTTAAATCGAAGCGCTTTAATCACTATTATTTTCAAATCGCTTAAAAACACCGTGTAAAGATAGGGCAGTGCTATGTAAGAAGGATGCTGAAACGGGATAAAGAATATCTCGATTGAATCAACGGTGTATTTAAAAATTTAAAGATTTTTAACCTGGAGGTTGTGGAAACTATCTGCTTGTAAACGTAACAGCTCTTCTGCCTTTTGCTTTTTGTAGCGATAGAGTTCTTCTTCATTTTTAATATCCGCGTAGATTTGCTGGTTGAGTTCTCCATCGGTGGCCAGCAAAAGTTTGCGTTGCTCCACTTTTTGGGTAATCCAAGTGGACACTACGCTTTCCTGTTCTTCGAATTTGAAATCGTATTCACCTTTCGGGGACATTAATTTTGCAATGATAGGTGCTGTTTCGATGGCCAAGAATAATAAAAAGATAAAGAAAGAAGGAAACCAAGGCAATTTGCCCAGGGCGTCGATACGAGCCATCAATCCGTCAAAACCATCAATAATGGGCTGTGAATGGGCAACTGCGGTGTCGTAATCGGTTTGAAGGGCCGCAATCTGGGCCTCGATATTCTCGATTTTACCGGCATTCGTTTCTTTTAAGGAATTGAGTTCTGACAGTGCCGCATCGTGCTTTTCACGTTTCTCCTTGTACACGGGCCCTTTGCCCAATAGTCCAGTTCCCGCTCTGCCTTCGGCTTCGGAAATGTAGGTATCGTATAGGGCGTTGGTCTCTGCTTCTTTGGTCGCAACCTCATTCTTCAGGTTGGCGATGTCTTGGTTAAGGCTTTCAATTTTTGGGGTGTACTGGAGCGCCAATTGTTCCTTGTTGTTCAAGGTCAATGCATTTTTTTCTTCTAGAAGTACTTGATTGATCTCTTTTTCGAAAATTTTCATCTCTAAGGGCTTTGAAATCACCACGGCGATGATCAAAGCCAAAACAATTCGCGGAGCCGCTTGGAGCAGTTCTCCCTTAAAATTGTCCCGCTTTTTGATGGTGGACACAATATATCTATCCAAATTGAAAATGAGCAGCCCCCATATCAGTCCAAAGAAAACAGCGGTATATATATTGTCGAAAACCGTGTAAAGGGCATAGCCCGATGCAATAAATGCCATAACGGCGGTAAAGAATACGGTAGCGCCGATGCCAGCGTATTTGTTGCGTTCCCCGTTGGAACAAGTCTCTAAAATTTGGGTATCGGCTCCCGAGCAGAAAATAAAAAAGCGTTGTAGCATAGCGTGTTCTCTTTGATTGATAGATTATTAGAACGCAGTTTTTATGGATTTGTTACATAAAAAGCCCCAATTAAGGGGCTTTTAACATTGTACGGATAATAGGGTCTAGTTGTCTATTTCAATAGGGTCTACCGACAGCTTGACTAGCGGGTTGTCGCCCTTGGTGCCCCTGATGTCAATATTGATTTTATTGTTTTTCTGAACGGTTCGCATTGCTTCTTTGGCAGATATTTCTTTGCCGTTCAACGTAAATGTCGCTCCCTTGTCCGCCATCTCCTTGATGTGCTCTAGCGGTGATTTTGGCGCAGGAGGTGCAGGGGGCATTTGAGGGCTATGCGGTTTAACTTCCATTGGTTCTCTGGTATTTAAAGGAGATTTTGGAGGTTCTGGCTCTCCAATTGCAGGTGGTGCTGGCGGTGGCGGTGGAAAATCAGGGAACGGTTCGGCATCGTTACGTTGTTTCTCGGACATTTTCCCATAAATGGTTTTTAGGCGCATTACCTCATCTTTTTTGATGACCATATGGTTTCTGTCCATTGCATTGTACTTTTTGGCCAATGTGTTGTATTCTTTCATTTCCTCTCGTGAGGCACTGCTTTGACCGAGCATTTTTGGCCCCACAATATTGATTGTCGCGGAACCGTATTCTTCAAAAATACCGTCCACTTTTTGGATAACATCTTTTGGGGTGGTTGCCTCTGCATTTATAATCGAACGGATAGTTTTTTTCCTTTCTTCAAAGGAAAGGTGGTTATTGATTTTTGCGAGCTCACCTTTTAAATCTTCCAACGGGACCAACTTGTTTTGGAATAACAGCTTACCATTTTTATTGATGTGGATTTCAATGGGATTTATGGTTTTTTGACCATCATTTTGGGTTTGCTCGGTAGTGTAAATTGCATATTTGGCCTTGCTTCCCGGTTCCAATGGGGTCATACCCATTATTTGGTTTCTCTTAATAATATTGTTCAATTTGTATGCAGGTACAATGGTTTCATCGTCAACCAGAACCAAATCATTCTTGGAATTTATTCTGATCCAACTATCGCTCAATAGGTAGAAGTCTTTATCTATTTGCATGAAGACATTTTGATTGTCCTTTTTAGATGCTTCTATTTTTTTGGCCAAAACAAAGTCTTTTTTAACCTCGGTATAATTGGTTCGTATAGTTTCATAATCAAGATTTTTTACATTTGGAACTAGGGACGATAGCTGGCTTGCACTTGATTCGTCTTGTCGTAAACCAATGTAGATAGCGGAACTAATTTTACCTTGTAAATTTCCCCAATGTTCTATTTGAGTTGTGGATATGTACCCCTCTTTTACCACATTGAAATCAAAAAATATTTCACCTGAACTGGAAACTTGAAATTCAATATTGTAATATCCCTTGTTGTCGGTTTTTGCAAGTGTACTTCCTTCGGAATCCGTAATCATGGCATTTTCAAGAGGGAATAAGGTTTCTGAATCCAATATAAGACCTGCTAATTGAATAGATCTTGAGGAAATTCCATCTGTGGACTCAAAACTTTTGTTTTCTGGGTACAAGGATGTTTCTGTAAACTCGACAGGCGTGGTACGGGTTATTGTTTTCGTCTCACTAAACCCAAATAATAATAGGGTGGTAAGTGGCAGGAGCAATAGGCTCCTGAGTACAAATGATGTTTTTGATGTTTTTGTTTTCATGACTGTAAAACGTTTTTTGATTGATGAATAATTGATGGCATTTGCGATGCCGACCGACTGATGATTTTCAATGCCGTTTGATAAGTACGACAGCAAAGTATTTTGATATTGTGAATGATCATGGTCTTTGTTGATCACCGCGTTATCCGCTAAAAATTCGTGGTTGAGCTTTATGGACGATTTAAAAAGGTAGATCAACGGATTGAACCAAAGAATGACCTGAGCCAATTCTATAAAAATGATATCCAAGCTATGCTTTTGTTTGGCATGGGTTTCCTCATGCAACAAGACTTCTTGTGGGATGTTGCCTTCCTTGTGCTGTTTTTGGTTTAAGAAGATGAAGTTGAAAAATGTGTGTGGGGGCAACGCTTGTTTCAAAAGCACCTTGGTGACAAAATTTTCCTTGAACTTTGGATTCTTTTTGATGCGTAGATGTATTCGTAAAAGATTTGCCATAAAGCGCAGTCCAAACCCAACTACACCCAATCCATAAACCATCCACAACAAAAGTTGCCAATCAAAAACCGAAGTTTCTGGAAAGGGTTGTTCATTTGCGGTATTGGAAATAGGTGTTGTTATCGGAGCAATTGAAGTGGTGGTGGGCTCAACCGCATCGATATATTCGATAAACACCAAGTTGGGAATTATAAAGGAGATGATAAGGGCCCCCAAGAGAAAGTAGCGCTTAAAATGGTGTATGCTTTCCCTTTCCAACATTAGTTTGTAGAACACGAGAAAAACGGTCAGGCAGGCTGTGGATTTTAAAAGGAAGACCAACATAATTACTTCTTTTTGATTTCGTTGTCAATTAATTTTTTCAAGTCCTCCAATTCTTTCTTGCTCAAGTTGGTTTCTTGGGTAAAGAATGATGCAAACTGACTCGCACTGTCGTTGAAGAAGTTTTTGATGAGGCCGTTCACCTGCTTCGAAAAATAGTCCTTCTTCATCACCAAGGGATAGTATTCCCTACTTCTACCAATACTATTGTAGCCAATAAAACCTTTGTCCGCTATCCGTTTTAAAAGGGTTGCTACCGTGGTGGTCGCTGGTTTGGGTTCGGGATAGGCATCCAAAATGTCCTTCATATAGGCTTTTTTCAATTTCCAGACAATGTTCATTAACTCTTCTTCGGATTTTGACAATTGCATTTTTTCGGTTTTTACCATTTATGTTCTACAAACATAGAATAAAAATTATTATTCTACAAGTGTAGAGTTAAAATAAATCGGTTTTTCTGTCTTTTCGATTCAAAACGTGTTGAATAACCCACTTGATCCATGTTGTAAAAAAGATAGGGTTATGTGTCCTAAGTTACTGTGCATCAGAATTGGTAGCGATACTTTTATACTATTAAATCACGCAATCATGAAAACCACAGTAGTTATTGGCGGAAATTTTGCAGGAATGACCGCCGCGTTGGAAATCAAAAGAAAAGGGAAAAAAGGCCATAAGGTTTTAGTGATAGATAAATCACCTTTGTTCCTGTTTGTTCCATCATTGATCTGGGTGCCTTTCGGAAGAAAGGAAATCAAGGATATCTCGTTCAGAAAAGATACCGTTCTTGAAAAGAAAGGGGTCGATTTTGTACAGGCCGAAGCTTTAAACGTAGACCCCGATAGCCAAATTGTGCATACGACCAAGGGTGATTTTACCTATGATCATTTGGTCATCGCCACCGGTCCAAAAGTAAAATACGATGTCGCTCCAGGGGTTCAAGAACATGCCCATTATATTGGTACGCCCAATGGTGCCATGAAAACCAGAAAGGCTTTGGAAGAGTTCAAGAAAAATCCTGGCCCTATTGTTATCGGAGCTACACAAAATGCGGGTTGTATGGGTGCCGCCTACGAGTTTTTGTTCAATGTGGAGAAATGGCTCAGGGAGCAAAAAATCAGAAAGAAAGTAGATCTATATTGGATCACCCCCGAAACCTTCTTGGGACACTTTGGCATTGACGGGATCACTGGTGGCGAGACCATGCTGAAATCTTTCATGAAGATGTTCAATATCCATTACAGAACACAAGTTGGAGTGAAGGAAGTGACCGCAGAGAGTGTAACCCTAACTTCTGATGAGGTGTTGCCAAGCAAATTTACCATGTTGATGCCTCCTTTCGTCGGTGTTGATTTTGTGGTCAACTCACCAAAATTGGAAGCCACCGCAGCAGGCTATTTGCCCGTTGGTGATGACTACCGACATTTTAAATACCCCAATATTTGGTCCGCTGGTATTGCCGTTGATGTAAAATTGCCCTTTAAACCAGGGAAAGTGCCATTTTCTGGTCCCAAAACAGGATACCCATCCGATGAAACAGGCAAAATTGTAGCGGAGAACATCATCAGGGTAACCCAAGGCAAGGACAACTTGAAGAAGAAAGCTTGGGGCAAAATCCCTGGAATATGTGTGATGGATGCTGGTAAAAAAGAAGTCATCATCTTGAGCGACCACTTGTTCAAGCCCAGAAACTTTGCCATCATGATACCCAACATATTTTATGATTTCAATAAAGTGTTGTTTGAAAAATATTTCCTTTGGAAAACAAAACATGGATATTCTCAATTGCCTTGACCATTGAGGTGTACGTTTGATCAAATCCATTCATGGCAACGTGGGTGGATTTTTTCTTTAGGATATATCAAAACCCGTTGACCGAAAAGTTCTAAGTTTGCAAGCGAAAAAAAACCATCTATCATGTCAGTATTGGAGGAATTACAAGCACGAAGCGGAAATCAATGTGAATTGTGCGGAGCAACGGAGAATTTACAGGTATACGAAGTTCCCCCTGTATCCACCGGCGGGTTGGATGGAAGCCTTTTGGGCTGTGCCACCTGTATCTCACAAATTGAGAACCCCGACAGTACAGACGCCAATCATTGGCGCTGCTTAAATGACAGCATGTGGAGCGAGCACGATGCGGTAAAGGTCGTGGCTTGGCGAATGCTGAACCGCCTAAAGTCCGAAGGATGGCCCCAAGACCTTTTGGGCATGATGTATTTGGATGATGAAGCCTTGGAATGGGCCAAAGCTACGGGCGAAGGCCAAGATGAAAGCGAAAAAATTATCCATAGGGACGTGAACGGCAATATCCTTGAAAATGGGGACAGTGTTGTTTTGATCAAAGATCTAAAAGTGAAGGGTTCCAGCATGGTCGCAAAACAGGGAACCGCCGTTAGACGGATTTCCCTGGATCACGAAAATGCCGAGTATATTGAAGGCAAGGTAGATGGCCAGCAAATTGTAATAGTGACCAAATACGTAAAGAAGCTCTAGGCCTTCATCTCCGTATAATATTTGTAAAAATAGGGTATGGTTTCAATGCCCTTTAAAAAGTTCCAGACGCCAAAGTGTTCGTTGGGGGAGTGAATGGCATCACTGTCCAATCCAAAGCCCAAAAGAATGGTTTTACTGTCAAAAACATTTTCAAACAGGGCCACAATCGGAATACTTCCGCCCGTTCTCTGTGGAACTGGGGTTTTGCCGAATGTGGTCTCCATGGCTTTCGATGCTGCTTGGTAACCATCGCTGTCAATCGGGGTAACGTAGGCTTGCCCACCATGATGTGGAGAAACTTTTACTTTCACACTTTTTGGGGCAAGTGACTCAAAATGTTTGGTGAACAGTTTAGTGATTTCATGCCAATCCTGATCGGGCACCAATCGCATGGAAATTTTCGCGTAGGCCTTGCTGGCAATTACGGTCTTTGCACCTTCGCCAGTATATCCGCCCCAGATTCCGTTTACGTCCAACGTTGGGCGAATGCCGAATCGCTCGGGCGTTGTATAGCCTTTTTCACCGTGCACGTCGCCAATGTCCAATGACTTTTTGTAAGCTTCCAAATTAAAAGGGGCCTTGGCCATTTCGGCACGTTCATCGTCGGGGATTACCTGCACCTTGTCATAAAACCCTGGAATAGTGATATGATTGTTTTCATCGTGCAATTGCGCTATCATTTTGGCGAGCACATTGATCGGGTTTGGTGCAGCTCCACCGTAGATCCCTGAGTGCAGATCACGATTTGCTCCCGTAACTTCCACTTCCACGTAGCTCAGTCCTCGTAGTCCTGTGGTAATGGACGGGGTATCGTTGGCTATCATTCCCGTGTCGGAAATGAGGATAATATCGTTTTTGAGTTTTTCGCTGTTTTCCTTTAGGAAATCTTCCAGACTATCGCTCCCCACTTCTTCTTCACCTTCGATCATAAACTTAACGTTGCAGGGTAATTCATCGTTTTGGATCATATATTCCACCGCTTTCACGTGCATAAAGAACTGTCCCTTATCGTCACAAGCACCACGGGCGAAAATGGCACCGTCAGGATGAAGCTCTGTTTTCTTAATCACGGGCTCAAATGGCGGTGAGGTCCATAGGTTCATCGGGTCTGGCGGTTGTACATCATAGTGGCCATATACCAAGACCGTTGGTAAATTAGGGTCGATGATCTTATCGCCGTACACCACGGGATAGCCTTTGGTCTCGCAAATCTCGGTATTGTCGCAACCTGCATCGTCCAAGGATTTTTTGACGGCTTTTGCCGCTTCCAGCACATCTTTGGTATAAGCCTTATCGGCACTGATGGAGGGGATTTTTAGGAGTTCGATCAACTCGTTGATAAATCTGTCTTTGTTGGAATTAATGTAATTATTGATGTCTTTCATAAATGATTTAAAAAGGACCCTAAAAGTACAAAAAACAAGTTTTTAAAGGGAGCTGGTTTGCAAATCGGAAAATTGATTTATATTTGCACTCCAATTCGCGGGTGTGGTGGAATTGGTAGACACGCTAGACTTAGGATCTAGTGCCGCAAGGCGTGGGGGTTCGACTCCCTTCACCCGCACGAAAAGCTTCTCAAAAACTGAGAAGCTTTTTTATTTTATCTGTCCAAATACAAATAGCCTTGGTATTCCAAACCAAGGTCTTCCATCATAACAAGGTAAAAATAAACCCCTTGGGGAAGGCCATTGCTTCGGTTGAGCACCACATCGCCCTTATTGGCATAACCCCTAAATTCGTTGGTGTAATTGTATTTTTCAAAAACCAGCATTCCGTTTCGGTCATAGATTCGTAGCCAATTGTTGTTTGAAAGTGCCAGTTCATCAATATGTAAAAAATCATTAATACCGTCACCGTTGGGAGTTAGCAGGTAGTTGGCCAAATCTGGGATTTCTGTGGTAATATCAACAATCCCAAAGGTAAGTGCTTCATAATCATTAGGGACAAATGGAGAGGAAAGAGCAAATCCATCGGAAAGGCTGCCAATAGATCCAGCACCCAAATTTTCCCACTGATTGTTGGCTTTGCTCCATCCGACCACAACAATTTCGTCTACATTTTCTGCCATGGATGCCATTTGACTGCGCTCGTTCCAAGAAATTTGAATGGTTGAGGGGACGGAACCTTCCAATCGCCAAAATTCGTGTCTACTTATTTGTTGAAGGGTGTTTTCCCTGTTTAGGCTGTTGAATGATGGAAAGTCGTCTGGATTCGAATAAAAATAAGCACAATATGCAACTGGGTTCGTTGATTCCGAATGTAGGGCCAGAGCTCGCAATTGTTGGGCATCACCCACCGGAAAAGTAAATTGCTGTTTGTTTTGGATACTGGCATAGCCATCCACTTTGCTCATATTGTTGGCTCCTGTGTAAAAGGATTCGGATAAAAATTGAAGTGAAGTGAACGAATCGGTTCTCGGGGTTAGTATATCACCTTGAACAAAATTGGCATTGTTTTCCACTTTCATGGAAACGGCCAATTGCAATCCTTGTTCTGTAATGAATTCGGTATCGTTGAATATAGTTGGAAACAGACCTGAAATCATAATGGACCGGTCGCTGTAAAAGCCCACAAGCCCTTGGTTGTCGTTAAAAACCCCGTCGTTCACTAAATTTCCATGGAAGCCCAAATTACCTTGGTCATGAACTTTTATCATTCCCAAATTTCGGGTGCCTTCTTGGGCAGGTAGGTTCAATGACAAAAAAAGAAGAATACCATAAATCGTTTTCATGGCTATCTTAATTTATTAATGATAAAACTGGAGTTGCCACTTCCATCCATTAAAACAGAACCTGAATTAGCATCTCTATAGGATAATATTGATATTACGTCGTTCGCGTCCAGCTCTAATATTTCGTTACTATGCACGCTAGAGTGGTTGTGGCCATTAACAAATCTAATAATTCCCGATGCACCCCATGATCCAACGGCTGTACCATTAATGGCAATCCTAATATTGACGTTGGTATCAAATTCATTGGAGTTTAGGATACTATCGTCTATTCCTATCATTGCAATATTGGCTCGAATATCATATCGCCCAGCTTCTTTTACAATCAAGGTGTTTCCACTTACCTCGTATAAACTGGTGCCATCGTCTACGTAATCAGCCGTTCCAAAAATTGGCACTTGCGTGTCGTTTACGTTTAGGTTGGTTGAGGTGTTGGTATTGGTCCATCTTCCTCCATAATTCACCTTGGAAGAGTGCAACACTCCATTGAAATCAGCTTTTAAGAGAAGATCATTGTTAGCTGCCTGATCTAAAGTGCGGACCCTCAAGCGTCCGTTTACATCTATGGATTCTGTAGGCGATGCTGTTCCAACACCCAGCCTATTATTGGTTTCGTCCCAGAAAAATTGGTCGTTTTCCTGTTCCGGAGTGCCATCGGAGGCTGCAAAGAAGATTGACCCTGGTGTGCCTGTGAAGGTTATTTCCTGCCAACTTGAACCGTTCCAAATGTTTACTGTTTGATGCTCGCTCTCTGAGGTATTGAACCAAATATCGTTCAATATCGTAGACGTTGGCGCCACTGTTCCTGAAGTAACGGAAGTGTTCCGAACAATTGTAGTGGTCCCCTTGTTGTCCACCACTCGTATTTCTTGTGATGAGATGAAATGCCCCAATCCCATGAGGAGTATCGATAAAATAATGGATTTTAAGCGGTACGGAAGCATTCGCGGTGTTTAGAAGTTAATCTACCTCACATACTGAACTTCAATTACATCACCGGCATATACGGCCCAGTCATTTGGAGCTATGGCACTCGGTACCAAGGTTACTGTTGATGATGCAATGGTATAATCTACATTGGCAATTAGCTTGACTCCGTTTCTATATACCCAAACTTGGCTATAGGCGGGTAATTCTGGGCTTCCAGTGAGCGGATAAGCTGTTTGACCTGCTGTTGCGGTAAAACTTTCCTGTCCACTTTGAATTAAGCTAAGGTCGGATGTCAAGAGTTTTTTTACGGCACCTGTTGCTTCATCCCGTACAAGAATGGTGTATCCGGTGCCAGTTCCATGATCGGACGCTGTGGTGGCATCGGTGGAGGCTGTTTCCGTTGAGATTAATTCAATGCCATCCAAGCCGAACACGTTTCCGTCTACATCAATAAAAGTATCGTTGGTCAAGGTTCCTCCCAGTTGAAGGGTTGTGGTTGTCACATCGTCTGTAGTATTGGATAACATAGTAATACCATTCTGTGTTTGGATGTACTTAATGGTACCTCTGTTGTCGATTACCCGGATGGCCCCGCCCGTAGTTGTAGTTCCAGGAACAATATCAGATGCTTTGGTGACATCGCCAGTAGTTTGTTGGGCCCTCATTGTCCCAAAGGATAGCATTCCTATTACAAGGAAAGCAAAGTTCATAGTTTTAAAAAGGATTGAAGTTTTCATGTAAAAAGTGTTTAGTTAATGCGATTTATGTTGATCATTGAATTTGTACGATTCGGATTTCATCGTTGTCAAAGCAGATAATATCCGATTGAAGCTCTATCAAGTTAGGTCCGACAGCAGAAAAACTGATTTTTACACCGTTTCGGTATACGTCAATATTATTGATGTTGGTTATGGTTTGAGGAGTCGTAAATTGGTTTTGGCCGTTTGTGGCAGTGATAATTGTTTCTTCTTTTTGAACCATGTCTGCTATTGGAGCGTGGGTAAGTACTCCTTGATTGTCCAAGAGTATCATCATTGCATCTGAGATATCATTGTTAAGTTCAAGTCCTGCAATCGAAAGGGTGTTGGTCGCATCGGTTTGTATAATGGTGGGTTGTACAAGTGGGCCGCCCAATTGAATGGTATTCCCATTTAGCAAGGAAAGTCCGTTGTCGGCTAGTGGGTTTCCATTATTGGAGTCGCAAAGGCTCCTCCATGTTTGTCCTGTATAAGTAAAAACACAATCAACATCCATATTGTAGACCAAAGCACCATTTAGGGGGGTTATGGCGTTCATTTGGTTTTGTGTAACCCGGGTAAGTACTAGTGTACGTGTGCTGCTTTCCAATTCTAAAAGGGAAGAAGGGTCTATCAATTGCAGGTTATTCCCGACTTTTACTTGGGAGTTTCCAAAATATATGCCCACAAAAAGCATAATCAAGATATGTCGGGATAAGACTTTCATTTTGCAAAAAAGTAAGTAAAAGATTACTTTTTATGAAAGTATAAAAAGTCAGACTATTTGACTTTTTTTTGTTGTGTATTAAGTTAAATGGAGTGTAAAACCTTAAAATTTAAGGATTTATGATTTTTTTAAGTGCCTTTTAAGGCTTTAAAAGATTCAAAAGAAAAATCTAGATGTTGTGAGGTAGAATAGCTTTTATTGTACTATAAAGCGTTCTTTTAGAGAAATCGGAACACCATTTTTTGTAAATCCCTCCAAGGATACCTCGAAAGTTCCTTTAATGTCGGAGCTGTAAAAGGATACGTTTTCCTCTATACCCTTGAATTCGAATTTTGGCAACCAAAGTAGTTGATATCTAAAATCAGGGAGTCGTTGATATTTTTCTTTTAGGTCGCCTTCGTATGATTGTTGGTAATATTGTTTACCTCCGTTGGGTTTAAAAAGCTTATGTGTTTTTATGTATGGAGAATAATAGTAAGTGTAATAGTCTGATTTAAAGGTGGACACATCCACCACACCTTGGAAGGTTTTGTTGCCATAAAAATGTTGGTTCCGGGAAATGGAGATGGATTCCACCCTTGCTGCTGGTAGGTCCAACAGTCTTTGAGCATCCTGCACTAATATTCCATCAATAAAAATCAAAGGCAGTTCTCCAGAATCCAAGTTTGGGGGCAAAGGTCTCACATGGAACTCTTGCTCATCATTCGAATTTTTTTGTATCCAGACATGTTCCACTACTTCCACGAAAGTTTCTTTAATGGTGGAAAACCTAGTATAGTCATCCAAAGGATAAGTCATCGTGGCCGGACCATAAAAGCTGGCATTTCTATTTTCAATGAGGATGGTGTCCGGTTTACTGCTGTAATAAGCATTTTCGATTTGATTGTAGATACTTCGTTCTTTTATGATAGCTTCCATCTCCTTGTCCAGTTCAAAACTTTTGAATTGTAATGGGTTCAAATCAATGTTTTCCTCGTTCTCTATGACAATGCCATAATCTGCATTATTTTTCGAAATGACCTGAAGAAATAAATCATCCGAACTATAATCTTCATCCACATTGATGTAGAAAACACCATTGTTATCTGGAGTTGCAGTTTTAAAAAGGTAGTTTTCTCCCGGAAAAGAAGCTCCTATAATCGTTGGGCCGTTGCCCAAATCAACGCTATCGGGTACCGAGAGTTTTCCTTTTAACAATTCACCCCTAAGTTCTGGCAATATCTGCTGTTTAAGGGATTGCTTTTTTGGATAGGATTTACGAAAATCCAAAGCAGTTTTATTCACCTTTTCCTCCAACTCATCTACTTTTTTAACGGAGATGGAATAGTTTCCTGAACTTTCTTGTCCAGGATAAGGCGTAATGTTCAAAGAAACCTGCTCGCGAGTTCCAAATTGGTGACGGTTTAAGGATATGGACAAAGATGGTCGGACGGAAGGTTCATTGAGATCTTGTCGCACTATTTCGGGGACCGTGTCTGTTGTCTGTGAGCGAAAAACAGCTTGATCACTGGTATAAGGATTAAGTATGGTTATATCTTTGGAGTAAAAGTAGTTTCTTCCGTTGTTCAACATCCATTGCGTGTATGCCAACAATTTATAGTTCCCCGAAGGTATGCTCGAAGGAATAAAAAAATTACTGTCGCCTATGCCGTTTTCCAGTTTGATTTTAAAGTTGAGGACCACTTCTTTATCCTGGTTGATCAATTTTACATAGGCTACTTTGCTAACATTGCTCAATTGCCCCGTGTTTTCTTTTAAACAATACAGCGTGTAGTACATATATTCTCCCACAAACACCATGGTCGCATTTGTATGCAGATATACTTGTTCCTGATGCGGAACTAGTATATTATTAATTGTTAAGTCTTCAGCGCTGTTCTGTGCGTTCATTGTAAAAATCCATACATGAATGAAGATGAAGAGGTATGGTGCTATAGTTTTCATGCCGTATTTTTTAGTCTTCTACCCAAAAATCTGGTACTTTGTTATCTCCCAGTGCTGTACAATCGCCACATACCCTGTATACCATATAGTAAGGACCGTGTGGATCTGTTTGAATAAGTCCATTGTCGGGTGGGGAATAATCTTCGTAATAGGTTATAAGGTCTTGTTCCACTGCATCCAATAAAGGTGAAACCCCTCCTTCAAGCAAAACTGGGGGCGATAATAATGGACAGTCGCTTACAAAGTCCGGTAATCTTTCGCCAGGGAAAAAATCGTCATAATTAAAGAAAATCCTTTCTTCTGATACCGTACTTACTTGAAAAAAGCCGATGACCTTTTCGTCTCTGTTGGTTTCGGCATAGATATTCCCTTCCACAAATCCGGTCTGTAATTGTGAAAACAGACTTTCCGAGCCTGATAATTTTTCCAATGTTTCATAATAGGCAAACGCTGCCCTGTTCTGCACGTACTGTTTGACCAAAATACTGTACCGGTGGGTTAGAATATAATTGTCCCTGTTTATAAATCGAACCGGAAATTTACTAATGCGGTCTTCGCTAAAGTTGGTGGTGTTTTCTTGAATAATGGTGTTGGATTTGATTGTATTGTAACAAATTTGTTCCTCTTGGCTCCGTGGCACAATGGAAAATTGGGGATTGGGATATCCCGATACAATGTTCACGTCACCTGCATTCCAGAAGGGAGCAATGATCTTGTAGGTTTCTTCATATTCAAAACGATAGTACTTGGATTCTCCGGAGGGGTCGTAGCTATCCACATAGATGAACATACCTTCCTCTACATCGTCCTTAAAATCCCTTTCGGCATATATATTTTCTATGGAGGATGTTGAGGGAACAGGGGTTTCCTCTGAAATATAGGTTCTTCCATCCGAGGTTTCTACGCGTAGGGTGTAGAACAACCCGGCTTCTGCTGCAAATGGTGAAGTTGAGGTGTATTCGCCCACGTTTGCCTCGGTAAAGGAATACACGGAACCGTTGCTGTCCGATACGGATACCTGGGCGTTGCTGAGACCCGACATTAAAACCGTATCCAACGGAAAGGTTTGCGAAATCAATATTTTCTGGGTTTCATTTTGATCGGTAATGGTGCCTTCGATCACTACGGACCTTTCAAATTCATCCGTTTGTATTTCGAATGGGTCCACGCAGTTGAACAGACATAGCGTAGCCAGTAGGATAATTACCGATCTGCCCATTACTTTTTCCATTTGTATCTCAATTTAATCTTTAAAATTTATTCTACCCAAAACTCTGGAACTACATTGCTGCCTAATTCCCTACAATCTCCACAAGCAGGAGGAACCCATAAAGGGGTTCCTTGGCTTACTATATCAAGTTGGCCTTCATTAGGCCCAAAATATTTGGCTAGCCCATAAAATACTTGCTCATTTGGCTTAGTAACTATAAAATAATAACACCGTGTCGAGTAAGGTGGTAAAGGTTCTCCAGCAAAAAAGTCGGTATAATTGAAAAATAGTCTTTTTGAAGCTGTCGAACTAACTTCAAAAAAACCCAATACCTTTTCCAAACGATTCTCCACAGCAGCTATATTACCCCCAAAAAAACCAGTTTGGATCTGGGAAAAGGGATTTTCTGTACTGGAAAATTTTTCCAACATTTGGTAGTAGGTATAGGCATTGTAAGATTGTACATATTGCCTTACCAATATGGTGTAACGATGTGATAAAATATAATTGTCACGGTCTATAAACCTGACAGGGAATTTAGATATAAGCTCTTCATCCAAATTGTTA
Organism: Flagellimonas abyssi; assembly: GCF_019457905.1. Classification (GTDB taxonomy): domain Bacteria; phylum Bacteroidota; class Bacteroidia; order Flavobacteriales; family Flavobacteriaceae; genus Flagellimonas; species Flagellimonas abyssi. The sequence continues at coordinate 167,034 of NZ_JAHZSV010000007.1, read as the reverse complement.
GAGGCCACTTGAATCACTGTTCTGGATGTATCCGATGCATAACAGACACGGTCCTCATAGTCTTTTGCTAGAATTTCAGAATCCCACAGATTAACGTCAAGATTCCCATTGTCATAAATGACCCATTCCTCGTTGTTCCATAATGGTGCAATGATCTTGTAAGTCTCCTCATATTCATAGCGATAATATTTGTTTTCCCCAGAAGCATCAAAAGCATCCACATAAATGAACATACCCTCGTTGGCATCACCGTCCTTAAAATCCCTTTCTGCATATAGGCTGTCTATCTGAGTGGGTGCCGGGGCCATTTCTTCTTCTGAGATATATTCCTTGCCATCCGTAGTGATAATTTTTAACTGATACCCAATACCGTTCCTTGCCGCAAAAGAGGCATTGGAAACGTACCTGCCATCACCTTGATGTGTAAAATCGAAAGTGGTACCTTCCGAATCCGTGATCTGTACAACGGCTCCGCTTTCCGCATAGATACCTGTGGTGTCCAAAGGGAAGGTGCGGGAAAGTAGAACTTCCTGTAGTTTGTTCTCGTCCGTTATGGTTGCTTCTACCACCAATGCGCTTTCAAAATTTATTATTTCAGGTTCAAAAGGTTCCACGCAACTGCCGATAGACAGCGGCAATAAAATCAACCATATGTGTTGTTGAACTTGCATGGGCTTAAGATCAGAATTTAAAATTATACGTTATGGTTGGCACGGGTATCGAAAAAATTGAACTTTGGTAAGCTTTCAACTCTCCATTTTCGGTCGCAAAGAATACAGAGTAAGGATTGTTTCTTCCTAATACGTTGTAGATGGAGATGTTCCAAAAGCTATGGGCGAATTTTTTCAATTTGTGATTGCCTTCTATATTGAAGCCTATGTCCAACCGATAATAATCCGGAATCCTGAACTCATTTCGGTTACTGTAGACGACATATTCGGAGTTGTTGAAATTGTAACGGGCCACCGGATAGGTCACGGGCCTTCCTGTTTGATAGGCCAAGTTTGCAGATAAACTGAATCTTTTGGTCAATTTATAGTTTAGGACTACGCTAAAATCGTGCGGCTTGTCGTAATTGGTGGGGAAAAACTCGCCATTGTTCACGCGTTCCTCGGCAAATTCACTGTCCAGTTTTAAAAAAGACCGTGCATAGGTATAGCCCAGCCATCCATTGAGCTTTCCATAGTTTTTTCGTATCAAAAACTCGAGACCATAGGCTTGCCCATCGCCTTGTAACGTTTCGGTTTCAATGGTTTCGTTGAGCAAAAGGTCGGAACCCACTTTAAAATCCAATAGATTATCGGATTCTTTATAATATCCTTCCAAGCTAAGCTCGTAAAGGTTGCCCTCTAAATTCTTATAAAATCCAAGTCCTACCTGTCTTCCCATTTGGGGCTTTATATTGTTGTCCGACAGTTTCCAAGTATCAATAGGACTAATTGTGGTGGTGTTGGACAATCTATGAATGTATTGATAGGTGCTGTTAAAACTCGCTTTTACCGAAAAGTCAGGCCCAAGAAAGTACCTTGCTGACAAGCGAATTTCGGGCCCGCCATAGGTTTCCACAATTTCGTTGTTATCGTAGGAAACGGTCTCTACCAAGGTTTCCTCGTTCTTTGGCATATTTTCCTCGTAAATTCTGGCTTCGGTACTGCCCAAGGCGGCAAATACGGAGTATCTAATACCGGCATCGATCAAAAGTTTGTCGTTTACCGTAAAATTATCGGATAGATAAACCGCGCCCTCGAGTGCCTTTTCCTTTGGTATATTTATGGGGGTAACTATAGAGTTGCTCCCTTTGGGCTCAAAATTTCCGGGCTGGACGTTGTACAATTTTGCGGATAGCCCATAATCAAATTTGTGTGCTTTGCTATAAAGGTAGGTGAACTTGAATTTGGCTTCGGTTTCATCCACCACAAAGCCCAGGTCAAAATTATTGTCCGAATTGCCTTCGTACGCGATGTTGAATTTATAATTGCTGTTCGCAAGTACAAGGCTACCGGTATTTTTTTCATTGAATTGATGGTCCCATTGCAACGAAAACAGCCTGTTGTTGTATCCATAAATAGAATCTGAGGTAATGCTAAAGGCGTCGTTGCTGTAATAGCCCATAGCCTTTACGGTATTTTTTTCGTTGAACTTGTGGGTGTATTTGGCTATGGCATCGTAAAAGGAAGCTTCACTGTTCTGCAATGATTCTTCCTCCAACGACCGGAGAATCCAACCGGAATAGGTGCCCCTGCCGCCAATTAGCAGTCCTGACTCGCCTTTTACCACCGGAATTTCCAAGGCAACATTACTGGTTACAGGGCCAATGGAAGCTTCACCCGCAATTTTTTCCGTATTGGCATCCTTGGAGGTTATATCGAACACGGAAGATAGTCGACCTCCATATTCAGCAGGAATACCGCCTTTAAGAATCTTTACATCTTTCGTGGTAAAAGGGTTCAATGCCTGAAAAATGCCAAAAAAGTGGGAGGGATTATAAATTACGGCATTGTCCAACAACATAAGGTTTTGGTCCGTACTGCCGCCCCGTACATTAAAACCTGCCGCTCCTTCACCAGCGGTGGATATTCCGGGTAGCGTAGCGGCAACTTTCAGGACATCTCTTTCACCGAGTACCAGAGGAATGTTTTTGGTCTCTTCCACTACAAGCTCTGTACTTCCAGATATAGCTTCCTCGACATTTTTGGATGCATCTGCCTCTACAATGACTTCATCCAGAAATTCTACACTTTCATTAAGTTGAAAGTTGAGTTCGCCATCGTTGAATACGATTACTCTAGTGGTGCTGGGCTCTATGCCCAATGAGCTGGTTTTGATAATGCTGGTGCCTGCCGGCACTTCCAGTTCATAATAGCCTTCGGTATTTGTTGCGGTACCTGTACTCTTGCCATTGAGTACAATGGAAAGGTCGGGAATTGGCTGGTTTTGCTCTACCGTGGTCGCATAACCGCTAATTTTGAAGGTGGTTCTATTGTCCGATACGTTTTCCTTGCCTATTCTTACAGTTCGTGTTACTGTATTTGCCTTTGTTGCCTCGATATTTGAAAAAACAGGATTGCTGTACACTTTAATATCGGTTCTTTCTTCTATCGAATCCGTTTGTTCTTTTCCGAAAAAACCTTCGGGCAAACTATCATATACAATACTGTTTTGGGTCAAAATGATTTTATCATCGCTTAACCTAAAAAAGTTGATGCTGGTTTCTTCCAAAATAGAGGTGAGGATATCCGACAAAGGTTTGTTGACAAATGAGCCCGAAATGGTTGCTCCTGAAAGCCAATTCTCATCATAATAGAAAAGAACATTGGCATCGGATTCAATGGTGTTCAGAGCTTCGGTCAAACTTACATTATCAAAATCAAAACTAAATTTTGGATTTTTTTCTTGGGCGATTAGAATGGTTCCGAAGAGCAGAACCAATAAGATTAGAGGTTTTTTGATCATTCTTTCCCGATGTTTTGTGTATTAAAAGAATCGGATAACTTAGAAAAGAAGCTTGTCCAAAAATCATCCTCATTGATTTTCCTTAACGCCGGGTTATAATTCTCATTAATAAAGTCCCTTTTGTTGGGCCATATTCTAATGACATCCTTTTTTTTGGCGATGTTGTAATAGGAATCACCGTAGTCGATTACATAATTGTTTTCCGGTAAAAATTCGTAGTAAATAGTACTTCCCTTAATCCTCTTGAACCTCTTTTTACTATTCTTCTTAAGAAGTCTTATAGAATCATTGGCTACCAAGACTTGATAAAAACCTTCCATATCGGTTTCATCTGATTTGGTTTCAATATGAACAAAATGGCTCTCTCCAATTCTAAAACCTTCTACCTTGGTTTTGAGAAGAATCAATGTTGGAAATTTATAATTGTATCCAATGTTAAGAAGTAATTGGTCGGTGTCCAGATCATATTTTAGGGGAGTTTGGTCGTAAAATTGGCCATTGTATATGACTGATCCCAACTGAAATTCACTTTTCTCAAAAAACTTATGCTTTTCGTTAATGGTCCTATATTGTTCTGTGTATTGGATGCCATTAAAAAGTCCTGTATTGTAGCGTTGTACTTTACTGTCGAACCAATTGTAATAGGAAGGTTCGTTGGGCATGTTTTGACTAATTAAAGAGCCAGAACAAATAATAGTTGCCCATAAGGAAAGAACTATTGTTTTGGTTTTCATGAGGTTGGTATTCCCACTAAAAATAGAAAAAAGAGTTGAAAATGAAATTATTTATACCATAAGAAGCAAAATTTTGTGGATTGAATAGAATTTTATGGGTAGAATTATGCATCAAGTTAATTCTAAACTACAATGTTGACATTTTATAAGTAGGATGGGTGCTTGCAAATAAAAATGTATGGACATTAAAGGCACTTATTCTATTCACTGCTATTTTGAAATAGCATAAAACTACTTTGTAATTCATCTATTAAGTGAGCCATGTCGGTCTTCAAAATTGGTTGATACCTTCTAAGCAACATAAGGGGGAAGAATATAAAGGCTTGGATAAATCAAGGGATTTAAAATTCTAGGTGAGTTTTTGTTAAAATACGAGAATAATTGTAAATTTAAGACAATCAGGTGTTTGGAATAGTATTGCATCCAATGGGATTAATAAGAATCTTTTAATTTCTTGATTCAATGCACGAGGGGGATATTTTTATTTGTAATAAAACATTATTATTGGAGTTCTATTAGATGGAAATTATTGATATTTGTCAATTTTTTTCAAAATAAAACCAAACAGAAACCAACTAAATAGGCCAAAAGCTATGTACAAGGAAATATACTTGGTCGATGACGAAGACCTGGTGAATACTGTAAATGCTATTCACTTTAGAAGAATGGGAATGGAAGATAGGGTGAAGAGTTTCACTAATCCCGAATTGGCCCTAGACGATTTGAGGTATAGAGATAATCCCGGGGTAAAAACACTTATTTTATTGGATATAAATATGCCGGAAATGAGCGGGTTTGAATTTTTGGAATTCATGATGCTCGAAGACTTTCCAGAAACCAATGAAGTGCTTCTGGTAACCTCTTCTGAGGCTGAGGCAGATAAAGCCGAGGCCGAGAAGTACGGTAAATTTGTAAAGAAGTTTATCACTAAACCATTGCGTATAGAGCATTTGGAAGATTATTTGCAAGGAGCTAATAAATAATAGTTCATATATTTAGAAGTAAAACCATTGATCGTTCCCCCCTATAGGTGACATTGTTTTATTCTTAAATTAAATTTTAACCGTGAAGCATAAACATATCTTAATTGATAACAAGGTTGAAATCGTTGAGGATAGGGATGACGCCGTATGGGCTATGGATGTAAATTATAAGTTGACTGCTTTTAATGCATCTTTTGGGGACCAACTAAGCAAAGCAGGTTGGGGAAAGCCCGAACGAGGTATGGATTTACAGCCCGTTTATCAGTCTGCATACTTCTTTAATCCCTGTAGTAAGGGTTGTGCGCAGGCACTTGATCGTTATCCAACAACATCCAAACATACCTTTGAGAAAAATGGGGAATTGACGGTGCACGAGTTCTCTTTTCAACCTTTCATGGACAACTCCGGTGAAGTGATAGGATGCTGTGTTTGGCAAAAAGACATTTCCCAAGTTGTAAAAAATACACATAGGCTACAAGAAAGTGAACGAAGGTATAGAGAAGCCCAAGAAATAACTGTCTTTGGGCATTGGAACTGGGATATACGTGAGGATAAAATTAGTTGGTCCAACCAATTGTTCAGAATTTTTGAGCAAGAGCCCGGAAAATTTGAGGCAACCTTTGATGCCTTGATGGAGATTATTCACCCTGAAGATAGGGATGGATTCGTTGAGGACGTTCAAGATAGCATCAAAAAAAACAGGATGCACGATGTGATACATAGGATTGTTTTGGAAAACGGAAAGACACGATATGTGCATCAAAAAGGGAGGCCGTTCTATGACGAGAACGGAAAGCCGTACCGAATGGCCGGTACCACCCAAGATGTTACCAAAGATGTGCTGGCCAATCAACAAATCGTAGAACAGAACCATGAACTTCAGAACTTTGTTCGGATCATATCACATAATCTACGCGGACCTATTTCCAATGTTTTAATGTTGTCCAAAATATATGAATGGGGAAAGGATCCCATGAACGACGATATTTTAAAGAAAATAGAGCACACAACCGAGGCCTTAGATCAAACAATAAAGGATCTTCACCTTTCCTTATCACTAAAATCCGCGGACAGGGAGAAATTCAGAGAAGTTTACCTAAAGGATGTCATGAAGGATGTAGATGGCCTTTTATCTGAAGAGATTACAAAACATAAGGCTACGATTCATACAGATTTCACAAAGGTGGATTTGGTTTTTGGAGCCAAGAGCTATGTGGTTAACATCTTTTATAATCTTATTTTGAATGCAATCAATTATGCCAAAGAGGGTATACCCGCCATCATTTCCATAAACACCGAGGAACTGGTCGATTCAATTTTGATAAGGTTCACAGATAACGGAATTGGTATGGAGCTGACACCCGAAAAAGAACGTAAGATTTTTGATATGTACGGCAGGTTGAGTGGTGCCACGGAAGGCAAGGGATTTGGACTCTATTTGGTAAAAACTCAAGTTGAGGCCATGGACGGAAAAATAGAAGTACAAAGTGAAAAGGATGTAGGAACCACCTTTACTCTGATTTTTCCCAAAAATCATATTACTTAAAGGGTAGGTTATTAATATCAACGTTTCCCCCAGAAACTATAACCCCTATTTTTTTTCCGTTCAAATCGTTCTTTTTCTTAAATACAGCTGCCAAAGCTACAGCACTGGATGGTTCGCACACAATTTTAAGACGCTCCCAAATTAGGCGCATGGCCACAACTATATCTGCTTCGGTCACCCTCACAATTTCTTCTACATGTTTTTGAATAATAGGAAAGTTCCTGTCACCCAATTGGGTTTTTAGTCCATCGGCAATGGTGTTTGTAGTAGTGTTGGTCTCTATTTTCCCACTCTTCAGGGACCTATAAGCGTCATCAGTTTCAAAAGGTTCCCCTCCAACGGTTTTACAATTAGATCCAAAATAATGGGTAGAGAGAGCTGTGCCGGCAATTAAACCACCGCCACCAACTGGAGTAAAGACGTATTCAAGGTTTGGTTGTTCCTCCAACAGCTCCTTGCAGGCGGTGCCCTGTCCTAAAATCACATGGTCATCATTTGATGGATGTATAAAAGTGGCGCCATATTTTTTCACAATTTCTTGGGATGCAAATTCTCTGGCGGCTAGATCGGGTTCACATTCTACCAAAATCCCTCCATATCCCTTAACGGCATCCTTTTTTACCTGAGGGGCCGAACTAGGCATCACAATAAATGCCTTTACACCCAAACTTTTGGCAGAAAGAGACAGTGCTTGAGCAAAATTTCCGGAAGAATGCGTAACCACGCCATTCTGTTTTTGCTCATCGGTAAGTTGCATAATGGCATTGGCAGCCCCACGCATTTTAAAGGCGCCCATTCGCTGAAAGTTTTCACATTTAAAATACAACTGAGAACCTACCACCTTGTCTATAAGGCGGGAAGTAAGAACGGGGGTGTTGTGGATAAACGGTTTTATCCGATTGTGACAATCGATAAGGCTTTGCTTGTCCATGAATCTTTGTACCAATTTTATATATAGTATAAAGATAATACGGGATTATCAACCTTCAGCTTCTACCTTTTGTTCTTCTTTAGATTTTATGGAAACACCCTCCATGCCCAATTCTGGAATCACCAATAAAGGTATTTGCGTGTGAAACGCGGTTCGCTTTATTATCGGTTCGCGGGTCATTTTTTCCATATAGCTGTGCTGATAGTTCAGCATGGCCAATAAGTGGATGCCTAGTTCTTTGGAGAAAGTTTCCAGGGTGTGGGAAACTGAATTGAGTTCCGAAACCGTATGCACATAATGCTCCACATCGTTCAGATAGCGGCGTAGCATGTTCAGGTTGAACTGCTGAAGCTCTGTGAGGGCTTTAATGCCATATTGTACGTGTACAATACGAATGGTCGCTTTGAACATTTTGGCCAGATCCAAGAGAGGTTCCAATTCAGAAGTGGTATAAAAACGGTTGAAATCGGTGGCAAAGGCAATTTCAGTTGGTGTAACGTATTCAAAATGGTAAGGAATGGCCAAAATAGGGCATTTTCTCACACTTTTGATTATGCGTACGGTATTGCTTCCCATAAATACTTCATCCACACCAGAAGCCCCTTTAGTACCGGTTACCACCAGGTTAATGCCGAAAGTTTCAACAATATCTTTTACTTCCTCTACCAAAAGATTAAAGGAAGAAATGGTCTCAAAGCTGTGATTGGGATTGCCGTATTTGGTCTGGATACGCCTGACGGTCGTGTTCAGCCCCTGTTCAGAATTCTCTCTAACCGCATCTACAATGCGTACTCCATCAATCATTTTGGCCATAAATCGGCTGCTCGGTATAACCGGGGTATAGGTGTTGAGCAAGTAAAATGTGCAACGCCTGTTGCGGAACAATTGCATGGCATAATCAATGGCATTCCATGCGTTTTCCGAAAAATCCGTAGGTATTAATATCTTTTGCATCGGACTAAGATTTACGATGCGATAAAATTAGAACCAAGGGGTAGGGGATACTATGACAATTGTCAGGTTTTGGAAAATAGACTAAAAGCCTTCCACCATTTCAAGGAGTTTGCGCTCGTCCTTAATGCCGATTTTCTTGCCCGAAGTTTGGATCAACCCCTTCTTTTTAAATTCGGAAATAATTCGAATAGCGGATTCCGTAGCGGTTCCCACCACATTGGAAATATCTTCTCTGGATAGGGTAAGTGCCAAGTAACCTTCAGCATCCTCTCCGAAATTGTTTTGAAGATATAAGAAGGCTTCGGCCATTCTTTGCTTTACGGTCTTTTGGGAAATATTTACGATTACATCATCGGCCTCCTTTAGATCATGGGCCATATGGCGCAGGACTTCCAAAGTAAAGTTTGGGTTTTTTTGAAGCGTATTGTTGATGCTTTCCTTGGGAATAAAGCACACCTCCATATCGTTCACCGCTATGGCGGAAAGGTTGGTGCTTTCTTGGGATATTACAGAACGTTGTCCTAAAACTTCGCCCTTGCTGGCCAATTTTACGATTTGGTCTTTGCCATTGGCACTAAGCTTGGAAAGCTTGGATACTCCGTTTCGTACACAGTAGACGCCGTTGAGTTTATCCCCTTCTTCAAAAATGGGCTCACCTTTTTTAATGGTGCGTGTGGTTTTGGAGTCGGAAACCTGTTTTAATTCCTCCTTGCTCATCGCGCGAAGAGAGTTAAACTGCCTGATGATACAATTTTCACACCTGCTTTCCATAATGATTAGTTTACCTGAGAGAACAAATTTAAGGGACAAGGAATTATTGGTAACTGATAAATATCATGTTTTTAGCAAGAAGAGTATTACAAATTTGCACTAGGTAAAGCAAATGTGAAATGGCAGATTCAACCTGTTATCATTGTGGAGACGAATGCGGTAACCGCAGCGTTCAATTTGATGATAAGGATTTTTGTTGCAACGGTTGTAAGACCGTGTACGAGATTTTTACATCGAACGGCCTGTCCACTTATTATGAGATAGAAGGCAAGGCCGGGACCACGCCGAACGAAATTCGTCAGAAATACGATTTTTTGGAGAACCAGGAAATCGCGCAACAACTCTTGGAATTTAATGAAGATGGTGTACAAGTGGTCAGTTTGAGCATTCCTACCATTCATTGCAGTTCCTGTATCTGGGTTTTGGAAAACTTGAACAAACTGCATTCGGCCATTAAAGTTTCTCAGGTCGATTTTCCCAAAAAGACCATCAGGGTCACTTATAAAACAGAGGATTTTTCCCTAAAAGCCTTGGTGCTCTTATTGGGAAGTATCGGGTACGAGCCCTATATCTCTTTGGAGGAATACAACAAAAAAGGGAAAAAGGTCGACCGTTCCTTAATATACAAATTGGGCGTAGCAGGATTTGCCTTTGGTAATGTGATGCTGTTTTCGTTCCCGGAGTATTTTGAGGTTGAAGAATTTTGGTTGGATCAGTACAAGCACGTTTTTCGGTGGTTGATGTTCGCCTTTTCCCTGCCCGTTGTGTTTTATGCATCGCAAGATTATTTTATTTCTGCTTACAAAGGCATTCGCTCCAAATTATTGAATATTGATGTGCCCATCGCCTTGGGAATTTTGGTGCTCTTTTTAAGAAGTAGTGTCGATATCATATTTAATCTGGGCTCTGGATTTTTTGACAGCCTCACCGGATTGGTGTTCTTTTTGTTGTTGGGGAAATTTTTTCAACAGAAAACATACGCCTATCTATCCTTTGAACGTGATTACAAGTCATATTTTCCCATAGCCGTAACCCGTCTGAAGAAAAACGGGGAAGAGGAAAACATCCAAATTTATAACATTGAAGTAGGGGACAGGGTCCTGATCCGTAGCCACGAAATCATTCCTGTGGACTGTATCCTTATCAAAGGAACTGCTGAAATCGATTACAGTTTTGTGACTGGCGAGTCCGATGCCGTGTTCAAGGAATCGGGAGAAAAACTGTTTGCAGGTGGAAAGCAACTTTCAGGAGTCTTGGAAGTTGAGGTGCTAAAGTCCGTTTCCCAAAGTTACTTGACCCAACTCTGGGGCAATTCCATATTTTCCAAAGACAAGGCGAGCCAATTCCAAACCCTTACCGATAGCATAGGCAAACGATTTACCATCGCGGTCTTGAGCATCGCTACTCTGGCCACTATTTTTTGGCTGATTTTTGACCGTAGCTTGGCCCTTAATGTGTTCACTTCTGTACTCATTATAGCCTGTCCCTGTGCCATTGCTTTGGCAGCTCCGTTTACCTTGGGCAATATGCTCCGCATTTTCGGGAAGTATAAATTTTATCTCAAAAACACCAACGTAATCGAACGTTTGGCAAAAATCGATACAGCCATTTTTGATAAAACGGGAACGCTCACCACCAATCAAAAGGATACCATCCACTATGAGGGCATGGAACTTTCGGAAGAAGAAACAGCACTCTTAAAAACGACCTTGAGGGCTTCCAACCACCCCTTGAGCCGCTCACTTTACGATATTTTACAATCCAATTCCATAATGACCTTGGAAGAGTTCAAGGAACATACAGGAAAGGGTATCGAAGGAAAATATAACCATCACTCCATAAAAGTGGGGTCGGCATCCTACGTAGGGGAAAGCAAATCCAATTCAATTGCAAACACGGCGGTTTATGTAAGTGCCGATGAAGATGTGAAAGGACGGTTCGTGTTCAAGAACACCTATAGGGACGGGATGAACCAAATTTTTGATGAACTCTCGAATGATTTGGAACTCGGCATTCTTTCGGGCGATAACGATGGGGAAAAAGCCCAATTGCAAAAAGTCCTTCCGGAAAAGACAAAGATGCTATTCGACCAAAAGCCCGAGGATAAGTTGGAATACATCAAAAGGTTACAGGAAAAACACAAGGTTTTGATGGTGGGCGACGGATTGAACGATGCGGGCGCTCTGGCCCAAAGCGATGTGGGATTGGCAGTTTCGGAGAACATCAATGTGTTTTCGCCCGCTTGTGATGGAATTTTGGATGCCAGCAAGATGAAAATGCTGCCAAAGTTCATAAAACTGTCCAAACGGTCCATGCGCATCATAAAAATGAGCTTTTTGTTGTCGCTCTGCTACAATGTTGCGGGACTGTATTTTGCCGTAACAGGCCAGTTGCAGCCCGTGATTGCGGCTATTTTGATGCCTCTGAGTTCCATCAGTATAGTAGTGTTTACCACCTTGGCAACAAATTATTTGGGAAAAGAATTAAAAACTTTAGAAAGCTGATATATGTCATTTTTTGAGGAAAACCATCAGAGTAGTTTTACACCTAAATTCAGGCAGGTATGAGTGTTATTTATGTGTTGTTGGCCATAAGCATAACGGTGGCCATAGTCTTTTTTATAGCCTTTGTTTTTTCGGTAAAAAGCGGACAATACGATGATACCTATACCCCATCGGTAAGAATGTTGTTTGAAGATGAGGTGGTCAAGGACAAGGATACATTAAACTCAAATAAAAGGAAAATCGAACAAACTAAAAGTACAAACCAATAAATATGGAAATACAACAGTTCCGTTACGATAACAAAATCGTACAAAAGTTCTTATACGCGACCATCTTATGGGGCGTAGTGGGTATGGCAGTAGGTCTCTTGTTGGCCTTTATGTTTTTATTCCCCAATCTTACAGAAGGTATCTCTTGGTTGAGTTTTGGACGCTTGCGCCCATTGCACACCAATGCGGTGATCTTCGCATTTGTGGGGAACGCCATTTTTGCAGGGGTGTATTACTCACTGCAACGTTTGCTCAAGGCCAGGATGTTCAGTGATGTCCTTAGCAACATCAACTTCTGGGGCTGGCAATTGATCATTGTGGCCGCAGCTTTGACCTTGCCTTTGGGATACACAACATCCAAAGAATACGCCGAATTGGAGTGGCCGATAGATTTGGCCATTGCAGCGGTATGGGTGGTTTTTGGTTGGAATATGATCGGTACCATCTTAAAAAGAAGGCAAAGGCACCTGTACGTGGCCATTTGGTTCTACCTCGCCACATTTGTAACCGTAGCCGTGCTGCACATTTTCAATAGCTTGGAATTGCCGGTAAGTGCATTAAAAAGCTATTCGGTTTATGCCGGTGTGCAGGATGCCTTGGTACAATGGTGGTATGGTCACAATGCGGTGGCATTTTTCTTGACCACGCCTTTCTTGGGGTTGATGTACTACTTTGTTCCCAAAGCGGCCAACCGTCCCATTTATTCCTATAGATTGTCCATCGTCCACTTCTGGTCGTTGATATTCATTTATATCTGGGCTGGTCCTCACCACTTGTTATATTCTGCTTTGCCAGATTGGGCACAGAACCTCGGGGTTGTATTCTCAGTGATGTTGATAGCTCCATCTTGGGGTGGTATGATCAACGGATTGTTGACACTCCGTGGGGTGTGGGACAAAGTGCGTACCGATGCAACATTAAAGTTTATGGTGGTTGCCATCACCGGTTATGGTATGGCAACATTCGAAGGTCCAATGCTCTCCTTGAAAAACGTAAATGCCATTGCGCACTTTAGTGACTGGATTATTGCGCACGTACACGTGGGAGCTTTGGCTTGGAACGGGTTCTTGACCTTTGGTATGATCTATTGGTTGGTACCACGAATGTTCAAAACAAATTTGCACTCCAAAGGATTGGCGAACTTCCATTTCTGGATTGGAACGTTGGGTATCATATTGTACGCACTGCCCATGTATGTAGCCGGATTTACCCAAGCGTTGATGTGGAAAGAATTCAACCCAGATGGTACTTTGGTATACGGTAACTTCTTGGAAACCGTGACCCAAATTATCCCGATGTACTGGATGAGGGCCATTGGAGGTTCTTTGTACATTCTCGGTATGTTCGTATTGCTCTATAATGTGGTAATGACCATTAGGTCGGGCAGCAAAGTAGAGGACGAAGCTGCTGAAGCACCAGCATTGGAGCGCGTAGCCAAAAGAAGAGTGGCCGGGGAAACCTTTCACAATTGGTTGGAAAGAAAACCCGTCCAGTTGACCATCTTGGCCACTATCGCCATCTTGATCGGTGGTATCATTCAGATTGTACCGACCATCTTGGTAAAGTCCAACATTCCTACCATCACCAGTGTTAAACCATATACACCTTTGGAATTGGAAGGGCGGGACCTATATATCAGAGAAGGTTGTGTAAGCTGTCACTCGCAAATGATCCGGCCATTCCGTAGTGAGGTGGAACGTTACGGCGAATATGCCAAGGCAGGGGAATTTGTTTACGACCACCCATTCCTATGGGGTAGTAAACGTACAGGTCCCGATTTGCTCCGTATAGGGGGTAAATATTCGGATAGCTGGCACTTAAACCATATGTACGATCCACAAAGTACTTCGGCAGGTTCCATTATGCCATCATATGAATGGTTGGTTACCGATGAGCATGACCGCAGTGATGTTCAGGCAAAAATGGAGACCATGGTGAAACTTGGTGTTCCCTATACCGAAGAGGATATTGCCACTGCTCCGCAATCCATGGCCGAGCAAGCGGAAAAAATCGAAAAGAGTTTGTACGCAGACCCGGAATTCGTAAAAACGTATGAGGCGGATAAAAAATACGCCGAGGAAAACGGTTTGGATTTTGTGGAAATGCGAGATCGTGAAATTGTATCCTTGATTGCTTATTTGCAGCGATTGGGTACCGATATTAAGATTACCGATACAGCTGAAAAATAGAAAAAGAAATCATGAATCAAGAGTCAAGAACCAGGACCCAACTAAAACAGACCTCAAAGTCTAGCCTGCCTGCCGCAGGCAGGTGTCTTGATTCTTGTATCTAAAATCTAACATAACCATGTTGAAATTTGTAAAAGAACATATGGAAACCATCGACGGGATAGCCAACTATCCCATGGTTTCATTGCTCATCTTCTTTGTGTTTTTTGTGCTACTGTTCTGGTGGGTGTTTACCGCTACCAAAGAGCACATAAAGGAGATGTCCGAACTGCCACTGGATAACGATGATCAACAAATCAAACTATAATATTATGAGTACAAAAACACCTTGGTGGATACGAGTCCCGGTTTTATTCTTTTTGATCTTCGGATTGATGGAGTTCTTTATAGACTCCGGGGACAAGCCCGCAATAATCGAATACCCTATCACACAGTTTTTCCTATTGTTGGTGCTGATGATCCTTATTGCCATAGAATTGATTTTGGCCTCCATAGAGAACATCATGTTCCAAACCCTTTCAGAAGAAGGAAAGGAACGCTACTTGGAGGCAAAAAGCAAGAAGTTTGAATGGACATGGGCCAAAAACCTAATGAAACGACTTACCAAGAGCCGCTCTATTGAGCGCGAAGGTGAAATTATCTTGGACCATAATTATGACGGTATCCGCGAACTGGACAACGTATTGCCTCCTTGGTGGGTATATCTGTTCTATGGAACCATTGTTTTTGCCGTTGTTTATTTGGTGCGGTTCCATGTTATTGGGGATTATGACCAAGAACTGGAGTACGAACAAGAAGTTGCCGCTGCCCAAATGGCCATAGAAGAATACAAAAGAACTGCCAAAGATTTGGTGGATGCAAGTACCGTGGAGTTTCTTTCAGATGAATCCGATTTGGCAGCCGGGGAGAAAATTTTCCAGACCAATTGCGTTGCTTGTCACACACAAGATGGAGGTGGATCCATTGGGCCTAACCTAACCGATAAGTATTGGATATTGGGTGGAGGCATCAAAAATGTCTTCACCACAATTTCCGAAGGTGGACGTGACGGTAAAGGGATGATTGCATGGAAGCAAAGCTTAAAACCTGCGGAGATAGCACAGGTGGCCAGTTATGTCATCACTTTGGGAGGAACCACACCTGCAAATCCAAAGGAACCGGAAGGAGAGATTTGGGTAGATCCCAATGCCCCTGAAGACGCCAATGGAACAGAATCTGAAACGGAAGAAACCGCACCGGAAGAAATGGAGCAGACCGTGGATTCAACAGAAGTTGCCATGAATTAGTCCCGATAGGGCATTTGGCAGCAATATATTTACCTATAAACCACACAATGCGATGGAAGAGAACTTTAGGGATTCCATAGGCACAATCACAGAAGAAGGGAAACGGAATTTTATTTTTCCAAAGAAACCCAGCGGACGGTATTACGACTACCGGAAGTATGTAAGTTATTTTCTGCTGATTTTCTTGATAGCGGCTCCCTTTGTCAAAATCAATGGGCACCAGTTTCTGTTGTTCAATGTACTGGACCGTAGGTTCAATATTTTTGGACTTCCGTTTTGGCCCCAAGATTTTCATTTGGTCGTGATTTCCATGATCATTGGAGTGATTTTCATCGCGCTCTTTACGGTGGCTTACGGCCGTATTTTTTGCGGTTGGATGTGCCCCCAGACCATATTTTTGGAAATGGTCTTCCGCCGTATCGAATATTGGATAGATGGCGACAGGGGTGCACAAATGAGATTGGCCAAAGCACCTTGGACGGGTAAAAAGATCAGGAAAAGAGTATTGAAGTGGACCATATTCTTCATTATTTCTTTTTTTATCGCCAATGTATTTTTGGCTTACTTGATCGGTAGCGATCAGCTCCTATCAGATATTGCCGATGGTCCCATGGAGCACTTGAGCACTATGATTCCATTGTTGATTTTCACAGGGGTGTTCTATTTCATCTTTGCGTGGTTCAGGGAGCAGGTATGCATCATTGCATGCCCTTATGGTAGATTGCAAGGGGTGCTATTGGATGATAAATCCATTGTGGTGGCCTATGACCACAAGCGCGGAGAAGGTGAGAATGGACGTAAAAAGTTCAGAAAAAATGAAGATAGGGAGGCGCTTGGACATGGTGACTGTATTGATTGCCTCCAATGCGTGAATGTTTGCCCCACAGGTATAGATATACGAAACGGAACTCAATTGGAATGTGTGAACTGCACCGCTTGTATTGATGAATGTGATCACATTATGGAGAGCATCGATAAGCCCAAAGGGTTGATTAGATACGCCAGTGAGGACGAGATTACCCATAAGAACAAGTTCAAGTTTACACCTCGGATGAAGGGGTACACCGCGGTACTTGTTGTTTTGATAGGGGTTTTGATCGGAATGTTGTTTATGCGGAACGAGGTCGAAGCAAATATTTTGCGTTTGCCAGGGCAACTGTACGAGCGAAAAGAGAACAATATCATCAGTAACGTTTACACCTATAAATTGATGAACAAGACCACCAAGGATATCGAAAATGTATCTTTTGAACTGATGTCGCACAATGGAGAAATCAAAATGGTTTCACAAGATAAGTTTACCGTTCCTGCAGAGGAGCTTACAGAAGGAACGTTGTTCATCGAAATAAATGCTTCAGCATTGAACGGTGATAAAGATAAATTAAAGATAGGGGTTTACAGCGGAGATAAACTTATAGAAACCACGGTGACGCAGTTTTTGGCACCAAGGAGTTATAATTAAAAAAGACAGCAATGAAAATTAATTGGGGAACAGGAATCGTATTGGCATTTATAGGCTTTATCAGCTTTATCCTATATTTTGTGGTAAGGATGAGTACCGATGATAGCGCCAACCACGATTTGGTGACAGAGGAGTATTATAAAAAAGAACTGTCCTATCAACAAGAGATAGATGCATCAAAAACCGCTACGGAAATGAATGCCAACCTTAAGGTTGAAAAAACGGCAGAGGGTTTGGTGATTGCGTTTCCGGAACGTTTCGACCCCAAAAAAATAAGTGGAATAGTGTCCCTATATAGACCGTCTAACAAGCATTT
Organism: Flagellimonas abyssi; assembly: GCF_019457905.1. Taxonomy (GTDB): domain Bacteria; phylum Bacteroidota; class Bacteroidia; order Flavobacteriales; family Flavobacteriaceae; genus Flagellimonas; species Flagellimonas abyssi. The sequence goes on along the minus strand of NZ_JAHZSV010000007.1, from coordinate 149,636 downwards.
GGATACAAACTTTCCTATAAGTTTATCCAAAACACATTTGCTCATACCTGACAATCGCTTGGTGGACGGTCGCTGGGACATTTCCATTAACTGGGAATACGAAGGTAATTCCTTTTTACACAAACAAAAATTAGTATACTGATCATGTTGACCTCTGCTTTGGTTCTGGGATTGTTGGGAAGTTTGCACTGCTTGGGCATGTGCGGGCCAATCGCCTTTATGTTGCCATTGGAGCAGAACAACAATGTAAAGAAGACGGTACAACTTTCCATTTACCACTTCGGGAGATTATTGGCCTACGGAATCATTGGAGTGCTTTTTGGACTTTTGGGCAAGGGATTGTCCCTGTTCGGTATCCAACAGAAGCTTTCCATCGGTATTGGTACCTTAATGATTATTTTGGTTCTTATTCCCGGAAAATATTTTAACGGGCATAAACTTTTATCACCCGTTTACTCAATTATTGGCAAGGTAAAATCCAAACTTGGGGCCGAACTCAAAAAAAAGACGCCGGATACCTTTTTGACCATAGGATTTTTGAACGGCTTTTTACCCTGTGGTCTGGTATATATGGCCCTTTTGGGGGCCATTGCCATGGGAAACCCTTTGGAAGGTGGGCTCTACATGATGATTTTTGGTTTGGGCACCGTACCTTTAATGTCCTTGGTGGTCTATTCCAAAGGAATGTTCAGTACCTCCATAAAATCTAGAATACAGAAATTGATACCGGTATTTGTGGTCATCATTGGTGTTTTGTTTATTGTGCGCGGGCTTGGATTGGGAATACCCTATGTTTCCCCAAGGGCAGCCCCGGCCGACACCGTATCGGCGACCATAGAATGCCATCAACCCTAAAAATCGAATCGAAAATGAAAATAACATCAGCGGAAGAAGCGGTAGGAATTGTAAAATCAGGTGACCGAGTCTTTTTCCAAGGAGCGGCAATGACCCCCAACGAATTGATAGATGCACTCTGTGAGCGTCACAATGAGCTGAAGGATGTTGAGATAATTTCTATCCACACCGAAGGAGATGCAAAGTATACCAGGGCTCCTTATTGCGAAGCGTTTACCTTAAACGCCTGTTTTGTGGGCGGTAATGTTAGGACTTTTGTAAATACCTATATGGGGGACTATATCCCTGTTTTTTTAAGTGAGATACCTTGGTTGTTTGCCGACGAATATTTGCCTTTGGATGTGGCCTTTGTGCAGGTTTCACCTCCGGACAAACATGGTTATTGTTCTTTGGGAGTTTCAGTCGATGTGGCTTTGCCCGCGGTAAGGACTGCAAAAAAGATAGTGGCACAGATAAATCCCAAAGTGCCACGTACCCATGGTACGGGGATTGTCCATATTGACGAAATAGAGTTTGCTATAGAGATTGATCGTCCCATTCACCAGCATGACCCAACTCAGCCATCAGAAGAGGAACAAGAGATTGGTAGGCATGTAGCATCTTTGATTGATGACGGGGCTACTTTGCAAATGGGAATCGGGAACATACCCAATGCGGTGTTGTCCAATCTGGGAAGCCATAAAAATTTGGGAATCCATACCGAAATGTTTTCTGATGGGGTTTTGCCCCTATTGGAAAGCGGCGTGATCAATGGGAAAGAAAAGACCGTAAAACAAGGCAAAATTGTGAGTTGCTTTGCCGTGGGTTCGCAAAAACTTTATGATTTTATAGACGACAACCCTATATGTGATTTTAGAGATTCAGGGTATACCAACGATACGGCCAGAATCCGAAGAAATCCCAAAGCGACGGCCATAAACAGTGCGATAGAAATTGACTTAACGGGCCAAGTTTGCGCGGATACCATTGGTGGATATCAGTTTTCCGGCGTAGGTGGGCAAATGGACTTTATGCGCGGGGCATCCCTTTCAAAAGGAGGTAAGCCTATTATTGCTATGTCCGCCACTACCAAAAAAGGAGTTTCCAAGATAACACCATTTTTAAAGCAAGGTGCAGGGGTTACCACAACTCGCGCCCATATGCATTATGTGGCTACTGAGTTCGGTGTCGTAAACTTATTTGGAAAGAATCTACAACAACGTGCCAAAGCACTTATTTCCATTGCACACCCCGATCATAGGGAAGGTTTGGAAAAGGCGGCATACGATAGGTTCCATGGTTAGTCCGAGCAACATACAAACATAAAAAAGGGGGCAACCTCAAGATTGCCCCCTTTTATTTGAATTACATGAAACCAATCAAAAATGTAATCCGTTAGATTTTAAAGGTGATTACCGGAGCTTCTGAATGGTTGGCGATATCCTCACCTATACTTCCCATAAAGAAGTGGGATAGCCCCCTTCTACCATGGGTTGGAATGCCTATAAGGTCGGCTCCAATCTTTTTGCTAAAGTTTATCACTCCTTTTTCCACCGTGTAGTCGTTAAAGATTTCAACCTCCATGCCTACATTGGCCTCGTTCAAAAATTTGGAAATTTTGGAATAAGCATCGTTGGTGCTCATAAACTCGTCTCCTGGCGTATTAATGTACACCAAATGCAGTTTTGACCCCAAAAGCTCGGCCATTTCTTTTGCCTTTTTAAGGGCGGGCACACTTTCTTCCTCAAAATCACTGGCGAAGACGAAGTTTTTTGGGTTAAAATTGTCCACTTCGTTCCCTTTAATGACCAATACAGGTACATCTGAGGTTCTTACTACTCTTTCTGTGTTGGAACCGATGAAGATTTCCTGTAGGCCATCTGCTCCATTGGAACCCATTACAATAAGGTCTGCTTTGTGTTTTTCGGCGACTTCGGCGACTTCACTGAACACTTTATAGTGTTTGATAACCGGGGTAACCGTGATATCTTTTAGATAAGGCTTGTCCAAAAAATCGGAAAAACGTTTCTCACCAAGCTTGATTAGGTGTACCACCTGTTCTTGGGAAATATATCCAGATTCACCCATAATGGCTGGCGAAAGCTCCAACATATGGAGGACAAATAGCTCTGCATTTTGTTCCTTGGCCAATGAGGCGGCCACTTTTAGGGCCTTTTCTGATTGATTTGAAAAATCAACGGGTACGATTATACTTTTCATTTTTTTTGCTTTTTTAGGTTAAACGGTCATGGAAAATATTCGGGTATTCGGTTTTTTACGGTGCATTTTAAGGTCAAAGGCCATACTGATGTTTCTGACAAAAGGCCTGCCTTTGTCCGTCACCTTTATGGTTTTGTCCTCTATTTTAACAAGGCCATCTGCTTCCAGTTCGGATAGGTTGGCCAGAATGTTTTCAAAATCAACGACTTCTTTTTCTTCAGGTTTCCAATTTGTCTCAAATCGACACATAATATTGAGGATATGTCTTCTCAAAATTTGGTCTTCCTCATTTAAAATGTGTCCTCTAAAAATAGGGATAACCCCATGTGAAACCAAATTCTGGTATTCTTCCACATTCTTTACATTTTGGGCAAATCCATACCAGCTATCACTGATGCTGGAGGCTCCCAAACCAATCATCAGTTTAGTTTTGGAGGGGGTGTAGCCCATAAAATTTCGGTGTAGGGTTCCATTTTCCAAGGCTTGGTACAGACTGTCCGTGGGAAGGGCAAAATGGTCCATGCCAACATCTTTATAGCCAAACTCGGCAAGCATTCTTTTGCCCATTTCGTACTGTGCTTTTTTCTCTATGGAAGAGGGAAGGTCCTCTTCTTTATACCCGCGCTGACCATTTCCTTTTAGCCAAGGCACGTGGGCATAGCTGTAAAATGCTATTCTGTCCGGTTTTATGGCATTTGTCTTTACAATAGTGGTCTCCACATCGGAACAATCCTGGAACGGTAGGCCGTAGATTATATCGTGTCCCACTGAGGTATATCCTACTTCCCTGGCCCATTCCGTAACGTTTTTTACATTTTCAAAGGGCTGAATCCTGTTTATGGCCCGTTGTACGGTAAGGTTGTAATCTTGTACGCCAAAACATACTCTCCTAAATCCTACATCGTAAAGGGCCTGTAAATGTTCTTTGGTGGTGGTGTTGGGGTGCCCTTCAAAACTAAATTCAATGGTATCCGTCTTTTTACTGAGTCTTGTAATACCGTTGATCAATATTTTTAAGTTCTCAGGCGAAAAGAAGGTCGGTGTTCCACCGCCAAGATGAAGTTCTTTGATTACAGGTCTAGACCCCATCAATTCCACATAAAGTTCCCATTCCTTTAAAACAGCTGTGATATAAGGAGATTCCACTTCGTGCCTTTTAGTGATGCGCTTATGGCAACCACAAAAGGTGCACATGCTCTCGCAAAAGGGTAGATGTATATAAATGCTGATTCCTTCCTCGGGGTTTTCCTCGAAAGCTTGGATCACGCTTGACTTCCATTTTTTTCCTGAAAAAGTTTCCATGTCCCAATAGGGAACAGTAGGATAACTCGTGTATCGAGGACCTGGAACATTATATTTTTGAATTAATTCGCACATAAGCTGCATACCATTACATTATAGGTCAAAAGTACTTTTGATGGTTTGCAAAAAACATGATAAATGTCAGTATTGCCATATTGAAGGTCCTGAGGAACAATGAATAGCACTATGTAATGGTCTAGAACCATGGCAAAACCTCATGTTTACTGCATAAAAAAGGCCCAAGCAAATTCACTTGGACCTCTTTTTGGGCTATGTTCGGTGATTTAATTTTGCATGATAAAGTTTATTGGTATACTGTATTTAACGCTTACGGGCTTACCTCTTTGTTCACCGGGTTTTACCTTGGGCAAAGCAGCAATGATTCTAGCGGCCTCTTGTTCCAATAGTTTGTCCGGTCCTCTTTTTTCTATACCTACGACCCTTCCGTTGGTATCAATTACAAATTGTACGTAAACCCGACCTGTAATCCCCATTTCTAGAGCGGATTTCGGATAGCTGAAATTTGCTTTTATGTGCTCCTGAACCTTTTCATTAAAACAGGCTTTGCGTTCCGCTTGGGTCTGTAGGCCCTCACACCCAGGAAAAACAGGTACGTGTTCAATAACGGCGAAAGGTACTATGATATCTTCTTCGACTTCTTCCACATCAACATCCTCAATTCGAACTACTGCATCCTCAATATAAGTTTCTTGGCTACTCTCGGTACTTTCTATTATGGTCTCTTTTACATCTTCCACATCATCCACTATCTCAATAACATTGGGAGCAGAAGGTGGGGGTGGAGGTGGAGCGGTACGTATTATTTCGGTAATAGGTACATCTTCCTTAAGTTCGTCGGTTAGCTGTACAACTTCAGAAACTTTGGATTCCTCTTCATAGAACTTTACTTCAAAGGATTGCCATGTCATGAACAATACCGAAGTAAGTCCTATCATAAAATATAGACTGCTGTTGCGTCCAATTTCTGCGCTTGGGTTCTTTTTTGGTTTCATGACTTCTACGATTTAACTATGTTAAAGGTAGATTTATCCCAAATCAGAAAATATGATAATAATCAGGTTTCAAAATGGAGAGGAAACGATTGTTTTTTAGTGTGTTGGGTTATTTGTTTGGTTGTAGTGCCCAGTCATCTTTGGTAAGGTCAATATTGAAGTTCAGACTCAGCCTTACCATATCCTCACGGTAATTTTTAAACCTCCTGTTAAAGTATCCGATATCCGCTTTTAGATTTGGGGCAAGTTGTTTCCCGATACCAATGAAAACTCTATTTTCACCGTATGCATTTCCCTTCAGATTAAGAAATAGCTCATCAAAAGCCTTAAAATAAACATCCTTATAAATAGGTCGAACATATTGAAGACGGTACCTGATTCTATTGTTCGCCTTGGGCGCTTCTGTATTGATAAGCCTTCGGTTTTCCAAACGGATACGATGAGCCAAGGAATTATCGTTGAACTCTGTCTGTAAGTTATACTCCCCATACAACCAAAACTGGTTTGTGTTCACTACATCATTGGGTTCCAAATAGGAATTGGAATTGAGTAGTGCAACCCCTCCGGTAAAAGTAGAGGCCTTACTTATTTTGTAGGATGCCCCTGTTCTAAAAAAGAAAAAGCCATATTTGTCAAGCATTTGATGATGGCGAATAATCCCAACCGCCGGTATGCTCCAATCTTCGTGAACTTTGGCGGTTCCACAAAGAACCAACCAAGACCCATATTCATTTTCCTCAGAATTTTGAGTATAACCTAGCTGTATTGAAAAACAAGCGAATACTATGGAACAAAGCCAATATGAAAGAAACTTTGAGAGCTCCATAATCAGCGGTTTTTGATTGTTGGAGTGCAAAGTTTTCCATTAAATTCCATGACAAGTTATGATACTTGTCATAGATTAATTTTCTATATACCTAGGATATTTTTAAAGTTGTTTTTTCTTTTCGTTTTCCCAGATAAGGGCAGCTGCGCCACAAATGGCCGCCGTTTTTCCCTCCATTGAGGAATGCAGAAGCTTTACTTTCCCTTTATAAACATCCAACAAGAACCCATTAAAGTATTTTTCCAAAGGTGTCATGATCCATTTTCCGCTATTGGTAAGCCCGCCCATTAAAATAAATGCTTCGGGTTGGGTAAAGGCCGTAAAATTTGCCAAGGCCTGTGCCATAATTCGGGCCGTATAATCAAATGCCTTCAGTGCAATCTCATCGCCCTCTTCAGCGGCTTGGGTAATATCCTCCCCGTGAAGGTCGTTATAGGCAATATCCCTGAACCTGCTATCCACCAGATATTTGCTCTGCATGTACATTACGGTACGTTTCAGGCCTGTGGCGGAGACATAAGCTTCCAATCCTCCTTTTACACCGAGTCCGGTAAGCCTTCCATCGCCAATGGTCATGTCCACATGGCCCAACTCGCCGGCAAAGCCGTCAAAACCGTCAATAAGTTGACCGTTGGCAACAATTCCGGCTCCAAAACCGGTGCCCAAGGTAATCACAATAAAATCAGTCATATTCTTGGCACCTCCGAACAGCATTTCTCCCAAAGCAGCGGCACTTGCATCGTTCATGATTCGGATGGGCATATCCAATCGCTGTTTGAGCAGTTTTACCAAGGGAACACTTCCTTTCCAGGCCAGATTACTGGCTCTTTCAATGGTGCCGTTTTTACTGGATGCATTTGGTGCCCCGATACCACAGCCGATTATGTTGGCATCTTTCCCGAAATTTTCTAAAAGCTCATCAACGGTAGATTTTATTTTATCCAAGTAATTATCAAGGTTGGGATATTCTTTGGTCCTAAAAAATGTTTTTTCGTAGCATTCGCCATGTTCGTCTACCAAACCTATCTTGGTTTTGGTTCCCCCTATATCAATTCCTATTACTAAATCCATTTTAATATTACGTTGTTGTTCGGTCCCTAAATATAACCAATATGGAAGCAATAAAATAACCCGTTAGGTTTTTATAGTAACTCGTTTTTTTGGAAAAATCGGGGATAAAAATCGAAGTTACTGATATCTGTCATGTTTTAGGTCACAGGTCGATTCTACTTTTGAATCGAGAATAGAAATCAATAAATATATTAGGTATGAGCAGTTTAAATAAAATATTAATTCCTTTTGATTTTTCCGAAGCATCAGTCAATGCTTTGGAATATGTGGTCAATTTTGTGGGCACGGAGAAATCCATTGGCATTGTTGGTCTGTATGTTGGTGCCATGCCCATAAGCGCATCTGACAATGAAAAACTGGGAAAAGATTTCTTCAAAGTGTTGGAGTCTTTCGAGGTGCGATTAAAAGTTGCTCCTGAATTTATTACAGATACGGGAGAAGTAATCAATACTATCCTGTCCGTACAAGAAAAGAGTGATGCCGATTTAATTATGATGGGCACCATGGGAGATAAGATTACGGATGAGGCCATAACAAATACCTCAAAATTGGTGCTGGAAGCCAATTGTCCTGTAATCTCCATTCCCTATGGAACCGAAATCAAGGATCCCAAAAACATTGCTTTGGTAATGGGCGGGGAACGAATTGATGATAAAGAGGTTTTGGGCACCCTTTTGGATGTGGCCCGAACTTTTGATGCCAGGGTTCATGTGCTTACCATTTACAAAGATTCCATATATGATGAAGAGGCCGTAATAGAATCCAATGAAAATTTATTGGAATACTACTTGGAGCATTTTTATGCTGATCATACATTCACTAAAAATGAGGACATAGAGCAAGGTATCCTTGACTATATCAAAGAAAAAAATATTGATCTGTTAACTATATTGCCACGAAATCATACCGAAAAGAGTACTCCTTCGGAGGGTAGGTTGACCAAACTGTTGACCCTCCATTCCGAGATACCGGTTTTGGCCTTGGACTAACCTTTTTACCTTTTTAGCATGCTGCCACTGCTGATTATTTTAGGTATTACCATTGTTTTGTTCGTTTGGGGAAAGTTCCCTCCCGATGTGGTCGCCCTCATGGCGATGTTGTCGCTCTTTCTTACGGGTATTTTAGATTTGGGAGAGACTTTGGCCGGGTTCAGTAATCCGACCGTGATCATGATCGCGGCCCTGTTTATAATAGGGGAAGGGCTTTCCCGAACGGGATGGACCGCAATGGCGGGGCAATTTTTTGTGAAATGGGCAAGAAAGAATGTATCGCGACTATTGGTCATCGTTACTTTGGGCTCCAGCTTGTTGTCGGGTTTTGTGAGCAACACGGGAACGGTCGCCGCATTGCTTCCCGTAACTGTGACCGCAGCTTGGAACGCTGGCACACTTCCATCAAAATTATTGATTCCCGTAGCCTTTGGCTCCAATACCGGAGGATTGCTGACATTAACGGGTACACCTCCAAACATTATTGTGAGCAATGCATTGGCACAGAATGGGTTTACGGGTTTTTCGTTCTTTGAATTCGGATTGATAGGGCTGCCGCTCCTGATTATTTCCGTGCTCTATTTTAGGTATGTGGGCCATAAATTGCTTCCAGACCATAGAACCAATAACAAGCCCATGGCCATAGATCAGGAAATGCACAAATGGATAGAGAACTATAGTATAGGAGATAACCTGTACAGATTGCGCATACGTTCCATGTCGCAATTGATAAATACCAAGATCAAGGATTGGAATTTTGAGAGTGAGCACAAGGTATCTGTAATGCGCCTTAAGCGAAGGCATCCGAACAAACTGCACAGAATTCCACAATTTGTGGAAATGCCAGGCCTGGATACAGAAATGCGATATCACGATATCATAACCGTAAAAGGTGAACCAGAGGATGTGGATAAGTTGGTGATTAAGTTCCATTTAGGGGTAATCCCCCTTAAACCTGAATCCGATATGCTTAAAAAAGAGTTGATCAATCAGGAAGTGGGCATGGCGGAAATGATTATAACGCCAAAATCAGTTTTTGTAGGAAAGACCATTAATTTAGGACATTATCTTCGTCAAGCAGGGGTACAACTTCTGGCTGTTTCTAGAGATAATGCACCATTGAAAGGAAAAATTGAGATCAAGGCAGGGGATGCGTTTGTGATTCGCGGTCAGTGGGAAAATATCATCGCACTGAAATCCATGTATGAAAACCTAGTGATATCCGGCAGTCCAGAAGCCTTGTCCAAAAATGTGGATCAACTCACCACTAGGAGCTACATTGCTCTTGGAACTTTGGTACTGATGATTCTCCTTTTGGTATTTAACATATTGCCGGGAGCTATTGCCGCATTGGTTTGCGCAGGAATAATGATGTTGACCGGCTGTGTGCCCATAAGCAAAGCTTACAAGGGAATCAGTTGGACGAGCGTGGTAATGATAGCGGCCATGATTCCCATGGGCTTGGCATTGCAAAAAACAGGAGTCGCACAATTGGCGGCCAATAGTTTGGTGGATAGCTTGGGAAGTATACACCCCGTGGCTCTTTTGGCAGGTATTTTCTTGTTGACAGCGGCTTTTAGTCAAACAATCAATAACTCGGCTACAGCAGTATTGATGGCACCCATAGCGATTATGGCCTCAATGACCTTGGGAGTTTCCCCAAAACCTTTTATGATTGCCGTCGCCATAAGCGCATCCACTGCATTCTTGACACCAGTAGGAACGACCACAAACGCAATGGTCATGGCAGCGGGAGGATATAAGTTTATAGATTATATGAAAGTAGGCGGACCACTACTGCTACTTTTCTTTATAGCAACATTAGTACTGGTTCCATGGATTTGGAGCTTCTAACCATTAAAAAACATCAGAAATGAGCACAACCAAAGACCTAAGCAAGTATGGATTGAAAAATGTCTGCGCACAATGGAATCTTGATGCCGAGACACTACAAAAACTAACCGTTGAAAATGACATGGGCGTGGAAACGGATAACGGCACCCTGTGTGTAAATACAGGAAAGTTTACCGGTAGATCTCCAAAAGACCGTTTTTTGGTGAAGGACGAATACACCAAGGAAAAAGTTTGGTGGGGCAGAATCAATAAACCAGTATCTCCCGAAAATTTTGATAAGTTATATGATGAGGTCACCAGCTACCTCGATGGCAAGGAAGTTTTTGTAAGGGATGCCTATGTATGTGCAGACCCAAAATATAGAATGAATGTTAGGACCATAACCGAATATCCATGGTCCAATTACTTCATCAAAAATATGTTCTTGCGTTTGGATGAGAGCGAGCTTGATAATTTTGAAGAAGAGTGGTTGGTGTTGTGTGCTCCAGGCTACGAGGCACAGAACCCATCAGAATATGGTATTTTGAGCGGTAATTTCTCCATCCTTAACTTTACCAAAAAGATTGCTTTGGTAGCTGGCTCCGCTTATACGGGTGAGATGAAAAAAGGAATTTTTTCTGCATTGAACCTTATACTGCCCACCGAAAAAGAGGTGTTGCCCATGCACTGCTCTGCCAATGTTGGCGAAGCAGGGGATACAGCAATTTTCTTTGGATTGTCAGGTACGGGTAAAACTACCTTGTCCGCCGATCCCGATCGTAAACTTATCGGGGACGATGAGCACGGCTGGACCAAGGAAGATACCATCTTCAATTTTGAAGGAGGGTGTTACGCCAAGGTAATCGACCTTACCGAGGAGAAAGAACCGGACATCTTCAGGGCGATTAGACCAGGAGCCTTATTGGAAAACGTAATATTTAAGGAAGGGACCAAAGAAGTAGATTATTCTGATAGTTCCATTACCCAGAACACAAGGGTAAGCTATCCGATTTTCCATATCGATAACATTCAGGAACCTTCTTACGCATCCAACCCCAAGAATATCTTTTTCTTAACTTGTGATGCCTTTGGGGTGTTGCCACCGGTATCCAAACTGACCCCTGGTCAAGCGGCGTATCATTTTATTTCTGGTTATACGGCCAAAGTGGCTGGGACAGAGGCTGGTATTACGGAGCCCGTTCCATCGTTCTCCGCATGTTTTGGGGAACCTTTTATGCCATTGCACCCAGCGGTGTACGCGGAAATGTTGAGTGAAAAAATGAAGGCCTCCGGGGTAAACGTCTGGTTGGTAAATACCGGATGGAGTGGAGGACCTTACGGAGTGGGGTCAAGAATCAAGCTTAAATATACTAGGGCAATGATTTCTGCTGTTCTTGAAGGTAAATTGGATGATGTGGACTTTGATACCCATCCGATTTTTGGTTTATACATGCCAAAATATTGTCCAGGAGTACCAACAGAAATTTTGGACCCAATGAACACGTGGTTGCAAAAAGGAGCGTATGTGAGCAAGGCCATTCAATTGGCGCACTCGTTCCATATCAATTTTGATAAATTTGCTAGTCAAGCCTCAGATGAGATTATGAACGGAGGACCGCTCATTGATTCGCATCACAGCTTGACAGAACATTTTTAAGAATCAGTACAGTGAGTGAAAAGAACATTTTTAATATTGAAAACTTAGGGGCGCCTAAATATAGGTCGCCCCTTCAACTTAGTACCGTAAAGGGAGACCGTATCTTTAATTTTGTGAGCGAGTCCGATAGACTGGTGTTCGACCTTTCCATGGACTATTATAATCACTGTTTAAACGATGGAGAGTCTCCTGTCTGCATGGAGCAAGCGGGGCCAAGGCAGGATATATTTTTTGATGCCAAGAATGCCACTGCGGCCATTGTTACTTGCGGTGGACTGTGCCCTGGAATAAACAATGTGATCAGGGGCTTGGTGATGGCTCTTCATTATTTCTACGGGGTTAAAAAAATTGTTGGTATTCCCTACGGATATGAAGGTCTAAATCCTGAAAAGGACCATGAGCTAGTAGAATTGACCCCGGATAAGGTCAAGGATATTCATCAATTTGGAGGTACTTTTTTGGGTTCTTCCAGAGGTGGACAGGATGTCTCGGTAATGGTGGATACCCTTGAAAGCAATAAGATAGACATGCTTTTTGCCATCGGAGGGGATGGGACCTTAAAAGGTGTGAATGCCATTGGTGAGGAAATTTCCAAAAGAGATGCCAAAATCAGCGTTGTAGGGATTCCAAAGACCATTGACAATGATATTGACCTAATCGATGAATCCTTCGGTTTCCAAACTGCTTTTGATGTGGCCAGTCCCATTTTAAGGGATGCCCACAACGAAGCTACAGGGGCCTATAACGGTATTTCCATCATTAAATTGATGGGGAGGGACAGCGGTTTTATCGCTGCCTCGGCCGCTTTGGCCATGCCAGTGGTCAACTTTGTGTTGGTCCCGGAGATGAACTTTTCATTAGAGGGCGAAAATGGATTTTTTGCTGCTCTGGAACAAAGGTTGCTTCAGAAAAAACATGCGGTCATTGTAGTGGCCGAGGGTGCTGGTCAACAACTTTTCAAGGAAAGGCAAATCGTTACCGATGCATCGGGAAATGTTCAGCACGAGGATATAGGTGTCTTCCTAAAAGAAAAAATATCGGAATACTTCAAAGGAAGGAGTCCTGTGACCATTAAATATATCGACCCCAGTTACATAGTTCGTTGCGCACCTGCCAACTCAAGCGATAGTGTATATTGTAGCCGATTAGCCTACCATGCGGTTCACGGGGCCATGGCCGGAAAGACCAAATTTGTCGCCAGCAGGGTCAACAATAGGTATGTGTACATTCCTATTGCCGAAGTGACCAAAAAGCGCAAGAAAATTGATTTGGAGGGCGAATTTTGGTTCTCCGTATTACAGAGTACAGGGCAGCCTTTTTTCTTGGGATAGAAATTGAACTTGAACTGACAATTGTCATTAAATAGTATCTTTACTAGGCTTAGATTTGAATATAATCAAAACAATAATCATGGAAGTACATGTTCAATATCAAAAGATGATGACCAGCGAATCATTAACCCAATTATTAATGAAAAAACTGGAAGGTTTGGAAACAAAATATAACTGGTTGATCAAGGCCAATGTGTTATTCAAAACAGAGAACGATAAAACGGGAGAAGGCAAGATCTGTGAAATAGAACTGAGTGCCCCCGGACCAAGAATCTTTGCAAAGTCCAATACCGATGATTTTGAAAAATCCATGTCCAAAACTGTTGAGGATTTAAGAAGACAACTTGAAAAGCGGCAGGCAACTTTTGCCTCGCATTAATAAATTAGGCATTTGCTGCGCATGAATCTTCTAAAACAATCGTGATGAAACTCAAATTAATTGGCATAATTCTATTGCTACTTACAAGCTGTTCGTCTACCAAGTTGGTGAGTACTTGGAAGAACCCGGACAATGTGGTTTTTGATGCCTATCAAGTGCTGGTCGTGGGTATGGTAAAAGACGATGCGGCCAGAATGGAATTTGAGGATAGATTTGTCCATGCCTTGAAAGAGCAAGGGGTAGAGGCCATGCGCAGCATTGATCTGTTCGATGTGGAATTTACTTCAGCTGAAAGGTCGGAGCAAGAATTGAAAGAGGTAGAGGAACAATTACTGAACAAGGGCTTTGATGCCATTCTGTTTACCAAGGTGGTGGGTGCGGAAAATAGGAGGACATTTCGGGAACGCATCAACAATATTGATAAAATGATGCTCAGGTTTAGCAGTGATTATATAGAGCATCAGGATATCTACTACAATTCCGAGTATTACGACAGTTTTAATATTTACCACGCTGAAACATCTCTCTACTGTATCTGTGTAGGAAAGGAGATAGAGCTCATCTGGAGGGGCGATGTGGATGTTACCGAGCCCGAAAACATGAACAAGACCATTGACTCCTATATCAAATTGATCACAAAATCAATGGGCGAGCAGGATGTTATCTTCAATTAGAAAGACCCATAGCCTCTAAAACTCCTAAAAAGTCAAGTGCAATCAACACAGGGATTGCTATCAAGATTACGATCAATATAAAAACCATGATTCGTAAAAACCCGACCATGAGTTTGTTGCCTATGCTAATTTCATCTTCCATAATAGTGTAGTTTCTAACAATTTAAGAAAATATTTGGTTATTTCCTTATATGGGTCGACCACTATTCGATTAACGGATGTTTTTAGGCTACGTAATGTGAATGGATCAATCTTTGTCATATTTCTTTTTGCTCAGCAGTTTTGCAAGTTCTTCCAAGGTAATGCCTTTGGTTTCCGGCATCATAAAAATCACCCATAACAATTGAAGTACCATCATGACAGAAAAAAAGATAAAAATAGGCCATGGATTCTCCTTGAAGATGCCTATCTCCGCATCCAAAAAGGTAGGGGTGAGCAAGGTAATCAATGCGGCAAAGACCCAATGTGTCCCTGTTCCCCAGGATTGTCCGTAGGAGCGAACCTTGTTCGGGAATATTTCAGAAATAAACACCCATATAACCGCACCTTGCCCTACTGCATGTGAAGCAATAAAAATTAAGATGAAAGTTAGCAGCAATATCGAGTTGGCCCCTGAATAGAAACACCATCCCACCATGGCCAAACTCACAATGTATCCGATGGAGCCAATGTACATGAGCTGTTTTCGGCCAAGTTTATCGATAAGGGATATGCCGACAAAGGTGAAAATCAAATTAATCACCCCAATGGATATGGAGCTAAAGAGCGATTCACCTGAAGCGAGACCTGCCCGTTCCAAAATTTCAGGTGCGTAGTAGAGGACAAAATTAATCCCAGATAGTTGATTGAAAAAGGCAATTAAAAAAGCCAATACCAAAGGTTTATTGTACTTTCCGGAAAACAAGCCTTCACTTGTCTTTTCTTTGGTCTCCACTATGGCAATTTTGATTTGTTCCAGATGAAGTGATGCCTTGTCCTTCGCAATTCCCAAAAGCGTTATGGACTCGATGACCAGGGCATCTGCCTTATCCTTCATTAAAAGCCATCTTGGGCTGTTGGGAATTTTGAACACCATAAGGGTATAGATCAGAGCGGGAAGGCCCTCAATGCCCAACATCCAGCGCCAAGCTATGCTTTCATCAAAAATGATTCCGATGAGATAGTTGGAGATAAAAGCCAATAGAATCCCAAAAACAATATTGAACTGGTACATGGCCGTGAGCCTTCCACGGGTCTGGGCCGTAGAAATCTCGGAAATGTAAACGGGAGCGGCCACAGATGAGGCCCCTACCCCGACACCACCGATAAACCTAAAAAACGAAAAACTGTAAGCTTCCGGGGCAAATGCAGAGCCAAGTGCCGATGCGAAATACAGAATGCCTATCCAGAACAAGGTTTTCTTTCTTCCCAAACGGTCCGTGGGAATTCCGCCAAAAAGCGAACCCAAAACGGTTCCCCACAGTGCCATGGACATGATAAAGATACCGTGGAAGGTAAAAATGGAATCGCCCAAAAACCAGTTGGTGTCCCAAATCTCTTTTATGGGCTGGTTGGCCCCGGAGATTACTACGGTGTCGAACCCAAACAAAAAGCCCGCTAGGGCCGCCGTCAATGAAATTCTAAAAATACGCTTGTCCATGGAGGATGAATTTTGCTAAAGCTAACCAAAATTTATAAAATCTTGGAAATGTATTTCATGATCAATTCCGAAGCACCTTTATTGGCGTTGATGTAATTGGCGTTGATAGCTCCAATATTTTTGATGGAAATGGGGTGGTTCAAAAGATCGTTCATCAAATTGTCAAAACTATCCTGACTGGAAATCGGAATAATTCCTCCTTCGTTGACCAAGTCTTCAGCTTCTTTGAAGCCTCCAAATTGTGGTCCGATGATAATTGGGATGCCGAAAATAGCAGGCTCCATAGTATTGTGCAATCCTGTGGCAAAACCACCTCCCACGTAGGCAATATTGGCGTAGCTATAAATTTTCGTCAATAAACCAATAGTGTCAATAATGAGGACATCGATTTCCTTAAGGTTTTGGTTGTCCAGTTCGGAATAGCGTACCGCGGTTTTTTCGAGTGCAGAAGCAATTTTATCGATATGTGCCGACTTGATTTCGTGCGGTGCGATGACAAACTTTATTTTTTCGGGAGTGGAGTTGATGTAATTGACCAAGATTTTTTCATCTTCCGGCCAAGTGCTTCCGGCCACCAAGCAAAGTTGATTGTTCTTGAAGCGATCCATAAAGTCCAATTGGTTGTTTCGTTTCAGGATTTCCGAAACTCGGTCCAATCGAGTATCGCCACCAATACTGGAATTTTTTATTCCGATGGATTCCAACAGCTTTTTCGATTTTTCGTCTTGAACAAAATAATGGTCAAATTCCCTTAGGCTCTTTCGCATAAACCCACCGTAGGATTTGAAATAAATCTGTCTTTCGGAGAAAATAGCCGACACCAAAATAGTGGGAATATTTCTTTTTTTGAGTTGATATAGATAATTGGGCCAGACCTCATATTTAACAAAAATGGCCAGTTGGGGATTTACCATATTTAAAAATCGCTTCACTTTATGATGGCTGTCCAAGGGTAGGTACACCACCACATCTGCAATGGAGGTATTCTTTTTGACCTCATAGCCGGAAGGCGAAAAAAAACTGAGAACCAATTTATGTTCGGGATACTTGGAGTGTAACCGTTCCAAAATAGGAAGTCCTTGTTCAAATTCGCCCAATGAGGCCACATGCATCCAAATGGTTTTGTCTCCCTTGTTCAATTTTTCTTTCAACAAAGGAAAAGTTCTCTTCCTGCCTTGAACGAACAATTTGATCTTGGCATTGAAAAGGGCAATCACGCTAAGAACGAGCCAAGCAATATTGATAAGTATGTTGTACAGAAAACGCAAGAATATCTTTTTCGCTAAAATACATTCTTTCGGTCAGAGACCATTATGGCATCTTAATTTCTTAATTTTGACGTATTAATTTATTCGGATGAAAAAAATTCAAATGGTTGACCTAAAAGGTCAATATGAAGGTATAAAGACCGAGGTCAACGAAGCTATTGCGGAAATCTTGGATTCTTCTGCATTTATCAACGGCCCCCATGTACAGGCCTTTCAAAATGAGTTGCAGGACTATTTGGGCGTTAAACATGTGATTCCATGTGCCAATGGGACCGATGCACTCCAAATATGTATGATGGGCCTTGGTTTGCAACCGGGCGATGAGGTGATTACCGCTGATTTTACCTTTGCGGCTACCGTGGAAGTAATCGGTCTGCTGCAATTGACACCTGTTTTGGTAGATGTAGAGCCCGACACCTTTAATATAGATGTGAAAGCCATAGAAAAGGCGATTACTCCAAAAACAAAGGCGATCGTTCCCGTTCACCTATTTGGGCAATGCGCCAATATGGACGAAATTATGGAATTGGCCAAAAAACATGATTTATATGTCATTGAAGATAATGCGCAGGCCATAGGAGGCTCTTATTTTTCCAAAGATGGCTCCAAACAAAAGGCTGGCACAATCGGAAATGTAGGGGCAACATCGTTCTTCCCATCAAAAAATTTGGGCTGTTATGGAGATGGTGGCGCTATTTTTACCAACGATGGTGATTTGGCACATATTATCCGTGGCATTGTAAACCATGGAATGTACAAAAGATATTATCACGATGTGGTAGGTGTCAACTCACGTTTGGATTCTATTCAAGCAGCAGTTCTAAGGGCAAAGCTGCCAAAGTTAGACTATTACAACCAAAAGCGTTGGGAGGCTGCATCAAAATATTCCCAAGCATTCAAAGGGCAGGAACATATAGTGGTGCCAAAAATATCATGCAGTTGTGATAGCGAGAAAAGTGTATGTGATTGCCATGTATTTCATCAATATACTTTAAAGATTACCAACGGAAAACGAGATGCACTAGTACAACATTTAAATGATAACGACGTTCCTTGTGGTGTATATTATCCGGTTCCGTTGCATAAACAGAAAGCTTATGTGGACGACCGATACAACGAAGATGATTTTCCTGTGACCAATCAATTGGTGAACGAAGTGATTTCTCTTCCGATGCATACCGAGCTGGATGATGAACAAATTGAATATATAACCAGTTTGGTAATCGACTTCGTAAACAAATAAAAATGAAAATACTCGTAACAGGTGGTTTGGGCTTTATTGGTTCCCACACCGTTGTTGAACTACAGAATGAAGGTTTTGAAGTAGTCATTGTGGATAACCTTTCCAACTCATCCATCAAGGTGTTGGATGGTATTGAGGCCATTACAGGAAAGAAACCTCTTTTTGAAGAATTTGACCTTCGTGATAAGCCCAAGGTCCAAGATTTCTTCCAAAAACACGGTGATGTTGCCGGAGTGATTCATTTTGCGGCATCCAAAGCGGTGGGAGAAAGTGTGGAAGAACCACTTCTGTACTACGAGAACAACCTTGGTGTACTGGTCTATATTCTTCAGGAGTTGAAGAAAAAGGGAGGTGCAAGCTTCATTTTTAGTAGTTCCTGTACGGTTTACGGTCAAGCGGATGAAATGCCGATAACTGAGTCAGCCCCGGTTAAACCTGCTGAATCCCCATACGGGAATACCAAGCAAGTGGGAGAGGAAATTATTAGGGATACCTGCAAGGTAAACTCAGACCTTAAAGCCATTGCATTGCGATATTTCAATCCGATCGGAGCGCATCCATCAGGAAAAATTGGAGAATTGCCCATCGGTGTTCCTCAAAACTTGGTTCCTTTTATCACCCAAACAGGCATTGGACTTCGCGAGCAGCTTTCTGTTTTTGGCGATGATTACCCCACGGAAGATGGTACCTGTATCAGGGATTACATCCATGTTGTTGATTTGGCCAAAGCCCACGTAGCGGCATTGCAACGTCTTTTGAAGGATAAAAATGAAACTAACTACGAAGTCTTCAATCTCGGAACAGGAAAGGGAAGTTCTGTATTGGAGGTGATACAAAGCTTTGAACGTGTTTCTGGGGAAAAACTCAATTACAAAATTGTGGATAGAAGGTCGGGAGATATAATCCAAGCCTATGCCAATACCGAAAAAGCAAATGATGTCTTGGGATGGAAAGCAAAATCCAGCCTCGATGATGCCATGAAATCAGCTTGGGAATGGGAGAAAATAGTAAGAAGTTAGGGTGCTGTAATCCCAAATCTTGATTTGTACGTAGATAGAGTATGCTTCCCAACTACAATAACAGTTTGGAGTTGCTGGAAAGTGTCCAGCAAGAGCAGCTCTATCAAAAACTTTTGATGCAGCTCAAAAAGGATTTTGAATTGGCCAATGTGCCTATTAACCTTCCTTTGGATATAGCTCCCGAGGAACTGAAAAGTATTATTCACGAAAAAATCTACTTTTTGATTGTGGAAAAGTTTCCAGAATATCTCAACCTATTATATGTGGTGGATATTTCGGAAAATGAAATTAAAAGGATAGCTCCATCCGATGTTGTTGACATTTCGGCGGAGGTATCCTTTTTATTGTTGAAAAGGGAATGGCAAAAAGTGTGGTACAAGGCCAAATATAGCGGCTGACCTTTGGTCATACCTTTACATAAATGCCTTTTTTGTCCATAAAGTAGCCCACGGCCCAACAAGTGAGCATCACCCAGAGTGCAAATAGCAAAGAGCCCATATGTCCGCCGGACCACGATATAAATATGTTGTCGGCAATCCATCTGTATAAAGATTCTCCATTGATATCGATAGCGAAAAGGGTTATGATGAACAATTCCGATAGCAAGTAAATGAACAGGGTGTTTTTACCGAAAACTTCAAAAAAGTAACTCCAGCTTTTGGCTTTTTTCATGTCCAGGATATAAATAAGGATGGCGATTGCAAAAAGGTCGATGCCACAGGTGAGCAATACAAACGAGCTTGTCCAAAGTTTTTTGTTGATGGGCAAAATAAGGTCCCAAGCCAATCCTGCGAATACAAGGGCAAACCCGAACATCATCAATTTGGCTACTGTTTCATAATTCTGTCCGTTGTTCTGGATGAATCTACCCGCCAAATAACCAATGATCACATTTACAATAGATGGGAGTGTGCTCAGCAATCCTTCGGGATCAAAAGCAATGCCTTCGCCGTGGTACATGTGGTTTGGTCCAATTAACCATTCATCCAATTTAAGAACCGCATTTCCTGTCAATGTAAGGTCTCCAAAACCAATTAGGATTAGGTGGTAGCCAACCAAAAATGCCAAGCTCAGCCAAATGGCCGTTTTGGTCTTTACAAAATATAGGATGATGGAGGCGAACATATAGCATAGCGCAATGCGTTGCAGAACCCCAAAGACCCGCGTCTCCGAAAATGGTTTTAATTGTCCATCGTCAAAAAAGGGATACCAATACATTAAAAAGCCCAGTAAAAAAATAATGGCCGTCCGTTTCAAAACTTTTTTGAAAAACGCAGGTGTACCCAT
The DNA here is from genome assembly GCF_019457905.1 of Flagellimonas abyssi. Classification (GTDB taxonomy): domain Bacteria; phylum Bacteroidota; class Bacteroidia; order Flavobacteriales; family Flavobacteriaceae; genus Flagellimonas; species Flagellimonas abyssi. The sequence continues at coordinate 129,051 of NZ_JAHZSV010000007.1, read as the reverse complement.
ACTTTCATACTTTTTCATGCTAAAGCTCATGGCATTTCCCACCACGAACAAAAAAGTTGGAAAAACAAGGTCGGTCAATGTAAAACCGTTCCATTCGGCATGTAATAAAGGAGAAAAGGTGGTAGAGCCATTTCCTGGGGAGTTGACTATGATCATTAAGGCAACGTCAAGTCCTCTGAAAACATCGAGGGAAAGGTATCTGTTTTTAAGTTTGGACATATTAGGTTGGTTTAGCTGGTCGGTCAAGTTAAATTATTTTTAGTTTCCACTGTTAATTTCAGTTAAAAATTTCATTTTTATTGCTTTACTGTTTATTCTGTGATATAGTTGTAAATTTGAGTAAGAAATTCACGGGAATACAAGTATATAAATGCTAAAACCCGTATTTTTGACAAAATTTTCCATAAAGTTTTGGAGAAACAGAAAGAATGGACAAATATTCATTTTTAAATGCTGCGCACACTTCATTTTTTGCGGAGCAATACGAAAAATATCTAACGAATCCCGATACTATTGAGCCCAGTTGGAGGGCTTTTTTTCAAGGATTTGATTTTGGTTTGGAAGGTTCCCTCGAAGATTTGGGAATCGAATCGGATAAGGGTGATGGCGGCATGGTCGTGCTTTCCAATGGACGGAAAGTGGAAATGCCGGAAACCTTGCAAAAGGAGTTTCAGGTCATCCGCCTTATTGATGGTTACCGTTCCCGTGGGCACCTCTTTACTAAAACCAACCCGGTAAGGGAAAGGCGCAAGTATGAGCCTACCTTGGACATAGACAACTTTGGTCTTAACCAAGAGGATCTCGACACCGTTTTTGATGCAGGAAAAATACTGGGTATTGGCCCTGCATCCCTAAAGGAAATTATTCGCCATCTGGAGAGTATTTATTGTGATGCGATAGGGGTCGAGTACATGTACATCCGAACCCCGGAGCGTATCCAGTGGATTCAGGATTGGCTCAATAAGAACGACAACCATCCCGATTATAGCCCGGAGGAGAAGAAGAACATCCTTAGAAAATTGAACGAAGCTGTATCTTTTGAGAGCTTTTTGCATACCAAATATGTGGGACAAAAACGATTTTCGCTCGAAGGAGGTGAATCTCTGATTCCAGCTTTGGACGTAATCATTGAAAAAGCGGCCGACAAGGGCGTAAAGCAATTTGTAGTGGGTATGGCCCACCGAGGACGTTTGAACGTGCTTACGAATATTTTTGGGAAGTCGCCAAAGGACATCTTTAGCGAGTTTGATGGTAAGGATTACGAAGAGACCATTTTTGACGGGGACGTAAAGTACCACTTGGGATGGACATCAAAACGTGAGACAGATTCAGGGAAAATGGTCAACATGAACATTGCCCCGAACCCATCTCACTTAGAGACTGTAAACTCCATCGTCGAAGGGATTTCTAGAGCCAAACAGGATCGTGACCATAGCGAGAATATCTCCGAAGTACTCCCGATTTTGATTCATGGCGATGCCGCTTTTGCTGCCCAAGGAGTCGTTTACGAAACAATTCAAATGGCCCGTTTGGACGGGTATACCACAGGAGGTACCATACATATTGTAGTGAACAACCAAATTGGGTTCACAACTAACTATTTGGATGCAAGGTCGTCGACCTATTGTACGGATGTTGGAAAAGTAACCCTTTCGCCAGTACTTCACGTAAATGCAGATGATGCTGAGGCCGTGGTGCATGCCACCACCTTTGCCTTGGAATATAGGATGCGATACAAACGTGATATTTTCTTGGATTTATTGGGGTACAGGAAGTATGGTCATAACGAGGGCGATGAGCCTAAGTTTACCCAGCCATTGTTGTACAAATCAATTTCCAAGCACGATAACCCAAGGGATATTTATGCGGCCAAATTGATAGCCGAGGGAATAATCGATGAGAACTACGTAAAAGAGCTTGAGGAAAAATATAAGAACGATCTCGAAGAGAATCTTTTGGATTCCCGTAAAATCGAGAAGACCAGAATAACCCCTTTCATGCAAGATGAATGGGAAGGTTTTGAGCAAGTGACCGAAGAGGTGATGCTTAAACCTATGGATACCACGTACGACCTCAAGAAATTGGATGAGATTGCCAAGAGCATTACCAAATTGCCAGAGGACAAAAAGTTCTTGAGAAAATTGGTCAAGTTGGTAGATGGTCGCCATACCATGTATTTTGAGGATAACAAACTCGATTGGGCGATGGGCGAATTGTTGGCCTATGGTTCGTTGATAGAGGAAGGTTACGATGTTAGGATGACAGGTCAAGATGTGGAAAGGGGAACCTTCTCGCACAGGCACGCGGTCATCAAAACGGAAATGCACGAGGAAGAAGTAGTGCTGTTGAACGAAATGGGCGATAACCAAAACGGTAAGTTTCATATCTATAACTCATTACTCTCAGAATATGCCGTTATGGGATTTGATTATGGCTATGCCATGGCAAGCCCGAAAACATTGACCATTTGGGAGGCACAGTTTGGGGATTTCAGTAACGGAGCCCAGATTATTATAGATCAATATTTATCATCGGCAGAGGATAAATGGAAGCTGCAGAACGGATTGGTGCTGTTGTTGCCACACGGTTATGAAGGTCAGGGAGCGGAGCACTCATCGGCACGTATGGAGCGATACTTACAGCTTTGTGCCAAGGACAATATGTTCGTGGCGGATGTGACCACGCCGGCCAACTTGTTCCATCTCTTCCGTAGACAAATGAAGGCCAACTTCCGTAAGCCTTTGGTGGTGTTTACGCCCAAAAGTTTGTTGAGGCACCCTAAAGTAGTGTCCACTAAAGAAGAAATGGCCAACGGTAGTTTCCAAATGGTGATTGATGACGCTGATGCAAAAGCGGCCAAGGTAAAAACATTGGTGTTCTGTACTGGTAAATTCTATTATGATCTTCTGGACAAACGTGAAGAGTTGGAAAGAGATGATGTAGCTTTGGTACGTGTGGAGCAATTGTTCCCATTGCCGGCTGAAGAAATGCGAAGCATTATCAAAAAATACAAGAACGCCGACGATATTGTTTGGGCACAGGAAGAACCAAGGAATATGGGGGGCTGGAGCCACATGTTGATGCATTTGGACGAGGCCAAGCAGTTTAGAGTGGCTTCCCGTAGGTTCTACGGAGCCCCTGCGGCAGGTAGTGCCGTTCGCTCAAAAAGACGTCATGCCCAAGTGTTGGACTACGTTTTTGACAAGAGTAAGGATAACATGCAAATAAGATAATTCAAGTATAAACTATAATAGAATGGTTTTAGAAATGAAAGTTCCCTCACCGGGGGAATCCATTACAGAGGTAGAAATCGCCGAATGGTTGGTAGAAGATGGAGACTATGTGGAGAAGGACCAGGCCATAGCCGAAGTAGATTCGGACAAGGCAACATTGGAGCTTCCTGCGGAGGAGAGCGGAATTATTACCCTTAAGGCCGAAGTGGGGGACGCCGTAGCTGTTGGTGAGGTGGTTTGCCTTATCGATACAAGCGCCGAAAAACCCGGAGGCTCATCGGATAAATCAGATAAAAAGGAAGAATCCAAGAAAGAGGAGTCCAAAAAGGAGGAACCTAAAAAAGAAGCCCCGAAGAAAGAGGAACCTAAAAAGGAAACTTATGCTTCCGGTACCCCATCACCAGCGGCCAAGAAAATATTGGACGAAAAGGGAATCGATTCTTCTTCCGTATCAGGTAGTGGAAAAGATGGGCGTATCACCAAGGACGATGCTGTAAAAGCTGTTCCGTCCATGGGAACTCCAACAGGGGGTAACCGAGGTGAAAGCCGTTCCAAATTGTCCATGTTGAGAAGAAAAGTGGCCGAAAGGTTGGTCTCTGCCAAGAACGAGACCGCGATGTTGACCACCTTCAACGAAGTGGACATGTCCGCTATTTTCGAGTTGAGAAATCAATACAAGGAAGAGTTCAAAAATAAGCATGGAGTAAGTCTAGGATTTATGTCCTTCTTTACCAAAGCGGTAATCCGAGCATTGGAAATGTATCCGGCGGTTAATTCCATGATTGATGGCAAGGAAATGATCACCTACGAATTCTGTGATATCAGTATTGCAGTGTCAGGACCTAAAGGTTTGATGGTTCCCGTAATCAGAAATGCAGAAAATCTTACGTTCAGAGGAATCGAATCCGAAGTAAAACGTTTGGCCATCCGTGCTAGGGAGGGTGAAATCACGGTTGATGAAATGACCGGCGGTACCTTTACCATTACCAACGGAGGTGTATTTGGTTCTATGTTGTCTACCCCGATTATCAATCCACCACAAAGTGGAATCTTGGGAATGCACAACATTGTGGAACGTGCCATTGTTAGGGATGGTGCCATTGCCATAGCACCTGTAATGTACGTTGCGCTTTCTTATGATCACCGAATTATTGATGGTAAAGAATCCGTTGGGTTCTTGGTCGCTGTAAAAGAAGCCTTGGAAAGTCCAGAAGAATTGTTGATGGACGGAAACGTGAAAAAAGCGTTGGAATTATAATCTAAATATTAAATAGAAAGGTCGCTGAGCGAAGTCGAAGCGATATCGTGAAATCTATAAACAAATGCCTTTACTTTTTTAAGTAGAGGCATTTTTTATTGTAATCGATTACGGCCTTACCTTTTTTCAGTAGATCCGCACCGATGATTCCATCAACGGGCAGGGCATTGTGGGAAACTAAAGCTTGATTCACGTGGGTAAGATCAAAAAGAACGACCTTCTGTTTTTTCTTTTTCCAGTCCCCGATCTGTATTTTGTTCTTGATGGAGATCAAAGTTTCCATTTCCGAAGCACCAGCTCCAGCGGCTTTAATGTCTGTGGCTTCCGACGCCATTTCAAAAAACGCAATTTTGTCCATCCCCACGCAGGTATTGGATGCTCCGGTGTCCAAAATAAACTTGCCCGTAACACCATTGATACTGGCAACGAGTTCAAAATGGTTGGTTTCGGTCAATACCAAAGGTATATTTATGTAGTCTTTGGATTTAAGGAAATTTTTGAGTGATGCCATAGGCAAATATACGCTTGAGGAATCTTTAATCCGAACAAAGTTTTGGGACGTCTAAGATAAGCCTATTTTTGTGTTATGATTGAATTCAGTTTTAAGAAGATTGCCGTCATCGCTGTGTGCGCGGTAATCACCATGTCCTGTAATCAGAAGCATAAGGAAATGGATACGGTGAAAATTGCCGAAAATTACGTCAGCGCCCTGAACACATCCGATTATAAGGAACTGGTCGAGTTGTTTTTGGACAGCATACGGTTTAATGAAATGGACCATGTAAGGGCTTTTAGTAAAGAGGGCTATCGTTCTTTGTTTCAGTGGGATTCCGTGTTCCGTCCAAAATATAAGATCCTGGACATTAACAAAAGTGGGGACAGCCTTGAATTAAAAGTCTCAAAGGCATGTGATAGGATTCTTTTTCTGCAAGAAGAACCCTTCGTTAGCCGTGAAATCATGAAAATCAAAAATGGCAAAATTTATAGTATTGATATCGTCGAATATGTCGATTTCAAGGATTCTTTGTGGACTGCCAAACGGGAAAATTTGGTGTCTTGGATAGCAGAACATCATCCTGAATTGGATGGATTCATTTATGACCAAACCAAGGAAGGTGCGGTAAAATTTCAAAAGGCCATAGCTTTTTACAGGACCAGAAAGAATTCAATACGTGTTCAAGAATAATAGAATGATCATAACCGATACCCATACCCATTTATATAGTGAAGCCTTTGACGAGGATAGAGATGAAATGATGCAGCGGGCCCTAGATGCCGGGGTGGAGCGCTTTTTTATCCCTGCCATCGATTCAACCTACACCCAATCCATGTTGGATTTGGAAAGAAATTATCCGGACAATGTGTTTTTGATGATGGGCCTGCACCCAACCCACGTTAAGGAAAATTATAAGGAGGAGTTGGCTCATGTAGAAGAGTGGTTGTCCAAGAAAAAGTTTTACGCCGTGGGCGAAATAGGGGTAGACCTGTATTGGGACAAGACCTTTTTAAAAGAGCAGCAGGAGGCCTTTGCCCATCAGATTCGGTTGGCGAAAAAGCATCAGTTGCCCATAGTGATCCATTGCCGTGATGCCTTTGATGAGGTGTTCGAAGTATTGGAACAAGAAAAGGACGAGGAGCTCTTCGGGATTTTTCACTGTTTTACGGGGACTTTGGAACAGGCGCATCAAGCTTTATCATATAATATGAAGTTAGGAATTGGAGGCGTGGCGACGTTCAAAAATGGTAAAATAGACCAGTTTTTGAACCAAATCGACCTGAAACATATTGTTCTGGAAACCGATGCACCATATTTGGCACCGGCGCCTTATCGGGGAAAGCGGAACGAAAGCTCGTACATTATCAAGGTATTGGAAAAACTCTCTTCCATATATAGTATGCCCGAAGAAGAAATCGCTACAATCACTACGGAAAACTCCAAGCAAATATTTGGAATCTGATCTATGAAAAAGAAGACCAACATATTACTGATCTATACAGGAGGAACCATTGGTATGGTAAAGGATTATAAAACCGGTGCGCTCAAGGCGTTCAATTTTGACGAATTGGTGAAAAATATACCGGAGCTGAAGCAATTGGATTGTAATCTAAGGGGTGTTTCTTTTGATGAACCCATCGATTCATCTAACATGAACCCTGGTTATTGGGCTCAAATTGCCTCCATAATTGAAGGGCATTACGAGGAAAATGACGGTTTTGTGGTGCTTCATGGTAGCGATACCATGAGCTATTCGGCATCTGCCCTTAGTTTTATGTTGGAGAATCTGGAGAAGCCCGTAATTTTTACAGGATCGCAGTTGCCCATTGGAGATTTGCGAACAGATGCCAAGGAAAACCTGATTACTTCCATAGAAATTGCCGCCCTTCGGAAAAAAGGGAAGCCCGTTTTACGCGAGGTCGGTCTATATTTCGAATATAAGCTCTATCGTGGCAATAGAACTACCAAGATAAATGCGGAACATTTTGAAGCTTTCAATTCCTTAAACTACCCCCCTTTAGTGGAGTCCGGTGTCCATTTAAATGTCCATGATAACTATTTGATAAAAAAAGTCACCAAAAACAAGTCGCTCCAAGTACATAAAAAGATGGATGATAGGGTTGCGATTTTGAAGCTTTTCCCGGGAATCAATCAAAATGTGCTGCAATCGGTGCTGAATATTCCCGATTTAAAGGCATTGATACTGGAAACCTATGGTGCTGGAAACGCTCCAATGGACGAATGGTTTTTAAATGCAATAAAAAAAGCCGTGGAAAATGGATTGCACATAATTAACGTTACCCAATGCTCTGGGGGCAGTGTTTCTATGGGGCATTACGAAACCAGTGAAAAACTGAAGGAGATGCAACTGGTTAACGGCAAGGATATTACAACGGAGGCTGCCATAACAAAAGCGATGTACCTATTAGGGACGGGGGTTCCCGACAAATTGTTCAAGACAATTTTTGAGACGCCCCTTCGTGGTGAGATGGTGTAAAATTAACGCATCAAATTTCTATAACTAATAATTTTTTCGTTTATTGGTCGGCCTAAATGGAACAATAGAGAGGTGGCCGAGTGGTCGAAGGCGCACGCCTGGAAAGTGTGTATACACCAAAAGTGTATCGAGGGTTCGAATCCCTTCCTCTCTGCTAGGTATTTTAATTTTTCAATTGTAAAATTTTTATATCTTTATATTATTAACTAACTAAATTTAAGTTTAAGTAAAATGAAAAAAATATCCTTTACTCTGGCTGCTGCTGGAATGTTTGTGATGGGAACAACAACTGCATCTGCAGCAATGTTACAAGAAGAAGCTGAAGCCAGCGCTAGCTTCACCCAAGTATTGAAAGAGCAATTTATCCAAGGGGGTCCTGCCTTCATGGGAATTGTACTTCTTTGTTTGATCTTGGGATTGGCTGTTGCCATCGAAAGAATTATTTATTTGAATTTGGCAACTACCAACTCTACCAAATTGAAGCAACAAGTTGAGGACGCTTTGGCTTCTGGTGGTGTTGAGGCAGCCAAAGAGGTTTGTAGAAACACAAAAGGACCAGTTGCTTCTATCTACTACCAAGGTTTGGATAGAGTGGATGAAGGACTAGAATCTGCAGAGAAAGCTGTTGTGGCTTACGGTGGTGTGCAAATGGGACAATTGGAGAAAAACGTTTCTTGGTTGTCTTTGTTTATCGCTATTGCTCCGATGCTTGGGTTCATGGGTACGGTAATCGGTATGATCGCGGCCTTCCAGAAAATTGCAGCAGTAGGTAACTTGAGTGCATCTTTGATTGCGGGAGATATCCAGGTGGCGTTATTGACAACCGTATTCGGTTTGATCACAGCGATTATCCTTCAGATTTTCTACAACTATATTATTGCAAAAATCGATAGTATCGTAAACGATATGGAAGACAGCTCAATCGCTTTGATTGATATGTTGGCTGCCCACAAGAAATAATTACGAATTAAAATCTATCGAGAATCATGAATAAAATAGTAAAAATATTGCTCATCGTCATCGGATTGGTAGCAGCCGTACTTTGGTTCTCTCTTCCGTCTGCCGATGATCCAAATGCCATTAATAGTGGTGCAATGAACTTCATGTTCATTATAATGTACATCCTTTTGGCTATTGCCGTGATCACTTCTTTGGTGTTTGGTCTGGCAAAATTGTTTACCACAAAAGGAAGTGTTAAGAAAGCCCTTTTTGCCATTGGCGGATTAGCTATTATTGTAGCTATATCTTACGGGATTTCTTCAGATAATATGGCTGTGGTCGAAACAATGTCCGAAAGAGGTATTGAGACCACGGAAGGAACTGTGAAAAACATTGGAATGGGATTGAACGTATTTTTCATCCTTACGCTTATAGCGGTAATTCTAATGATAGTACCAGGTTTGAAAAGAATGTTTGTAAAGTAAAAAGTTGAATTATGCCTAGAAGAAAAGGTGCGCCGGAAGTAAATGCCGGTTCCATGGCGGATATTGCATTCCTTCTGCTTATCTTTTTCTTGGTGACCACCACCATTGAAACAGATGCAGGTTTGGACCGTATGCTACCGCCAATAGAGCCGCCAGAGCAAGATGTTGTGATCAAGCAGAAAAACATTTTTACTGTGAACATCAACAGAAATGGACAACTTTTGGTTGAGGATAATTTGATGGAAATTAAGGATTTGAGAGACGCGGCCACCGCCTTTTTGGAAAACGGCGCCGATGGATCTTGCACTTATTGTAAAGGTAAGAAGGATCCTTCTTCATCAGATAACCCAACAAAAGCGATCATTTCGTTGAAGAACGATAGGGAAACCAAGTATAGTACATACATAACCGTGCAAAACGAGTTGGTGGGTGCTTACAATGACTTGCGTAACCGTGAAGCTCAGCGTTTGTATGGTTCCGATTTTACAACGATGGAATCCAAATATTTGGATCCAGAGACACCATCAAACGTAAGAGATGAACTGAAAGATAAAGTAAAGCGTATCCAAGATATGTTTCCACAAAAGCTTTCAGAAGCAGAAACAACAACCGATTAAAAACTATATTTAATATGGCTAAGTTTACCAAAAAGAAGGAAGGAGATTTACCAGCGGTGTCAACGGCTTCGTTGCCAGATATCGTTTTCATGCTACTTTTCTTCTTTATGACAGTGACCACGATGAAGGATAGTTCTTTAATGGTTGCCAACACCCTTCCAAACGCTTCGGAAATTAAGAAGTTGGAAAAGAAGGATCGCGTTATTTACATTTATGTAGGGACACCTACTCAAGAATATCAAAAGGTTTTTGGAACAGAACCAAAAATCCAATTGAATGATAAATTTGCCAATGTGGACGAAGTAGGTTCATTTATTTTGGCAGAACGTGCAAAGAAACCGCAAGAACTTCAAAATGTATTGACTACTGCTTTGAAGGTTGATAAAGAGGCCAATATGGGCCTAATTACCGACATTAAGCAACAATTGAGAGAAGTAAATGCCCTTAAAGTGAATTATACCACTTATGAGGGAGATGCTTTTAACAATCTACAGTAGGCAATAGCTTAGATTTAGTGGGAAACGCTCCAAATTTTTAATTTGGGGCGTTTTTTGTTTTAAATTGTCACATGATTCAGTTGTTTTACAAGATTTCGATTATTTCACTTTGCATGCTGTGCTCTTGTTTTGTTTTGGGCCAATCAGCTACAGATAGCACACAGGTACAACCCGTGGATAACAGTTATCTGGAAGACCAGTTTTATATAGGTGTTGGATATAACGTGCTGTTGAATAGTCCTGATGCACTCGACCAGCGTAACCTTTCCTATAATCTGCAACTTGGTTTTATTAAAGATATTCCGCTCAACAGAAGGAGGAATTTTGGATTTGGTATTGGTTTGGGCTACGCCGCTAATTCATATTATTCCAATATGGGGGTAGCAGAGGACGGTGGTGTAAGGACTTATCAGATTGTAGATGATGAGAACTTCAACCGCAGTAAATTGGAAACACATGCCATAGAATTTCCTCTAGAGGTTAGGTGGCGTACATCTACAGCGACAGAATATAAGTTTTGGAGAATATATGCAGGAGCCAAATTGGGGTACGTGTTTTCTGGGAGATCCAAATTGGTTGCTGATGAGGGAAATGTTTCCTTCTCAAATGATGACATTGACACTCTACAGTACGGTCTTATGCTGAATTTTGGATATAATACATGGAACATCCATGCTTATTATAGTTTAAATCCTTTGTTGAAAGAAGGGGTTTCAATTGCAGGTGAATCCATCGATTTAAGAGTTCTACGGGTCGGACTCACCTTTTATATTCTATAGCCAGTATTTGAGAATAATTAGTTGGGAACAGCATCCTAGCATAAAACCAATCAATAGCTCATTTTTTGTATGGGCATTTAGGTATAATCTGGATGTAGCTACCATTCCGGTAAATAAGGTAAACAAACTAATGGCGATGGTAATATTGATTTCAAAATGAATGCTCAGCGCTACCATAAAGGTCAGAATGCTTCCCATCCCCAAAAGGTGCATACTGGTCTTGAACCGAAAAAACAACAGGACAATGGTAGCCGTAGTAGCCGTTAAGAGACCAGTAAAGTAATAAAAGAGCTCGTGTACGTAATTATTGGGTATTACCTTGTACAATATCATCAAAAAGATAATACAGCTAATATAGAGCGGATATTTGCGTTCTTGGATGGTCGGTAAAAATATAGAATTGATTACACCGAGATTTTTCAGGATCAGGAAAAAAATAATCGGAATAATCACCGTTAGTATAAAAATGGGGAGTATGTTCCCACTTTGGGTCTCTAAAGTGCTGTAAGGAGCCACCAAAAAATACACTATAGTCCCTCCAATCGGAATGAACAACGGATGGAATAGGTAAGATATAATGTTGTATACGTGGCGCATTATATTTCTTTTCGTAGCCTTGCCACTGGAATATCCAACTGCTCCCGGTATTTGGCTACGGTTCGCCGGGCAATAGGATACCCTTTTTCTTTTAGAATCTTGGCCAATTTTGCATCCGTAAGAGGTTTTTTCTTTTCCTCATCGCGAATAACGGTCTCTAGAATCTTTTTGATTTCCCTTGTAGATACATCCTCTCCCTGCTCATTTTTCATGGCCTCTGAAAAGAAATCCTTTATCAGTTTGGTGCCATAAGGAGTGTCCACATATTTACTGTTGGCCACCCTTGATACGGTGGATACGTCCATGTCTATTTTATCAGCAATATCCTTTAGGATCATGGGACGCAACTTGCGCTCGTCCCCGGTCATAAAGTACTCTTTTTGATATTCCATGATGGTACTCATGGTAATGTACAGTGTCTGTTGGCGCTGCCTGATGGCGTCTATGAACCATTTGGCGGCATCCAATTTCTGTTTGATGAACATGACGGTATCCTTCTGGGATTTGGACTTTTCCTTGGCGTTTTTGTAGCCTTCCAGCATATTACTGTACTCTTTGGACACATGTAGCTCTGGGGCGTTTCTCCCATTAAGGCTGAGTTCCAGTTCACCGTCCACGATTTTAATGGAAAAATCGGGAACAATATGTTCTATCATCCGGGTATTTCCTGAATACGACCCTCCCGGCTTTGGATTCAATTTTTCTATTTCTGAAATTGCCTCCTTAAGCTCTTCTTCTGAAACATGATGTTTTTGGATGAGCTTGGAATAATGCTTTTTTGTAAAATGTTCAAAAGAACGCTCAAGTATGCTAATGGCCAGTTCCACAGAAGGTTTAGGCTCCTTGCGTTTTAATTGTATAATCAAGCATTCGTCCAACGAACGGGAAGCAACCCCCGGAGGGTCTAGATCTTGAACGATCTTCAGAACTTGTTTTATTTTATCTTCCTCAACGTAAATGTTCTGTGTAAAGGCAAGGTCGTCCATTATATCTGGAAGAGGTCGGCGTATGTAGCCACTTTCGTCCACACTGCCCACCAAAAATTCGGCAATGGCCCATTCTTGGTCATCCAGATAGACTGTGTTGAGCTGGGTGAGTAAATATTGCGTAAAGGACGTGCCTGCAGCATAGGGAACCCTTTTGTCCTCGTCATCTGCGCTATAATTGTTGGCCTGGGTTCTGTAATCCGGTATTTCGTCATCGCTCAAGTAGTCATCAATATTGATTTCCTCCGTGTCGATGCTTTCATTGTCATCCGAATCATCATAGGTATCCTCGTACATGTCATCCAGAACATCGCTCTCCTCTTTTCCGCTCTCCAATGCAGGATTTTCTTCCAGCTCCTGCTTTAACTTTTGTTCAAAAGCCAGTGTTGGCAATTGAATAAGTTTCATGAGCTGAATCTGCTGTGGAGACAGTTTTTGGGAAAGTTTAAACTGTAGATGTTGTTTCAGCATACGGATTGATAATTTACAATCTTACCTTCTTAAAATAATAAAATCAAATTAAAACTCGGCGTTCTGCGGTGTTCTAGGGTAGGGGATTACATCTCTAATGTTGCCCATTCCTGTGGCAAATTGAACCATACGCTCAAATCCTAGTCCAAATCCACTGTGTACGGCAGTACCAAATTTTCTAAGGTCAAGGTACCACCAAAGTTCTTTGGCGTCTATGTCGAGTTCCTTTATTTTTTGTTCCAGCACATCCAAACGTTCTTCTCTTTGTGACCCACCTACGATTTCACCGATACCAGGGAAAAGTACGTCCATAGCTCTCACTGTTTTGCCGTCCTCGTTCAATCGCATGTAAAAAGCCTTGATGTTCGCAGGGTAATCAAAAAGGATTACCGGACATTTAAAGTGCTTTTCCACCAAGAAACGTTCGTGCTCACTTTGTAGGTCTGCACCCCATTCATCAATAGGGAATTGGAACTTTTTCTTTTTGTTGGGCTTACTGTTCTTCAATATATCAATGGCTTCGGTGTAAGATACCCTTTTAAAGTTGTTCTCTACAACGAATTTCAACTTCTCGATAAGGGCCATCTCCGAGCGTTCGTTCTGTGGTTTGGCCTTTTCTTCGTCCAATAAGCGTTTTTCCAAGAATTCAAGATCATCCTGGCAATGGTCCAGTACGTATTGAATAATGTATTTTATAAAATCTTCTGCAAGATCCATATTGGCATCAAGATCATAGAAAGCCATTTCAGGTTCTATCATCCAGAATTCCGCCAAGTGGCGGGATGTATTGGAGTTCTCTGCCCTAAATGTAGGTCCAAAAGTATAGACCTTGCCAAGTCCCATGGCATAGGTCTCGGCTTCCAATTGTCCCGATACGGTAAGGTTGGTCTCTTTTCCAAAAAAGTCCTCGGAGTAATCTACCTCACCGGATTCGTTCAATGGTGGTTTTTTGGCATCCAAGGTGGATACACGGAACATTTCACCAGCGCCTTCTGCATCCGAACCGGTAATGATAGGGGCATGCATATAGTAGAATCCATTTTGCTGAAAGTAGCTGTGAACAGCAAATGAAAGTACTGACCTCACACGCATTACGGCAGAAAAGGTATTGGTCCTTACCCGAAGATGAGCCTTCTCCCTTAAAAACTCCAACGAGTGTTTTTTGGGTTGGATAGGATAGGTCTCCGGGTCTGCCGTTCCGTGAACGAATATATCGGTTACTTGGATTTCTACACTCTGCCCACGGCCTTGACTTTCTTCCAAAGCCCCTGTTACTTTTAGGGCGGCCCCGGTCGAAATCTTTTTGAGCAATGCTTCGTCCAGATTTTCAAAATCGACTACACATTGGATATTATGTATGGTGGAACCATCGTTAAGGGCGATAAATCGGTTACTTCTAAATGTTTTTACCCATCCATTTACTTCAACGGAATCTCCTACGGGTTGCTTTTCTAGCAATTCTTTTATGGAATAAGACATCATTCTAAAACTATGGTGATTTAGTTGGTAAAGATAGGTTTTTGATAAAAAATGATGGCAATGGATTGGCCTAATTTATGTCTATTGTAAACACTATTTTTCCTTGGGGTTGTCCTCGTCCTGGGGCAATATGTCGATTTGAGGTTTTTTGAGCACTTGCTTGTTGGCAATGCTTCGTTCCAAAGACAATAACAAGGAAGGTAGCAGAATCAAATTGGAAAGCATGGCGAAGAGCAAGGTGGCCGATACCAGTCCTCCCAACGCTTTGGTGCCCCCAAAACTTGAGATGATAAATACAGAAAACCCAAAGAACAGCACAATGGAGGTGTAGAACATGCTCACTCCCGTCTCACGCAAGGCCGCATACACCGACCGTTTGATGTGCCAACGATTTGCGGTGAGTTCCTGCCGGTATTTTGCCAAAAAGTGGATCGTATCGTCAACGGATATCCCAAAAGCGATACTGAACACCAAGATGGTAGATGGTTTTATGGGTACTCCCAAATAACCCATGAGGCCGGCTGTTATGACCAGTGGCAATAGGTTGGGCACCAAGGATATGATCACCATTCTAAAAGACCGGAACAGGTAGGCCATAAAAAGGGAAATCAAGCCTATGGCCAGTGCAAGTGACAATAATAGGTTTTTTACCAGATATTTAGTCCCTTTTAGGAACAATAAAGCTTTACCCGTCATAAAAACGTTGTACCTCTCGTCTGGGAATTCCTTTGTGATGGCTTGTTGCACATCTTTTTCGATTTCCTCCATACGATCGATTTTTACATCGCGCATATAGGTGGTCAAACGGGCAGTTTGCCCTGTGCTGTCCACAAAGCTTTGCAAAAGGTCGGCCCCACCTGTAGATGACTTTTGAACAGCACTCATGATGAAGGTGTTCTCTTGGCTGGTAGGAAGTTGGTAGTATTTTGGAATACCGTTGTAGTATGCCTGCTTGGAATATTTTACCAGGTCAACTATAGAGATTGGTCTTGATAGTTCCGGTATTTCGTCTATAACGGTTCCCAAACGGTCCATGCGTTTTAAGGTCGCTGGCTTCACCACTCCATTTTTTCGTTTGGTATCCACTACAATTTCCATGGGCATGATGCCGTCAAACTCTGCTTCAAAAAATTGGATGTCCTTGTAGAAATGGCTGTTCTTGGGCAAATCCTCAATCCTACTTCCGGTGATGCGCATCTGGTAAATACCAATAATACTCAAGACTAAAACAGCAACGGTGGTGATATAAACTGCAATTCGATGGTTTCTAACAATGTTTTCCATCCAGTTCACAAAAAGGTCCATCCACTTTTTGTTCAGGTGCTTTAGGTGCTTGGTCTTGGGAAGCGACATAAAGCTGTATACGATTGGGATGATTAAAAGGGAAAGGATAAAAATCCCGATAATGTTGATCGAAGCAACAATACCAAATTCTTTGAGTAGATCGCTATCCAAAATAATGAAGGTGGCAAAACCTGATGCCGTGGTAATGTTTGTCATCAATGTGGCATTGCCAATTTTGGAAATCACCCGCTGAAGGGATAGTGCTTGATTACCATGTTTTTTGACTTCTTGCTGATATTTATTGATCAAGAAAATACAATTGGGAATACCGATTACAATGATCAAAGGGGGGATCAATGCCGTTAAGATGGTTATTTCATACCTTAAAAGGCCAAGTATTCCAAAGGCCCACATCACCCCGATAATGACCACGCACATGGAGATAAAGGTTGCCCTGAAACTCCTAAAGAAAAAGAAAAATATAAGGGATGTGACCAAAAGTGCACCTACGATGAACAGTCCGATCTCATCAATAATGGATTTGGTGTTCCAAGTACGGATATAGGGCATCCCGGAAATACGAACATCCATTTGGGTCTCTTGTTCAAAGTCTTCCACGAGTTCGGCAAGATCATTCAAGATAAACTCGTTCCTTACCGCAGTGTTCATAATGTCCTTGTCCAGATAAACTACCGTCTGTATAGTTCCGCTTTCAGGATTGTACACTAAGTTATCGTAAAATGGAAGTTCTTTGAACAGGTGGTTGGTAAGGGAGTCGATTTCCTGCTTGGTCTTTGGAGCATGGGAAATCAAAGGTTCCATGGAGAAGGTCTGGGTCTCATTATCTTTAATGAGTTCCTTTAAGTTCTCTAGGGAAATCACATAATCAACTTCTGGAAATGCATCAAGCTGTTTGCTCAATGTATTCCAACGGTTAAAGTTTTTTGGTGTGAATAGGGCGGAATCCCTAATGGCAAGAACAATAGCATTGCCTTCTTCACCAAAGATTTTGGTAAAAGCGTTGTATTGAATACTAGCTGGATGGTCGTCTGGCAGAATATTGGCTTCTGTATTGGAAAACTGCATGTTTTTCCATTGCATGGCCAAAAAAACGGTAATGCCGATAACCGTCAAAAGAATCAGGATTCTATTGCGGAGTATAATGCTAGCGACCTTGGGCCAAAATCCTTTAGTGAGCTTTGCTACCATTTGGGTTTTGTTGGCCGCAAAGGTAGAAAATGATATGCTGTGTTCCTAGGAAAGTAGCTGGTCAAAATCCAAGTTTTATACCTTCATGATCTCCGCTTCTTTGGCGGTGAGGATAGCGTCGACCCTGTCGATGTATTTGTTGGTTAGTTCCTGGACATCTACTTCGGCATTTCTCAAAAGGTCTTCGGAAATATCCAACTCTTTCAATTCTTTATTTGCCTCTTGTCTAGCGCTTCGTATACTTACTTTGGCATCCTCGGCCTCTCCTTTTGCCTGCTTTGCCAATTGTATCCTTCGCTCTTCCGTTAATGGTGGAACGTTAATGATTATGGTTTCCCCGTTGTTCATTGGGTTGAACCCCAAATTAGCATTCATGATGGCGGTCTCTATTTCACCCAACAGGTTTTTTTCCCATGGTTGAACCGATAGGGTACGTGCATCGGGAGTATTGATGTTGGATACTTGGGAAAGTGGTGTCTGCGAACCATAATAGTCTACCATTACCGTAGAAAGCATTATTGGGCTTGCTTTACCGGCCCTAATCTTGGTCAATGCCTTTTGCAAGTGTTCAATACTTGCTTCCATACTTTCTTTTGTGCTATCAAGAATAAATTTTACATCTTCGTCCATAACTTTCAAATTTATTAAATTGAAACCAAAGTTTATGTCAACTTATACGTTGACCACTGTTCCTATATTTTCTCCGGATACTATTTTCATTAAGTTGCCTTGAGTGTTCATGTCGAACACTACAATGGGCAGTTCGTTTTCCTGGCTTAGTGTAAATGCTGTGGTGTCCATAACCTTGAGTCCTTTGGAAAGCACTTCGTTGAAGGAAATGGAGTCAAACTTTGTTGCGTTCTTATCTTTTTCCGGGTCGGAGGTGTAAATGCCATCCACACGGGTTCCCTTTAAAATGACATCTGCCTTAATTTCGATGGCCCTTAAAACAGCGGCTGAGTCCGTGGTGAAGTAGGGGTTTCCGGTTCCGCCACCAAAAATGACGACCCTGCCTTTTTCTAGGTGACGAATAGCTCTTCTTCTAATAAAAGGTTCGGCCACCTCATTGATCTTGATGGCTGATTGTAATCTGGTCTGAACTCCCTTGAGTTCCAATGCGCTTTGTAGGGCCAGACCGTTGATCACCGTTGCCAGCATACCCATATGATCGCCCTGAACGCGGTCCATTCCTTGGCTTGCGCCGGCGAGACCCCTGAAAATATTACCACCACCTATAACTATGGCGACTTCAACGCCCTTTTCGATTACAGCTTGTATTTCTTCGGCATATTCGTCCAATCGCTTGGCGTCTATACCGTATTGTTGTTCGCCCATAAGGGCTTCCCCACTTAGTTTTAATAAAATTCTTTTGTAATGCATTGAGAGTTTCTTGAAGTCCGGACAAAAATAATCAAAAATATTTATGGCAAATGAAGAATTGTGGGTTAGATCTGGGCATAAAAAAACCGCTTCGAAAGGGAAGCGGTTTTTTATATTATTCTGTTGGCGAATTAGCCTAGTGCAACTCTTGTGAAACCTGTAACTTCCAAACTGGAATCCACAGATTTAACGTATTCTGCTACACTTTGCTTGCTGTCTTTAATGAAAGCTTGGTTCACCAAAGTGTTGTCTTTAAAGAAACGGTTCAATTTACCTTTTGCGATGTTGTCCAACATAGCTTCTGGTTTTCCTTCTTGACGTAATTGATCTTTAGCGATTTCAATTTCCTTGTCAATGATGGATTGATCTACACCTTCCTCGTTAAGGGCAACTGGATTCATTGCGGCAGCTTGCATGGCTACGTCCTTTGCAGCTTCAGCAGCACCATCAACATTGGCGGACAAACCTACCAATGTAGCAATTTTGTTTCCAGCGTGAATGTAGGAACCTACAAATGGGGCGCTCAATTTGTCAAAGCTTCCGATTTCTATTTTCTCACCGATTACACCAGTTTGCTCTGTCAATTTATCGGAAACTGTCATTCCCTCAAAAGAAGCAGCTAGGAAATCGTCTTTACTGTCAAAACCAAGTGCCAAATCTGCCAAATCGTTTGCAAGTTTTACAAAGCTATCGTTTTTGGCAACGAAGTCGGTCTCACAGTTAAGGGAGATTACTACTCCTTGTGTATTGTCATCGTTCACTTTTGCGATGGCAGCACCTTCGGAAGATTCTCTGTCAGCTCTTTTAGCAGCAACTTTTTGACCTTGTTTTCTTAGGATTTCAATTGCTTGGTCAAAATCACCATCTGCTTCGACCAAAGCTTTTTTACAATCCATCATACCAGCTCCAGTAGCCTTTCTTAAATTATTTACCTCTGCGGCAGTAATCTTTGCCATTTTTCTTTTCTTTTAAAATTTTATGTAAAGTAAAACACTAAAAAAGTGTTTTTGTTTAGGACAATGTTAAATCAATGGGTTTATTCAACTCCACCTTTTACGCTGTCTTGCCATTCTTTAAGTTCGTCCCACTCACCATCGGCAGCCATTTTTGCTTGTTTTGGCCAAGATGTTGGGTCTAGGTGAGCCAAAGTTGAGCTAGCTTCCGTCAAAGTTTCTTTGATGTCGTCAGCGTCAGCTTTTGCCAATTCAGCATAAGTTGTGATTCCGCTTTCTACCAAAGCCTCGGCAGCTTTAGGTCCTATGCCTTCAATTTTGGTAAGGTCGTCTGCTTTAACTTCTTTTTTAGGAGCGGCTTCAGCTTTTTTGGCTGATTTTTCTTCAGAAGATTTTTTCTCTTTTTTAGGAGCATCCTCTTCTTTGTCCTTACCACTGCCTTTTTCGCTCTTGCGCTCTTCCAATCCTTCGGCTACTGCACTAGTTACGGATTCCAAGATAGCTTCGATGGATTTACCTGCATCGTCGTTGGATGGAATTGCGTAATCAACATCACGAGGGTCGGAGTTGGTATCTACCATTGCAAAAATCGGGATGTTCAATTTTTGTGCCTCTTTTACCGCAATGTGCTCACGCATGGTATCCACGATAAAAAGTGCACCTGGCAAACGGGTCATGTCAGCAATCGAACCCAAGTTTTTGTCCAACTTCGCACGAAGACGATCAACTTGCAATCTTTCCTTTTTAGAAAGGGTGTTGAAAGTACCGTCCTTCTTCATGCGGTCGATAGAAGCCATTTTTTTAACGGCTTTACGAATGGTTACAAAGTTGGTCAACATACCACCTGGCCATCTTTCTGTGATGTAAGGCATGTTTACTTTGGATACTTTGTCCGCAACAATGTCTTTTGCTTGTTTTTTTGTGGCTACGAAAAGGATTTTTCTTCCTGATGCAGCGATTTTCTTAAGGGCCTCGTTGGCTTCCTCAAGTTTTGCAACCGTTTTGTAAAGGTTGATTACGTGGATCCCGTTACGCTCCATGTAGATGTAGGGCGCCATGTTCGGGTTCCACTTTCTAGTAAGGTGTCCAAAATGCACACCTGCTTCCAGTAAGTCTTTTACTTCAATTTTACTTGCCATTTTTTGTACTTAGTTTACGTTCCGTTGTAAGTAGCAATGTGCAGGTGGTCACAAATTTTGTTCGCCCTGCCCATTTAGATGCTAAACCAGTTTCCAAAAAGTCGATAATTTTATCCCTTTTGGAACAACGACAACTTTGGTTAAAAATTTAACCCTGAAATTTGGATGTTTTCAGGGTTTTCAATGAACTTATCTATAATTGAGTGTCGAAACACCCAATGTATATTAACGTTTGGAGAATTGGAATTTCTTACGGGCTTTCTTCTGACCGAATTTCTTTCTTTCCACCATTCTTGGATCCCTTGTCAACAAACCTTCTGGTTTAAGGATTCCCCTGTTTTCGATATCAATTTCGCACATTGCCCTGGACAAGGCCAAACGTACGGCTTCTGCTTGACCAGTGATACCGCCACCGTAAACATTTACTTTTACGTCGTAGTTTCCTTCGGTCTCGGTTAAAGTAAAAGGTTGTTTTACTTTATATTGCAATGTACCTGTGGTAAAATAATCGTTAAGATCTCTTTTGTTTACTGTAATGTTTCCAGAACCTTCGGAAACGTAAACTCTGGCCACAGCTGTTTTTCTTCTGCCTATCTTATGAACCACTTCCATTATTTGTAGTCGTTTAAGTTTATTGCTTTTGGTTTTTGCGCTTCTTGTCCGTGCTCTGCACCGGCATATACCTTAAGGTTTCTGAAAAGTTCAGCTCCAAGCTTGTTCTTTGGAAGCATTCCTTTTACAGAGTTCTCAATGATGCGCTCAGGATGCTTTTCCAATACTTCCTTCGCAGAAGCGGAACGTTGTCCACCTGGATAACCTGTGTATCTTTGATATTCCTTATCGTCCCACTTGTTTCCGGTCATGTCGATTTTCTCGGCATTGATGACAATTACATTGTCCCCACAATCAACATGAGGGGTAAAGTTGGTCTTATATTTCCCTCTAAGTATCTTGGCTACTTTAGACGCCAATCTTCCTAAGGTCTGTCCTTCAGCATCAACCAATAACCATTGCTTGTCAACAGTAGATTTATTGGCGGAAATAGTTTTATAACTTAATGTATCCACTTCTCGAATATTATTGATTTAAATAACCTATCCCGATTAACGGGCTGCAAATGTACAATTATTAGATTGAATTACAAACGGTTGATTGGGAATATTTTTTCACTTTTTTCAAATTCAATATTAAAGCATAAAAATCGGCCAAAAGATAGATCGGTAAAATGTTAAAAAGAGTTAAAAATAGTTTGAACTGTAACTCTACACAATTTCCTAGGTCTTTATCGTGTCAATCAATCAAAAAACGAACACGTGAGAAACGCAGCTCTGGTTTTCCTGACCCTATTCCTCATTTTTTCCGCACAAGCACAAGATTCCACCGAAGTCATCATCAAAAAGAAGTATACTACCCAATCTTTGGGCGAGTATGTGGCGCCCACTATTAATGGTATATTGGAAGACGAGGCGTGGAACCTAGTTGAATGGGGCGGGGACTATGTTGAGTGGCAGCCCGATGAGAATACACCTCCATCACATCAAACCCAATTCAAAATACTTTACGATAGCAAGAACTTATATATAGGTGTGCGGTGTTTTGATGACGAGCCTGATAAAATTGTGAAGCGTTTATCCCGAAGGGACGGATTTGATGGGGACTGGGTGGAGTTCAATATTGATAGCTATTTTGATAAACGTACCGCTTTCTCCTTTACCATTACGGCTGCAGGTGTGAAAGGAGATGAGTTTATATCAAACAATGGAAATAATTGGGACGAAAGTTGGAACCCTATTTGGTATGCCAAAACCAATGTTGATGATAAGGGATGGACGGCTGAGCTGCGCATCCCTTTGAGTCAGTTAAAATTTGGAAATGCAGAAGAGCAAGTTTGGGGACTCCAGTCCACACGTCGTTTTTTTAGAAGTGAGGAACGTTCGCTCTGGCAACGTAAACCTGTAGATCAGCCCGGTTGGGTGAGCGAGTTTGGAGAGCTGCATGGGTTAAAGAACATTGAACCTCAAAAGCAGTTGGAAATTCAGCCTTATACCGTCGCCAAAACCGAAACCTACGAAGCCGAGGAAGGAAATCCGTTCCGGGACGGTAGCGAGAGCAATATCACCGCTGGACTCGATGCTAAAATAGGAATCACCAATGACCTTACCTTGGATTTGACTGTAAACCCAGATTTTGGTCAGGTAGATGCAGACCCCTCCGCCATTGCGCTGGATGGTTTTCAGATATTTTTTCAAGAACGTCGTCCCTTTTTTGTGGAGAACAAGAATATTTTTGATTTTAGTGTCTCCCAATCCGAAGCGGGCAACACTTTTGGGTCGGACAATATTTTCTATTCCCGTAGGATAGGCAGAAGTCCGCAGGGATATCCAGACACCGCAGATGGCGAGTTCGTGGACCAACCCGACAATACCCCGATCATTGGTGCAGCCAAGTTTAGTGGAAAAACCAAAGATGGATGGGCCATAGGCGTTCTCGAAAGTGTGACCGCCCAACGGACCGCTACTATAATAAATGATGAAGGCGGGACTCGAAAAGAAATGGTAGAGCCCTTGACCAATTATTTTGTGGGAAGGTTGCAAAAGGATTTCAACGAGAGAAACTCCTATATCGGGGGCATTTTTACAGCGACCAACCGCGAACAAATCCCCGAACAGCTTAATTTTCTGCATGATGCCGCGTACACGGGCGGACTGGATTTTAAACATCAATGGGCCAATCGGGACTGGTATGTTGGTGGCAATATTACCATGAGCCATGTTCGAGGTAGTGAGGAAGCCATTACCAATACCCAACAATCCATTACGCACTTGTTCAATAGGGTGGGCGCGGACCATGTTGCCGTGGATACCACAAGGACATCGCTTACGGGTACGGGAGGAAATGTGCAAATAGGTAAGATAGGCAACGGACATTGGAAATTTGAATCCGGGGCCACATGGCGTTCCCCTGAACTGGAACTCAACGATATCGGGTTTCAGCGTCAGGCAGATGATGTGCGTCACTACACTTGGATTGGATATCAAACCCTAAAACCGGATAGTACCTTTAGGCGTGTGGGCATCAATTATAACCACTGGACAGCATGGGATTTTCAGGGGAATCACAATTATTTGCAGTTCAATACCAACAGTTGGCAAAACTGGAAAAACAACTACCAGACCAATATCGGGTTCAATTTTGCGCCGATTGAGTATTCCAACTTCGCATTACGGGGCGGTCCTAGATTGCGACAGTCTCCGTGGGTGAGCTTTTGGAATAATATCAGCACGGATTATCGAAAAAAATTACGGTTTTCTTTTTATCATAATGGGCGAAGAGCTTTGGACAACTCCATCAAGAACTATTATATGGAGGGAGGGTTTGCGTACCAACCGATAAATGCCTTGCGGGTTTCCGTATTCCCTTCTTTGGACATCAATCATGACAAACTTCAGTTCATTGATAATTTTGACGATATAAATGGTTCACCAAGATATCTGAATGGAAAAATAGATCAGCATACTTTGAGTATGTCCGTTCGGTTGAACTATACCATTAATCCCAACCTGACCATTCAGTATTGGGGGCAACCATTTATTTCCCGGGGACGCTATTCCAATTTTAAACATATTACCGACCCTGTCGCCAAGGTTTTCGAAGATAGATTTGTCCAATACACTTCGGAACAGACCAGTTTATCCGATGGCACTTATGCTATTGATGAGGATTTGGACGGGGTAGCCGATTTTAGTTTTGATAACCCCGATTTTTCCTTTGTGCAGTTTCGTTCCAACTTGGTTATTCGATGGGAGTACATCCCGGGCTCGGAAATATTCTTGGTATGGTCGCAAGACGTTTCAAGAGATGGAAATCCTACAAATGGTTTGTTGTCCAGTTTGGGCGACAATATCTTCGGACAAAAACCACAGAACATCTTCTTATTGAAGGCTACGTATCGGTTTGTATTGTAATTGTCACATCGAGCGCAGTCGAGATGTCTCATAAAGAAGTATCAATTATACTTCAATTATCTTTTTGAGTGCTGTCACCATAGCAGCATTCGCCTCTTTATTGCCTATGGTAATACGTACTTTTCCAGGGGCGCCAAATTGTGAAACAGGTCGTACCATAATACCCTGTTCCATCATTTTATCGGTGAACTCCATTTCGGGGAATGGCGGATCAATGATAAAAAAGTTGGCTTGGCTCGGCCAATATTTGATGCCGAGTTCATCAAAGGCTTTGGCTACAAAAGTTCTGCCTTCCAAAACCGTTTTTACGGTTGCCTCGATGAATTCGGTGTCGTTCAAAGCCCCAATGGCAGCCTCGATTGAAGTCAATGGTAATAAAAAAGGTTTGTGTATCAAACGTACATAATTGGCAATGGTTGTCGTGGTATACCCATATCCGATGCGTTGCCCAGCCAATCCGTAGGTTTTGGAAAAACTGTTGAGTCCAATCACATTGTGACCTTCCAATACATAGGGCAATGCGGTAACATAATCCTCAGCGTCCGCAAAATGGCGGTAGACTTCATCAAACACCACCACAATATTTTTGGGGACACGCGCCATAAAATCGTCCATTACGGATTTTGGAATGTAGGTTCCCGTAGGATTGTTGGGACTGGTCAAAAAAATGATCTTGGTCTTCTCCGTGATGGCATTCAAAATACCTTCCACATCCAAATCGTAGTTGGGAGATAGTAAAGGAACATCTACCTGATTGGCACCATACCATCTCGAAAAAACGGAGTAGGGCAAAAAGCACGGGTTAGAAAATATCACTTCGTCCCCTTCGTTGATGAAAGCCCGTAGTAGTATATCAATGACCTCAGAACCGCTATTTCCGCACAAAAATTGGTCTGCGCTCAACTGGCCATCAAAATCTTGGATCAAGGCTTCGCGTAAACGAATATCGGTCTGGTCGGGGTAGATATCGATATTGCCCAGTGCTGCTTTCATAGCAGCAACGGCCTTGGGCGATGCACCCAAAGGATTTTCGTTGGAGGATAGTTTATATATTTTTTTATCCGTCGGGGGAATGTTTTTTCCGCCTTTATAGACTTCTTTCGGCACCAAATGGGCCTTGAAAATGGATTTTATATTTTTTTTCATCTTTTGGTTTTGGTCTTTTATTTCCACCATGACAAATTATTTCTAACAGAATAGGCAGTTGCTATGGCTAAACCAATTGTTGTTATGATATAGAGAAGACAAATTGTGCTATGTGAACTTTTTTTAACGTGTTTACTTAAAATCTTTTGATACCTGCTAATAAAATATACATAGTTAATGATGATTAATGTTGTCAATACAATCGAGCTTCTATAATCTAAAAATTTAACGCTAATTCCTTTTATTTGAAATAAGTAAATATCTCTTAAGACAAGGAAATTAAGCCCTAATAAAACTGACATTACTAGAATGGTTGATAGGAAGGGGATTTTGGATTTGTCTCCTTTTTTTGTTTTATCATAGTAGTGATATAAAAAGCCAAAAAAGTAATGATACATTTTCTTCTATTTAGCCAAAAAAATCATAAACCCTCCGCAAACAACAAATACGCCATCGCCTTTTCCGTATCACCCTCTTCCAACAACTGTTTGGCCAAGGTATGCAATTCGGTTTTGGATTTATTTTGAACTCCATCAACCTCAATAACAGTTTTAATTGCTTCGGTAGTGGGCAATTGTTCCAAATTCCCCAATCGCCCTAAATTGTTTCCTGTGAGTATCTCGCTTTCACGAATCCCTTTCGGCAATGCATCTACCCCAATTCCATGAGTGCGGATGGGCTTTGGAATCTCAAACAAGGATTCTTTTATGGCTCGGATGTACCAGTTGCCTCCCATACGGCCCACCAAATCCAACTTTTCGGTGTCCAGAATATCATCGGTTAAGTACGCATCGTTGATGTGAATCATGTCCACTTGGGCAATGATCAAGTTTCCTGCTCCTGGGGTTTGGGCCAGTTCCACTACTTCCAAAACCGAACATTCAAAAGATACGGGTGCTTCGCCCACGCGTGGTGGTTTTACTTTTACGCTGGGAACTTCAGTAAAGCCCGCTTTTACAAATTCGTTGACCCCTTTGTCATAAGCAGTGCTCGAGAGCGACATCTGCTCCGCCATTTTGTGGTTCACCACATTGATGACCACTTCGGGCACTTCTACCACATTTTGATGCGTATGTTTTAAGGAATTGTCCCTGCCGCTTCGTGTTGGGGAAAACACCATCACGGGCGGATTGGAACTGAAGACGTTAAAAAAACTGTACGGGCTCAAATTTACTTTGCCCTCGGCATCCACGGTGCTTGCAAAGCAAATCGGCCTTGGAGCCACCGCAGTGGATAGAATAGTGTAAAGTTCGGGTTGAGGTATGGTGGTTGGGTCTAAGGTTTTTATCATTTAGATTGATTTTGTTTTATTGTTCCTGCGCCTCGGCAGTAATCGATATTGTTTTAAAGTGGGTGACTGAGCGGTGTCGAAGTCACCATTCAATAGTTTCGACTCCGCTCAGCTGCCAAAATTATTTAGCAGGCAACACTTTAGTGGTCACTTCGCCAAATCCGACTCTAATATCGTCTTTTTGTGCGTAACCTTTCATTGTTACCGTATCACCGTCTTCAATGAATTTGCGTTCGCTTCCATTTTTTAGTTTGACGGGTTTTGTACCGCCCCAGGACAATTCCAACATAGAACCAAAACTGTTTTCTTCCTTACCGGAAATGGTTCCGGAAGCCATCATATCCCCAATGTTGATGTTGCATCCATTTACCGTATGATGCGCCAATTGCTGGGCCATATTCCAGTACATATGTTTAAAGTTGCTCAGGCAAACGGTGGTTTCCTCACCTTTTTCTGGTTGGATGCGGACTTCTAAATTGATGTCATAATTTTTGTCGCCCTCAAATTGCAAATAAGGCAATACTTCAGGCTCTTGTTTGGGCCCTGTTAGTTTGAAGGGTTCCAAAGCCTCTAAGGTCACTACCCACGGAGAAATCGATGAGGCAAAATTCTTGGCCAGAAACGGGCCAAGCGGTACATATTCCCATTTTTGGATATCCCTGGCCGACCAATCGTTGAACAATACCAGCCCGAAGATGTAATCCTCAGCATTTTTGGTAGAGATGGATTCGCCCAATGGCGTCTCTTTTCCGCAAATGAATCCCATTTCCAATTCAAAATCCAAACGTTGCGTAGGACCAAAAACGGGAGCCTCTGCATCGTTGGGCTTTGTTTGACCTTTGGGACGATAAATGGGCTGTCCGCTCACGATAATGGAACTTGCCCTCCCGTGATAGCCGACTGGAATGTGCTTCCAATTGGGCAAGAGCGCATTTTCTGGGTCACGGAACATTTTCCCTACATTGGTGGCATGTTCCAAACTTGAATAAAAATCCGTGTAATCACCAATGGCAACGGGCATATGCATCTGGGCTTCGGATTGCTTCACAAAGAGCTCTGGCTTTCCGGCCAAGACTGACTCGCGATCCTTTAACCAATACTGAATCTTTTTGCGTACCCGTGTCGTGATTTCCTTCCCAAGGGAAATAAAATCGTTCAAGGTATCTTTTTCCAGTAGCGCCGTGTTGAAATCGAACACGTCCAATTCGGCCACGGCGGCCAAATCCAAAATATGTTCGCCTACGGCAACCCCTACCCTTGGACTTCTATCCTTGGTGGAAAAAATCCCGAAGGGAATATTGTGAATCGAAAAATCTGAGTTTTCAGGTATATCTATGATCATTGAATGGTATGTGTAATTCCTGCACTTCGGCTTTGCTCAGCATTAACTCTGGCAGTACTCTGTTTTTTTGTCATTTCGAAAGGATGTGAGAAATCTGAATTTTAGATTTCTCCATCGCTTGGCTCATTTCGAAATGACCCTCAATTCAATCAAATTTACTCCAACCACGATTTATAATACTTTCCATCATCAATTTTGAGGGCGTTCTCCGTAACCTGCAAGGGTTTGAAGGTATCGATCATCACGGCCAACTCCTCTGTGCCCTTTTTGCCTATACTCGCCTCGTACGTGCCAGGGTGTGGCCCGTGCGGAATCCCTGCTGGATGCAACGATATATAACCCGGCCCTATCCCTGTCCGGCTCATAAAATCCCCATCCACGTAGTACAATACTTCGTCCGAATCTATATTGGAATGGTTGTACGGCGCTGGAATAGATTTTGGGTGGTAATCATACAGCCTGGGGCAGAATGAACATATCACAAAAGCACCGGTCTCAAATGTTTGATGTACAGGTGGCGGTTGGTGCACGCGTCCCGTAATCGGTTCAAAATTATGGATGGAAAACCCGTAAGGGAAGTTGTAACCGTCCCAGCCTACTACATCAAAAGGATGTGTGGCATAAACGAGTTGATGCAACATGCCTTGCTTTTTGATTTTCATTAGAAACTCTCCTTTTTCATCAAAAGTTTCCAAGTCCTGAGGCAATTTGTAATCGCGCTCACAGAAAGGGGAGTGCTCCAAAAGTTGTCCGAACCAGTTCCGATACCGTTTTGGGGTATAAATTGGATGGAAGGACTCAGCGTATAAAATGCGGTTGTCCTCTGTATCAAACTCTATTTGATAGATCATCCCACGTGGAATGATGAGGTAATCCCCATACTCAAACGGAATATTGCCCAAAAAGGTTTTTAAGGTCCCCGCTCCTTTGTGGATAAAGAGCATCTCATCCGCATCGGCATTTTTATAAAAATAATCCGTCAGCGATTTTTTTGGAGCGGCCAAACCTACATGCACGTCGTTGTTCACCAAAAGGGGTTCGCGCGATTCCAAGAAATCATCTTTGGGAGCTACATCAAAACCGATGAACTTACGGCTAGTAATGTTCTTTTCCACCGCAATCTTTGGGCTCACGTCCAAGGCTTTTCCTATTTCCTTGACCTGCGTAGGCCGATGTACGTGATAGGAAAGCGAGGACATTCCATCAAATCCGATGGTACCGAAAAGCTGCTCGTAATAGAGTCCTCCACCAGGTTTTTCGAATTGGGTATGACGCTTGGGCGGAATTTTCCCGAGTTTATGATAAATAGGCATTTTTTTATCAGTTTTGAGTTTAAAGTTATGAGTTATGAGTCTGAAATTCAATAACCCATAACTCATCACTCTTAACTATGATTAATGCAATGTGCCACGAAGCTCTTGCTCACGCTCTATGGCTTCGAACAGTGCTTTAAAGTTACCTTTTCCAAACGACTGTGCACCCTTTCTTTGGATAATTTCAAAGAACATCGTTGGTCTGGGCTCTACCGGTTTGGTGAAGATTTGCAATAGGTACCCTTCGTCATCGCGGTCCACCAAGATGCCCAGTTCTTTCAACGGGGCAATATCCTCGTCAATTTCACCGACACGGTCGGAAACGGCATCGTAATAGGTTGCTGGAACCCGTAGGAATTCTACACCTCGGCTTCTAAGGTCGCGAACGGTCTGGATGATGTCATCCGTGGCAACAGCAATATGTTGAACGCCTTCATCCTCATAAAAGTCCAAATATTCTTCTACTTGGGATTTTTTCTGCCCTTCGGCAGGCTCGTTGATAGGAAATTTAATTCTTCCGTTTCCGTTGCTCATCACTTTGCTCATCAAAGCGGTGTATTCGGTAGAGATATCCTTGTCATCAAAAGAAAGGATGTTCTTGAACCCCAACACATCCTCGTAGAACTTCACCCAATGGTTCATTTTGTTCCATCCTACGTTGCCTACCATGTGATCCACAAATTTTAGACCGGTAGGCTCTGGATTGTAATCGGGTGTTTCCCATTTTTTAAACCCGGGAAGAAATGTTCCGTTGTAATCCTTGCGTTCCACAAAAATATGGATGGTCTCCCCGTAGGTATGGATTCCTGCGCGCACCACTTTTCCATTCTTATCCTCTTCAACTTTAGGCTCCATATAGGATTTGGCACCGCGTTGCATGGCATTGTTATAAGCTATGGTGGCATCATCTACCCAAAGGGCCACGACTTTTACACCATCACCATGTTTGTCGATATGTTTGCCTATTTCGGTTCCACTTTTCAGGGGAGAGGTAAGTACCAATCGAATTTTATCCTGCACCACTACGTAGCTCTCACGGTCTTGCAGACCAGTTTCCAAACCTGCCTGAGCGTACGATTGAAAACCGAAAGCCGTTTTGTAGAAATGTGCTGCTTGCTTGGAGTTGCCTACATATAGTTCGATGTAATCTGTCCCGTTTATGGGCATAAAATCTTCGGTAGTGTTTGCTCCTTGTGGAATAGTGGATGTTTCCATGGTGTCCATATTTTTTTGTTTAGTCCTTATTATTGTTGCATCAACAACAAAAATAATAATTTTGGGATACGAAAACGATTTTACCTACTCAATTTTGAGTTAAAATTTTTGATGCTCTTTGTCAATGGCACTTGTGAAAATAGGAATTCCTATTTTTGTGGCTATTCTTTTAAAAAATGCTCAGTCGTATCGATGAAATACAGGGAATGGGGTTCCATTTGGATTTGGTGCTCCGCAAGATTCAAAAGGCCTATTTGCGCAAATTTGATGAGCTTGGTGTGGACACGACCATTGAGCAATGGGTGATTCTTTATCAAATCCATCAATTGGGAGATGATGCGAGTCAACGGGACATTGTGAACGAGAACTTTCGGAACAGGGCCACGACCTCACGTGTCATTGCAGGTCTGGAGCGTAAAGGCTGGATTTCCAAGACTCGTTTTGAAGGTGATCAAAAGCGATTTAAATTAGAACTTACCCCCAAAGGACAGGAAATCTTGAATATTACTCTGCCCAGTGCCCTAGCTTTACGAAAACTTGCCGTTAAGGATGTGGACACATCGGAATTTGAAATCTTTTTAAAGGTTTTGGACAGAATCGGGGAGAATTACGAAGAAAACTAAACCCAATGGTCAAAAGCCAGCTTGGCGATGGTTACCAAGCCAATCAATAGTATTAAGATCAAGCTGATTTTTCTAAACTTTTCCTGTGGGATATACTTTAATATTCTTTTCCCCAAGTAAGTGCCTATCAATCCAATAGCGAATAAAAATGGAAGGTACATCAACTCTTGTTTACCAATATATCCATTGCCATAATAAACGAAGGTCCGTGAGAAATCGATCATAAAATCGATGAACGCCGAAGTAGCGATGAAAGCACTTTTTTCCAAATTAAAGGCGGCCATGGTAAGTCCGCGAATGGCCCCTCCAGTTCCCAAGAGGCCTGCTGAGAAGCCCGATAGTGCCCCTCCGATTATCGAGTTCTTTTTGTTGGGCAGCACAATGATTTCACTTTTAATCAAGAACAAAAGACTGAAAACCACAAGGAAAACCCCCAACACAATTTCCAGTGCATAACTGTTAGCTATTTTGGATAGAAAACCACCTATAATGACGAAGAGCACGGATGGAACCCCGATGTAAAGCAATAATTTTTTGTCCAGCCCTTTTTTGAACAGGAAAATCTTGCTGATGTTGCTGGACAAATGAAAAATGGCCGTCATTCCAAGTACGGAGTAGAAATCAAAATAAAAATTACCGATCGGTACAAAGAATACCGAAGAGCCAAAGCCCCCGATGGTCCCGATAATTTCGGCTACCAGGGCGAGCAGAAGAAAAATGTAGTCTACTTTCATTCGTTTGAAAGATAGTGTGGTTTGCTGAATGGTATTTAATTTTGTGTCATTTTAACCAAAAAAAATCTTAAAACCAGGTTTTTGTGTTAATTGAGCATATAAACTGGATAATCTATTAGACGTCAGGGTAGGAAAACTACCCCAACTTTGTACCTGTATAACTTTAGATATACAATTGCTATGAAAAAGAATAATTTTTATCCAACAATATGGTCGACAGCACCTTACACTCCGAGTGTCCTTACCGATTGGTATGGCTCGGAGAACAAAGGAGCAGAGTTGATTTTGTCCAATGAGGCCGCAACGGCTTATCATGTTTCAGAAATGACATTGAACATTACCAAGTTTTCAGCAATAGATGAACAAGGTAAAGAACATTTTATAATAGATTTTCCCGGTCAAAACCCGGTAACGTTCAAGGGTATCGGATCTGGCAACTTTATACGCTCCAAGAGCGTACTTTCCCTGCCCGAAGGTAAATACACTGCATTTCGCTTTTACATGGCGGGATGGGGCAACCAGTTTATTTACCACGATGGGGTGGAGGAAACCGCCAATTCGTTCGATCGTCTGGATTTTCGAATCGAGAACGGATTTAGGGTGGCTAAGGGCAATGCACCCGAAGTTAAATTGTGGTTTGACTTTGCTCCCTACCAGTGGAAGCGACACTTTAAACCGCTTACGGATTTGTTTATTGGGAGTAAAAGTCAAAAACCACGATTGGCCAATAGTTTTGGCAATTGATTGATTAAGCTATGAAAAGGAATGAAAAAGGCACCGTTTGGGTGCCTTTTTTATTTTAAACGGTCTGTTCCGAAATTTCTATCGGCACACCGTGGTAAAAGTTGTTGAGTATCGAGTCCATTTCTTCCCGACCCGCAACAATATTTTCGATTTTGTCCCAAAGTTCCTCTGGAAGGAGTCCGCGTAAAGGCTGTTGCTGTTTGGTAATGTTCCCAAAGACCTTTTTGATCTTGTTGTCCCAGACCTTATAGTATTTTAATAGGTCGTCGGGGTACACGATCTTTCGTCGGGTCCCTTCGTCGGCCGCCCGAAATGGCAAAGGAATGTTCAGGTAACCGTAATCATCGGTCAATTGTTCCCCTGGTTGAATGTCCCTGATGGCAATTTCAAAATCGTAGGCTGTAGTAAGGCAGTTGGAATTGAAACTATGGTTAACGTACCTTCCGTTGTCCCAACATAAAATGTAGTTGCCCTTGTTGTTTCGAAAAGTATAGGTGTCCAATATATTTTGATAGATCGGTGCCATCTGTTGTAATTCCAAGGGAGTGAATTCTCTGTCCAATTGGTCCAATACCCATGTAACGGTTCCCGCGGGAATAAACTTTGTAGCGACCACGCCGTACCCAATTTCGTTGCTGATAAAGCGCAGTTCTGTATCTGGATGAATCATTTTATATGTAATGAATTTTTGAATGAAGGTATAAAATTGTTCGATCCGTTGATTGAAAATTTACAGGGGTGCGCTACGTTTCAAATTAAATGCTAACTATATTGATTTTTAGTGAGTTGATTCATTTTTTTTTGAGTACTTCGTACACTGAAAAACTGCGGGCAAACTGATGCATTTCCTTGCCGTCCGCCTTGATGATGACCACAGGCAGCGTAAATACCATGGACTGTCCAGTAAATTCCGTTTCTTCCTCCACATCCACCACGCGAATGTTGACATCGGGAAAATTTTCCTGAACGGCTTCCAATAGTTTTGGTTTCAGTACCTTGCAGACACCACAGGTTTTACTCGTAAAATAGATAAGTTCCATCATCTATGTTGCAATGGGGTCTTATTCCTAATAATCCGAATATTCGGTGGGGTACAACAACCAGATATCCGCATGGGATACGTTGTTTTCATATTTGGATATGGCAATGAGTTCCTTCCACTCAGGAGAATCCACAAAAGCCTCCCAATTTTTATCTCTGGTGGCCATATCGGGATGGGTGGTCATATACATTAAATTGGGCATTTTGGGTCCTGAAAGTACTTCCCCATAGAACACAGCGTTGAAACCCAATCGGTCAAAAAGTTTGACTTCCCCACCTGCGTTGAACATATCCACTTTGTTGCGATAGTATTCTTCCGTGGGCGATTCATAGCTTCGCAGTTCGTAGATCCGTTCCGCGCGTGGACCGTCCAAGTTGGGAGTTTCCATCTGCGGCATATCGGAGAAAGCCTGCATTAGGATGGATTCTATATGATTATAGGGCGGATTATCGTAATTCGCATCGATGTAGGAACTTCCAGCAGCTAGGTAGGTGCTGTCCTCAAGAATTTTATTTTCCAATGCCCGAAAGTCATCCAAACTTTCAAAAGGCAATAAAACATAGGTTTTCTGCACAGTATCGGTTTCCGTGACCCTTGATTTGAATACCCCGACCTTGTCGATACCCTGTTTTTTTACGGCGGGCAAAAAGGCGTTTTTTAGATAGGCATCGGT
The DNA here is from genome assembly GCF_019457905.1 of Flagellimonas abyssi. Taxonomy (GTDB): domain Bacteria; phylum Bacteroidota; class Bacteroidia; order Flavobacteriales; family Flavobacteriaceae; genus Flagellimonas; species Flagellimonas abyssi. Next base: position 94,664 of record NZ_JAHZSV010000007.1, on the reverse strand, counting down.
AGCGTTGACCTGCTCTTCGGAACTGAAGTAGTAGATTTTTAGTTGATAAAACTCCCGTTCATCTTGTACGGTTTCGGGAGTCTCGGCAGTTGCTGTGGTTTCGGGCTTTGGATTGCCACAGCTTGCTATGGCCAGTACGACCAAAAGCATGGTTAGTTTGATAATTTTCATCTTAGTCCAGTTTAGTTTGATGTGATATGGTCTTTTGTTTTAAAAAAGACATTTCAAGATAGGGATTTATTTGATCACAGCGGGATTGATCATCGGCCGAAAGATGGTTTGCTTTTAAAGGCCAGCGCCATCAGACCAAGAAGCGGTCCCAACGCTAAAATCATGTACACTGAATTGGAACCTGTCCACGTTCGCATTTCATTCAGCAATTGAATACTGACAATGGTAATGGCAAAACCTACGCAGTTTACGATGGTGAGCGCTGTTCCTTTTATTTCCGTAGATGCATTTTGTGCCACCAAGGTGGAAAACAATGGTGAATCTGCAATGACCACCACCCCCCAAAAAATGAGAAAGGCCACAAAAAGTATTTCGGATTCTTGACTAAATAGGAAAGGGGAAACCAAACAGCAGAAGCACGAAAGCAATAGCGCCATAAATGCCACTTTCTTGGTCCCGATTGATTGGGCGAGATACCCGCCTAAAACACAGGCCAATCCTCCAACTCCTATGATCAGAAAGGACAGCAGCGGAATGTTGAACATGGTTTGTGGATGCAACAGGGCGTAGGTCTGCAACATGATCGGAACGAACGCCCAAAACGCGTAGAGTTCCCACATATGCCCAAAATACCCGAAGGCCGCCGAGCGGAAGCTTTTGTTCCGAAATACGGTTAAAAAAGCGGACAATTGTAATTGTTGACTTTGTTTACGGTAAGGTCCGTTGGGAACAAGCGTGACCATTAAAGTTCCGCCCAATAGGGATAGGGACGAGGTCGAAACTATAACGGCTTTCCAAGAAAAGGTATCGGTCATTTCTTTTAACAAATGTGGAAATGCAGTACCGACCACGAGCGCGCCAACCAAATATCCCAATGATTTACCGAGACCTTTTTCAAAATAGTCTGCGGCAATCTTCATGCCTACGGGATAGATGCCCGCGAGAAAAAATCCTGTAAAAAACCGAAAGGAGAGGAGACTACCTAAGCTGTTACCTTCCCAAACCACCCCCAAATTGAAAAGTGCCCCCAAAACAGCACAGGAAAAAAATACCTTGGATGGGGAAAACCTATCGGCAATGGACAAAACGGCAAAGACCAAGGTACCGACGATAAACCCAAACTGGACTGCAGAGGTCAGGTGGCCCACAGCATTGTCATTTAGCCCGAAGGTGGCCACCAAATCGCGCATAACCCCATTGCTCGCAAACCAAAGCGAAGTACAGCAAAACTGTGACAACACGATGATGGGGAGGATGTGTTTGGAGGGGTTCATTTAGAATTTTTCAAGGATGGGTATAACATACAAGATTGAAGGATGACATTTTGCAGTATTTTTGTTTGGGGAGGTTGGAGATGGTGGTTGTTTTTTATTATTTATCATTCAATGGATAAATTTTAGCCATCATTTTTTCGAATCCAATTATCACATCTTCTGCTAAGGAGACCCAATATTTGTATAAAAGCTTTTCTTTATCACTTATATTGAATGAAAGTAATTCCATATTATTAATTTCATCATCAGCTTTTTCTTTAGCAGCTCTTTCTCCACCTGCTTTTTCATTTGCAGTTCTCTTGTCCTTGTATTTTTTTTCCAGAAAGTTCTCAGTTCCATCCAAAAATGTTAAACAATCTTCAAATGATTTAGCTGAGGCATTGTGAACAAATTGATTACGTATATCAAAAAATGTTTTGATGTATTTCTTATACTCCTTGTCGAGTAATTTAGAGTCTAGCAGCAATATCAATTTTTGATTCATTGATAAAGCTTGACTTGTGTTTCCCGTTGATATTGCTGAATCTTCGAGTTTTAAAACTGTTCTCAAAAACATACTAGCCAAGTTTTCAAATCTTACCGAAGATGATAAAACCAATACTTTAATCCTAGCTTCATATTCAGAAAATCCAGTGCCTTTTGTTATTATATTTTCCATTTAAACTAAAGTTACTATTAATGATTTTATGTATGACGGCCTGCAAATAATAAAATTGGGTTTTGTTAAAAGTTTATTTGAATTCCACTTTCTTATATCCCCACCTAATAATCAAGATGAGGAGAAGATTGATAACAATATGTATCATCGGAAATAATATGATAAACCATAAACTTCTAATGCCATATTCGTCGTGACCGATAAAGGGAGGATTGCCATAAATCAAATACAAAGTATATATAATGAACAATAAAGTGTTTAACCCAAAAGATAATTTATTGTTCTTCCATTTTGATAGCATGGGAACATTGATAATCCATAGGATTCCAATGACGAGGACAATCAAAACAAAAAGGTATGCCAAAACCATCGTGTGAAAAGTAGTTTAACTTACTTCTTTTATGTCAATGCGCCTCCAACCAATTCTCACCAATACCCACTTCCACATCCAAAGGAACAGAAAGTTTGTAGGCATTTTCCATTTCGGACTTGATGAGCTTTTTCATTTCCTCCAGTTCGGGCTTGTAGCAATCGAACACCAATTCATCATGTACCTGCAACAACATTTTGGTCTTGTATTTGCCTTCGGAAAGCTTTTTATGGATGTTGATCATCGCAATCTTGATGATGTCCGCAGCACTCCCTTGAATGGGGGCGTTCACCGCGTTTCGTTCCGCAGCTCCGCGCACCACTTGGTTTCCCGCATTGATGTCCTTTAAATACCTGCGACGGCCCAACACTGTTTGCACGTAGCCATTATCACGGGCAAAATCCACAAGTTCGCTCATGTAATTGCGCAACTTCGGGTAGGTTTTGTAATAGGTGTCAATAAGTTCCTTCGCCTCCGAACGGCTCAAATCCGTTTGGTTGCTCAATCCAAAAGCAGACACCCCGTAAATGATCCCAAAGTTTACCGTTTTGGCATTGCTACGCTGTTCGCGGGTCACTTCGTCAATTGGCACGTTAAAAACCTTGGATGCAGTGGAAGCGTGAATATCCTCACCATTTTTAAAGGCAGAGATCATTGTGTCTTCTTCACTCAATGCCGCGATGATGCGCAACTCTATCTGTGAATAATCCGCAGCCAAGAGCACATAGTTTTCATCCCGTGGTATAAAGGCCTTTCGCACCTGTCTGCCACGTTCGGTTCGGATCGGTATGTTCTGAAGGTTCGGGTTGTTGCTGCTCAAACGGCCCGTAGCGGCAACGGTTTGCATATAATCGGTATGTACGCGACCTGTTTTTTCCTGAACCTCGTTCGGTAGGGCATCCACGTAGGTACTTTTTAGCTTGGCCAATCCACGGTAGTCCAACACGTTTTGGATGATCTTGTGGTCCTTGGCCAAGTAGGAGAGCACATCTTCCGAAGTGGAAAACTGGCCCGTTTTGGTCTTTTTGGGTTTGTCCACCAGCTTGAGCTTATCAAATAGGATGTCCCCTAATTGTTTAGGAGAAGCAATGTTGAATTCCTCGCCCGCTTCCTTATAAATACTTTGCTCCAGTTCCTTGATGTCCTTGTCCAACTGTTCCGAAAGGCCACCCAGATAATCCTTGTCCAGATTGATGCCTTCCAATTCCATATCCGCCAATACGCGAAGCAAAGGAATCTCAATATCAGAGAACAGCTTGTCAGTATGGGCATCTTTGAGCTCTGGCGTAAATTTTAGCCCCAATTGAAAGGTAACATCGGCATCTTCCACCGCATATTCCGTTTGCTTTTCCAAAGGAACGTCCCGCATATTGAGCTGATTTTTGCCTTTTTTGCCAATGAGTTCTGTGATGGAAATGGGGGTATAGTTGAGGTACGTTTCAGCCAATACATCCATATTATGGCGCATATCGGGGTTGATGAGGTAGTGGGCCAGCATGGTATCGAACAGTTTGCCCTTGACTTCCACACCATAGTTTTTCATCACTTTAATATCGTACTTGAGGTTTTGTCCTACCTTTTCGATGGCTTCGGATTCAAAAAACGGACGCAGTTTTTCAATCAAAGGTTTCGCATCGTTTTCATTGTCTGGGAAGGGCACATAAAACCCTTTGCCTGGCGACCAACTAAAGGCAATCCCGACCAATTCGGCTTCCAACGGATTGAGGGACGTGGTCTCCGTATCAAAACATACGGAAGGTTGTTTCATCAGCATGTCCATAAAAAGTTCCATGCCCAGACCATCTTGCACATTCTGATAAAAATGGGGCACATCACCGATGGTCATTCGGCTGTTCACATCTTTAATGGTGGCTGCAGCTTCGGATGGGTCACCGCCAAATAGGGTAAACTGACCGCTTCCCGCCACTTGTGCTTCCTTTTTTGCCGTTTGTGTACTGGTTACTTGGGTAGTTGCCTCGGCTTCTTCTGTAAATAATTTGATGAATTGGTCTTTCAGTCTACGGAATTCAAGCTCTTCAAATATTTCCTGGACTTTTTCGGCATCGGGTGGACACATTTCGTAATCCTCCGCATGGAATTGTACATCGCAATCCGTTTTGATCTCTGCCAATTTTCTGGACAATCGTCCCAACTCGGCATTCTCTTCCACCTTCTCTTTCATCTTTCCCTTGAGCTTGTCGGTATTGGCCAACAATCCTTCCATGGAATCGAACTGCTCAATAAATTTTTTGGCCGTTTTGTCGCCTACACCTGGGAGGCCTGGAATATTGTCACTGGCATCGCCCATCATCCCCAAATAATCGATTACCTGTTCGGGACGCTTAACACCGAAGCGTTTCTGTACTTCGGGGATGCCCCAGATTTCGATACCATTGCCCATTCGGGCGGGGCGGTACATAAAAATGTTTTCGCTCACCAACTGACCAAAATCCTTGTCGGGCGTGACCATAAATACCTTGTAATTTTCCTTTTCTGCCTGTTTGGCCACCGTTCCAATGAGGTCATCGGCTTCGTAGCCTTCCAATTCCACGATCGGAATTTTCATGGCCTCCAAAATTTGTTGGATGTAGGGCACGGCGATACGAATGGCATCGGGCGTTTCATCACGGTTTGCTTTATAGTCCTCGAACATTTCCACACGCTCTACGCTGCCTCCTTTATCAAAAGCAACCGCTAAATGGTCGGGCTGCTCGCGTTTGATCACATCAAAAAGGGAATTCATAAATCCCATAATGGCTGAGGTGTCCATGCCCTTGGAATTGATTCTTGGGTTTTTGATGAGGGCGTAGTAGCCACGAAAAATAAGCGCGTAGGCGTCTAGTAGGAATAGTCTTTTTTGGTCAGACATTTTATAATTTTTTTGAAGTACAAAGTTAGAAGTACGAATTTTTAAATGTACGAATTGCTGTTTAAAAGATGTGAGATTCTAGATGCGAGATTTGAGACGGTTTTTTAGAACCAAGAGCAAAGAGTCAAGAATCAAGATAATTGAGTGAAAAAGTCTTGATTCTTGTTTCCAAAAGCGCAGCGGTCTTGCGTCTGGCAATCTATTCATAAAAACTGGTCACTTCTCGGTTTTCGTGCCCGTTCTCGGAATACTCCCGATACGTAAACCCAGGGTGCACGCAGTAACCGCCCGTTTCCCCATTTTTGTTGATGGCCAAGAACCCGATTTGGAAATCTTTTCGGCCCTCATTTTTCTTCATGATGCGTTTTACACCTTCCTCACAGGCTTCTTGCGGGCTTTTTCCTTGACGCATGAGTTCCACGATCAAAAAACTGCCCACAGTACGGATGACTTCCTCACCAACTCCCGTGGCCGTGGCACCGCCCACTTCGTTATCAATGAAAAGTCCCGCGCCAATAATGGGGGAGTCCCCAACGCGCCCAGCCACTTTGTAGGCCATGCCGCTGGTGGTGCATGCTCCCGCAATGTCCCCATTGTCGTCAATGGCGAGCATACCAATGGTGTCGTGGTTTTCTATATTGATGGTGGTCTCGTATTTGGAGGTTTTCAGCCACTCTTCGTATTGTTTTCGTGTACTTTCGGTAAACAGGTCCTCCTTTTTAAAACCTTGTTCGTAGGCAAATTTTTCGGCACCCTTACCTGCTAAAATGATGTGAGGTGTTTCTTCCATCACCTTTCGGGCCACGGAAACGGGGTGCACAATGTTCTGCATGCAGACCACGGAACCGCAATTGCCATCTTTGTCCATTATGCAGGCATCCAAAGTCACGTTGCCATCACGATCGGGACGACCGCCTTTGCCCACGGTCTCATTGGTTTCGTCAGCTTCTTCGACCCTAACGCCCTGTTCCACGGCATCAAGTGCATTGCCGCCCGATTTTAAGACTTCCCAGGCCTTTTCTGTGGCGTTAAAAAAGTTCCAGGTGCAGACCACAATCGGTTTTACGGCGGTTTGTACAGGAATGGTGGAAGCTGGGGCAACTTCGGGCTTTGTGTCCGTTTTACAGGCGGCCAATGTGGAGGCGGAAACCAGTCCAGCAGCGGACAGACTGGAATTTTTGATGAATTTGCGTCGTTCCATGGGTTGGTATGTTTAATTTTAAGGGTTATAAAGATACAATATGATCGTAGAAGTGTGTGCCAATTCCTTGGAATCGGCAAGGAATGCCGAAAGGGCAGGAGCGAATCGAATTGAACTTTGTTCGGAGCTTGGTGTTGGCGGTGTCACCCCATCCGCAGGATTGATTCAATTGGTGAAAAGGGAGTTGTCGATTCCCGTTCATGTTCTAATTCGTCCTAGGGGCGGACATTTTACGTATTCCGATGCTGAATTTGAAGTGATGAAGGCCGATATCTTGGCATGTAAAGCCCTAGGGGTGCATGGTATTGTTTCGGGGATTCTGATGGATGATTTTTCGTTGGATGTTGGACGAACAAAAGTTTTGGTGGAATTGGCCAAGCCGATGCATTTTACCTTTCATCGTGCGTTTGATTGGGTGGCCGAACCTTTGGAAGCCATCCAACAGCTTGAAGCGATAGGGGTTCAGACCATTTTAACTTCTGGCGGAGAACCATGTGCAGAAAAGGGAATCAAAAGCTTGGAGTTTTGGCAACAAAAAACATCCATGACCATTATGGCAGGAGGGGGAGTATCACCAGGGAACGCATCAAAATTTAAAGATATTGGTCTGCATGCCATACATTGTTCGGGTACTTCCTTTGGAAATCTGATTGTGCTGAATGGGAAAATCAGTATGAACTCCGCCAAACATTTAGTGGAAGATGAGGTGGCCGTTTCGAATTTGGAAACACTGACCTCGATTGTTCGAGCCGTTAAATAATAGTAAAAAGCACTGCTAAAAAGCAGATTAGCCCTAATTTTGTAAAAAAATTGTATGTCCCGATTTATCATTTTGGCAATTCTTTACTTGGTGCTGGCCGTCTATGGTTTTCAAGCATTCCGTACGCTGTTCAAGAGTCCGTTGATGCATTGGGCCTACATTATACTGTTTTTGGGTGCCTTGATTTTTTTGACCATTAAGGTTATGACCTATGACGAGGGGGATGGATTTAAAGGAACTGCAGCCATTGCAGGCACCATTTTCGCTGCATTCTTTTTATTGGCACTGGTGTTGGGGTTCTTCCTTTTGTTGGAGGATATTGTACGGCTGTTGGGCTTTGGTTACAATAAAATTGTAGGTGTCTCCGATCCTGATGCAGGGTACTTTCCATCACGCAGAAAATTTATAAGTGGTATAGCGCTCGGTTTGGCGGCCTTGCCTTTTGGAGCGTTGTTGTATGGAATGTACCGTGGAAAATATAACTATCAGGTATTGAAGTATGAGCTGGAATTTGATGACTTGCCCGATGCTTTCCACAATTATCAGATTACCCAAATATCCGATGTGCACAGCGGTAGTTTTGACGATTACCAGAAAGTTGAATATGGTGTAAATCTGGTCAACGAACAGAAGAGCGACGTCATTTTCTTTACAGGTGATATCGTGAACCTAAAGTCCGATGAGCTGGAACCATGGAAAGAGGTTTTCTCCCGTCTGGATGCCAAGGATGGCGTATACTCCATTTTGGGCAACCACGATTATGGGGATTATGCCGTTTGGGATACGGAGGAAGATAAGGAAGAGAACTTGGAATATCTCAAGACCATGCAAAAGGAAATGGGTTTTGACCTGTTGCTGAACTCCAATCGGTTTTTGGAAAAGGATGGGGATAAGATTGCACTCGTAGGAGTGGAGAACTGGGGCCGCGGCGGATTTAAGAAAGCGGGCGACCTCCAAAAGGCCAAGGAAGGTATTTCTCCGGAAGATTTTAAAATATTATTAAGCCACGATCCATCACACTGGGAGGATGTGGTAATCCATGACGACTACCATTTTCATTTGACCTTGAGCGGACACACCCACGGCATGCAGTTTGGGGTGGAGATTCCAGGATGGGTGAAGTGGAGCCCCGTGAAGTGGCGCTACAAATATTGGGCGGGCATTTATAAAGAATTGGGACAGTTCATCAACGTGAACCGAGGTTTCGGATTTATTGGATACCCGGGCCGTTTTGGAATTTGGCCCGAGATATCCGTAATTACTTTGAAGAAGAAGGGATTGGCCTAAGTACAGGATTACTTCAACCAATTGAAGACATCTTGCATAAATTCTTGACATTGGTAATCGTCCACGCCTTCCCAACTGGTCATATAAAGTGAAACCATGGCTTCGCCCATGACCACTAGTTTTCCTCCTTTTTTGGTCTTTACGTAGGTAGCCGCGGGATAGGCTTTACCCAATTCATCTCCATAAACAAAAGGAGTTCCACCGATTACTTTTCTGGCTTCATGATAGGATATTTTTAATGGCTCATTGTGTATTTCCCCTTTTATAGTGTGGCCGCCCGGAAGTTTATCGGGGATGGCATCTCCATATTGGATGCCGTAGGGCGCTATGAGGTCGTTAACATTCGTGTCGCTCAAAGATGACCAATACTCACTGTCCATTATGATAAATAGACTTCCGCCCCCGTCAATAAACTTGTGGATGGCCTTGACCTCTTTTTCTGTGTACTGTTTTTTGGGAATGTGGATGTACAGAATGTCGATGTCCGACAACATCTTTGAATCTATTTCTGTTTTCGCATAATCCACTGTGGCGTTGATGGCTCTTGCTGTTTTGTAGAGTTCCTCCGTCATCATATAGACCCTACTGATTTTTTCATTCTCCAAATCCATGGATTTGGGGTCGTTCCAAAACACCTGATCATGCGCAACATCCATCAAAATATGGGTGTAATCATCCATTGTGTTCCGCTTTATGGAAATGTTTTTGAACCAGCCTTCGCTGCCTTCACCTACCCAAAGGCCAATTTTTCCGTGGCCACTGACATTGATCTGTTCTTCGACCGTAAAAGTGGGAGTGTTTGAACCATCCACATAAACATCCACTTTGGGATAATGGATTTCCAATTTTACATGGAACCAGTCATCGGGGGCAGGAGCGGGGTCGATATGGGTCTCATATTTTCCTGGGTGGTTTTCGCGCAAGGTTTTCCAATCCAAATGTGGCATGGCAATGTATTGTACCATATGCTCTTTTTTATTTGGATTCTGAAAGTTGAAGGGCCTAAAGTAAACGGCATCGAAAATGGAATTGTCTTTCCCGTTAAAGGCCACCCCAACGAAACTTGCACCGGTCTTATTCTTTCCTTTGATGTCGAGTTCAATGGTGCCGTTCTGAAAATCGGAGCCTTTCAGCCATAAAAGGCCGTCCCCGGGTTTACCGTTCAAATGAATGACCCCGTTGTCAAAATCGACCTCCCTATTGTGGACCTCCCAATTTTTAGGGTCATCAAGATTTTTGTTGGTTTGTCCTAGAACGGAAAAAGAAATGGTCAATAAGAAAATGGATAATAAACATGTTTTTAAGGATTTCATTGTGTTTGTTTTTTGATTGAAATCCAAAATTACCGCAGAACAAGGCTTGATGAGCAGGCAAAAGCCGACCAAATCGAGTTCAAAATTCGGTCATTTACCGAAAACCGAACAATTTTGGGCGAATATTAATATCTTCGAGTATGCTATGAAAAGCCCTGATAATTACCATATCGAATTGTGCATGAAATTGCTTGAAGAGAAATTTTCCTTCGGCAACGGACATGGATATACCCAGAAGGATTTGGAGCAGCTTTCCTCCTATATTGAGGAGCATACTGGGTACTACATCAGTTTGTCCACTTTAAAACGGGTGTGGAAGGGCACTTATAAAACACAGCCCCAAATCGCTACCTTGAATGCCCTTGTGGAAGTGCTTGGCTATAAAAACTGGCAGGATTTTAAGATTCAGCATCAAAAAGCCAAGCTTGAAGAAGAGAAGGGTTCAAAAAGAAGCAAATGGCCCTTTTATTTGGCAGCACCTATAGTGGCGATTATTTTGACGGTAATCGTGTTTTCTTTTGGAGAAAGTGGGGCATCAAACGTAAAAATTGAGGGTCCCGTAAGCTTTAGTGCGGACAAAACGGTTGCCAAAGGTGTTCCGAATACGTTTATTTTCGAGTATGACCTGAGCCATGTGGTAGCCGACAGTTTTTTTATCCAACAATCTTGGAATGCCTGGCGCAAGGAAAAAATCGACCCCAAAAAGGAGGTGTATGCTTCAACCTATTATGAAAGTGGTTTCCACCGAGCCAAATTGATTGCGAATGATGAGGTGGTCGCCACCCAAGCGGTCCATATTTTAAGCGATGGCTGGGAGCCACATGTATATTATTCTGAGGCCGACGACATATTTATCGATTTTAAGGGCGAGAGATTTGTTGCGGATGGAAGATTGCATCTGCCTATCGAGCTGCTTAAAAAACGAGGCTTGGATACTTCCCGCTACTTTATGTCTCGCATTTCGCATAGCGATGACTATGGGGTTTCTTCCAATAACTTTGGATTCAAAACAAAAATCAAAGTGGAAAAGGCGTTGGAATCCAACTGTCCGTGGGTAAATGTTTTATTGATTACCACCGAGCATGTATTTTCGGCTAAGCTTGTCCGCAACGGCTGTGAAACGGGGGCCAGCTATAAATTGGGTGAAATCTACAAGTCCGGGAAGGACAATAATCTCTCCAAATTGGGAACGGACCTTTATGAATGGAATGATTTGGAGATAAAGGTCGAGGGAAAGAAAGCCACCATATTGTTGAATGGGAAGGAAGCCTATTCTGAGAATTACCAAGAGGACCTTGGAAACATTGTAGGTCTTTCCTATGTATTCGAGGGAACCGGGTCCATTGATTTTGTTGAACTTACCGATGAGAAGGGAAAAGTAGTTTTCCAAGACGATTTTGAAGTTTATGAGTAATGGAATTGGGATGGCTCCCATCACAATTTAGAGTGAAGCAATGTTCAAAGCGTTGAAAGGCTGTAAAACATTCAACTTTTTTCTTATTTTTGACTGTAAACCTTAGAATACATGTCCAAATTCGGAGAACTTATAGATTTACAGGTCCCAGTTTTATTAGACTTTTATGCGGAATGGAACGAGCAGTCCACCTCTATGCATCCAGTGTTGAGCGATGTTGCCGCTGCTCTTGGCGATAAGGGAAAGGTGATAAAAATTGATGTGGACAAGAACAAGGAACTTTCACAGGCACTCCGTATCAAAGGGCTGCCCACTTTAATGATCTACAAAAAAGGTGAAATGGTCTGGCGCCAAAGCGGAGAGCAGGACGCCAATACCTTGATCGGTATCCTAAACGAATACATCCAATAAAAAAAGCGAGGTTTTTCCCCACTTTTTTTATGCTATTCTTCTTCTGGAATTATGGACTCTGGAATACTGTCGGGTGCATCGATTGGAACGGAACCTTCCATGTCCGGGTCTATCGGGGGGATTGATTCATCCATTACATCCTCCTCTTCATCCACAAATTGGGAGAATTTGTCAATGTACTCATTGAAGATAATGGTTTCCGACTCTGCCAATTCCTTGTCCCCATTTTCAATCAAAATGTCAATGTTTCTACGGTAGGCCTGCATATCGGATAGGATGTCGTCTATTTTATCGTATTGCTCATCCAAAGGAATGTTGGCGTAGTATTCCAAATGTTCTTGATAGACCTTTTTGAGCTTGCCGAAAAGCTCTCGGGCTTTTTGGGTTTCGCCCACTTTATAATAGCCATCTACAAATGGTTCAACAAAGGCATAGAAATAATAATGCTCCACGGGCATGTTTTCCATGGCAATATTGATGACGTCCTTGGCCTCATCAATCTTGTTTTCTGCAATCAAGGTTTCCATCAGGCGGGCCAAATTGCTTCTAAAAGAAAGTCCCTGTGAACGCGTTTGTGGATCGTGATAGATCTCATCGCTTCCTGCATTGCCCCATTCCCAATCCTTGACAATATCGTACATCAGATCGGTATCGATTCGGCCCATTTCAAAGGAATTTCTGTTTGGCGTTTTGATGGGGACCAATTTGTACACAAGTCCATCGAGTTGCAGGTAATCCTTCATCCAGATGTATTCTGCACTGTCAAAACTACCTCCGGAAAAATAGATGGGGCGCTTCCAATCGTTGTTGGCGATGAGGTCCAACATCAATATCCTGTTCTTGGGAAGTGCACCGGTTGGCAGGTCAATATCGATATAATCCACGATCAAGGCAGAATCCTTCTCTTTGACAAGGCCACTTTCCAATACATTTTGTTTGTTGACAGGAATCCTGATCTTATTGGTGGGGTAGTACACAATATCCAAGGTGCTTTCGGAGTAATTGCTTAAATCTGCTCCCTGATTGGTGAGTATATGCCTGAATTTAGTTTGTGGCTTATCACTATCCACCCAATTGATGAAGTCCTTAATGTCCCACCTGTTGTCGGTAATGCCTTGGTAATAGATGGCATCCCTAGTTCCGTACCTATACTTGTCATGCGTTAATTGCGATGGAATGGCATCGCTTTCGTACGCTTTTCGCTTCATCTGGTCAATGTACCAATCTGTTGCAAAAAGGCTGGTATTGACCACACGGACGTCTGTTCTATAATTCTCGATTTCTTGGGCGTACCATATTGGGAAGGTGTCATTGTCCCCGATTGTGAACAATATGGCTCCCGCATCTTCTTTCGTGGAATCTAGATAAGCTTTTGCCGTAGCTGGGGCCGTATATCGGTCAGATCTATCATGATCGTCCCAGTTTTGATAGCCCATCAGCAATGGTACCGCCAAAAGACATATAGTTGTGATTGCCGGAGCCGCTATTTTGGACGAAACCAATTTTTTAAATTCTTCAAACAGTCCGTATACACCGATACCTATCCATATACAGAATACATAGAAGGACCCTACCAAGGAGTAATCCCTTTCCCTAGGTTGAAAGATGTATGGGTTGGTATAAAACTGTATCGCAAGCCCCGTGAACATAAAGAACACGAAGAGCACCCAAAACTGTTTTGGGTTTCTGGAAACTTGGAAGACAATACCTAAAATTCCGAGCAATAGCGGTAGGAAGAAATAGGTATTTCGACCCTTGTTATTTTTCCAGTCACTGGGGAGGTTTTCTTGGCTGCCCAACCGAATACTGTCAATAAAATTGATGCCGCTGAGCCAGTTTCCGTTTTCATCGTACCTGCCCTGCATATCATTTTGTTTTCCAACGAAATTCCACATGAAATAACGCATGTACATATAGCTGAACTGGAAATCGAAAAGGTACTCTACGTTTTGCCAAAGGGTAGGGGGTTGCACCTCAATATATTCACCGAATTCCCTTAAAAAGCGGATATATTGTTCTGTATCCAGTTCTCCTTGCGAATAGGCTGTTTTGAATTGGTTTACCGCCTGTCGAAGATCGTTATTGGATATATATTCCGATTTTATCTTGAATTCCAGGGCGCCAAAATATTTCATATAGTTTTCGGCGTGTTGATCGCTCCACATTCTGGGCAAAAACCCTACGTGCTTTTCGTTGGGGCCTGGAATAGCTCCTTTGTAATGGTTTACGATAACATATTTGCCCGTTTCCAAGTCTTTTTCGTACTTCGGGCTATCATCCCTATCTTCTCCCGAAGTCGCAAAGGTGTCCGAGTAATAGGCTCCGTAAACAGGACTATCTACCCCTGGATATTGTTCCCTGTTATAGTAGGCCAGTAGCGCTCGGGCATCGGCCGGGTTGTTCTCATTGACAACGGTTTTTGCATTTGCTCTAATGGGAAGCATCAACCAAGAAGAGAATCCTAGGATAAGGAACATCAAACAAAGTACAACAATATTGGCATTGTAATAATTGTGTTTTCGGGTGTATCTCAAACCGAAATAGAAAGCGGCCACAAATAATAGCCCCATGATGATGGATCCCGAATTAAAGGGTAGCCCAATTTCGTTTATAAAGAATACCTCGCTCCAACCAAATAGTTCCAGAACGTAGGTCAAGGAGAATTTGTAGACCAAGATGAGTACCGCTACAACAATTATGTTGGCCAATAAGAAGTTTTTAACCGTGGTGGTCTTATATTTTTTGAAATAGTAGAGCAATCCTATGGAAGGAATCGCCAAGAAGCCCATGAACTGTATACCAAAGGTAAGACCTATTACAAAAGAGATGAGCATGAGCCATCGGTGACCTCTAGGGTCTCCCAAATTATCTGTCCATTTTAGGCCCAACCAGAGCAATAATGCCATCATAAAACTGGCCATGGCATACACCTCGGTCTCTACAGCGTTGAACCAAAAACTATCTGAAAATGTAAATGCAAGCGCTCCGACCAAACCACTGCCAAGTATGGCAATAGCCTTGCTATCGGTCATTTCATTCTTTTTGGCAACCAACTTTCCTGTTAAGTTGGTAATGGTCCAGAAAGTAAACAATACGGCAAAAGCACTGGATACAATGGATACAGCATTTACCATAAGAGCTATTTTCGTAGGGTCGCCAAAGGCGAACATGGCGAAGAAGGCACCAATCATTTGCAATAATGGAGCCCCGGGCGGGTGCCCTACTTGTAACTTTGCCGAAGTGGAAATGTATTCACCTGCATCCCAAAAACTTCCTGTGGGTTCAACGGTAAGGGCATATACTATAAACGCAATGGCGAAGGAAGTCCACCCAAGGATGGTATCCCATTTTTTGAAGTCTTTTGCAAACATAAGAGTTGGTTATTAACCGAATTGTGGCGAATTTAGTAAATATAGAACAGAAGCCTAGCCCTTTTTGGAAAACCTTTAACACCCATGTTCAAGAAAAATAGCGTGTATTCTTATCAAAAATATTTGTTGAAACCAAAGTTTGTTTTAAATTTGCACGCTCAAAAGCTGAATCAAATTTAGCTTTTATATGGTACTGGCCTATGGTGTAATTGGTAACACAGCTGATTTTGGTTCAGTCGTTCAAGGTTCGAGTCCTTGTAGGCCAACAAAAAGCCCCTTAAATCATCGGATTTGAGGGGCTTTTTTATTGTTATATTTTTTGTTTAAACGATTTGCTTATCCATGCTGGGCATTGGCCTGTAGGTGTAATATTGCAGTACCTCCTCCAATGCCATTATCAATGCTTTGTTGATGGGCATGATTTTGGAACCCATTTGATAATCGATTTGGTTCAGTTGCATGTAGTAATCCGTAAATACGGGGACATACATTCCCTTTGAAATTGCTTCGGAGGTGGCTTGATAATTTTCAGCCTGTTCCTCTTTGATTATTTTACAAGTGGCCAAGCGCAGATTCCCGTCCTTATCCTTGCTTGCGGCATAGCCAAAAAGCCTACAAATCAAACCTCTCTGACTATAACTGCCACAGTGGCCCTTGCTCACTATGGAGACCGGTGTCAACAAAAAACAAGTTCGATCGTGGGACGTGTTCAAAGACTCAAGGGCTTCTTCGGCCTTACCTGATAAAAATAACTGGAATGCCCATGGTAAAAATTCCAAGGGTGATGCATCAATGTTGGGATAGGTGCAACATTTTCCACAACCGGAAACACAACCAAGCTTCGATTTTTCCTGAAACTGTTGGGTTTCTTGCTCCAATTGACTGAATAACGCTTCAACCGATCGGACTTTCTGTTCTAGTGTCATTTATTGGAGGGCGAAGGTATATCTTATTTTGATCCATGGTGCAAATATTTTTTCAGAAAAAAGAGTGGTGCCTTCAAGGGTTGTGTCACTCAAAAAATAATTCCATATTTGAAACATCTACGTAGCATTTATCCCAAATCTTTTATTAACCTATTAAATGCGAAAGCGTATGAATGTATTGGAAAAAGCAAAGGCTGTGATAGATGGCTTTGACTTTAACGAAGAGCACATTGCCAAGTTCAACGAAAGTGCAGGAACTGAATTGAGTTCCGAAAGCCTAAAAAACTATCTTAAAAAATGGTTGCTGTACTATCTGATCCCAGAATTAACAGCGTATGATTCTGAAGAAGAGGTGCCATTGGGAACCACCAAACTGTACGGACTTCCTCATCTGCCGGACTCGTTGGAGTTTCCTGAGGATATGATATTTGCGGGCCAGTTCAATCTAGCCGAAATTAAGCCACACGACATTTTTAATGAGACTCCCAAAGACTCTGGTATTTATTATTTTTTCGTAGAGGTGGATGGTTTGGATTCGGAGGTGTTTTTTTATGATGGCCCTGTTGCTGATCTAAAAATAAGGGAATACCCCAATGGAGATGAATATGAACCGTCTGAAACATTAGATTTAGGGGGTAATAGTGAAGAACTTTACATGAGGTCCAGTATCATTGGATGGTGGATTGAAGCTAAAGAGAGATATGTAGGATATGATCTAGCGACCATAATTGGGGCGGATGTTTTGAAAAGGTTGGAAGGGCTTTTACAAAAAGAAGCAGGAAGCTTCACTCTATATGATCATCTTGGCAGTCTTCCAGATGAATACTTTTTCGGAAAACCAACGTATTATCAAGGAGAGGATGGGGATACCCCTGATTTTTATCCTGGCTTTTTTAGTTTTGAACCACCATGGCAGGAGGATTGTTTTATAAATCTTAGTGTTTGGCAGGACAAGGGGTCAAAAGGATATTATGGCGATATTGAAATAACCTGTTAGCATGTTGAAACATTAGGTAGCAATAAAAAACCCCGCAAAGTCAAATTTGCGGGGTTTGTTTTTTTAAATATTTTCTAATCAGTTTTTGTTCACCCGGTAAGTAATTCCCCTGTTGGTGATCACTCTTCCGTTCTTCACGGTCAATGTCGCTTGATCGGAGGCTAGGGGAGTGCAGCTTCCGGACGAATTGGAAACAAGCACACGATATATGTAACTGTCTTTTGCGGAATCCGGAGTTGTAAGGGTCAGGTTTGCGCTAGATGTTCCCGTGTATTCACTTCCGTCGGCAATAGGCACAAAATTACTTCCGCCATCGGTACTTACCTGCCATTGGTAGGTGTCCACATTGCTGGCCACAACCGAAAGGTAGCCATTGTTTCCCACAACCACGGTTTGGTCGGTTGGTTGTGTGGATACGCTAAATGGTGTTACGGTAATGGTTTGCTCCACGTCCAGGGTGTTTCCTGCCGCATCGGTAATGCGATAGGTACGTGTAATGGTTTCGGGGTCGCTTCCGCCATCACTTACATCGCTCACAAAGGTCACCGTTGGATTTGGATCACAATTGTCAGCTTCGTCGGTTATTACGGTTACATCTGGTGTTGGAATATCGGAAGCACAATTTACCGTTATTGGCGAAGGTGTACTGGAAGTTGGAGCTTCCGTTTCTACCGTTATTGTTGTTGTGGCAGCCAAATCAGGGTAAGGTGGGTCGCCTGGCATCCCCCCATACTCCACCAAATATCCTTTGGGCTGATAATCGCCGCTTGCGGCCCCCGTATTGGATAAGTCGTTCCATGAACCTGGTAGTCCTACTCCTGGAGCTGTTATATGTGCATAATCTTCATTTCCGGAATTGTTGGGTTCGCCGGAGTTCCAGAATTCATATCCAAATGCGGTTCCTCCGCCAGTGCCTCTCCAAAAGAGAGTTCCAGTTTCGGGTCCGGTTACCCAATACCAATCTCCTTCGGTCGTGGCATCACTTGCCCCTATCCATCCCGCTCCCGGTGCCTGCGAGCCCAAGAGGTCGGACTCGTCCTGAACAGAGATTGTGGCCAAATATCCCTGTAGTCCATAAAATGTTCTTAGCGCGGCCGCATCCCTGGCGGCTGTCCATGTGATTCCCTCTGCGGCCACGTATTCATAATAGTGTCCTGTCGATTCCAAATAGTTGGCCTCGTTCATTACAATGGAAAACGTCCGTGTATCCCCACCGTTTACAGTTGCGGTGGTTTGGAAAATCACACCAGCAATTGCGGCTTCAAATTCTGCCAAGGTCGCGGGTCCCTCCAAGAACAATCTTCCTTCTGAGGTGTCCCAACTAGCTGTTATGTTAGGGTGTGTTCCTGTTAAGCTCAATACATCGCCTGATACATCGTAGTTGGAAGTAATTTGAATATAAACAGCGTCCAAGGTACTACTGTCGGTATCGGTGATCTCTACGGTTTCCACCACGGGAATTGGGTCGCCTGGACAAAATGTTTGGTCTCCGGTTGCGGTTATGGATGGTGGGTCATTATCGTCAAAAGTATCGTCCCTAAAATCTAAATCCCCTCCCGAGGTAACATCACCATCAGAGTCGGGCAGCATCAAAGAGCCTCCGTTAGTGTTCAGTGGATTGTCTATGGTGCCTCCTGGGTCGGCGTATCCGGTTGTGGTGTCGATATTATTGTCCAAGCCATCATTATCGCTATCCGACCCTGAAAGTGTCAAGACTGCTTCGGTGGTGTCGGAGGTCCCATCATTGTCAGAATCCAAATCCATAAAATCAGGTGCTCCGTCCCCATCGGTATCTACGGGGGTGATTCCGCTGCTTTCGTAGGCGTCGTCTAGTCCGTTGTTATTGGCATCTATTCCCGAAGGTGCTATATAGTTTAAAGATGTTTGAGCCTCCACATTGTCCGGTATGCCATCTCCGTCACTGTCCAAATCCTGATAGTTTGGAATACCATCACCATCTGTGTCAACCGTTGTGCAATCAACCGCGCCACCGTAGCTTGCACCATGGACACGAGCTCTGGTTTGATAGGCTATTACCCTAAAGGATTGAAAATTACTTTGTGATACATTAAAAGTTATTTCGGTAATCGACCCAGAGGGAATTGCGGTGGCATCAGCTAAGTAAGTGCCATTGGAATATTGGATTTGCATATCCGAAGTGCCCGAGGCTGCCGATAAAAACACGCTAACAGTAGTCCCTATTGGAATTGGGTTGGCAAACTGAAATGATATAATGGATTGATCTTCATAGGTAGATGTGGAGTTATAGGCATATGAGGTGCCTGGGTTACCTTCCGCATTGGATGGGTCTCTAAAATATTGAACGTTGGTCGCTGTTTGCACAAAATTCCCTGAGACTCCTCCACATTCATCAACATCCAAAATACCGTCATTGTCGTCATCGACATCAGCTGTATCAGGTACACCATCACCATCAAGGTCGGCACTACTTGCGCTACATGTTGAATATAATTTGGAAAAAGGGATGTTCTGTTTTGAAATGGACGGACCTTGATATGCTACAGATAGATTTTCTCCTCCTCCATTTTCAAAGAATAGCACGGTGATATCGTGAAGTCCGGGTGATAAGGTTATGGTTCCCGAACGTTCTTGGGAGCCATGTGCGCCATCGTTGTTCACTACCTGGGCCCCGTCGATGTATAATTTGGAGCCATCATCTGAAGTCGTGTAAAATGTGTAGCTTCCCTGTGTATCTATTTGGATGAATCCCGTGTACCTAATGCTAAAGTTATCGGTATCTCCTGGGTCTTCTTGATTTTGAAGCGCATCTACATCAAAACTAGTATAAGTACCGGATCCGAGATATCCCGATATTGGGATGTTGTCCACAGTGCTTCCGGAAGGTGAACTGTCGTAAAATTCAAAGTCAACCTCACCATTACAAATGCCGGAGATTCCCTTCACAGCTGCATTATCTATAAAATATTGCTCGCTATTATTGTCGTTGTCCATTCTAACCCTAATCTCTAAGGTGGAGTTGGCAGTGCTGGAAAATCCAAACCCATATGAAGAGTTTAAAGGATCGGAATTTGAACCGGATGCATTTACAAATTGTTGCCAAGAACCTCCATCAACCCGGTATTCGCCAATCATATAATCACTTCCATTTTCCATATCATTTGGGTCATCCACCCAGGTGTCCATGCTAAAACCAATATAGTCGTATCCGGTAATGTCAATGGGGTTGACCTGCCAGGTCCGCCCTGCATCCAGATTTCTACCTCTTAACGAATTGTTTATTACCGACAACTTATTTCCTCCATTGGTAGTCCATGACGATAAAGAAGGTCCAGTAGCTGTTCCATTTTCTGTCCCATTTCCATATGTGAAGTTTTCGCTCCAAATAGTGGTCTGTGAAAATGAAAGAAAGGTTCCCAACAAGAAAAATGCCAATAGTAGCATCCATCCACTGGGAAAATGATTCATCTTTTTATTAAAGAACGAGGTTGTGCCCATGTATTTATTTCAATCTTGCACAAAATTAACTGGTGCACAGAGGCTTCAAAATATTTGTTGTGAACGGTTGTAAAAGGAGTGTTAACATGGTGATATATGGAGAATGGCATGTTTTGTGGTCAAACTATATGGTTCGTTTGAATGAGATGTACGGGTTCGCATGCACCTTTCTTTATGATTTGTATAAGTTAATACATTGAAAAATAGATAGGGACAACTTATTTTTGTTCGGGGAGGGGTTGCACATGCGATATTATTTGTTGTATATTTGCAAAACTGAACGGATATAAAAGTATTCATGAGGGGACCTTGAGTCCCCTCTTTTATTACTTATTTCTCATTTTTATGTTGAAGGATAAAGTGGAATCGTTGCTGGGCAAGGCGTTGGAAGAGCACTCTTCCTTGTTCTTGGTAGATTTTAAAATGGGCAGCGACAACAGTATCAAAGTGGTTTTGGATGGTGATGAAGGGGTGAGTCTGCAAGACTGTATGAACATTAGTAGGGCCATTGAACATAATTTGGATCGCGAGGAAGAGGATTTTTCCTTGGAGGTTACATCGGCCGGAGCTACTTCGCCGTTAAGGTTGCCCCGTCAGTACAATAAAAATGTTGGAAGAAAATTACAGGTCAAGACCACCTCTGGGCAATTGGAGGGTACATTGGTAGCGACCTCGACAGATAGCATTACCTTGGAGTGGAAGGCTCGTGAGCCCAAACCCGTGGGTAAAGGAAAAGTTACAGTACAGAAAAAGCAGGAAATCGCCTTTTCTGACATTCAAGAGGCAAAAGTTAAATTAAAATTTTAATTGTAGTAGAAAATGGAAAACCTAGCGCTCATCGAATCCTTTTCGGAGTTTAAGGACGATAAGTTTATTGACAGGGTGACCCTTATGGCGATTTTGGAAGAAGTATTCCGAAGTGCGTTAAAGAAAAAATTTGGTTCTGACGACAATTTTGATATCATTATCAACCCCGATAAAGGGGATTTGGAAATATGGAGAAACCGTGTGGTGGTTGAAGATGGGGAGGTTGAAGAGCCCAATGAGGAAATATCCTTGTCCGAAGCTAGAAAAATCGAGCCCGATTTTGAAGTTGGCGAGGATGTATCAGAAGAGGTAAAGCTTATCGATCTTGGGAGAAGAGCTATTCTGGCATTGCGCCAAAACTTGATATCCAAGATACATGAGCACGATAATACCACCATCTACAAGCAATTTAAAGACTTGGAAGGTGAGATATATACCGCTGAGGTGCATCATATCAGACATCGTGCAGTAATTTTGTTGGATGATGAAGGAAACGAAATCATCCTTCCAAAGGAAAAGCAGATACCTTCCGACTTTTTCCGAAAGGGAGATAATGTTCGAGGAATTATCGAAAGTGTGGAACTTAAAGGAAACAAGCCGGCCATTATCATGTCCAGAACATCACCGATTTTCTTGGAGCAATTGTTCTTTCAAGAGATTCCAGAGGTGTTCGATGGCTTGATCACCATTAAAAAAGCAGTTCGTATCCCAGGTGAAAAAGCGAAAGTTGCTGTTGACTCCTATGATGATAGAATTGATCCCGTGGGTGCCTGTGTGGGTATGAAGGGTTCAAGAATCCATGGTATCGTACGTGAGTTGGGCAACGAAAATATTGATGTGATCAATTGGACCAACAATCCGCAATTGATGGTGACTAGGGCTTTAAGTCCTGCAAGAGTATCATCCGTTAAACTAAACGATGAGAAAAAAACAGCACAAGTATACCTAAAGCCGGAGGAGGTTTCCAAAGCTATTGGTAGAGGTGGGCATAATATACGTTTGGCTGGTCAATTGACTGGTTATGAAATAGATGTGTTCCGTGAAGGCGTTGAGGAAGATGTGGAGTTGACCGAGTTTTCCGATGAAATCGAAGGCTGGGTAATCGAAGAGTTCAAGAAGATTGGATTGGATACCGCACGCAGCGTTCTGGAGCAAGATGTTAAAGACTTGGCGAAGCGAACCGATTTAGAAGAGGAAACAATTCAGGAAGTCGTTCGCATCCTCAAGGAAGAATTTGAAGATTAGGCTTATATTAGCAGCGAAAATTTAGGGAAGTAAAATTATTTATGGCAGAAAATCCAACAATACGACTTAACAAAGTTCTCAGAGAATTGAACATTTCACTGGATAGGGCAGTCGATTACCTAGCCTCGGAAGGGCATGAGGTAGAGGCGCGTCCTACCACTAAAATATCCAATGAGGTGTATCAAGTTCTGTTGGATGAGTTCCAAACGGATAAGAGTAAAAAGGTCGCTTCTAAGGAAGTTGGTGAAGAAAAGCGCAAGGAAAAAGAAGCTATCCGAATCCGTATGGAGAAGGAGCAGGAAGAGCGCAGGTTGGCCAAAGAGAAGAAAGAGGCTGAGCAGGAAGTAGTAAAGGCCAAAGCGGAGCTTGCTGGACCAAAGACAGTAGGCAAAATCGATTTGGATAAAAAGCCAGAGCAGCCAAAGAAAGAAGAGCCAAAACAGCAAGAAGAAGCGCCAGCTCAGAAAGAAGAAGCGCCAAAAGTTGAGCCAGAAAAAGCCAAAGAGACTGAAAAGCCTAAAGCTTCGGAGCCGGAAAAAGCCGTAGAGAAAGAAAGTAAAGAAACTGAAACCAAGGAGGAAAAGGTTGAGGCGGAAAAACCAAAAGAGGCTACGGAAAGCACTGAGTCTGGTACTTTAAAGACCAATTACCAGAAACTTTCCGGACCTAAAATCACAGGTGATAAAATTGACCTTTCGCAGTTCAAGAAACCGGTGAAAAAGAAAAAGGAAGACCCTCAAAAAGGAAACAAGGGAGGGGCTTCATCCGATGCCGGAGAGCGCAAAAAGCGTCGTAGAAGAATAGTAAAGAATGGCCCGCAAACTGGTGGGGGCAATAGAAATAGTAGGCCTGGAGTAGGTAGAAAGGGACAGCGTTCCAATGCACCTAAAGTTGAGCCTACAGAAGAAGAAGTACAAAAACAAGTAAGGGAGACCCTTGAAAAACTTCAGGGTAAATCCAGTAAAGGTCGAGGAGCCAAATATCGTAGGGAGAAAAGAGATCAGCACCGTCAACAAACGGAGAAAGACCTTGAACAACAGGAATTGGACAGCAAGATTTTGAAGGTGACGGAATTTGTTACCGTGAACGAGCTTGCTACCATGATGAACGTTTCTACCACCCAGATTATCTCGGCTTGTATGTCCCTTGGTATCATGGTGACGCTCAACCAACGTTTGGATGCAGAAACACTTTCCATTGTGGCCGATGAATTTGGTTACGAAGTGGAATTCGTTACTGCGGAAATCGAAGAAACCATTGAGGAGGTCGAGGATAGCCCAGAAGATTTGAAGGCCCGTGCACCAATTGTTACTGTAATGGGACACGTTGACCACGGTAAAACATCCTTGCTGGATTATGTTCGTCAAGAGAATGTGATAGCCGGGGAAAGTGGTGGAATAACACAGCACATTGGTGCCTATGGGGTTGCTTTGGAAGATGGACAAAAAATCACCTTCTTGGATACTCCCGGTCACGAAGCGTTTACCGCAATGAGGGCGCGTGGAGCTCAAGTAACCGATATTGCCATTATTGTAATCGCTGCAGATGATGATATCATGCCTCAAACAAAAGAAGCTATAAGTCATGCTCAGGCAGCCGGAGTGCCGATAGTGTTTGCTATCAACAAGGTTGATAAACCAACGGCGAACCCAGACAAGATTAAGGAAGGCTTGGCTCAAATGAACTTATTGGTAGAAGATTGGGGTGGTAAAGTACAGTCCCATGACATTTCAGCCAAAACAGGGCAGGGGGTCAAAGAGCTTTTGGAGAAAGTATTGTTGGAAGCCGAACTTTTGGAGTTGAAAGCAAATCCAGGCAGGTTGGCATCGGGAACGGTTGTTGAAGCTTTCTTGGACAAAGGTAGAGGTTATGTTGCCACTATTTTGGTTCAAACAGGTACCCTTAAAATAGGTGACTATGTACTCGCAGGTACATGTAGTGGCAAGGTAAAGGCCATGCATGATGAAAGAGGACACAATATTGATAGTGCTGGCCCATCCACACCAATTTCTATTTTGGGATTGGACGGGGCGCCACAAGCAGGTGATAGGTTCCATGTATTGGAAGATGAGCGTGAAGCAAAACAGATTGCGGCAAAACGTTCGCAATTGCAACGTGAACAGTCTGTAAGGACTCAACGTCATATTACGTTGGATGAAATTGGACGAAGAATCGCATTGGGCGACTTCCAAGAGCTTAACATTATCCTCAAGGGGGATGTGGACGGTTCCGTAGAAGCCTTGACGGATTCGTTCCAAAAACTATCTACCGACGAGATACAGGTAAACATCATACACAAAGGTGTAGGTGCCATTACCGAGTCGGATGTACTATTGGCAAGTGCCTCAGATGCAATTATTATCGGATTTAACGTAAGGCCAATGGGCAATGCCAGGTCTATCGCCGATAAAGAGGAAATCGATATCAGGATGTACTCGATTATCTATGATGCCATCAATGACCTTAAGGACGCGATGGAGGGCATGTTGTCTCCAGAGATGAAAGAGGAGGTTACAGGTAATGCGGAGATAAGGGAGACGTTCAAAATCTCTAAAATTGGAACCATTGCGGGTTGTATGGTGACCAGTGGAAAAATCTTTAGAAACTCGCGTATACGACTTATCCGTGATGGTGTTGTGGTCTATACAGGTGAATTGGCCTCGTTAAAACGATTCAAGGACGATGTCAAGGAAGTAGCCAAAGGTTACGACTGTGGATTGCAGATCAAGAACTACAATGATATTAGGGAAGGTGATATTGTAGAAGCCTTCCAGGAAGTTGCAGTGAAGAAAAAGCTGTAAATGATAATAATCATAAATAAAAAATCCCGCTCAATGGCGGGATTTTTTTAGTTAAGATTCTTTCTGCTCAGGTTTTAAGAGCATGGCATCCGGATATTTTTTCCGAACCTCTAAATATTTTCTTTCGGCCTCCAATTTGGTTTTGAAACGTCCCAATCTCACACGATAGGTCGGGGACTCAAACTCTATTTTGGAATACCAATCAGGAAAATCAATTTCAACCTGACTTAATAGGTCTTGTGCTTTCTGATAATTGCCAAAACCTACTTGGATTTGATAATATCCCGTGTTGGCATTTACCTTGGTGTACAATTTTACCAACTCATTTATTTTCGGGTCCTGGTGAATAGTTACCTGTCCGTCCTGGGCCAATACCTGAGTTGTAAAAGCAATTAGAATTGCGCTAAAAACAGCCGTTTTCATGTTATTTACTCGTTGTATGATTTATGCTTATTGCAAATGTAGATTATTAAAGGTTAACCAAGTCGAGCGCAAGTTATTTAGAATCTTTATAAATTAAGAGTTATGAATACCTTAAGATTTCAAAAAATGACTGTATGTCTTACTTTTGTTGCCATTCTTGGTAGGGTAAAAAGCTATTGCTCTCAAACTCAATAGAAAGAATCATGCCAAAGATTTCGATAGAAATTTCACGAATATGAAAAAGGTTTTATACCGCCATCTATTTTCTAAAGTTTTAGGTTTAACTCTCCTATTATTCTCATCATCTTTTTATGCGCAAGAAGAAGCAGAGGCTGCGAGCGATGCTACTGCGGAGGCTGTTGATGGTGATCCGGTAAAAGGAAAACAACTCTTTAATCAGAACTGTGCCGCATGTCACTCCTTGGATAGGAAAATGACAGGTCCCGCATTGGCAAATGTGGAGACCAGATTGGCCGATGATGAAGGGTTGGACAAAGAATGGATTTACGCATGGGTAAAAAACAGCCCTGCTGTAATCGCCTCTGGAGATTCTTACGCGAACAAAATCTACGCAGAGTACAATCAGGCGGCCATGACGCCGTTCCCAACATTGTCCAACGAGGATATTGACAATATTTTGGCCTATACCGCTGCTCCGCCAAAGGCGCCGGCTCAAGCTGCTGGTGCTGCTCAAGCTGCAGGTGAAGGTTCTGGTGGTTCAAGTTCCGGGATTTCCAATGAGATGATTCTTGGGGCCTTGGCCTTGGTTTTTGGTCTGTTGGTCATCATGTTGATTTTGGTCAACAAGACTTTGCGAAGAATTGCGGAGGCCAATGGTGTTGTTCTGGAAAAGGAGAAAGAAAAACGTTTGCCTATCTGGAAAGCATTTGTTCAAAACCAGTTCTTGGTTTTGGTGACAGTTGTTTTCTTATTGTTGGGCAGTGCTTATTTTGCTTACGGCTATTTAATGCAGGTTGGTGTGGATCAGGGTTATGCCCCGGTTCAGCCAATTCACTTCTCGCATAAGATTCATGCAGGAGATAACGGTGTTGACTGTAAATACTGTCATTCCTCCGCAAGGGTTTCAAAAACTTCGGGGATTCCTTCCTTGAACGTTTGTATGAACTGTCATAAATCCATCTACGAATACACTGGTACCGCAGAGGGTCCTTCAGCTGAAGATTTGGCTGCTGGTCATACCAATGAGTTCTACACTGGTGAGATTAAAAAATTATATAAGGCAGTTGGATGGGATGAAGAAAACCAAAGCTATACTGGCAATAGTCAGCCAGTGGAGTGGGTTAGGATCCATAATCTTCCCGATTTTGCCTACTTTAACCACTCACAGCACGTTTCCGTAGCGGGTGTTGACTGTCAGACATGTCACGGTCCGGTAGAGGAAATGGAAATTGTTGAGCAACATGCTCCATTAACAATGGGGTGGTGTATCAACTGTCACCGCGAAACCAATGTGAAGATTCAGGGTAACGCATACTACGAGGCAATCCACGAAGAGTTGGCCAAAAAGTATGGAGTTGAGGAAGTGACCGCTGCAATGATGGGTGGTCTAGAGTGTGGAAAGTGTCACTATTAAGAATTAAAAGAAGATAATCTCAGATATATCGTATGGCATCAAACAAAAAATATTGGAAAAGTGAAGCGGAGTTGAATCCGAACGATTCCATTGTTGAGGCGCTAAGAAACAACGAGTTTACCGAAGAGATTCCCGTTGATGAGTTTTTGGGGGACAAGGAGAATTTGTCCCAATCGAACACATCCCGTAGGGATTTCTTGAAATATGTAGGTTTCAGTACTGCTGCGGCAACTGTTGCGGCGTGCGAAGGCCCGGTTCATAAATCGATTCCTTATGTGGTGCAGCCGGACAATATTGTTCCCGGTGTTGCCAACTACTACGCAACCACTATCGCGGATGGTTTTGATTTCGCCAGCATCTTGGTAAAGACCAGGGAGGGAAGGCCTATCAAAATTGAAAACAATACCGATGCAAAAGTTAATGGCGGTGCCAATGCAAGAGTGCAGGCTTCTGTTTTGACTTTGTATGATAGCAAAAGGGTTCAAGGGCCAATGGCCAATGGTGAGCCAGTTGAGTGGAAGGTCTTGGATGCTACGGTTAAGGCTAAGTTGAATGCCTTGAAGGGTTCTAGCAAACAAGTGGTGCTGTTAACGCAGACCTATGCCAGTCCATCTACTACAAAATTGATTTCTGAGTTTAAGGAAGCATACGGGGAGAACGTGAACCATGTGGTTTACGACGCTATCTCCGAAGATGCCGCTCTGAACGCTTATAGTAAAGCTTACGGTGAAAGAGCCTTGGCAGACTACGACTTTGAAAAAGCTGATTTGATTGTTTCTTTCGGAGCTGATTTCCTTGGGGATTGGCAGGGTGGTGGATACGATTCAGGTTATGCCAAAGGACGTGTTCCAAAAAATGGTAAAATGTCCAGGCACGTGCAGTTGGAGGCTAATATGTCTTTGACCGGTGCGAATGCGGACAAGAGATACCCAATGACGCCGACCCAACAAAAAGTTGCCCTTGCCAAATTGTATGGCAAATTGAATGGCAGTAACGTTGGTGGTGGAACGTCTGATGTTGACGAAGCTGTTGATAAGGTTGCGGCCGAAATCAAAAAAGCGGGCAGCAAAGCAGTTGTTGTTAGTGGACTTAATGATGAGAATGCACAGACCGTTGTGTTGGCCATCAATAAATTGTTGGGCAGCGAAGCTTTCGATGCTAACAAGCCAAAATATGTGCGTCAAGGTGATGTTGCAAAAGTGAACAAGCTTATTGCGGACATGAACGCGGGTCGTGTTGGTGCATTGATTATGGATGGTGTTAACCCGGCCTACACGTTGCCGAATGCCGATGAGTTCCTCGCTGGACTTGGGCAGGTAGATGTATCGGTTGACTTTGCTTTTAATAATGATGAAACGGCTCAGGCTTCTACTTATGTTGCTGCAGCTTCGCATTATTTGGAATCTTGGGGTGATGCCGAATTCAAAAAAGGAGAATTTAGCTTAATGCAGCCAGCAATTCGAGAGTTGTTTGATACAAGACAGTTTCAATCGGCACTTTTGACCTGGATGGGCGTTGAGAAAACATATTACGAATACATTAAAGAGACTTGGAGTGCCGATGTGCTTCAGGGAGGTTCTTGGAACAAAGCGTTACAGGACGGTGTTTATGCTGCTTCGGCCAGTAGTGTGGCTGTAGCAGAAGATGTTAAACCACAAACAACTTCTCAGGGAGATGACGAAGAAGTTCAGCCAGAAATCGTTCCAATTGCTTCTGCAATTCGCTCTTTGGTGAATTCAACCAGTGCAGGAACCGAATTGGTGCTGTATTCCAAAACTGGAATGGGTGATGGTCGTCAGGCCAACAATCCTTGGTTGCAGGAGTTCCCTGATCCAATTTCAAGGGTTTCTTGGGATAACTACGTAACCGTTTCCAAGGCGGATGCAGAGTCTTGGGGTCTTGAAAACAGCATTGAAGCCGATGGAGGTGTCAATGGTAGCTACGTAAAATTGACCGTAGATGGTAAAGTGCTGGAAAATGTTCCGGTGATTATTCAGCCAGGTCAGGCCGTAGGAACTGTAGGTTTGGCTTTCGGATACGGAAAGAAAGCCGGAATGCAAGAGGAGATGGCTACAGGGGTCAATGCCTATACTTTGTATAGCAATTTCTCCGATGTGCAATCTGTAACAGTAGAGAGAACTGGTGGTGAGCACGAATTTGCTTGTATCCAGTCACATAAGACATTGATGGGTAGAGGGGATATTATCAAGGAAACTACCTTGGAAATCTTCAATACCAAAGACCACGCAGAGTGGAATCCGATGCCGCATGTAACGCTGAATCACAATGAAATACCTGTGACTTCACCGGATGCGGATCTTTGGGAAGAATTTGATAGAAGCGTTGGACATCACTTTAACTTGTCCATCGATTTGAACGCATGTACCGGTTGTGGTGCTTGTGTTATAGCATGTCATGCAGAGAATAACGTTCCTGTAGTTGGAAAACGCGAAATGCGTCGTTCCAGAGATATGCACTGGTTGCGTATTGATAGATACTATTCTTCTGAGGAGACTTTTGAGGAAGATAACGAGAAGAAGGAAAATATGGATGGCCTATGGGGAGATCAAGGTTCCCTTGGTGGTTTCAGGGAGATGGAAGATCCATCTGCCAACCCACAAGTGGCATTCCAACCTGTAATGTGTCAGCACTGTAACCACGCTCCTTGTGAAACGGTTTGTCCGGTTGCGGCAACATCTCACGGTAGACAAGGTCAAAACCATATGGCATATAACCGTTGTGTGGGTACAAGATATTGTGCCAACAACTGTCCGTATAAAGTTCGTAGGTTCAACTGGTTCTTGTACAACAACAATGACGAGTTCGACTTCAACATGAACAACGATTTGGGTAAAATGGTAATCAACCCGGATGTAAACGTACGTTCAAGAGGTGTAATGGAAAAATGCTCTATGTGTATCCAAATGACTCAAAAGACTATTTTGGATGCCAAGAGAGATGGAAGAGTCATCAAAGATGGAGAGTTCCAAACAGCATGTTCTGCGGCTTGTAGCAGTGGGGCCATGGTATTTGGAGATATCAATGACCACGACAGTAAAGTGGCGGAGTTGAAGAACGATGACAGAATGTACCATCTGTTGGAGCATGTAGGAACAAAACCAAATGTGTTCTACCATGTTAAAGTTAGAAACACCAACGAGGCTTAATCAATAAAAGAAGTAACTAGAAGATAAATTATGGCGTCGCATTACGAAGCACCTATTCGAAAGCCCTTAGTGGTCGGAGACAAAGGATACCACGATGTAACAGTGGACATTGCCCGTCCGGTTGAGGGAAAGGCCAATAAGCAATGGTGGATTGTATTTTCCATCGCATTAGTGGCATTCCTCTGGGGTCTAGGATGTATCATTTATACCGTTTCCACAGGTATTGGGGTTTGGGGACTTAACCGAACCGTTAACTGGGCCTGGGATATTACCAACTTTGTATGGTGGGTAGGTATTGGTCACGCAGGTACACTTATTTCAGCTGTACTCTTGCTTTTTCGTCAAAAGTGGAGAATGGCAATCAACCGTTCTGCTGAGGCGATGACCATTTTCTCGGTTGTTCAGGCAGGGTTGTTCCCGATTATCCACATGGGTCGTCCATGGTTGGGTTACTGGGTGCTTCCGATCCCTAACCAATTTGGTTCCTTGTGGGTGAACTTTAACTCACCTTTGCTTTGGGACGTATTTGCGATTTCAACGTATCTTTCTGTATCATTGGTTTTCTGGTGGACAGGTCTTTTGCCTGACTTCGCTATGATTCGTGATAGAGCGGTAAAACCGTTCCAAAAGAAAATATACAGCTTGTTGAGCTTCGGTTGGACAGGAAGAGCTAAAGACTGGCAGCGTTTTGAGGAAGTATCCTTGGTATTGGCAGGTTTGGCAACGCCACTTGTACTTTCCGTACACACGATTGTATCCTTTGACTTTGCTACTTCGGTAATTCCAGGATGGCACACCACCATCTTCCCACCGTACTTTGTTGCCGGTGCGATTTTCTCTGGATTTGCCATGGTAAACACGCTTTTGATCATTATGCGTAAAGTGTGTAGTCTTGAAGCTTATATTACAGTACAGCATATTGAGTTGATGAACATTGTAATCATGATTACAGGTTCCATTGTAGGATGTGCCTACATCACGGAGTTGTTCATTGCTTGGTACTCTGGGGTTGAGTACGAACAGTACGCCTTCTTGAACAGGGCTACGGGACCTTACTGGTGGGCTTACTGGTCCATGATGACCTGTAACGTGTTCTCGCCTCAGTTCATGTGGTTTAAAAAGCTACGTACCAGTATCATGTTCTCCTTCTTTATTTCTATTGTGGTAAACATAGGGATGTGGTTCGAGCGTTTCGTGATCATTGTTACCTCGTTGCATAGAGATTACTTGCCATCCTCATGGACCATGTTCTCCCCAACATTTGTGGATATAGGAATCTTTGTGGGAACCATCGGATTCTTCTTTGTATTGTTCCTGTTGTATTCCAGAACATTCCCTGTAATTGCTCAGGCAGAGGTAAAATCAATCTTGAAAGCATCCGGAGAAAAATATAAGACGCTTAGGGATTCAGGTAAACCGTTATATGTGATGCCACAAGGTGTGAGTAGAACAGTTACTTATAGCGAACCGATTACCGATGATGTTTTAATGGGCGAACCTGTACCAATGGTAGGAGATAAAGTAGGGGTTGATGAATTGCTTAGCGCAGTCGGAACGTTTGATTCCACCACCGAAACGCCGGACGACCTTAAAAAGATTAAAGGAGTAGGCCCAGAAATGGAGCGTACCTTAAACGAAATAGGCATATTTACCTATGCACAGGTCGCTCGAATGACCGAAAGAGAATATGATTTGCTAGACTCGATTACTGGGAGATTTCCAGGGCGTGCACAACGCGATGATTGGGCTGGTCAGGCAAAGTTGTTAAACGATAAAAAATAATTATGGCGTCAAAAGTTATACAGGCACTTTACAACGACGATGATGTGTTGATGCATGCCGTAAAAAAGGTTAGGGCAGAGCACCATCATATTGAAGAAGTGTACACTCCCTTCCCGGTTCACGGTTTGGACAAGGCTATGGGATTGGCGGACACACGAATCGCTATCACATCCTTTCTTTACGGATGTTTGGGGCTAACCGTCGCCGTAGTTATGATGAACTTTATCATGATCGAGGATTGGCCTCAGGATATTGGAGGTAAACCAAGTTTTAGCTACTTGGAAAACATGCCCGCCTTTGTTCCTATCATGTTCGAGCTTACGGTATTTTTTGCGGCTCACTTAATGGTGATCACTTTTTACCTAAGAAGTAGAATGTGGCCGTTCAAAAAGGCCGAGAACCCTGATAAGCGTACCACCGATGATCACTTTTTGATGGAAATCGGTTTGCACGATAACGAAAATGAACTTGCCGAATTGTTGTGGGAAACAGGAGCGGTAGAAGTAAAAGTTACAGAAAAGGAGTCTTAATAATATGAAGCAATTAGGTAAAATAAGTGTTGTTTTGGTACTAGTTATCTTCGCTGCATCTTGCGCGGACAAGAACAGTCCAAACTACCAATTCATGCCAAACATGTACGAACCTGTAGGATATGAGGCCTATCAAGGTGTGGACAACGGATTGTTCCCCGATGGGACCGAAGCCATGTTGCCACCGGAAGGGACCATTTCCAGAGGATACATGCCCTATGAGTTTGAAAACACTCCGGAAGGTAAAGAATTAGCAAGATTGAACACAAGTCCTTTGGATTCCTTGAAACAAGAGGAAAATTTGGTAAAAGGGGCGGAGCTTTATGCAATTTATTGTGCCGTTTGCCATGGACCAAAAGGAGATGGGCAAGGCAATCTTGTTAAGAACGAAAAAATATTGGGTGTTCCCAGCTACGATGATCCAGCTAGAAATATTACGGTAGGAACCACTTACCATACTATTTATTATGGATTGAACTCGATGGGCTCTTATGCCTCACAATTTGCCAACGAAGAAGAAATGTGGCAAGTGTCCGAGTACGTGATGAAGTTAAAGGAAGACCTAACAAAATAATAGGATAAGAAGAAACTATGTATACCTTTTCAAACAAACTTAGACTAGGATCTTTCATCGCCATGGGGCTAGGATTCATTTTCCTTGTAATTGGTTTTATGTCTGCCCCATCAACTGTGGAAGAAGCCAAGGCCATGGTAGCAGTTCACGATGATGGTCATGGAGGAGGGCATGCAGAAGCGGCCACCGAAAGCCATGGAGATCAGGGCCACGGAGTAGAGGCTTCTCATGGTGAGGAACACGATTCTTCCCACGACGAGCATTTGTTGAGCCAGTTGAAAAACAGGCCATGGTCCGCACTTTATGTAGCAGCCTTCTTTTTCTTTATGATATCATTGGGCGTATTGGCATTCTATGCCATACAACGTGCAGCCCAAGCAGGTTGGTCCCCATTGCTCTTTAGAGTTATGGAGGGAATAACGGCGTACTTGGTTCCAGGAGGAATCATAGTATTTGTGATTTTGTTGCTCTCTGCAATGCACATGAACCACCTTTTTGTGTGGATGGATTCAGAAGTAGTTGCACACGATGAATTGCTTCAAGGAAAGGCTGGATATTTGAACCCTACTTTCTTTTTGATCAGAGCCGCGATATTCTTGGGAGGATGGATTTTTTACCGTCAATATTCAAGAAAATTGTCTTTGGCTCAAGATGAATCGGATGACAATACCAACTTCGTAAAAAACTTTAGATGGTCTGCCGGTTTCTTGGTATTCTATCTTGTAACCGAGTCCATGATGTCTTGGGACTGGATCATGAGTGTTGATCCACACTGGTTCAGTACCTTGTTTGGATGGTATGTGTTCGCAAGTATGTTCGTGTCCGGTATCACCGTTATAGCTATGGTAACCGTTTACCTTAAATCAAAAGGATATTTAGAGGATGTGAACAACAGCCATATTCACGATTTGGCCAAGTTTATGTTCGGTATCAGTATTTTCTGGACGTATCTGTGGTTCGCCCAGTTCATGTTGATTTGGTATGCAAACATTCCTGAGGAGGTTACCTATTATGTAGCAAGGTTCCAAGATTATAAACTCCCATTCTTCGGAATGTTGGTACTTAACTTTGTGTTCCCATTATTGGTGCTTATGAACAGTGATTACAAGAGAATCAACTGGTTTGTGATCATGACCGGTATTGTGGTGCTTTTTGGCCATTATTTGGATATATTTAATATGATAATGCCTGCAACAGTTGGAGATCAATGGTTTATTGGTCTTCCTGAGATTGGTGGTATTTTGTTCTTCGGAGGTTTGTTTGTTTACTGGGTGTTTACCGCTTTGACAAAGGCGCCATTACAACCCAAACGAAACCCATTTATTGAGGAGAGTAGACATTTTCATTATTAATACATTACGATTTAAGTCTTAGATAGATATACGATGACTGCATTATTAACATTTACTGTTTTAGTATTGGTTGCGATTGCGATTTGGCAGATGACCAAAATTTTTGAACTATCGCAAACTAAAACAGAACGCTCTGAGATAGCCAACGATTCCGACAACAAAAACAACGGATATTTGTTGTTCGCGTTCCTGATCTTTATTTACGGAATCACAATTTTCAGTTTTGCCAAGTACTCCAAAATGCTTCTTCCAGAAGCTGCATCCGAACATGGTGGTGATTATGACCAGTTGATGTGGGTTTCATTCGCAATCATATTCTTTGTACAGACGATCACTCAGGCATTGTTGCACTACTTCGGGTATAAGTACAGGGGTGAAACAGGAAGAAAAGCACTTTTCTTTGCAGATAATGACAGATTGGAATTTATCTGGACCATTATTCCGGTAATAGTGTTGGCTGGTCTTATTCTTTGGGGATTATACACATGGACCAATATTATGGATGTCAACGAAGATGATGATCCATTGATCGTTGAGCTTTACGCCCAGCAATTCAACTGGACCGCTAGGTATGGCGGCGATGATAATGTACTTGGTGAAGCCAATGTTAGGTTGATAGATATCGCAAATGCCAACATTCTAGGTATTGATGAATCCGACCCTAATGCCGAGGATGATGTTATCGTAAAGGAGTTGCACTTGCCAGTAGGAAGAAAGGTAAACTTTAAAATGAGGTCGCAGGATGTATTGCACTCTGCTTACATGCCTCACTTTAGAGCTCAGATGAACTGTGTTCCCGGTATGATCACACAGTTTTCATTTACACCAACAGTGACAACAGAAGAAATGCGATTGAATCCCGATGTTGTGGATAAGGTAAAAAGAACCAATGTCATACGTGCTCAAAAAGGCGATGATCCATGGGAATTCGATTACATATTGTTGTGTAATAAAATATGCGGAAAATCTCACTATAACATGCAGATGAAGATTATAGTGGAGACCGAAGAGGAATTCAATGCTTGGATGGCCGAGCAGAAAACCTTTAAAGAATCTGTAATGGTTGATGAAGCAGAAACAGAAGCCGAAGAGCAAGTAGCCAGTACGGATGAAGAGGCAGATGTTGAATCAGAAGAATCCGCTTCGGAAGAGTAACAAACAACTTAAAAGAATAACGAAAAATTAATTGGAATATGTCTGAAGTAGCCCATGTAAGTCACGATGATCACCACGATGATCATGGACATCACCATAAGGAAACTTTCATCACAAAATACATTTTCAGTCAGGACCATAAGATGATATCCAAGCAATATCTGATTACCGGTCTAATCATGGGATTCATTGGTATTGCTATGTCATTGCTCTTTAGAATGCAGTTGGCATGGCCTGGCGAATCTTTTGGAATTTTTGAAGCTGTGCTTGGAAAATGGGCTCCAGACGGTGTTATGGATGCCGATATTTATTTGGCATTGGTTACCATCCACGGTACTTTGATGGTATTCTTCGTGTTGACACAGGGATTGAGTGGTACCTTCAGTAACCTTTTGATTCCATTGCAGATTGGTGCAAGGGATATGGCTTCCGGATTTATGAACATGATTTCTTATTGGATGTTCTTTATTTCATCCGTCATCATGATTATTTCATTGTTCGTAGAGGCAGGCCCCGCAGCAGCAGGTTGGACCATTTATCCACCATTGAGTGCGCTTCCAATGGCGCAGCCAGGTTCTGGTATGGGTATGACGCTTTGGTTGGTATCCATGGCCA
Source organism: Flagellimonas abyssi (assembly GCF_019457905.1). GTDB lineage: Bacteria > Bacteroidota > Bacteroidia > Flavobacteriales > Flavobacteriaceae > Flagellimonas > Flagellimonas abyssi. The sequence continues at coordinate 58,120 of NZ_JAHZSV010000007.1, read as the reverse complement.
TCTTTATCGCTTCCTCGTTATTGGGATCATTGAACTACATCGTAACGGTCATCAACCTTAGAACAAAAGGTATGTCCATGACACGCTTGCCATTGACAATCTGGGCTTTCTTCGTAACAGCTATTATTGGTGTTATCTCTTTCCCGGTATTGTTGTCAGCGGCCTTGTTATTGATCATGGATAGAAGCTTTGGTACATCTTTCTTCCTGTCGGATATCTTTATCCAAGGAGAAGTATTGCACTATCAAGGTGGTTCCCCTGTACTGTACGAGCACTTGTTCTGGTTCTTGGGTCACCCTGAAGTATATATCGTATTGTTGCCGGCATTGGGTATTACATCCGAAGTAATGTCAACAAACGCAAGAAAACCGATTTTTGGATATAGAGCGATGGTTGCCTCGATTTTGGCAATTGCCTTCTTGTCCACAATTGTATGGGGTCACCACATGTTCGTATCTGGAATGAACCCGTTCTTGGGGTCTGTATTTACATTTACAACCCTTTTGATTGCGATACCATCAGCGGTAAAGGCATTTAACTATATCACCACATTGTGGAAAGGTAACCTGCAGTTGAACCCTGCCATGTTGTTCTCCATTGGTTTGGTGTCAACATTTATCACAGGAGGTCTAACAGGTATTATTTTGGGTGATAGTACGTTGGATATTAACGTACACGATACGTACTTCGTGGTAGCTCACTTCCACTTGGTAATGGGTATATCTGCACTGTACGGAATGTTCGCGGGTATCTATCACTGGTTTCCAAAAATGTTCCATGGCCGTATGATGAACAAAAACTTGGGTTATGTACACTTCTGGATTACCGCAGTCTGTGCCTACGGGGTATTCTTCCCGATGCACTTTGTGGGAATGGCCGGTGTGCCACGTCGTTACTATGAGAACACAGCGTTCCCTATGTTCGATGAATTGACCAACGTTCAGGTGTTAATGACCGTATTCGCAATTATTGCAGGTCTGGCCCAGTTGATATTCGTCTACAACTTTATCTCAAGTATATTCTACGGTAAAAAAGGACCTGTTAACCCATGGGGTTCAAATACATTGGAATGGACAACACCAAGGGAGCATATCCACGGTAACTGGCCTGGTGAGATTCCACACGTATACCGTTGGGCATACGATTATAGTAAAACATACGAGAATGGAGAGTACATTATTGCTGGGCAGGATTTTGTCCCGCAAAACGTTCCACTTCAAGAGAACGAAGAAGAACTCAACCACTAAAAAAATAGTTATATTAGTGAAAAGGCCCGTCCAATTTGGATGGGCTTTTTTTATTGGAACATATTTTGATGTGAATTGTATATCTTTAAAAGGCATTTCCCCTTTCACAAAAAACAACCAATATGAATAAGATTGTTATCCTACTTTTAGTGCTGTTTCCTATAGTGACCACTGCCCAGCGTAAGCCCAAAATAAAAGGAAGCCGCATTGTAACACAGGTGAGCGAGGAACTTCCGCCTTTTAATGCCATTATTTTGAATGATGACCTTGAAATCAATTTAAAGAAATCTTTAGGCCCTGGCTACCACCTTATAGCTGACGATAACTTGGTGGACATTCTAAAATTCGAGGTCAATGATGGTACATTGGTGATAAGTTCCTACTACAACATCACAGCAAAAAAGGAGTTGGAAATCACGGTGAATTACACCCAACTCAATGCAATTACTGTCAAGAACGGGACCATGGTCTCCCAAGACGTTATCCAATCCGAGGAGCTGTTCGTGGATGGTTTCAACAATACCAAATTGGACATTAAGGCGAATGCAGATGTAATGGACATAAATTTAGAAGACACCAGTAGGGGCGATTTTCATGTAGAGGTAGACTCGTTGAACATAAACCTGAATAAAAGGGCGCAGGCTTATGTATACGCGCAGATAAATTCCGGTGTTTTGGATTTGGAGGGAAACTCTTCGTTGGCCATGGAAGGCACTTCGGATAGATTCCATGCCAATCTAATGGAAGATGCCAACTATAAAGGGGAGGCCATGCAAATCAATTCAGTGCAACTGGAAATCACAGGGACCGCCAACGCAAGGGTATATTCATTTGGTGACATATCCATAAAATCCTCTGGAAATGCGGGTATTTACCTCTATGGCACACCAAAGATTACCATTGAAGAATTTTTGGGAACCTCCCAGCTCATCAAAAAAGAGGATTGACCATTACTTGGAGATAGGAGCGCTCATACAATGCCCGGGTATACCAAAACCATCTACCAATACTTCAATATGTGGCCTTAGTTCTGTGGATAAGCGTTCTACCCGCTGACGGATAGCCTTAGATTTGGTATTGCCAATATATCCTTGTTCCAAAAACCACCTCGCATCCGAATTGATTTGATCCAAAGCGTAAAGGCATCCCACTTTTTCCATTAAGGCCCTGTATTTAAGGTCCGCTATCTGCTCGCAATGGTCACAAAAAATAGTATACGCAAATTCTGTGCTGTAAGCTTTTCCCAATGCCAGTAAATGGGTCTGGACCTTAAGAAAAGCCTGGTACGAAGGAATTCCCTTTTTGATGTAGTTCCGAATCCGCATGGCTAGGGTGTAGGTAAGCCTGCGCGTGCGATAATCAAAAGCATGCTTATGGAACTTTGGATTGTACAGATGCTCAGCATCAACCTTGTTGGAATACATGGGATTTATCGCCGTAAGCTTATCCGAAAGCTGCGATTGGAGAAGTTTTAAAACTGATGCAAAGCCAGCACTATTGAATTCAGCCTGAAAATCGGATAGCACACCTTTTGCTGCTAATTGTAGCAACACTGTGTTATCTCCTTCAAAAGTGGTGAAAATGTCCACATCTCCCTTAAGGTCGGCAATCCGGTTCTCCAATAGATATCCTTTTCCCCCGCAGGCTTCACGACATTCTTGAATCGTGTCGTTGGCAAACCAGGTGATAATGGACTTCAGCCCTGCTACTTGTGTCTCGATCTTTCGTTTGTCAGGTTGCGAATCGTCACTGTAACGGTTCATCATATCTTCCAAAGTGAAATGATATACATAGGCTCCGGCAATTTTGGGGGTAAGCCTAAGCTGATGGGTGGGATAATCCATAATCAAGTCTTCCTGCACCTTTACATTATCATTGAACTGCCTACGGTTAAGTGCATATTTTACCGCAATGGACAAGGCCATTTTGCTGCCCCCCAAAGCGCCGCGGGCCACACAAATGCGTCCGCCCACCAAAGTTCCCAACATAGTGAAAAATCGCTTATTGGGATTTTTGATGGAGGAAAAGTATAAGCCATTATCTTTGATTTCCCCGTATTTGTTCAGCAAGTTTTGCCTGGGGACCTTTACATTGTTGAACCAGATTTTTCCATTGTCCACTCCGTTCAGTCCCAATTTATATCCATTGTCCTCGATGGTGATGCCCTCCAATGTCTCATGATTTTCGTTCCTCAGCGGAACTAGAATCGCATGCACCCCTTCATTTTTGCCATCGACGATCAGCTGTGCAAATACAGATGCCATTTTTGAATGCAAGGCGTTGCCAATGTATTCCTTATTGTCGTTCTTTCCTGGGGTATGTATAATGATGGAGTCCGATGCTTTATCGTAAGTAGCCGTTGTTTTGATGCCACGAACATTGGAACCGTGCCCGGTTTCTGTCATTGCAAAACAGCCCAGTAATTTGGTTTCCCCTGCGTCGGTCAAATATTGGTCGTGGTGCTTTTTTGTTCCTAATTTTTGGATGCTTCCACCAAAAAGCCCGAACTGGACACCAAATTTTATGGCCAAACTGCCGTCCACGAACATCAAATGTTCAAAAATAGCTGCATAAGCGGGCATATTGTCAGTTCCTCCATATGCATCAGGATAAGCCATTGCACCGTATCCGGCCTCGCCTAAAAGCTGAACCTGTTTCAAAACCCTATTCCGGAATTCGTCTTTATCCCGTAAAATTTCCCAAGCAAAATCAGGTTTCTCCAAAAACTTCCGGAACCCGTCAACCTCTTTGGCATGTTCACCTTTTAAAATAGTGTCCAGAACATCGGCATCGTATTCGTCCGAAGTTTTCTCATGTACCACTTCTACATCAAAGAGATGGTTGTAATGGTTGGGCTGTATGCCCAAATGAATTTCGATATGCTTTAATTGCTCGTTCAACTCCTCGTTTTTTACCAATCTTTGGCTGAGTGAGGTTAGAGGGTAGGTGTCGCTCTCAATCAGTTTTACTTTGGAAGTGGCAATGGTCTGCTTCCAGTTTTTGATTTCATCATCATGCGGAGGACGGTCTTTGTGCAACCAATTGCCTAATTGTTTTTTCTCTTCACTCGTCAGTGTTTCATCCAGCGCTATTACCTTTTGAACAACGGATATTTCGGAAGCGGAGAGCAGGTCATCGGACCATATCACATAGAAAAAAGGGATGTATTGTAGAATTCCAGTGGAATAATCTGTGGTAACCATAAAGGGATAAATTGACGAATTTTAAACTTATCTAAGGTAAGGTTTAGATTTTTAAGAAGTGAGTTCAAAACGGTATTTTAGTGCTTATGACTTTAGGTGGATTCCGTTTTCAACTATATTTGTTTAACCATGAATGAAAATTTAGATCCAACAGGCGAAAATCTTTCCCCGGAAGAGTTTGATATAGAAAGGGCTTTACGGCCCATAAGTTTTGATGACTTTACTGGGCAGGCCCAAGTATTGGAAAACCTGAAGGTTTTTGTGCAGGCCGCCAATCTTCGGGGCGAGGCCTTGGACCATACTCTTTTTCATGGGCCTCCGGGTCTTGGTAAAACAACGTTGGCGCACATTCTTGCCAATGAGCTTGGTGTGGGAATAAAGGTTACCTCTGGGCCCGTACTCGATAAACCTGGTGATTTGGCAGGCTTGTTGACCAATTTGGATGAACGGGATGTCCTTTTTATTGATGAGATCCATAGATTGAGCCCCATCGTGGAAGAATATCTGTATTCTGCCATGGAGGATTATAAAATTGATATCATGATAGAGACAGGGCCCAACGCCCGTACCGTGCAGATTAATTTGAGTCCGTTTACCTTGATCGGTGCCACTACACGGTCAGGTTTGTTGACGGCTCCCATGCGTGCAAGGTTTGGGATCCAGAGCCGTTTGCAATATTACAATACAGAATTATTGTCTACTATTGTGGAGCGTAGTGCGGAAATTTTAAACGTGCCGATAACCAATGATGCGGCGATAGAGATTGCCGGTCGGAGCAGGGGAACACCTAGAATTTGCAATGCACTTTTGCGAAGGGTCCGGGATTTTGCCCAAATAAAGGGTAACGGGAAAATTGACCTCGAAATCTCCCAGTTTGGTCTTAAGGCCCTAAATGTGGATGCCCATGGACTGGATGAAATGGACAACAAAATCTTGACCACCATCATAGATAAGTTCAAGGGAGGGCCGGTTGGAATCACCACCTTGGCAACGGCAGTGTCCGAAAGTGCCGAAACTTTGGAAGAAGTTTACGAGCCGTTTCTGATTCAGCAAGGCTTTATAATGCGAACCCCTCGAGGACGTGAAGTCACGGAACTTGCGTACAAACATTTGGGCAAGGTAAAGGGCGGTACGCAGGGTGGATTGTTTTGATGTTTTGTTGCTTTCCAGTTTTAAATCTTTTTGTAATTTACTAGCTTGTTTGATTGTCTTCTTGGATTAGAAATTCATTTTATGAGAATCAAGGAAAGTGCCCCTATCTTATCAATTCGTAATTGCTTTGCATGGTTAAAGAAGAATCATGGGAGAACCAATACATCCTGAAGAGCGGAGTTCCAATAAAAACATGGCCATTGCTTCACAAATAAAAAAACTGTGCGTGCAATTGGGTATTTGTGTAGTCTTGATGCTGGGGTTGGCCTTTACAGTGGTTTTGGTCGCATTTGGCGACTTCGGTTCCAAAGAATATACAGCATTTCCAGATGATGTCTATTACTTGGATTACAATGTGTACAATCTCTCCAATTCTGCTAAAAATCAAAAAGTAAAGGAAGGTTTTGAAGTTTTTAGGAACACCCCACAACATTTGGGTCCCAAACAAGCAGATTCAACACAGATGTACGCAGGGAACAATTTGGCTTGTGCCAGTTGTCATTTAAATGGAGGGACAAAGCCTTATGCTGCTCCGCTGATAGGTGTGGTCAAGCGATTTCCACAGTATCGTGGTCGAGAGGATAAAATGGGAACCATCGAGGAGCGAATCAATGGTTGCATGGAGCGCAGCATGAACGGTAAGGTTATACCGGAAGACAGTGAAAAAATGAAATCTTTGCTCGCCTACATGGAATGGTTGGGAAGGGCTGCCCCATCAAACGGAAAAATAGAAGGACAAGGTTTTTTGACCATTGAAATCCCTGATAGGGCTGTAGATTTACAGCATGGAGAACAGGTTTTTGTCAAAAATTGTGTTGAATGTCATGGTGCGGATGGGCAAGGAGAGTCCCAAGCAGATGGCACTTATCTCTACCCGCCATTGTGGGGAAACGATTCTTACAATAATGGCGCCGGCATGACACGTGTGATTACCGCCGCACAGTTTATAAAAGGGAACATGCCGTACGGAACCACATTCGATAACCCTGTACTTACCGATGAGGAAGCATATGATGTGGCGGGGTATATCAACCAAAAACTTAGGCCGACAAAGCCGAATCGGGAGGTTGATTTCCCTGATTTGGTCAAGAAACCTGTTTCTACCCCTTACGGACCATATTCTGATAACTTTAGTGAAGAGCAACATCAATTGGGACCGTTCCAACCCATAATGAAATATTATAAAGATGAATTTGATATGGTCAAAACCAAGTAGTTCTTGGTTTTGATGATTCGGGGTTGAATTGTAGGACGACCGATCACTTATCTACCCCGCACCCTTTCAAAATCATTTGTAACCCCCATGTTAAGGTATTCGTGGCGGTTTGATTGTCCAGTCCACAGACATCTTTTGCGGTAATTATAGATTCTATCCCCATCAAAAGTACGGACAGGTGAATCAACTTTTCTTTATCCTCTTTACTCAAATCTACCTCATTGGATTTGAAGTGCTCCTTCAAGGTATTGATGCGGTTTTTTCCCCTGCGCATATTTGGGTTCGATGATGCCAACACTGCTGCCAAGAACTGTCTGGAAGTTTGCTCGTTTCGAAGACTGAAATCAAGATAGGCTTTTTGGATGCCTAGAATAGTATCCTTATGTGATGCTCCTTCGTTGTTGCTAAGAATGGTTTCTGGGTTGGGTACATCGAGTTGAAGGATCAAATCCATCGATAAGGAATCGATATTGGTGTAGTACCTATAGACCGTTGCCCTGGAAATACCGGCTTTTTCCGCTACATTTTCCATGGTCAACGTCACTTTCTTCTCCAATAATTGCTGAGATGCCTCAAGGATTTTATCCCTAGTATTCTGCTTCTGTTTTTTACGCCCAGACGTAATATGCTTCTCTTTCATGAGACAAATATCTCATAAAATTTTGAACTGTAAAAATTAATATATATGTTTGTGAGACAAAAATCTCATGAAAATGGAAAACAATACTTCAAAATGGGTCTTGGGCCAAAAGGTAACATTGCACCCGACTACAGGTGATTATGATTTGGTTGTTTGTGAAACGCCAGCTGGTGCACAAGGTCCACCACCACATATACATAGCGAGTACAAGGAAGCTTTTATGGTAATCCAGGGCGAGCTTGAGTTTTTTGTGAACGGGAAAACATTCATTTGTAAACAGGGAGAGTCTGTGGATGTGCCACCGGGAACTCTGCATACGTTCAGTAATAAAACGGATTCACCTTGTACCTGGGTCAACATTCACAGTCCCAAAGGATTCTCTAAGTTTTTTGAAACTTTTGGTGTTCCCGAAACCGAAGACAATGCCGTAATGAAATCGGTTGAACCAGAAATCATTCAAAAAGTATTGGCCACGGCATCCGATTTTGATATGGCTATTCCTCCCCCTCCCCAATAAAATTGAGCATGTCTTTTGTATATTGGTGCTTCAAAACATAAGCAGTCGCCAATATTGAATTCGATCACAAAACATACTTCCATGATCAAGACCGAAGCCAAGCGCCTCGGTTTTTTGTCGTGTGGCATATCAGAGGCGGGGTTTTTGGAAGAAGAAGCGCCCCGTTTGGAGAAATGGCTCAACCAGAACATGCATGGCGAAATGCAGTACATGGAGAACCATTTTGATAAGCGTTTGGATCCTACAAAATTGGTTGAAGGCTCCAAGTCGGTCATATCACTCTTGTTGAATTACTTTCCTTCCGAAGATCAAAACCCCGATTCCTATAAAATTTCCAAATATGCCTATGGGATGGATTATCACTTTGTGATAAAGGACAAGCTCAAAAGCCTGCTTCAGTTTATTCAAGAAGAAATAGGGGATGTCCACGGACGTGCATTTGTGGATTCTGCTCCGGTTCTGGATAAGGCATGGGCAGCCAAAAGCGGTTTGGGTTGGATAGGTAAAAACAGTAATTTGCTTACCCAACAAGTGGGCTCATTTTATTTTATTGCCGAACTGATTGTGGATCTGGAGTTGGCGTACGATACACCGGTCACCGACCATTGTGGAACCTGCACCGCTTGTATTGATGCCTGTCCCACCGAAGCGATTGTACAGCCCTACGTGGTCGATGGCAGTAAATGTATTTCCTATCTCACCATCGAATTGAAGAACGAAATTCCTTCCGAATTCGATGGTAAATTGGACGAATGGATGTTCGGCTGTGATGTGTGCCAAGATGTTTGTCCATGGAACCGATTTTCAAAACCGCATAGCGAACCCCTTTTTAATCCTAATCCCGACTTGTTGTCCTTCACCAAAAAAGATTGGGAAGAGATAACAGAGGATGTCTTCAAAAAAATCTTCAAAAAGTCAGCGGTAAAGAGAACAAAATTATCCGGTCTACAGCGGAACATTAATTTTTTGAAGAAATAGCATTATATTGAGCTATATTCTTAAAATATCCATGTCTTTTGTTGAGATATGGTAAAGACTAGCTAAACAAACAGGATGATTACGATTAAAAAACCAAAATTAAGCTTTTGGCAAATTTTTAATATGAATGTTGGGTTCCTTGGAATCCAATACAGTTTTGGGTTGCAGCAGAGCGCCATTAACCCAATATTTCTTTTTTTGGGCGCTTCGGAAGAAATGCTCCCCATTCTAAATATTGCGGGGCCGGTAACGGGCTTGATCGTTCAACCCCTCATTGGGGCCGTATCCGATAAAACATGGTCGCCACGATGGGGCAGGCGTAAACCTTTCTTCTTGATAGGTGCCATAATGGGCAGTATCTGTTTGTTTGCCTTTCCATTGAGTCCCGCCTTATGGTTTGCTGTGGGATTGTTGTGGATTTTGGACGTGGGAAACAACATGGCCATGGAGCCATATCGGGCGTTTGTTGGGGATAAATTGCCGGAATCACAATTCAGTATGGGCTATCAAATGCAGAGCCTTTTTGTGGGTGCGGGTATTCTTTTGGCCAATGCTTCCATCTTTTTGTTCCAGGATTGGTTTGGTGGTGGTCAAGAAATAGAAGGGACGGTGCCCAAATGGTTGTACTATTCTTTTTTTATAGGATCGTTCTTATCGATAGCCACCATCTTATGGTCTGTTTTAAAAACTCCCGAGATTCCTCCTACGGATGAAGAGCTTTCAGAAATCAATAAACATAAAGCGCTACCCTTTATGGAACGCGTCAAGGTTCCATTTGTGGAAATTGCCAAAGCGGTCAAGGATATGCCCAAATTTATGTGGAAACTTTCGGCCGTATATCTATTTCAATGGTATGCCCTTTTTGTGTATTGGCAGTTCATAACACCATTGTTCAGGGTCTCATTGGGGTACAATACTTCAGAGGCTGCTGCGCAAGCTGCCAAAATGAGCACAACCTACAATGTTGTCACGGCTGTTGTTGCATTGGTGTTGGTACCGTTGACCTTGCGTTTTGGCGGTAAAAAAGTGTATGCTTTGAGTTTATTGGGCACGGCCATTGCGCTGTTTGCCATACCATATATTCAAGATCCGGTTTATGTACTGTTTCCTATGGTGCTGTTCGGAATTGGTTGGGCGGCCATGATGGGAATCCCGTACAGTATGGTTTCCAAAGTAGTTCCTCAGGAACGAAGAGGGGTGTACATGGGTATACTAAATATGATGATCGTAATTCCAATGGGCATTGAAACACTTTCTTTTGGCCCTATTTTTAAAAACCTTTTGGGGGGCAATTCAGTCAATGCGATGCTTTTTGCAGGCTCGTTTTTTGTTATAGCAAGCATTTTGGCCATGCGACTCAATGTTAAAAAGGCTAAAAAGGAGTATCCCTTGGATTCCTAAATCGAACTGAGGCAGTAGGTTATAAAATTACGTTTTTAATTTTTCGGTCAACTTGAAATTGATTATCAAGATTTTAAGATAAAAGCAACGAATGCCCTAACTTTACCACTTCATTTTTTACAATATGAGCAAGGAAAAGCAAAGAAGGGAAGCGTTACTGTATCACGCAAAACCACAGCCGGGAAAAATCAAGATTGTACCAACAAAACCATATTCCACCCAAAGGGACTTGGCATTGGCCTACTCACCAGGGGTGGCCGAACCTTGTTTGGAAATTGAAAAGAACAAGGATGATGTTTACAAGTACACTGCCAAAGGGAACATCGTTGCCATAATTTCCAATGGAACGGCTGTATTGGGTCTGGGGGATATTGGACCGGAAGCTTCCAAGCCTGTAATGGAAGGAAAGAGTTTGCTTTTTAAGATTTTTGCTGATATAGATGGAATCGACATCGAATTGGATACCAAGGATGTGGATCGTTTTATCGAAACGGTAAAGACAATTGCTCCCACATTCGGAGGTATTAATTTAGAGGATATTAAAGCTCCAGAAGCCTTTGAGATAGAACGAAGATTGAAGGAAGAGTTGGATATCCCAGTAATGCATGATGATCAACACGGTACTGCCATAATTTCTGCTGCCGCTTTGTTGAATGCCCTCGAAATTGCGGAGAAGAAAATTGGAGATGTTAGAATCGTGGTAAGCGGGGCTGGTGCAGCGGCCGTTTCTTGTACCAAGTTGTACAAGGCATTTGGAGCAAAAGCGGAGAATATCGTAATGCTCGATAGTAAAGGGGTAATACGAAGCGATCGAGAAAACTTAAGTGTGGAGAAAGCGGAGTTTGCTACCGATAGAAAAATTGATACTTTGGAAGATGCCATGGTCAATGCTGATGTCTTCATTGGACTTTCCATAGCTGATATTGTTTCTCCGGAAATGTTGAGTTCCATGGCTGAAAACCCGATTGTTTTTGCCATGGCCAATCCTAATCCCGAAATCGAGTACGATTTGGCCTGTAAAACAAGAAAGGATATCATTATGGCGACGGGGCGTTCCGACCATCCTAACCAAGTGAACAATGTACTTGGGTTCCCTTTCATTTTTAGAGGAGCTTTGGATGTGCGTGCCACTAAGATTAACGAAGAAATGAAGATGGCCGCCGTTAGGGCCTTGGCCGATTTGACCAGGGAACCCGTTCCAGAGCAAGTCAATATAGCTTACGATGCCACTAGGTTGACTTTTGGTAGAAATTATATAATTCCAAAGCCATTCGACCCACGTTTGATAACCAAAATTCCTCCTGCAGTTGCCAAAGCCGCTATGGATAGTGGGGTCGCCAAATTTCCGATTCAAGATTGGGATAAGTACGAAGAAGAATTGTACCAAAGGTCGGGCAACGATAATAAAGTAGTAAGGTTATTGCACAATAGGGCCAAGGTAAATCCAAAGCGTATTGTTTTTGCAGAGGCGGAATTGTTGGATGTGATGAAGGCAGCTCAGATTGTTTATGAGGAAGGAATAGCAACACCTATTTTGCTCGGAAACAAGGAAATCATAGAGCATCTAAAGAAAGAACTTGAGTTTGATGCAGAAGTGCCGATTATAGATCCTCGTTCCGATGAGTTCAGTGAAATGCGTTCCAGATATGCACTAAAGCTCTGGGAATTAAGAAAAAGAAAAGGAGAGACCAAGTACAGTGCGCGTGTCAACATGGGCAAACGTAACTATTTTGGTGCCATGATGTTGAGGGAAGGCGACGCTGACGGCATGATTTCCGGTTATTCCAGGGCATACCCTAAAGTTTTACGTCCTGTTTTTGAAGTGTTGGGAAGAGCCAAGAACGTACAGAATGCCAGTACCGTGAATATTATGATTACGGATAGAGGACCACTATTTTTAGCGGATACCTCCATCAATATAAATCCGAACGCGGAAGAGCTTGCCGAGATTGCCCAAATGACGGCCAATGTGGCCAAAACCTTTGGTTTTAATCCAATTATGGCACTGCTATCTTATGCGAATTTTGGTTCATCAAACCATCCGCACGCCAAAAAAGTGCGTGAGGCCGTTAGAATTTTACATGAGAGAAATCCTGATTTAGTGGTCGATGGTGAAATTCAAACCGATTTTGCACTAGATCCGGAAATGAGCGATAAAAACTTCCCTTTCTCCAAAATATCAGGAAAAAAGGTGAACACCTTTGTGTTTCCGAACTTGGAATCTGCCAACATTACCTATAAGCTGCTCAAAGGCCTGAACAATGCCGATTCTATTGGTCCGATAATGGTCGGGTTGACCAAAGCCGCCCACATATTACAATTGGGAGCAAGCGTGGATGAAATGGTAAATATGGCCGCAGTTGCCGTTATCGATGCGCAAGAAAGGGAGAAAAGACGAAAAGCTAGAATGCAAGGAGAATAGTCTCCAATAAAACAGATAGCATGATTACCCATTTAAGAGGAAAACTGGTCGAAAAAAATCCAACCTACGCCATAGTGGAATGTAATGGTGTTGGCTATTTTTTGAATATTTCGTTGCATACCTTTTCCTTGCTTACCGATGAGGAAAATATATTTATCTACACGGATTTATTGGTAAAGGAAGACTCGCATACGCTCTTCGGTTTTGCGGAGCGTGCAGAGCGCGAAGTGTTCCGTTTATTGATATCCGTTTCGGGGGTCGGGGCCAGCACCGCACGTACCATGTTATCCTCGTTGTCTCCGGCCGATGTAAGGGATGCCATAGCGAATGGCGATGTGCCCACAATCCAGTCTGTAAAAGGGATTGGGGCGAAAACGGCCCAACGCGTTATCTTGGATTTAAAGGACAAGATTTTAAAAGTCTACGACATAGGCGAAGTTTCACAACAATCAAACAATACAAATAAAGAAGAAGCGTTATCTGCATTAGAGGTTCTTGGTTTTACCAGAAAGCAATCTGAAAAGGTGGTCGACAAGGTACTTTCCCAAGACACTTCGTTAAGCGTAGAGAACATTATAAAACAGGCGCTGAAAAATTTGTAACTAGTTTGAAAAAAGGGGCAAAACCAATACTTAAACCACTGAGTTTTAAGTACACCTTCTTTATTGTTTGTTTGCTGTCCATATCCAACCTATTGGCGCAGGAAACTAACGAGCAGGCTCAGGATTCCGTGCAAACAGGAGTTGAGCTTGGTCGCCTTATTATGCAAAATCCCGACAGCATTGTTGCAAAATATACCTACGACCCCAAAACAAACACTTACGTATATACCGAGAGCATTGGCGATTTCAATGTTAATTACCCAATAATCCTTACGCCTGAACAATACTACGATCTTGTAGAAAAGGAGCAGATGAAGCTCTATTTTAAACAAAAGGGAGATGCGTATGCCGGAAAAAAGACTGGAAGCGAAGAGGCGAGACGAAATCTTTTGCCCAATTTTTATGTGAACAGTAACTTTTTTGAGACCATTTTTGGGGGAAATACCATTGAGGTAATACCACAAGGGTCGGTAGCCATGGATTTGGGCGTATTGTGGCAGAAGAATGACAACCCTGCATTATCGCCTAGAAACCGTACCAATCTTTCTTTTGATTTTGACCAGCGTATCAGTTTGAGTTTGTTGGGAAAAGTTGGCGAGCGTCTTCAGGTGACAGCAAACTACGATACAGAGGCCACTTTCGATTTCCAGAATTTGGTCAAGTTGGATTATACCCCTACCGAGGACGATATTCTTCAAAAAATTGAAGTAGGTAACGTAAGTATGCCGCTCAACAGTTCTTTGATTACCGGTGCGCAGAGTTTATTTGGTGTAAAAACACAACTTCAATTCGGAAAAACCACGGTTACGGCTGTTTTCTCTGAACAGCGTTCGCAAAACAATACCGTAGTTGCCCAAGGTGGTGGAACAGTAAATGAATTTTCACTGACGGCTTTGGATTATGATGAGGACAGGCACTTTTTCTTGGCACATTATTTCCGTGACAATTACGACCGTGCTTTGCAATTTTACCCATTCATACAGACCCAAGTGCAGATTACCCGTTTGGAGGTGTGGGTGACCAACAGAAACCAACAAACACAAAACGTAAGGAACGTGGTGGCCATCCAGGATTTAGGAGAAGCCATTTCAGATAATACCCGCATTGGTGTGAACAATGGTGATCCCGCAGGATTTTTTAATCCTCAGGCAGTGGCAACAGGACTTCCACAGAACGGGGCTAACGACTATGATCCCAATCAAATTGGGAGTGGGGCACTAACACCGGCTATTCGTGATATTGCAACGGTGGAATCCGGATTTAATATCCCAGGATATACCGTAAACCAAGGATTTGATTATGCGATTTTGGAAAACGCTAGAAAACTGGAGCCTGGCAGGGATTACGAGTTCGATTCTCAATTGGGTTATATTTCTTTGAGCCAGAGTTTGAGCAATGATGAGGTGCTAGGGGTTGCTTTCCAGTATACCTTTAATGGGCAGGTCTATCAAGTTGGGGAATTTGCCAACGGAGGTGTGGATGCGACCACGGTTCCACCAAATTCTAACTTGATTGAGAACAACTCATTGGTCTTGAAACTATTGAAAAGTAACATCACCAATGTTCAGGATCCTATTTGGGATTTGATGATGAAAAACATCTATTCTACAGGGGCCTATCAATTGAGTCAAGAAGATTTTAAACTCAATATCCTCTATTCCGACCCCACACCCAGAAACTATATTACCCCGGTCGATCCGAACGCAGGTTGGCCCACTGGTCTACAGGATCAAGTGCTATTAAATGTATTTAATCTGGACCGATTGAATACCTATAATGATGTGCAACCGGGCGGAGATGGCTTTTTTGATTATGTCGAAGGTATAACGGTCGATTCGCAATCTGGACGGATTATTTTTACAAAGGTCGAGCCATTCGGGGAATACCTTTTCGAATTACTAGGGGGAGGCGTCTATGATGTGGACAACGATCAGGGCTATAATCCCAACCAACAGCGTTACGTGTTCCGAAACATGTACGCCAAGACCAAGGCAGCTTCCTTACAGGATGCCGAAAAAAACAGATTTCAAATAAAAGGAAAATATACTTCGCAATCCAATAACGGTATTCCAATTGGAGCTTTCAATGTGCCTCAAGGTTCGGTTACCGTAACTGCAGGAGGTCGCCAGTTGCAAGAAGGGATTGATTATACTGTAAACTATCAAGCCGGTACGGTGCAGCTTCTCGACCCAAGTTTGGAAGCCTCCAATACGCCTATCAATATTTCGGTGGAGAACAACGCGGTGTTTGGTCAGCAGACCAGACGTTTTGCAGGGGTGAACGTGGAACATAAATTCAACGAAAAGTTTCTTTTGGGGGGAACCTTTCTCAACTTGAACGAGCGTCCCTTGACCCAAAAATCAAACTACGGAATCGAGCCCGTGAACAATACCATTTTTGGACTGAACGGAAATTTCAGTACCGAAATTCCGTTCCTGACGAGATTGGCCAATAAGTTGCCAAATATTGATACGGATGTGCCTTCCAATCTTTCTGTAAGGGGAGAGGTGGCATTTTTAAGGCCCAATTCGCCAAAAAATGCCGATTTTCAAGGTGAGACAACTACCTATTTGGATGATTTTGAAGGAGCACAGGCCTTGATTGATATTCGCTCATCGCTGGGGTGGACATTGGCGAGCCCGCCAGTAGAGTTCTTGAATGATAGAACAGGAATAGATGTAGGTTACGAACGTGCTAAAATGGCATGGTACACCATAGATCCTATTTTTTACACCAACCAAAGACCATCTGGATTATCGGACAACGATATTTCGTTGAACTCTACCCGTAGGGTTTTTATTGATGAGGTATTTACCGAAACGGATATTGCGCAAGGGCAGACCCAAGTACAAAGTACTTTGGACATTGTTTACTATCCCAATCAAAAAGGGCCATACAATGCCAATCCAAGTTTTGAAACCGAAACCCCGGATGCCAAATGGGGTGGAATCATGAGACCGTTGAGCAGTACCAATTTTGAACAATCCAATGTGGAATTTGTCCAATTTTGGGTGTTGGATCCTTATGTTGATGGAGAAACCGTTGATGTCAATGCAGGGGAACTGGTGCTCAACCTAGGAAATATTTCCGAAGATATTTTAAAGGATGGTCGAAAGCAATACGAAAACGGATTGCCTGCCAGCACCAATAATGAAATTCCGAGAGAGACCATTTGGGGCCAAGTACCTTCCACGCAGTCGTTGGTTTATGCATTTGATGCCGATGAGGCCAATAGGTCGGCACAAGACCTTGGTTTGGATGGTTACGACGATGCGGAAGAAGCTACAATCTATAATGGTCCTGCGGAAGACCCCGCCTTAGATAACTATCAGTATTATTTGAACCGCGAAGGAGGAATCTTGGAGCGCTATTTGGATTTTAACAATACACAAGGGAACTCCCCGGTAACCGTTACAAACACCAATAGGGGCTCCACCACTTTGCCCGATGTGGAGGATATCGATAGGGATTTGACCATGAATACGGTGAACAGCTATTACGAATACCGCATCCAGATAAAGCCAAATACAACTATCGATGACCAATATGTGACCGACATTCGAGAAGGGCAAACACCCACGTTGCCCAATGGTACGCAGTTGAACCGTAGGTGGATTCAGTATAAAATACCATTAAGCGATTTTACCGATGCCGTTGGTGGAATCTCTGATTTTAGATCCATCAGTTTCATGAGGATGTATTTGACCGGGTTCTCGGATGATGTGGTTCTTCGTTTTGCTACCTTGGATTTGGTACGCGGTGATTGGAGGACCTATACCAATTCGCTACAGCCCACTGTGGACAATGATCCTTCTGATGATGCTACCGTTACCGATGTAAATACCGTAAATATTGAAGAAAACTACGGAAGACAGCCCATACCATATGTGTTGCCACCGGGAGTTTTTAGGGAGCAGTTGAACAATAACAATACGATAATTCGCCAGAATGAGCAGTCATTGTCCTTTGTGGTGGAAAACCTGGAGTCTCAAGATTCCCGTGGAGTGTTCAAAAATGTGAATGTGGATGTGCGTCAGTACGAACGTTTGAAGATGTTCATGCACGCCGAAAAAATATTCAATGCCGATTATTCAGACAGTGATACGCCTCTGGTCGGTTTCTTGAGAATCGGCACGGATTTCTCCGAAAACTTTTACCAAATAGAATTGCCACTTCAATTTACTTCTTTTGGAGCTTCATCTGCGGAAGAGATTTGGCCAGATGTCAACGAAATAGATGTAGCGTTGAGGGATCTGAACAAGGTAAAATCAAAAGGAATATCCGATCAGACCCTTGACGAGATCAACTACTACGAAATAGTGGATGGCGAGGCTGTTTTGGTCGATGAGTTCGCTCCAAGAACTTTGGGAAGGGTCCGTATTGGAATCAGGGGTAACCCATCCTTGGGTAGTATCCGTGGTATGATGGTAGGTATCAAGAATATCGATGATATTCCTGCACGGGGAGAAGTTTGGTTCAATGAGCTTCGTTTGGCAGGATTGGAAAATAATGGGGGTTGGGCCGCCACGGCAGCTTTGGATGCCAATATGGCGGATTTTGCGAACGTGACCGCAACAGGAAGCAGAAGTACATCTGGTTTTGGATCTATAGATCAGACCCCGACCGAGCGTGCTTTGGAAGATGCCATTTCCTATGATGTAGTGACCAATGTAAATGTGGGCCAATTGTTTCCCAAGAAATGGAATCTGCAACTACCTTTCAATTATGGTATTTCTGAAACATTGATTACCCCAGAGTTCGATCCAGTGTATGATGATTTGAGATTGGATGACAGGATTGCGGCAGCCTCGACACAAGAAGAAGCGGAAACCATTCAGGAGCAGGCTGAGGATTATACCAAACGTACCAGTATAAATTTGATCGGGGTCAGAAAAAATAGGGGAGAGGAAGCTGAGGAAAATTTCTTCGATGTAGAAAACTTCACCTTTAATTATTCTTACAATGAAACCGACCATAGGGATTTCGAAGTGGCCGAGCTTCGCGACCAAAACGTTTCTACTGGATTTGTCTACAATCATAATTTTAAACCGGCTCCCGTGGCGCCGTTTGCCAAAAAGGATTCCATGCTCACAGGTAAATATTGGCAATGGCTCAAGGATTTGAACTTTAATGCCCTGCCCACAAGCTTGTCGGTTAATGCCAACTATAACCGTTCCTTTAATCAACAAAGGTATCGTGATGTGTTAGAACCCGGAGTGGATGCGCTCCAGTTGCCATTGCTTCAACAGCGTAACTACCTGTTCAATTGGCAATATGCTCTCAACTATAGTTTGTCAAAATCATTACGGTTAAATCTTACTGCTTCCAACAACAATATTGTCCGTAATTATTTTAATGTGGATGATGATCGGGATTCGGGAATCAATCAGGCACTTGATTTATGGGACGGCTTCTTTGATATAGGAGAGCCCAACAGGCATGCACAGCAAATGCAATTGAACTATGAGCTGCCGCTTAACAAGATTCCATTTCTGAATTTTATAAATGCCCAGTACACTTATACCAGTAATTTTGATTGGCAGCGTGGAGGCGATGCGCTTATAGACGTTGCCGGGGAAAACATCAACACCGTTCAAAATGCCAGCACCCATAATTTGACGGCCAATATGAGCATGCAACGTTTTTATGACTTTTTGGGTCTGAGGAAACGTGACGGAAAAGTAACAGCGAACCAAGCGACGATAAGAAGGGACAAAGCAGGTAACCCTGCTAATGGTGAAGAAGCAGAAGGTCCACGAAAAACCAGTAAGGGCTTCAATACCTTGGTAGATATTGTAACCATGGTGAAACGGGTGAACGTGAATTATAGCGAGAACCGAGGAACGGTGTTGCCGGGTTATACACAATCCATTGGATTTATCGGAACTTCTCGGCCAACATTGGGCTTTGTTTTTGGTAGTCAGGCAGATGTAAGGTTCGAAGCGGCCCGTAGAGGTTGGTTGACGGATTATCCAGAGTACAGCAACCAGTTTATGCAGAACACCAATAGGCAATTGAATGTTACCGCTACGGCCCAGCCTACTCAGGATTTGACAATTGACCTAACGGCAGATAGAAATTTTATGAGTTCCTCTCAAGAGACCTACAGTCCTGAGGATTGGGCAAACGGACAGCCAGGTTTGATCAACGAGATGGGGAACTTTAGTATTTCTACCGTAATGATCGGAACCGTGTTCAGTAAAAGTGACGAGTTTGATTCCGAAACGTTCGAGCAGTTCAAGCAAAACCGTATTACCGTTGCCAATAGGTTGGTTTCCGACAGAGGGGAGAATCCTGGGCAGTTGGATGAGGATGGATTCCCAGAGCGCTACGGCAAAACACAGCAAGAGGTATTGCTTCCAGCATTCTTTGCCGCATATACTGGGCAGGATGCTGAAAGTGTAAATTTGGATGCTTTCAGGGAAATCCCGATTCCGAACTGGAACATTAAGTATACAGGTTTGATGAAAAACCGATGGTTCAAGAAGAAATTCAAACGATTCTCATTGAGCCATGGCTATCGTGCTGCCTATAGTGTGAATTCTTTCCAAACCAATTTGGAGCGTCAGAACACTTCTATCGACTCAGAGACGGGTGATTGGCTTCCCAAAACATTGATCAATAATGTGGTGCTTACCGACGAGTTCAATCCTTTGATGCGTGTGGATTTTGAAATGCAAAATTCGTTCAGCTTCTTGGCCGAGATGAGGACCAGTAGGACTTTGTCGCTAAGTTTTGATAATAATCTTTTGACGGAAATCAATGGAAACGAATACACACTTGGTCTTGGTTACCGCTTCAAGGATGTAAAGTTTGTGACCAACATAGGAGGCGAGAAAACACGTTTAAAAGGAGATCTGAACCTAAAGGCAGACCTTTCACTACGTGATAACATTACCATAATCCGTAACTTGGATATCAACAACAATCAAATTACCTCAGGTCAGCGATTGATGTCCATAAAATTTACAGCGGATTACGCTTTGAGCAAGAGTTTGAACGCTTTGTTCTTTTACGACCATTCCTTCTCTGAGTTTGCGGTTTCCACTGCATTTCCACAAACTACCATCAATACCGGCTTTACGTTGCGATACAACTTCGGAAACTAGAAAACACCCTATATTTATTTATGCATCATTTTGTCACAAAGTTTCTTTGAAAAGCTTTCCGCAATCTGTTACATTTGTCCATCGACTAATTCAAATACATTAGCAATGAACATACCATCAGAATTAAAGTACACAAAGGACCATGAGTGGGTCAAGATAGATGGAGATATCGCAACTGTGGGAATCACGGATTTTGCCCAGAGTGAGCTAGGGGATATCGTTTACGTGGAAGTGGAAACTTTGGATGAGACCTTGGACAAAGAAGAGGTTTTTGGAACAGTTGAAGCGGTAAAGACCGTTTCGGATTTGTTTTTGCCATTAAGTGGTGAGATCATCGAGTTCAATGAAGCATTGGAAGACGAGCCCGAAAAAGTGAATTCCGACCCTTATGGCGATGGCTGGATGGTGAAAATAAAAATTAGCGAGCCTTCCGAGGTAGAAGAATTAATGAGTGCCGATGATTACAAGGCATTGATAGGTGCTTAAAAAAAGCATATATACTATATTATTTATAAGCTGGGTAGTGGTCATCACAATGCTCAGCTTATTTTCTTTCTCTCAAATGGATTTGGATACAGGAGGTCTGAATATTCCATATGCCGATAAAATCGTTCATTTTACATTTTATTTGGTGTTCGCTTTTGTGGGAAGTTTAAGTTTACGGGAAAGAACCTCTGGAAGCTTGGGATTGAGAAAAACCTTGATTATTGGTTTAATTTTCGCTATATTATATGGAATGCTGATTGAGGTGCTGCAATACACCCTAACAACGGACCGTATGGCCGAATTTGCCGATGTTTTGGCAAATACACTGGGAGCATTTGCAGGAATTGGATTGATTCGGTGGTTTTTTTCTAAGAAAAACCCGTTAAAATGGAAATTTTAATTGTTTATTTAACCAATTAATAATTAAATTAGCAAACACTAAATTTAGAAAAGGAGAAAAAGGATGGAACCAAAAAAGAACCCGAAAGCAGACGTAGGAAGAAACAGTGCCCTATATTTCGTTATAGGATTGGCCGCTGTTTTGGCATTGGTATACGGAGCCATGGAGTGGAAAAAATATGACAAGGTCAATGATTACGACATTTCTATGAATGTTGAAGATCAATTGGACGAAGAAGTGCCAATGACCGAGCAAATCAAGACTCCACCGCCACCACCGCCACCTGCAGCCCCCGAAGTTATCGAGGTTGTAGAAGATGAGGAAGAAGTTGAGGAAACAGTAATCGAATCTACTGAAACCAGCCAAGAAGAAGAGGTAATCGAAATCGAGGAAGTTGAAGTGGAAGAAGTTGAAGAAGATATTTCTGTTCCTTTTGCAGTTATCGAGGACGTGCCAGTATTCCCTGGGTGTGAAAACGCTAAGGATAAAAAGGCTTGTTTTCAAGAACAAATGCAAGCTCACATTCGTAAAAACTTCCGTTACCCAGAAATTGCCCAAGAAATGGGAGTTCAAGGTAGGGTAAGTGTAATTTTCGTTATCCAGAAAGATGGAAGTATCGGAAACATTAGAATGCGTGGACCGGACAAAAACTTGGAAGCAGAGGCGATGAGAATTATTCAAAAACTGCCTAAAATGACGCCTGGAAAACAAAGAGGTAGGCCAGTAAAGGTTCCTTTCAGTATTCCAATTACATTTAAGCTTCAGTAAAATTTATATAATTCTTGCCGAGGTAGGAATAGAAAAAGCCCTGATGGAAACGTCAAGGCTTTTTTTATTCATTTAATTACAAGAATCATAAAACTTTAGCTTTGGTTGCAAAAGATATACACTGGCGTTATCTTTGCCAGCCAATAATGTAGTGGATGAAATCTGCCGTAGGTTCAGTAAAAAGCAATACCCTTTCCATAGTATTTTCCGACTTTAAGGAGATTACCAAGGCCAAGTTGGCCGTAAGTGTGGTCTTCTCTTCGATTGCAGGGTATTTTCTGGGCGCCTATCAGGTGGATTTGATTTCCTTGTTGTTATTGATGTTTGGGGGGTACTGCATGGTCGGGGCCTCAAATGCCTATAATCAAATTATAGAAAAGGATCTCGACGCTCTGATGAAGCGTACAAGAAACCGGCCTATTCCATCAGGTAGAATGAGTGTTAGGACTGCCCTGATTATTGCAGTCACTTTAACAGTGCTGGGTGTTTTGGCTTTGTTGGCACTAAGCCCTAAAACGGCGATGTTCGGTGCTATATCCATTTTTTTGTATACCAGTGTTTATACACCGCTAAAAACAAAGTCACCACTTTCGGTATTTGTTGGTGCTTTTCCTGGTGCCATACCATTTATGTTGGGATGGGTTGCCGCGACCGATGATTTTGGGATTGAACCCGGCACATTATTTATGATACAATTCTTCTGGCAGTTCCCACACTTCTGGGCACTGGGTTGGATGTTGGACGACGACTACAAACAAGCAGGCTTCAAGATGTTGCCTACAGGAAATAGGGATAAGGGAACGGCACTTCAGATCATACTTTACACCATCTGGATGATTGTAATCTCCATTGTCCCGGTTTTTGGTTTCACGGGTAGGCTTAACCTTTCCATTACTGCAGCAATCATCGTATTTTTGTCAGGATTGGTCATGTTGTTTTTTGCTTTCAAACTTTATGAAAATAGGGACAATGCATCAGCCAGAAAATTGATGTTGGCCAGTGTTACCTACATATCATTGATTCAGATAGTATACGTATTAGATAAGTTTATAAGCTAAAAATGGATTTAACCCAAGGAACAGCGGAGGAAAAGAACAAAAGGGCAAAAAAAATGATGCTTTGGTTCGGTATTGTGAGTTTGATCATGGGCTTTGCTGGTTGGACGAGCGCCTATATTGTAAGTAGTAAACGAGAGGATTGGGTAAGTGATTTAGAGCTCCCAAGTGCATTCTTTGTCAGCACGGCCATGATTATCTTGAGCAGTATTACCTATTTTATCGCGAGAAAATCTGTAAGCAACAATAATCAAAAGGCGGGCACTATATGTTTGCTCATCACTTTGGCACTGGGAATCACATTTATATCATTACAATTTGTGGGGTTTTCACAGATGCTGGAAAACGGTTATTATTTTACCGGTCCCACCAGTAATATAAAAATGTCCTACGTATTTTTGATAGCTGCCGTACATATTGCCCACGTAGTGGCAGGATTGATTTCACTTTTAGTGGTTATTGTACAGCAAATAAGACATAAGTATACCCCCGATAATATGTTGGGAATGGAGTTGGGTGCCACATTTTGGCATTTTTTGGATTTTATTTGGGTATATCTAATTCTATTTATGTATTTCGTGAAATAAAACAAGATTGACGCAGTTTTCAATCAAGTTTGTCTTTTACAATACATCAAAAAATGTAAATTTGTGAAAGTTTTAATAAAACGACCTTTTATATGGATGCAACGGTAAGTACCGGTACAGAAGACAGCGTTTGGGGAGGCGGAAATAAGCCTCTTGGCGCTAGCTATGGAAAAATGATGATGTGGTTTTTTATCATGTCGGATGCCTTGACCTTTTCTGGGTTCTTGGTAGCCTATGGTTTCTCAAGATTTAAGTTTATAGAGCTATGGCCTATAGCCGATGAGGTATTTACCCACGTGCCCTTTTTCCATGGGAACTATCCTATGTATTA
Organism: Flagellimonas abyssi; assembly: GCF_019457905.1. GTDB lineage: Bacteria > Bacteroidota > Bacteroidia > Flavobacteriales > Flavobacteriaceae > Flagellimonas > Flagellimonas abyssi. The sequence continues at coordinate 34,006 of NZ_JAHZSV010000007.1, read as the reverse complement.
TGTGGCTTTCATGACCTTTGTTTTGATTATGTCCTCTGTGACCATGGTGCTCGCAGTGGATGCAGGTCACAAAATGAAGCAAAAAAGCGTTATCCTATATATGTTCCTAACCATCATCGGTGGTGCCATCTTCGTTGGCTCACAGGCATGGGAGTGGGCAACATTCATTAAAGGTGATTACGGAGCTCTAGAAACCAACTCAGGTAGAATCCTTCAGTTTGTTGATGCGGAAACAGGGGAAAGAGCTGCCTTGGCTGACTTTGCAAAAACAATACCTGATGAAAGGGAAAGACATGTAGAGAGCGAAGGTATATGGTTTTATGGTGAAAGGTCGATGCCTTCTTACTCTTTGAACGAAGTTGTTGAAGGTTTCAAAGCAACACCAAATATCCTTATCAGAACGGAACAACTGAATGAAGAAGGTGAAAAAACCCTTTTGGACAGAAAAGAATCGCTTTCAAAAATACTGGAAGCTAACCAAGTGGTAGAAGGTGCAAACCTTATTCACAACGAATATGGACATAGATTGTTCGCCGATTTCTTTTTCTTTATCACAGGATTTCACGGATTCCACGTATTCTCTGGAGTAGTGATCAATGTCATCATTTTCTTTAATGTGATATTGGGTACCTACGAGCGAAGAGGTCACTATGAAATGGTAGAAAAGGTTGGACTGTACTGGCACTTTGTGGATTTGGTATGGGTATTCGTATTTACATTCTTTTATTTGGTATAAAAAACACAGATTATAAATGGCACACGATCATAAACTCGAGATTTTCAGAGGACTTGTAAAATTTAAGTCGAACACCCAAAAAATTTGGGGAGTACTTATTTTCCTTTCGATAGTAACAACAGTGGAAGTTGCATTGGGTATCATAAAACCACGGTTCTTGACCCACAGTCATTTTTTGGGAATGAAACTCCTTAACTGGATTTTCATCATACTTACCCTGGTTAAAGCCTATTACATAGCATGGGACTTTATGCACTTAAGGGACGAGAAAACTCCATTGCGAAGGGTAATTGTATGGACCCCGATTTTCCTAGTATGTTATTTGATATTCATCTTGCTTTTTGAAGCCGACTACATTTATAATGTGTACAGTGATGGATTCATTACTTGGAACTTCTAAGAAAAGCATTTAACAGATTTAAAAGACGGTTTTCCAACCGTCTTTTTTTATTTTTGTACGGTTTTATAAACACTATGAAGAAGAAAATTGTATTAGCCGTTCTTTTTATACTCCCTGTGGTCGTGTATTTATTTTTCGCATCGGGAGTGAACAATTTTGGACGCCTCCCCATTCTCACGGAAAAGGTGGCAGATGTAGCTCGGATAGACCCCAATGTTCAACTAAAGGATAAGATTACCATTTTAGGCTTTTTGGGCAATGATGTAGCGTCCAAACAAGGGAATGCGTTCAATTTGAACCAAAAAATCTATAAAAGATTTGGGGAGTTCAACGATTTTCAGATGGTGATGTTGGTGACGGAAGACCAAATGGGCAAGGTCGAAGATTTGAAGAGTGAATTGGGAAAACTTTCCGACATAGATAAATGGCACTTTGCATTTGGCAACCCAGATGAAATCGAAACAATTTTTGAATCATTGGAGACCAATATTGATTTGGACGATAGTTATTCCACGCCCAATGTATTTATAGTTGACAAGGATTTAAAACTTCGCGGACGAACCGATGATGAGGACGAAGGAACCAAGTATGGATTCGATACCTCTTTAGTAGCAGAATTGAACAATAAAATGGTGGACGACATTAAGATTATATTGGCCGAATACCGTTTAGCTTTAAAAAAGAACAATGCCGACAGGAGCAAATAACAAACGAAAGCATACCTATATCTGGGTCTCAGCGATCATATTGATTTTTGGGATTTTTGCGGTGTATGAAATCACCAAACGCATAAAAGGGGGCACGGTCGTAGAAAACGACCGGATGAGCAATGGCTCCAAAGAAATAGAGGTAGGTTTTGTGGTCAACCAAGGTGAAAAGCGCCGCGTGCCAGACTTCGAGTTTTATAATCAAGATAGTACATTGGTGACCAACAAGGACTATTTGGGCAAAGTATATGTAGTTGAGTTCTTCTTTACCACTTGTCCCACTATTTGTCCCATAATGACAAAAAATCTGGTGGAATTGCAGGATGCCTTCAAAGAAGATGAAGATTTTGGAGTGGCATCCTTTACCATCAACCCACGATATGATACACCGTCTGTGCTAACAGCCTATGCCGAAAAGTATGGTATCACGGATAAGGATTGGCATTTGATGACAGGCGATCAAGAGAAAATATATGAATTGGCAAGGCAAGGATTTTACATTTTTGCCAACGAAGACCAAAATGCGCCAGGAGGATTCGAGCATTCCGGTATGTTCGCATTGGTAGACAAAAATGGGTATATTCGTTCCCGTGAAGATGAATTCGGTAACCCATTGATCTATTATCGTGGAACCATTACCGAGGAACAAAAAGTAAATTCAGACGGGGAAACCCAACAGATTACCATATTAAAAGAGGACATTAAAAAATTATTGGCAGAATGACCGAGGAAATTACTCTAAAGGAAAAGCGGTACAATAGGTTGATTACCGTAATTTCCATCGCTATACCTTTAGTGGTGGCACTTTTGTTTGGTTATAAAATTCCGAATGCAAAACCATTGTCGTTTCTCCCCCCGATTTATGCGGGCATAAACGGTCTTACAGCTATTCTATTGATTGCTGCCATTATAGCCATCAAGAATGGACGTCAATTGATACATAGAAGGTTGATGTTGACCAATATAGTCTTGTCCGCTTTGTTTTTGGTCATGTATGTGGCCTATCACATGACTTCCGAAACCACTGTCTTTGGAGGGGAGGGGCCAATCAAGTTTATCTATTACTTTATATTGATGACCCACATTGTGTTGTCCATATCCGTAATACCATTGGTGTTGATTACCTATTCAAAAGTCTATCTAGACGATTTTGAGAGCCACAGACAATGGGCCAAGTACACCTTTCCCATTTGGCTTTACGTTGCGGTTACCGGTGTTTTGGTTTATGTTATGATCTCACCTTATTACCCCTATTAATTTTTCATGAAGACTAGATTTCTCATCATATTGTTCATAATGTTGATTATTCCAACGATGTCGGAGGCACAATGTGCTATGTGCCGAGCGGTAGTAGAGAGCGAGTCTGATGGAAAAACCGCCGAAGCAATCAATAATGGAATCGTTTATCTTATGGCCGTTCCTTATGTCTTGGTTGCGGGCCTCTTCTACTTTATTTATCGCAAGATGAGAGGTTAAAAGATCCTTTCAATAGGGATTTTAACTCTAACTGTAACAATTTAAGATTTTGATAGTCTAATTGATATACGCTTTTGCGTATTTCATCAATCAAAATCACTAACCTATGTTCGACCTTGAGCGGTGGCAAGAAATATTTGACACCATACGAAAGAACAAACTCAGGACCTTTTTGACCGGCCTTTCCGTGGCATCCGGCATATTTATATTGGTCATTCTTCTTGGATTTGGACAGGGAATGCGCAACGGTATCGAAAATGAGTTCAAGCAAGATGCCTCCACCAGTGTTTGGGTGTGGCCTGGTGTAACTTCCAAGGAATATAAAGGTCTTAACCCGGGAAGGCGGATTCAGCTCGTAAACGAAAATTTTGATAAGGCAAGTACGATGTTCAAAGAGGGTATTGACCGTGGTTCCGCCAGAATATTTGTTCGTGGAGTCAATGTCAATTATGGAAAGGAAGCGCTCATCTACGGCGTTCAGGGCGTAGCCTCCGATTTTCAATTTATAGAGAATGCCCAAATCTCCGAAGGGAGGTTCATCAATTATCAAGATGAAATTTCCAATGGCAAAGTGGCCATTATAGGGGACAAAATTAAAAAGGATGTTTTTGGAGAGGTGGAAACGCCCATCGGTGAATTTATCGATATTTCAGGAATACCCTTTAGGGTAGTAGGAGTATATAAAGAAATGGAGGACCGGGAAGAAGAACGTATCTATATTCCCATAACTACGGCACAGCGAACATTTAATGGCGGCAACCGGGTCAACAATATGACCTTTACCCTGCCACCCGTGGAAAATTTTGATAAGGCCGTTGCCCAAGCGGTAGATTTTAAAAATGGCCTCCGACAGTATTTACAGCAGACCCATACCATAGCTCCGGACGATACAGGTGCGATTGAGGTGTGGAGCGCCATGGAAGAGGCCAAACGCTATTATGGGCTCACCAATAACATAAAACTATTCTTCTGGTTTGTGGGCGTATGTACCATTATCGCAGGAGTAGTGGGCGTGAGCAATATTATGATGATCGTAGTAAAGGAACGTACCCGCGAAATTGGTATACGAAAAGCACTTGGGGCCAAACCTTGGTCCATTATCGCAATGATACTTCATGAGGCCATTTTCGTGACCGCCATTTCAGGTTTCGGCGGACTGATTTTTAGTATGGCCCTTTTGGAAATTGTAGGGCCCAATATAGAGGTGGATTATATTATGAATCCCTCGGTCAATTTTAACGTGGCCTTTTCCACTGTAATCGTTTTAATAGTGGCCGGGACCCTCGCAGGTTTTGTTCCTGCCTACAAAGCGGCAAAAGTAAAAGTAATCGAATCCTTAAGAGACGAATAACCAAAAACAGCTATGTTCAATAAAGATAGATGGCGGGAAATAATCGAGGTGCTCACTACCAATGTGTGGCGTACCATCTTTACCGCTTTTGGGGTATGTTGGGGCATTTTTATCCTTATTGTGCTTTTGGCGGCAGGCAAAGGTTTGGAAAATGGCATTAAACAGGATTTTGGGGATACGGCCACCAATACCATGTTTATGTGGACCAGGGCCACAACTAGGTCCTACGAAGGTTTACCAAAAGGGAGAAGCTTTGAATTTAAAATTGATGATGTGCAGGCCTTAAGGGACAATGTACCCAATTTAAGGTTTATCTCGCCTCGCAACCAATTGGGTGGTTTTGGGGGCAACAACAATGTGGTGCATGGTCTGCGCAGCGGGGCGTACAATGTATATGGGGACTACCCGGAAATTATCAATCAAGATCCAATGTCAGTGACCTCTGGCCGTTTTTTGAACTATAACGATATCCGTGAGAAAAGAAAAGTGGCCATAATCGGCAACGGAGTAAAAAATGACCTTTATGATAAGGATGAGGAAGCTCTGGGAACTTATATCAAAATTCAGGGCGTAAACTTTATGGTCATAGGCACCTATAAGAAGAACAATAGTGGTGGGGGCGAAGAGGGCCAAAAGGAAATATTTGTCCCGTTCACATCATTTTCCCAAGCGTTTAACCGGGGGGAAGATGTTGGTTGGATGGCCATAACCGCAAACGACGGCAGTTCCATATCCCAGCTCAAGGACAACATTGTGGATGTGATGAAAAAACGTCACAAAGTCCACCCGGAAGACACACGGGCCGTAGGTTATTTTGACCTTTTTGAACAATACAACCGTGTAGAAAGCCTGTTTGGAGCATTAAAGGCCGTGGCCTATATCGTGGGAATCATGGTTCTGCTCTCCGGTATTATAGGGGTAAGCAACATTATGCTCATTGTGGTGAAGGAACGCACCAAGGAAATAGGCATACGCAGAGCACTGGGCGAACAACCATGGTCCATAAAAAAGCAAATCTTGATGGAGTCCATTTTCCTCACTTTGATATCGGGTATGGTAGGTATCATATTCGGTTCCTTGGTCATTTTTGGCATCAACTCGTTGCTGGACAGTGTGGGCCCTGTGGATATGTTTATGAGCCCAAGCGTTAGTGTGGGGGTGGTAACCGGCGCCTTGACCATATTAATGGTATCCGGGCTTTTGGCGGGCTTCATTCCTGCACAGAGCGCGATCAGGGTACGGCCCATCGAAGCATTGCGAAATGAATAATATTTAAAAGAATCAATCAATTAACAATTATAAAAAATGAAAAAATCGGTAACCATTGTCATCTTGCTGCTCATCGTAATAGTGTTCGGTGGCTCCATGTACTACCTGTATCAGAAAAACGCCGAAGACCCAGTGGTCTATCAAACGGAGACACCATCCAAGCAAACCATTGTGAAAAAGGCGGTGGCCACAGGGAGCATTCTTCCTTTGGAAGAAGTATTGATCAAACCCAATATCTCGGGCGTGATCGAGGAAATATATGTGGAAGGGGGCGATTACGTGAAATCGGGAGATCTTTTGGCAAAAATCAAGGTCGTGCCCAATCTTTCAGCACTTAACGATACGAAAAATGCAATCGATGAGGCCAAGATCAGTTTAGATGATCAAAAACGCAATTACGAACGCCAGTCCACGCTATATGGGAAGGGTGTCATATCCAAAACAGATCTGGAGCGTGCCGAAGTTTCCTATGATCAGGCAAAACAGGCATATGCAGCGGCCAATAAGCGTTACGATATTGTAAAAACCGGAACTACGAGCGGATTGAGCAGTTCGGCCAATACCATGATAAGGGCCACCGTAAGCGGAATGGTGCTTGAGGTGCCTGTGGAGGTGGGCAATCAGGTAATCGAAAGCAATACCTTTAACGAGGGTACTACCATTGCCGCCATTGCCGATGTCGACAAAATGATATTCGAAGGAAAGGTGGATGAATCCGAAGTGGGAAGGATTAAAGAAGACCTTCCTTTGGAAATAACCGTTGGTGCCATAGAGAATCGGGTTTTTGATGCCGTATTGGATTATATCGCCCCCAAGGGTAAAGAAGAGAACGGGGCCATTCAATTTGAGATCAAGGGAACCCTAAAAAAGAACGATACGGTCTTTATCAGGGCAGGTCTCAGTGCCAATGCATCCATTATTTTAGCAAGGGCCGATAGCGTTTTGGCAGTAAAGGAAGCATTGGTCCAGTTTGATGATGATAGCAAAAAACCGTTTGTAGAAGTGGAAACCGCTGATCAAAAGTTTGAAAGAAAGGATGTTGAATTAGGGGTGAGCGACGGCATTTTTGTAGAGGTAAAGTCAGGCATAGCGGCAACTGACAAGATAAAGGTGTGGAACGCCCTGGCCGAAGAATAGTGCACAAAAAACACTGTTTGAAAAAAAAAGTAAAAAATCTTGTAACATTTTAACAACATCTATGTCTTACTAGCAGAAGTAAAAGTAAGATAGCTAACATCATCAATCATGATAGAAATCAAAGACCTTCATAAATCCTATAGAATGGGGACCAACTCCCTTCATGTTTTAAAGGGAATAAATTTTAAAGTAGAGGATGGCGAGCTTGTTGCCATAATGGGATCTTCCGGGTCTGGTAAATCCACCTTATTGAATATTTTGGGAATGTTGGACGGTGCTGATTCGGGTGAGTATACCCTGGATGGCGTTCCGATCAAAAATTTGAGCGAAACCAAAGCTGCCCAATACCGAAATAAATTCTTGGGGTTCATCTTCCAATCCTTCAACTTGATCAACTACAAAAGTGCAGCAGAAAATGTGGCACTACCATTATATTACCAAAAAGTACCAAGAAAGGAGCGCCAAGAAAAGGCCATGAAATATTTGGAAAGAGTGGGTCTAAAACCATGGGCCGATCACCTACCAAGTGAGCTTTCGGGTGGGCAAAAACAAAGGGTTGCCATAGCGCGGGCCATGGCAGCGGAACCCAAGGTGCTTTTGGCGGATGAGCCAACCGGTGCACTGGACAGTAAAACGTCCTATGAAGTAATGGACTTGATCCAAAAAATCAACGATGAAGGAAACACCATTTTGGTCGTGACCCACGAAGAGGACATTGCTCACATGTGCAAACGAATCGTGCACCTAAAAGATGGTGTTATCGTAGAGGATAAAAAAGTGGAACAAGTAAGAGCGGAACAATATGTTTGATCGGGACGTTTGGCAAGAAATATTCAACACGCTTAAGACCAATAAACTGAGAACCTTTTTAACGGGGTTTTCCGTGGGGTGGGCCATCTTCATTTTGGTGATGCTTTTAGCTTCGGTTAATGGAATGCAAAATGGTTTTGTCGGCCAGTTCAACGATGATGCCACCAATTCCATTTTCGTTCGTACGGGAACCACGGCCAAAGCCTATGGTGGTTTTGAGGCGGGCAGACGCGTTCAGTTAAAGAACGATGATCTCGAATATATCAAGCAAAGTTTTCCGAAAGACATCGAATATATAAGTGCCAGGTACTACTCCAATACAATAGCGAGGTACAAAGAGGAAACAGGGTCTTATTCCGTTCAGGCCACCCATCCGGACCATCAGGCCATAGAGAAAACCCTAGTGGTCGCCGGAAGGTATATCAACGAAGCGGACATTGTCAACAAGGCAAAGGTGGCGGTAATCGGAAGAAAGGTAGCAGAAGACCTCTTCAAAAACGAGGATGCACTGGGGAAATTTGTGGAATTCAACGGCTTGCCTTTTCGGGTGATCGGAATCTTTACCGATGATGGTGACGATAACGCAGAAAGAAGAATTTATGCCCCCATAAGCACCTACCAGCGCATTTATGGGAACACCAACGAAATTGCCAGTATCGCATTGACCTACAATCCCAATTATGATTTGACCGAGGCTTTGGAATTTTCCGAGCGATTGGAAATTTTGATGAAGCGAAGGCACAAAATAGCTCCCGATGACCAAGCTGGACTAAATGTATGGAACTATGCCGAAGCGTTCAATGATATCAGCAGTTTTACCGCAGTATTGAAAGGAATTGGTATCGGAGTCGGCTTTTTGATATTGATAGCTGGAATCGTGGGTATCGGAAACATTATGGTGTTCACCATTAAAGAGCGAACCAAGGAAATTGGGGTGCGGAAGGCATTGGGTGCTAGACCAATACAGATTGTGAACCTAGTGCTGTTGGAATCCGTGTTCATAACGGCCATTTCTGGTTTTGTTGGATTATTGTTCGCTTGGATGATATTGGCCGCCATTGGCCCCATGATCGAGACACCGGCGTTCAGTAATCCTTCGGTAAGCCTTTCCGTAGTGGTCACGGCCACTATAATATTGATTATTGCAGGCGTGTTGGCAGGTTTGTTGCCGGCCATGAAAGCTGCAAATGTAAAACCCATTGTAGCACTAAGCGATAAATAGTTATGTGGTTATTTGATAGAGATTTGTGGATAGAAATTTTTCATACCCTGGGCAAGAACATGTTCAGGACTTTCCTGACCATGCTTGGGGTAATCTTTGCCATGATTATTTTGGTGCTGTTGCTTGGGTCTGCCAACGGTATGAGCAACGGGTTCAATAAAATATTTGCGGGAACAGCTTCCAATAGCCTGTTCGTTTGGGGACAATCAACATCGGAACCTTATAAAGGTTTTGAACGGGGAAGAAGAATCAATTACAAACTGGAAGATGCGGAAATCCTAAAAAGACAAATTCCAGAAATTGAAGTGCTTGCTCCACGAATTGAGCTTGCAAACCATAGAGGTACAGTAAGCGTGTACAGAAACGGACAGACGAGTGGTTCTGCCGTCTATGGGGATTTTCCCGAAATAGATAATATCACCAAAAAGAAATTGGTGGAAGGTAGGTTCCTGAACCAAACCGATATTGATGACTCCAAAAAAGTTTGCGTAATCGGTGAGGAGACGTATAAGCTTCTATTTGAAAAAGGTGAGAAGGCCATGGGGCAGGAAATCCGTATCAACGGAGTGTATTTTACCGTTGTGGGAATATACAAGCCCAACAACAATATCAACATTGATGGAGAGAATGCAGTATTCATTCCGTTCAGTACTTTTCAAAAAGCGTTCAATTCAGGTGATAGAATGGGGTGGATGGCCATTGCAGTGGAAGAGAACACACCCGTACCTTTCGTGGAAAGCCAGATCAAGAGTATCCTAAAGACCAAATACGATATCCATCCGGATGATGAACGTGCCATCGGCAGTTTTGATATGTCGGAGATATTCAACAACATTACGGCATTTACCACGGTGCTGCAAGGATTCTCCTTCTTTGTGGGGATCTTTACCCTGCTGGCCGGTGTCATCGCAATTAGTAATATCCTTTTGATCACCGTAAAGGAACGTACGCAGGAAATCGGGGTGCGACGCGCACTTGGGGCAACCCCCGTAATCGTAAAACGACAAATCGTGGTCGAGGCCATAGTATTGACCGCTTTTGCCGGATTGGTAGGATTTGCAGTTGCAGTGGGGATATTATCCATTATGAATGCCATGTGGGGCAGTGGGGATAATTTCCCATTTGTGAAGCCCATGATCAGTATTCCACAGTTTGTCGTATCCTTTATTTTAATGGTGGGACTAAGCGTGTTAATTGGTTTATTGCCCGCAAACCGTGCCGTTAGGATCAAACCTATCGACGCATTAAGAGAAGAATAATCATCAATACAATTAAATAACGAATCAAATAAGCAAGAATGAACAAGTATGTAAAATACGGATTGATAGGGGTAGTGGTCATTGGTATTTTGGCCGCTGTAGTCTACTTTTTAAAGCAGAACAGTACTCCTGTAGAGCTGTATAAAACCGAAACAGCAGAACGAAAGGACATCGTAAATAAAGTAATCGTTACCGGAAAGGTGATACCTGAGGACGAGATCAACATCAAGCCTCAAATTTCCGGGATCATTGATAAGATCATGCTCGAAGAAGGGGTCCGTGTAGAGTCTGGAGACCTTATTGCAGTGATCAAGGTGGTTCCGAACGAGCAATCCTTGAACCAGGCAGCTGGCCGTGTACGCAATGCCGAGCTGGCGCTGAGCAATGCCAAATTGGAATATGATAGGAACAAGACCTTGTTCGATAAGGGGGTAATCTCCAATCAGGACTATAACAACCTTAAGTTGACCTACGAACAGGCAATGCAAGAATTGAAAAATGCCCAGGCCGATTATCAGATTATTAGAAAAGGATCGGCAGGAGGTTCATCCAGTGCCAATACCAATATTAGGGCAACGGTATCGGGGACCATTCTTGAAATTCCCGTAAAAGAAGGTGATCAGGTTATCCAGAGTAACAACTTTAACGAAGGTACCACCATCGCCACGATTGCGGATATGTCCAAAATGATCTTCGAAGGTGAAGTGGACGAGGCGGAAGTTGGAAAACTGAGCGTGGGTATGCCTTTGGAAATAAGTCTTGGGGCCTTGGAAGAGCAAAGGTTTGATGCCAAACTAAAGTTCATCGCACCAAAAGGTGTTGAGGAAGAAGGTGCCGTGCAGTTTAAGATCGAAGGTGACTTGGATGTAAAAGCGAGCGACAGTACTTCGTACGTTAGGGCAGGGTACAGTGCCAACGCTTCCATTGTATTGGAAGAAAAGAAAGATGTTTTGGCAATCAAAGAAGCGTTGCTTCAGTTTGACAAGGACACGGAAAAGCCATATGTGGAAGTGCAGACAGGTGAAAATGAATTCGAGCGCAGAGATCTTGAATTGGGTGTTAGCGACGGTATAGACGTGGAGATTGTTTCGGGTATTGATGAAGATGATAAAATCAAGGTTTGGAACAAGTTGGAAAAAAGATCTGACGAAAACTAATCCGTACTAAACCATCATTAATAAATCAAAATCGAAAAACGAATGAAAAATAGCATAACCATATTACTTGCGTTGTTCGCTGTCACCTTGTCGAGTGCACAGGTGCGACAATGGACGCTCCAGGAATGTGTGGAATACGCAGTAGAAAACAACTTGACCGTAGAACAATTTGAACTGGATCTTGAAAACGCAAAAATCGATAAGTCCGATGCTGTTGGAAACATGCTTCCAAGTTTAAACGGAACAATGTCAGCTTCGAGCAACACGGGTTTTTCCATTAATCCAACAAATAACTTGCCGACCAACAGTACGGCCAATAACGTGAACATTAGTGCTACATCCAGCATTACACTTTTTGATGGGTTAAGGAACATCAACCAATTGCATAGGGCCAAAATGAACGCGATTGCGAACCAATATCGTTTGGATAATTTAAAGGATGATATCCGTTTGAATGTTGCCAACGCTTATTTACAAGTGGTGTCCAATAAGGAACAGCTTAAAACCTTCAGGGCGCAATATACTGTTACCGAACAGGATTTGAAGCGTACTAAGGAATTGGTGGAATCCGGTGTGGTTCCCAGAGGGGACCTGTTGGAAATCGAGGCCACGGCCGCCAATCAAGAACAACAAATCGTGAATGGCGAGAGCAATGTTCTGATTTCTCGTATCAATCTAGCACAATTGCTTCAAATTACCGATTATGAGAACTTTGATATAGCGGAAGAGGAGTTTGATATTCCTCCATCCGATATTCTGGATAATTCACCTAAGGTGATTTTTGATAAGGCGATGACCTTTAGAAACGACATCAAATTTTCCGAATCCAATGTGGAGTTGGCCGAACAAGATGTTAAAATTACAAAAGGGGCCTATTTGCCAACGTTGTCTGCCTTCTTCCAGTACGGAACAAGATATTCTGATGTAACTCAAATCCCTGATGGAAATGGAGTACCCTATACGCCTAGTTTAACAGATCAGTTATGGATTTTTGATGGTATCAGTTATGGGGCACAGTTGAACATCCCTATTTTTAATGGATGGAGCACACGCAACAATGTTACGCGTTCACAAATCAGCCTGGAAAAGGCCAAACTTCAACTGGAGCAGGATAAATTGGATTTGGAAAATACCATTCAGCAGGCCTATGTAGATGTAAATACGTTTGAAAAGGCCTATGCAGCGGCCGAAAAAACATTGGAGGCCAGGACTTTGGCTTATGACTATGCCAAGGAACGTTACGATGTTGGTTTGATGAACGCTTTTGATTTTAGCCAGGCGCAAGCCAGGGTGGAGAATGCACAGGCAGATGTGATCCGTACCAAATATGATTATATCTTCCGATTGAAAATATTGGAGTTCTACTTTGGTATACCCATTTCATTAAACTAGTATCTTTGTGGCCGCTATGGCCACAATACTACATTTAGAAACAGCTACGACCAATTGCTCCGTGAGCATTGCAAAGGACGGCGAGATGCTTGTCCTAAAAGAGAACAACGCCGCGAACTATTCGCATTCGGAACAATTGCACATATTTATAAAAGAAGTCTTGGAAGAGGCTTCTTTGTCGTTTTCGGACCTTGATGCCGTTGCCATCAGCAAGGGACCGGGTTCATATACAGGGCTCCGTATCGGGGTGTCTTCTGCAAAAGGGTTATGTTTTTCACTCGAAATTCCTTTGATATCGGTGCCTACTTTGCAGAGCATGGCGTATCAAGTGGATGTAAAACCGGGGGAGTTAGTGATTCCAGTGTTGGATGCAAGACGCATGGAAGTGTATTCCTGTGTCTACGATGCTTCTTATAAAGAGGTTCGTGAGACCCGGGCTGAAATCATCGAGGAAGCCTCTTTCGCTGAATATGTATCAGATAGTAAGGTATATGTTATTGGTAGTGGGGCTGAAAAAATTAGGGGTGCCCTAGGGCACCCCAACTTTATTTTTGATGAATCATTGGTTCCTTCAGCAAAGGATATGATTCGTATTGCTTTTGAAAAATATCAATCCAACGAATTTGAGGATGTGGCCTATTTTGAGCCTTATTACCTCAAGGACTTTGTGCTCCAGCAAAAAAAGAAGAAAAATTAATCTTCCAATACTTTGTGCATAACCCTTTGTGGGAACGGAATCTCGATTCCTGCGTCATCAAAGCGTAATTTGGTCTGTTCTATTACATAAAAGTGTGCGGGCCAAAATACATCGTTGTTCGCCCAAAAGCGCAATGTAAGGTTCACCGAGCTATCTGCCAAGGCCCCAACGTATACTTCCGGAGCTGGTTCAGTGTTTATATTTGGATTATCGGCACAGATCTGTAGAAGAATCTCCTTGGCCTCTTTAATGTTTGAACCATATCCAATGCCGACATCAATCTTATCCCGGCGGGTATTTTCCATATTGTAGTTGATGATATTTCCATTGGACAATTGTCCATTGGGTATAATGGCGATTTGATTACCAAAAGTGCTCAATTTTGTATTGAAGATTGAAATTTCTTTTACCGAACCATCAACCCCTTGAGCAGAAATCCAGTCCCCGACTTTAAAGGGTTTAAAAATTAAGATAAGGACACCGCCAGCAAAATTGGCAAGAGACCCTTGAAGTGCCAAACCAATGGCCAAACCAGCGGCACCTATTATGGCTACCAAAGATGAGGTTTTGACTCCCAATTGGGTGACCACAAGCACAAAGAGCATAATCTTGAGTGCAATGCTTATGAAACTTTGCATAAAAGACTCCAAAGTTTCATCGTATTCCTTTTTGGCAAAAAACTTTCTCACCATTTTATTGAACAGCTTAATAATCCAAAGCCCAACAAAAAATATGACAATGGCCAAAAGTATATTGGGTATAACTCCAAAAGCCCATTCAATGGCCTGATCAACGTATTCTTGGTAATTTTCTAGTTCCTTCATAATAGCTTTTTAGTTTAATTGGCAACGTAGTTAATATTCAAATAATAAAAAAGAAAAGGTTTTTAAACAAATGTTAATGTTAAGGGATGTTTACAATTGTTCCAAGGCTTCCTTAGCTGTACTGACAGGGAGTTTGCAAGCTCCTTCTTGACATATATATACTAAGGTTTTACCCGGTACTTTCCTGTTTTTCAACAAATCAAGATTACCATTTTTTTTGGAACCAGCTAAAATACTATTGGGCAGGTACACTTTGCTAATTTGTTGTGCCATGTCCCTATAGTCATCACCTATTATGGCGACCTCATAGAAATTTTTGTTGTTGAACAGTACCAAATGCAACCAATTGGAAAAACCTTGTGCTCTTCTATCAAAATCCTTTTGAACGTTTTTGAGCATTTGGTTTGATGTTTCCCCATAACCTTCACTTGGAAACAGCTTGTCGAATTTATATAGATTGATGGCCATCATGGAATTGGAGGAGGAGATCACGTTGTCATCCACTTCTATGGTCCTCCGTATCAAGGATTGGTCTTGGTCCGAAGTATAAAAGAACATTCCTGATGCATCATCAAAAAAGTGTTTTTGGGCATAATCTAGTAGGTTTTTGGCGCTGTTGAGCCATTTTTTATCAAAAGTTACTTCGTAAAGTGCAAAATAAGCATCGATTACAGTGGCATAATCATCCAAAAACGCATTGATGGTACTTTTACCATTTTTGTGGTTTCGGTAGAGTGAACCATCATTTTTTATAAGTTCCTGTTCAATGAATTCAGCATTTTTTAGAGCAAGGTCCAAGTATGCATCATTTTCCAGATAACGATAGGCATCTACCAGTCCTTTCAGCATTAGCCCGTTCCAAGAAGTCAGGATTTTATCGTCCAAACGTGGGCGTGGACGCTTGCTTCTTTCATTTTTAAGTTTGCTTAAGCTTTTTCTTATGGTTTTCCTTAGCGTTTCAATATCAATGTCAAAGCTCTTGGCTATCTCTTCATCACTCTTGTCTCGGATGAGTACATAATTCTCTTCTTCCCAATGTCCGTAAGAATTAATGTTGAAATATTCTTGGAATATCTTATAATCATCTTCTAATAAATTGATAAGTTGTTCCTCTGTCCAAATGTAATAGGCGCCTTCCTCCAAGTTTCCATGTTCATCTAAGCTGTCCGCATCCAAAGAGGAATAGAACCCTCCACTCTTGTCCAAAAGTTCATCTTTCACAAAAGCAATTGTTTCAGCAATAACATCTTTGTACAGGTCATTTTTTGTAACGGCATAGGCTTTGGCATATAGACTTGTCAATTGACCATTATCGTACAACATTTTCTCAAAGTGGGGAACATGCCATTTCACATCAACGGCATATCGCGAAAATCCTCCGCCCACATGGTCATAAACGCCTCCGTAGGCCATTCTGGTAAGTGTAGTGTCCACAAACTCCATGATCTCCGGTTTGTCCATTGTAGTGGCATAGTGTAACAAAAAGTCCCAATTGTTGGGCATCATAAACTTTGGGGCACGCTTATGTCCACCCAAAAAAGTGTCGAAGTACTGCGTCCAGTTTTGAACGGCACTATCCAGCTGCTCCAAGGAATAGAGTTCACTGTCCACATTGTTTTCTACCAAGTTGATGGTCTGTAGTCCATTCGCTAGGTCCTTGGCATAGTCCGTTACCCGTTGCTTATCGTTTTTATAAAGTTCGGCCAGTTGTTCCAGAGACTTTATCCAATTGTCTTTTGGGACGTAGGTTGCTCCCCAAAAAGGCCGGCCATCGGGCAAGGCAACAATATTGAGCGGCCACCCTCCTTGTCCTGATATCATCTGGATGGCATCCATGTAAATCTGGTCCACATCGGGCCGTTCTTCCCTGTCAATCTTTATATTGATGAAATTCTCGTTCATCACTTGGGCCACTTCTTCGTCCTCAAAACACTCTTTTTCCATCACATGGCACCAATGGCAGGCGGCATATCCGATACTGATGAGCAGAAGTTTATCTTCCTTTTTTGCCTTGTTGAGCACATCGGGGCTCCAAGCTTCCCAATTTACCGGGTTGTGGGCGTGTTGTAATAAATAGGGACTGGTCTCTTTTATAAGTGCATTGGTATGTTTATGGCTCACTTTGTCTGAATTTTTTTTGCAGCCCAAGGCTGAGGTTACAACTAGTATGAAGAAAAGCACTTTTTTCATCAAACGGCAGATTTGTGCATAAAAAAATGCGTCCGTTTCGGGACGCATCTTGTTTTCTTCATTTTTGTTATTGTACTTCAAAGGTAATCTTAACGTTTACCCTGTAGTTGTCAATTTTTCCATCTTTTACGGTAGCGCTCTGCTCGTTGATGTAGATGGAACGAATATTCTTAACTGATTTTGAGGCCTGCTCCAACGCGTTGTTGGTCGCATCTTCCCAACTTTTGCTGGAATTGGCCAATACTTCGATAACTTTTAAAACTGCCATGGTCAATGTATTTTTTAGATTCCCTTTAAGATAACAAATTTTGATGGGAATCTGGCAGTAACCTAGTTAATTATCCGTTAAGGGCCACCACTTCCTTGATTTTATCGCCCATCATGTTCTTAAGCATCGTTTCGATACCGTTCTTTAAGGTGAATGTGGAAGATGGACAACCACTACATGCTCCTTGGAGAATAACGCTAACAGTACCGCTTTGCTCTTCATAGGATTGAAAAAGGATATTTCCGCCATCACCGGCAACGGCTGGCTTTACATATTCTTCCAAAATATCTATGATCTGTAATGATGTGTCATCGTAATCTGTTCCAGATTTTTTCTGCTCAATAGTCTCCTTGCCCTTTTGGATAGCTTCTGCAGTTACCACTTCCTTGCCATCGGCAAGGTAATCGCGGATAAATTCGCGCAATTGCATATTGATTTCTTCCCAATCGGCCACTTCGTATTTGGTAACGGAAACGTAGTTTTCATCCATAAAAACCTCTTTTACAAAAGGCAAATGGAATAGTTCCTTCGCCAATGGGGAATCCTTGGCCTCGTCAATGTTTTTAAACTCATAGGTAGAGGGAACAATCCTTTTGTTGGAAACAAATTTCATTACGGCCGGGTTGGGTGTTACCTCAGCATATACTGTAATCGGCTCTTTTTTGGTAACCGCCTCCTCGTTTACGACCGGCTCACCAGCGTTTAGGTACTCGACCAACTGCTGGGCCACATCATCCTTTACATCATCCCACTCCACAATGTCAAAACGTTCCAATGCCACAAAGTTACTGGCAATGTAGACGGTCTTGATAAACGGAAGGTAAAAAAGTTGCTGGGCCAACGGGGAATTTTTGGCCTCGTCAATATTTTTAAATTCGTAATTGCCCTTTACCAAAAAATGATTGGCCTCCAATTTTATTATCTTGGGGTTGTTGGTGGTAACAACCGTGATATTGAACTCTTTCATCTTGAATATTTGTTGCAAAAATACCAATAGTTGCGATGCGCAGCAAAATATTATAATAATGTGACAAGCTTATCGTTATTTAAGTGTTTTACAGTATTCGATAATCACTAGCCCCAACCGTCAGATGAGACGAATCTTAACCTCAATGTTTATAGCCTTGTTTTTTGGCTCCTTTGCCAAGGCCCAAGAAGGTATTCCCGTGTATTTCGATTACTTGGCGGACAATTACTATTTGGTGTATCCGTCCATGGCAGGTATTTCGGAAGGCACCAAAATTCGTCTTACGGCACGAAAGCAGTGGTTCAATGTGGACGAGGCGCCCAGTCTGCAAACACTGAACATTAATTCCCGAGTAGGGGAGCGCAGTGGAATAGGGGGCATACTCTTTAACGATTCCAATGGATATCATTCGCAGACTGGTTTTAAGGCAACTTATGCCCATCATTTACAATTGGCAGGTGATTTTAGGACACTCAACCAATTATCCTTTGGATTGAGTGCCGGTGTGATTCTCAGTAGTTTGGACGAAACTGAATTCAGGTCCGTAATTCCTGACCCAGTGGTTACTGGGGTAAAAAATACTACCAGTTATTTTAATGTCGACTTAGGGGCATCCTATAATTTGTTCGAGTTTTACGCACATGTCGCTGTCTTGAACCTTTTGGGAAGTGGGCGAGACCTCTACACTGCCGCGGAGTTTGATAACTTACGACGGTATTTGTTCTCTGTTGGTTATGTATTTGGAAGGACTACCCGAATAGAGCCTTCCATTTTGTTCCAAATGACGGATTTTACCAAAGAGAAGACCGTGGATTTGAACGCAAAGGTATATCGAGATGTGAGTTTTGGAACCGTTTGGGCCGGATTGTCCTACCGTCGTAGTTTTGATGGGGCACAATTTCAATCCAACGGGAATTTTGGGGAGCAGCGCCTGCAATTGTTCACTCCGATCATCGGGGTCAATGTGAACAAGTTTATGTTTTCCTACAACTATTCCTATCAGTCAGGGGACATTCGTTTTGATAATGGTGGCTTTCATCAAATCACTTTGGGATACGACTTTGGACAAAGCGATCAAGGCAAGCGCTACGACTGTTATTGTCCTGCGGCCAACAATTAAAAATGGCCCATCTTTTTGTGAAGGGCCATTTAAAACTCAAAAAGCGTCAATGTTATTTCTTGTCCCAAGTATAGTTTTTCTTGGAGGCTTGAGCCTTTATGGCGGATAGCATGGCATTCTCCAACTCTCCGGTTTCTTCCTTTTGATGCTCGGCAATGTAAACCTCACGTTTGGCATTGAGTTCCTGTATCTGTTTTTGGATTTCTTCCCGTTCCGCTTTCTTTTGCTTTACATAAGCCTTGATTTCACTTTCGGATTTTCCTCGAAGTTCTTCGGGCAGATCTTTTTGTGGCAGCTCCGCAATCAAGGATTCATCATCTTCGGCGGCATCTACAAGGTCCCATGTCGAGTTTTTGTACAATCTGGAACTTTTGCTTACTGCTCTTTTCACGGCGACCACCTCTTCCAGTTCGGCAGCATTGGCATCTTGTGCGTATTGAAGCTCCTTTTTTTGCCTGCCAACGGAACCGTAGGAAATATAGGTGCCGTTCAATTTGGAGTTCAATTTGATGATAACATCATCGTAGGGTGTGTTAATATGAACGACTTGCCTGTTATGGTCAATGGCCATGTATTCTCCACCGGTACGTGTGGCACCGTTCTTCCACATCGTGGAAATACCTTGCTCGTAATTGCCGCAAAAAATCGTATTTACGATAACATCCTTTTCCTTGGCATGGGTTGTAGCTTCTTTATAATCCAGTTTTCCTTGGGTAAAGGGTTCGTTCCCCGCGATAAATATCATTTTAAGGTCATCAGCATTCTTGCCCCAATCCAATTGTTTTAATGACGTATTGATAACCTGTCCGCAATATTCTTCGCCACCATTGGTGGTCAACGAAAAAAGTTTTTCTGAAATTTCGTCCAAATCATTACTAAAGCCTAGAACCTGACGTATGTACCCTTCCTGGAAAATAAGATTGTCATTCCCATATTCGTAAAGGGCAATTTGAAGGGATGGTCGCACATTGGTGCCACATTTGGCATGGGTAAACTCGTTGACAATGTCCCACAATTGTGCCTTTGCCTGATTGATAAGACCGTCCATACTGTTACTGGTATCCAACAATAGAGCAATTTTAACGTATTGCTCCGAAGGCTTTTCAGCAGTGGATTGCGTGACCAAAGTTGTTTTCTCTTTCGTGTGTGCATTAAGGTTGCAACCGTAACTTGTACCTGTCATAAATAACAGAAAAGCAGAGCCTAAAAAGTAATTCATATGTTTCATGATGCAATAATTTTAAAGTTGAGGTAAATGTATCGGCAACTTTGTTCAATTAAAATCGGGAATGAGTGACATGGCATTTCAAATGAGTGAAAGGAACCAATAACTTCGTAAGGTGGTAAAATAGAGGTGTTTTTTAGTGGATTTCGGTAGGTGGCCATTTTTTAAAATGCTTGGGAAGCAGTATGTTTACCTAACATATGACTCGCAATATTTACATATTACTATTGATTCTTTTCACCTCGTTGGGTTCTCTGGCGCAAGTGGGAAATGCACAGGGTCAAATGCAAATCAAAGGCTCTGTAAAGGGCAAGGAAAACTATGCCCCAATTTCTGGAGTTCGCGTATCCACCGATAAAGGAGCCTTTACCACTACAAATGCCTTGGGGGAGTTTATTATCAGGGCTTCCATAGGAGATATATTGATGGTTGAAAGCCCGGAACTGGAAACAGTGCGTTACCGTATCAAATCGGGTGAGGATGTGGATGTGTTGGTGGAAGGTTATTACGGTGGGGTTTCGAAAAAGCAAAAACGGGAGTCCATAAGTTCAAGGAGTTCCCTTGCAGACCATCAACGGTTTTTGGATTCTGCCAACGCTTACAAGAAAACCGATTTGGAAAAGAGCATCGATTTTATCGCACGCTCAATGGAATCTTTGGGCAGCTCAGGGAATAAAAATGAATTTTCCGCTTCGTTACGTACTTTGGGCGAAATCTATATGTTCCACGAACAGTACGATTTGGCCATCACCAATTTTAAGGATGCCTTGGCCGCACAGGAATCGAACAAGACCAAAATACTGTTGGGACGAGCTTATGTTCTAAATAAAAACTATGAAAGCGCCATCTCCATTCTAGAACCTCTGGTAACGGTAAGGAACATGGTGCCCTACCAGCGAATCGAACTTTTTGAAGCTTTAGGCGATGCCAATAAGGAATTGGGTAAATTGAAAGATGCCCAAGGGTATTATCAACAGGGTCTAGTTATCGCAGAAAAAAACCAAATCTCTCCCAAGGAAATCGACCTCAACTCTAAAATTGCGGATGTTTTTGCCAGTGAGGACAGAGTGATAGAGGCCGAAGGATTTTATCAAAATTCATTAAGCCTTTCAAAAGAAGTAGCGCCCGAACGCTTGATACAGGAAAGTGAAAAAGTAGCCGATTTCTACAATCAGAAAAGCCGATATGATGATGAGATCCAGTTGAGAAAAAGAAATCTGGATGAATTAAAGCAGATGCCAAGGTCCAGTGTGGCCTCAAGGGCACAGGGAATCAATACCCGGGATACCATAACCTCTCAGCGCATCAATTATAAAATTGCCAATGCCTATATCGCCCAGGACAAATTGGAGGAAGCAATTCCATATCTGGAAAAAAGTATCGTGGAAGCGGACAAGGATGATGACCTTGTGGTACAAAAGGACGCTACGCGAAAACTTTCTGAAGTCTACGGCTATAAAGGTGATTATGGCAAGGCCTTGGAGTCCTACCAAGATTATGTGGCCGTGGTGGATAGCCTTTACGTGCGCAAGGAACAGGAGATTTCGAGGGCGGCACGGTTTAATCGTGAGATTGCCAACACGCAAAACCGAATTTCCAGTTTGGAACAGGAAAGGGAGCTCAGTCAAAGCAAATATAGCCTTGCCGTAACGGAGCAACAATTGTACGAAGAGACCAGCAAGCGTCAAAAATGGATCATCTATTCCCTGATATTCGGAATTGCTCTGATGGCACTCACCGCATTCTTGTATTACAGGAGCAATAGACAGCAAAAATTGGCCAACAACCTTTTAGCGTTAAAGTCGCTTAGAACCCAAATGAACCCGCATTTTATTTTTAATGCGCTCAATTCGGTGAACAATTATATAGCCAAGAGCGATGAGCGGAGCGCCAACCGATTTTTAAGCGAGTTCTCCGTATTGATGCGTAGTGTACTCGAAAATTCTGAAGAAGATTTTATTCCATTGGCCAAGGAACTGGAGCTGTTGGAACTTTACATAAAATTGGAACATTCAAGGTTTTCCGACAAGTTTGATTACGAAATAGACGTGGATAAAAAAATAGATGTGGATGCCTTTCAAATCCCGCCCATGTTGCTTCAACCCTATATTGAAAATGCCATCTGGCATGGGTTGCGTTACAAGGAAGAAAAGGGTTCCCTCAAAATCAAAGTGCGACAAATCACGGAAGATATGCTCGAAATCTGTATCGAGGACGACGGTATTGGAAGAAAAATGTCCGCTGAATTGAAGACGGCCAATCAAAAGAAACAGAAATCAAAAGGCATGGGCAACATCAAAAAACGCATCCAGATTTTGAACGATATGTACAAAAACAAGGTTGATGTGTCCATTGCTGATTTGAACAGTGACCAAACGGGTACAAGGGTATCCCTAAAACTTAAAAAACAATGATGGAACTAAAGGCGGTCATTGTAGAAGATGAGGCGAACAGCCGCGAAATTCTTCGAAACTATTTGTCCAAATATTGTGAGAACATCACCTTGCTAGGGGAAGGCGCCACGATAGAGGAAGGATTGCAGCAAATTAAAAAGCACAATCCAGATTTGGTCTTTTTGGATGTGGAAATGCCCTTTGGCAATGCCTTCGACCTATTGGACCAAATCCCGGAACGTACTTTTGAGACCATTTTTGTGACGGCCTATAACCAGTACGCCATGGATGCACTCAATCATCATGCGGCCTATTATTTGATGAAGCCCATCAATATTGATGAGTTGATAAAGGCTGTCGAGTATGTGCGGGGCATCAAAGAAAAGGAAAATGCATTGGAGGGACAGGTACTGCAGGCCCGTTCTGTAAAGGCCGAGGGAAAAATAACACTGCCCCAGCAAGATGGTTTCCAAGTGCTTGATGTTGCCGATATCTATTTTTGCAAAGCAGATGATAACTATACAGAAATATATCTTGAGAAAAAGAAAATTGTAGTAAGCAAAACCCTCAAATATTTTGAAGAAGCCCTGCAATCCTATTCATTTGCTAGAATCCATAAATCCTATTTGGTGAATGTTGCCGAAGTGATGAAATATAAAAAGGGCAAAGGTGGCAGTGTGGTACTGTCAAATGGTAAGGAACTCTCCGTTTCGGCATCCAAAAAGGCAGACCTATTATCGTATTTTCAATAAATTGTCATATCGGCCCAAGTCAAGGACGATAAATAATATCAAAATATATCAACATGATCATAAAACCAGTAAGGGGTAAATCCCCAGTAATTGGAAAGGATTGCTTTATTGCAGAAAACGCAACCATTGTAGGCGAAGTAAGCATGGGCGACCAGTGCAGTGTTTGGTTCAATGCTGTAATCCGGGGCGATGTCCATTTTATAAAAATGGGAGATAAGGTGAATGTGCAGGACGGTGCGGTTATCCATTGTACCTACGAAAAATCCCCGACCACTATTGGGAATAATGTCTCTATAGGCCATAATGCTTTAGTACATGGTTGTACGATCAAGGACAATGTGCTGGTGGGTATGGGAAGCATTATTATGGATGACTGTGTGGTGGAGAGCAATTCCATTATTGCTGCAGGAGCGGTAGTTACCAAAGGGACACATGTGGAAGCGGGAAGTATTTATGCTGGAATGCCCGCCAAAAAGATAAAGGATATCAGCCCTGAACTGTCCAAAGGCGAGATAGACCGAATTGCCAACAACTATGTGAAATACTCCAGTTGGTTCAAAGAAGAATAGCAATCGAGCAAACGATAATTCGAATATTCCCTATTTTTGTCCCACTCAAAAGAATAGACAACTATGAACGCATATATTTTTCCAGGACAAGGTGCACAATTTGTAGGTATGGGCTTGGATCTTTACGAAAATCACTCCGAGGCACAGGAGCTGTTTGAAAAAGCCAATGAAATTCTTGGTTTTTCCATTACGGACATTATGTTCGAAGGTACTGCGGAAGACCTAAAACAGACCAAAGTGACCCAACCTGCCATTTTTTTGCACTCCGTAATCTTGAGCAAGGTGTTGGGCGATAGCTTTAAACCGGATATGGTGGCCGGGCACTCCTTGGGAGAATTCTCCGCCTTGGTGGCCAATGGCACCTTGAATTTTGAGGATGGTCTAAAATTGGTGTCGCAACGAGCCCTTGCCATGCAAAAAGCCTGTGAGATCCAGCCAAGTACCATGGCAGCCGTTTTGGGATTGGAAGATGAGGTAGTGGAGAAAATCTGCTCGGAAGTAGAAGGTATCGTGGTGCCTGCGAACTACAATTGCCCCGGACAATTGGTAATTTCCGGTGAGGTAGATGCGGTTAACGTAGCCTGTGAAAAAATGAAAGAAGCCGGGGCACGAAGAGCTTTGTTGTTGCCCGTTGGTGGCGCTTTCCATTCCCCATTGATGGAGCCTGCAAGAGAAGAATTGGCCGCTGCCATCGAAGCCACCGAGTTTAAGACGCCGAGCTGCCCTATTTATCAAAATGTGACCACGACGGCAGTATCCGACCCCATTGAAATTCAAAGGAATCTAATACTGCAATTGACAGCTCCCGTAAAATGGACGCAAAGCGTTCAGCAAATGGTAAAAGGAGGAGCTACATCCTTCGTGGAAGTAGGGCCGGGCAAGGTGTTGCAAGGATTGGTGAAAAAAATTCATGGAGATGCCGAAACCAGTTCGGCTGTGGTTTCTTAACTACGGAAAACAGTTCATCCGAATAAATTGAGATTTAAACTAATAGGCAAGGATGTTCCTTGCCTTTTTCGTAATATTGGTTCACCCAACTTACCAACTACACGCAGGCAAAAAGAACGTAACTGAAACGCACGCAATAAATAATGCAAGCTCGGCTAAAAACAACCTCATCAACACCATGTGCCGCTATGGGTCGTGGTCGTATTTTGATTATTCTTTTTCTACTATTGGGTATCGGTGTTGGCTTTGGGCAAACCGTTTCCATAACCGCAAGCGAACCTAATGCCAGCGAGGCAGGCCTTACTTCTGGTGAGTTTACTATTTCTGTAACAGGAGGTACAGCTTTAACAACTGTAGAAGTTTTCTTCGAAGTCGATGCTAGCAGCACGTCCACACCAGGAGTTGATTATACAACATTGTCATCGCCAGTGAGTGTTTTTATTCCCTTGTTGGGTGGAGGTAATGGTTCAGAGACATTGGACGTCGATGTATTGCAAGATGCTCTGGTGGAGTTTGATGAAACAGTGATTGTTAATCTACTGGAAGATGATGATTATGATTTGGCTCCTAATCCTGCAAACAGAACAGCTACGGTTACCATTGTAAGTGATGATGTCCCCGATGGTACCTGTACCAATTTGGCAGCCCCTAACTTAGATGCTACAGAGCCCACAGTGTTCTGCGAGGCCATATTTGTGGATTTGGACAATTATGTGAACAATGTGAACGGACCCGGGGGCACACAACTGGTGTGGTCCAGAAACCCTTCCCCGGATAACGTTGATGATCAAATTGACAGTAACATAGAAGATGGCTCCGGTGTATACTATGGATTCTATTACGATAATGCCAATGACTGCTACGGTGCCAGTTTAGAGCTGGAACTGGAAAGAAATTTTACCCCTACCATTATAGAGACCACTGCAGAACAGATTTGTGGCTCGGGAACATCTGTATTAACGGTTACAGCTGAGGTAGAGGACTTGAGCGCCATAACCTATAGCTGGTTCGATAGTTTGGATACAAATGCAAGTCCAATCGCAACAGGAAACACCTTTGAGACCGGAGAGTTAACGGAAACAACCTCTTTTTATGTTTCCGCAGCGTCCAATGAATGTGCTTCCGAAAGAGAAGAAGTTGTGGTTACCGTGAACAATGAACCTTTGGCCGGAGCTCCGATAGATGGATTGCCACTATGCAATATTTCCAGCGATGAAGGACTAAATAGTTTAGACTTAGATGACAGGCTTATAGGTCAAGACCCTGGGACTTGGACTATTATAACTGACCCCTCTAATGGGAATGTGACGATTGGTGCCGAAAATGTGGTAGATTTTACTGGTCTTCCCAGTGGCGATTATGTTTTTGAATATACCACGAATACCGTTGGAAATTGCACAGAAACAGCTTCGGCACAGATTACCATAACCGTACAAGATTGTATTTCCAATGAAGCGATTGATTTGGCCATAACAAAAACAGTAGAAGGCAGGTCTGCTTATTTGTTGGGAGAAGAAATAGTTTTTGTCATAAATGTGGAAAATGTAGATGAAAGTTTGGTGATGGATATTGTGGTCACTGATATGCTTGATGAAAATTTTGAATTTTTGAATGCGGAAGCAACCTTAGGGAACTATGATTCAGGTACTGGAGAATGGACCATCCCGGAAATGACCCCGACCGATTTAAATGAAACTCTGACCATAACAGTAAGGGCTATAGGTGCAGGGGATATTCCGAATACGGCAGCATTGGTATCCTCGGTGCCCGTGGATGGAAATACAGAGAACAACTCGGGGACTATTTCCGTGAACGTAAATCGAAGCCAATGTGTTTATCCAGGCACTATATGTAATATTTTTTCGCCCAATGGGGACGGGTACAATGATACCCTTACCTTGGTTGGCGACCACCTATTCCCCAATAATGCATTTGAAGTGTTCGACCGCTACGGCAATAGCGTTTTCCAAATGGATGGATATGATAGTTCTTGGGACGGAACAGGCAAGAATGGCGATTTGCCCAAGGGTACCTATTTCTATGTTCTGGACTTGAATGGAGACGGAACGGATGTGTTAAAAGGATGGATACAAATTGTAAGAGACAACTAAAATGCCAGATATAAAAAGTTTGTTGAAATACCGAATATCGTTGCTCACACTTTGCATGGCCCTTGGCTCCATATACGGGCAAAAGGAGCCGCAGTACACCCAGTACATGTACAATATAGGTAGTTTTAACCCTGCGTACGTAGGTACTGTGGAAAGCCCTGAAATAATCGGGTTGTACCGTTCGCAATGGATGGATATCGATGGAGCCCCTACAACCATTCGTGCAGGTGCCAATATCCCTTTTAAAAATGAGAAAATGGGATTGGGAGTCAATGTGGTGAACGATGTTCTAGGGCCATCCACACAAACATATTTTGATATTGCCTATTCCTATCAAATTCAATTATCTCAAGAAACCAAGCTCTCTTTTGGACTAAATGCAGGTGGGTCAATGCTAGATATAGATTATTCCAAAGGTAATTTTGAAAACCCATCGGACCCGTCAATATTAGGAGGTAAATACAATAGTTTTTATCCCACTGTGGGGGCAGGTCTTTTTATGTACCATGAAGAAGATTGGTACCTTGGGGTCTCAGTGCCCAACTTTTTGACCAATGCACTGTACAACAACGAAGTGGCCACCATTGTAGAAGATAATATGCAATTCAATGCCATTGGAGGATATGTGTTCAAATTGGGAGAACAGACCAAATTTAAGCCTGCATTTTTGGTAAATTACTTAGAAGGTTCCCCAGTGACGGTAAACTTATCGGCGAATTTTCAGTTTTTGGATGCTCTCACTATTGGAGGGTCGTATCGATTGGACAATGCCGTAAGCGGGTTGGCGGGACTTCAGATTTCAAATGCGATGTTCATAGGGTACGCGTACGATTATGCTACCAATGGTCTGGGTGAATACAGCGGTGGTTCCCATGAAGCAATCATCAAATTTTATATAGGCCGGGGCGGTTTTGGCTCCGGAAGCAATAGGTCCAAGGATAAAAAATCGAACGACAATAAAGGAAAGCAAATAGATTCCCCTAGATTTTTCTAACATGAGCCATGTAAAAAACATACAATTGACACTTTGGGCATGCCTACTGGGCACAGTGCTCAGTTTTGCTCAAAAAAGAAGTTCCCCAGGAGATGTTTTCTTTTTTCAGTACGAATATCAAAAGGCGGTCGATGCTTACGAGAAGCAACTTTCAAAAGGAGTTCTTACCAAGCAGCAGTTCCTTAATCTGGCTGATGCCTATTTTGAAACCGATAATTTTGATAAAGCATCCAAGACCTACATGGAAATCTTTGGAAAGGATTCTTTGATGGATGCCCACCATTACAACAAGATGCTTAGAAGCCTATCCCAGAATTCCAATACAGATGGAACGACTGAATTTTTAGCTAAAGTTTCGTCAAGTTTTCCTAAAGAATTGATGGAGAACATGGAGTTCAATAAGCAACTTTTGGAAAATGGTTCACAAGAAAATCAGTTGGAGTATGATATCTTCAATTTGAACGGAAATAGTCCCCAAACCGATTTTGCTCCAAGCTTTTATGACAACAAGCTTTTGTTTTCCAGTGGCCGCCAAGTCAATAAAAAATTGCGATATGAGCCAGGCAATGAGGGGTACTTTCATATTTACGAATCAAATATTCAGCCTACTGGCCTAGTTACCTCCGTACAGTTGTTCAAATCGTTGAAGGATACGGATTACCACGAAGCAACACCATTCTATTCATCAAAATTGAACAGTGTTTTTTATGTGCTGTCCAACACCGAGAATGGGGAACTTGCCTTTGATTCCAACGGAAAAAATGCCTTGGCAATTGCCAAACAGGCCATTGGGGGGTCATATCAGTTGCTGTTAAAAGATTTGAGTACTTCTTTCTATTATCCTTTTTATGATGATGCTAGCGGTAAGCTTTATTTTTCGGCTGATTTTGAAGATAGTTATGGCGGTACGGATATCTATTATGTGTACACCAATAATGGGCAAGTAATGTCGGCTCCAATCAATTTGGGACCGCGAATCAATTCACCCGGAAACGAGGTTGCCCCGTACATATTTGAGAACAGTCTTTATTTCGCGTCCGATGTGTTTTATGGTCTTGGTGGTATGGATATCTATAAATCCAACATAGAGGATGATGGTTTTGGGATTCCCATCAATTTGGGAGAACCCATCAACACCGAATTCGATGATTTTGGAATGATAATCCGTAACGAAGGGGATGGCTTGTTGGGCTATTTTGCATCCAACCGTAAGGGAGGTAAAGGAAAGGATGATATATACGGGTTTAAGGTGGATGAAAAACCAGGTCTCAAGACTATCACATTTAAAGGTGCTGTGGTAAACCAAAGCGGTTCATCCAAAACAGTTCCCAATGTAGAAATTGGTCTTTGGGACATGAACGGGGCTGTGTTGGCAAAAACTACTTCGGATGAAAATGGGGAATACCGTTTGGAAATTCCATACGAGAGCGAGTTGGTATTGGATGCATCCAAAGAGCGATATTCAAGATATATCAAGAAATTTGTCCAGGATGAATTAGATGCTTTACAGAATACCACTTTCGATATTCCCGTTTCACTTTATGATGATCTAGTGGAAGAAAGGGAAGGTCAAAAAGTAGTAAAATTGGATGACTTTTATTTTAATACCGGGTCCACACAACTGAATGACGGTATCAAACAGGAGCTTACCAAAGTTGTTGACTTTGTCAAAGCATTCCCAGATGCGCAACTACGAATTGAAACCTATACTGACAGTCGAGGAGGAAGCAGCACCAATTTTAAGCTTACACAAGCACGTTCCGATGCCATTAAAAAATATTTAGTGGAAAGTGGTGTGCCGGCCACAACTATTTTATATTCAATTGGCTATGGAGAAGATAAAATCTTGAATAATTGTACCAATGGAGTGTTCTGTTTGGAAACATTGCACAAAAAGAACCAACGTTCCTTGGTGGTGGTTCTCAACGATAATGTCCTGTTCGATTAATTAAATCAACAGTATCCAGCAATAGTACAAAGCGAACAGTGATAAAAAAAGCATTCCGCAGTACGTTAATATCCTGATTCCTATTTTTGGTTTGTGCTCTTCCGGCATATCCTTGCCTGTTACTGTTTTAAGATTCATCCATCCCAGTAATGGTGCAAAAACAAAGGATACAAATGTGGCCAAGGCCACGAGGTTTCCCATGTTGGCACTGAATAGACTTATCACGATCCAGTTGATCCAAGCCATGGCAACCACCATCAAAGCGAAGGTATGTTTGCCATTGTAGATGTTTTTTTTAGGATATAATTTTTGAAGAACATCGAGACTGACCCTGGAAATGGCATCATGGGCCGTCATACAGGTGCTGAACATGGTGGCGAATGCCGCAACGGCAATAAAAAAATAGGCCCACCTTCCGATATGGGTTGTAAAGAGACTTACCAGTTGGTCTGCAAAGATGACGGAGTTATTGCTGAGTTCCGTTCCGGTACCATACAGGGTCATCCAGCCAATGATCATAAAAAACAGGGCCAGAACCGCAGTCAAAATATATCCAACATTGAATTCTTGTAGTGCAAGTTTAAGAGATGGCTTGTTCTTCATGGTTTTTAAATTTTCCATGCCCCATAAACTTACCCATCCAGATGCTTCTACGGCTGTTGGCATCCATCCAACTAGCCCGATCAAAAATAAAATTCCGACCTCGTTGAAAATCTCAGGTCTTTGGTAAGATGCAGCATTAGGTACCGGACCTTTTTGTAACACCATAACAGTTGTTATCAAAAGAGCGATAAAGAGAATGGTTATTACAGCTTTTAAGGAGTTTTCCAGAAATCTATATTTCCCGATGATTAACAAAAGACTTATAAATACAAAAAGTCCAAATGCAATCGCCCCCGCTCCCAAGGAAGTTACCTCGAACAAGTTCATGAACAATCCAGCGGTCACAACATACAATGCCGCCAAAATGGTAAAGGTGGAAATCAACGTGACAAAGGCGTATATATACAAGTAGGTCTTTCCTAGATTGGTATACCCCTCTATCAAGCTTTTTTCCGTTACCGTGGTGTAGCGTATCCCAAATTCAAAAAAAGGATACTTGAGCAAATTGGCCAAAATAATGGGAATCACCATTACCCATCCATATTGGGCTCCCGCTTTGGTGGACAATACCAAATGTGAGGTGCCAATGGCCATGCTGGCGAACAATAGGCCAGGGCCAAGTGCTTTCAACAGTGCCTTCATGCAGCTTGTTTGTTAATTTTCAGGCAGGAAGATATGTTTTTTTGTTGAAATTTTTCAGTTTCCTGTGTTGACAGTCTTTTATTCTTTTCCTAAAAGTGATTTCTGGAACAGTTTAAAAATGCGGGTGTATTCATCCGTCCAACTACTAGGTTCCACAAAACCATGTCGCTCCACGGGGTAAACCGCCATTTCCCAGTTTTCCTTGCCAAGTTCAATCAATTTTTGTGAAAGGCGCACCATATCCTGAAAATGCACATTATCGTCCACCATACCGTGAAGAATCAAAAGATCACCCTGTAATCCATCGGCAAAATAGATAGGGGAGCTTCGTTTATAGGCCAAACTGTCGGTAGCCGGCGTGTTCAATATTCGAGCCGTGTAGCCATGGTTGTAAGCTGCCCAATCGCCCACGGAACGTATTGCCCCTCCGGCACTAAATGTTTCCGGCGCGTTGAACATTCCCATTAATGTGATAAACCCGCCATAGGAACCACCGTAGATTCCGATTTTGTCTGAATCAATACCGTATTTCTCCTTTAGCATATTGGCGCCGTCCACTTGGTCAGAAAGGTCCTTGCCACCCATGTGACGGTAAATTCCAGTCCGCCAATCTCTACCATATCCAGCGCTACCTCGGTAATCAATATCGAGTACGGTATAGCCATTGTCAACCAAAAGATTGTGGAACATATATTCCCTAAAATAAGAGCTCCACCATTTATGTGCATTTTGAAGATAGCCCGCACCATGTACAAAAATTACGGCTGCTTTGTTTTTTACAGATGCATCTGGTTGGTAGAGTCTGGCATGTACTTCCGCGCCATCGGATGCCTTAAAAGTTATGATTTCAGGGTCCTTCCAATCATAGGACTTAAATTCATCGGTATTGGAGTAAGTGATTTGTTCTGCTTCTGGATTTCCACCGACCTCCGCCGGGTTATCTTTGATAAACAATTCGGTAGGTTTATTGGAATAGGAATATAGAATCGCCATTTTTTTCTCATCGGGGGAAAGTGTAACATCATTTCCACCCGTCATGTTGGTCAATTGCTCCCATTTACCTCCGTTAAGTTTCATGGTGTAAAACTGTCTATCTCCAGGATGTGTTTTATTGGATGTAAAATACCATCTGTCCTTGTTTTTTGATAGAAAAGCATCGTAGATTTCAAAATCCCCAGAAGTAAGGGCATCCGTTTTTTTATTGTTGATGTTCACTGTGTATAAATGGGAGTAGCCAGTTTTTTCGGACATGAACCAGACCTTGTCCCCGCTGGGCATCCAGCCAAGTGAACCGCCGCGCCATCCGCCAATTCCTGGTCCTGCTATCCAAGCTTCATCATGCTGACGGTCCAGCTGCTCCACTTTTCCTGTTTTTGGGTCCAGCAATACAATCCAACGGTCTTTGTAATCATTGGCTTGGATATCCAATACAGCTTTTGTTCCGTTTGAATTCCATGTGGGGCCATTTATAGACCCAATACGGTTTTCATTTTTATATGTCTTGTCGGGATAATCTTTGGTGTATTCAGGAACATAGTCCAAACCTTCCAAATTGTCCAGGACCACGGGGTAGCTTTTACGATTTTTGATGTCATACACGAACATTTCAAATTCCGTAGGTTCGTCACCCACCTTGGAACGGGTGTTCTGGTCTTCTGTGTAACCTGATTCTGTTACAAAATGAGGCACAATGGTGCCTTTGGAATCAGATCTGTCCATCAATACATAAGTGATAAAGCTACCAGAAGGGTCAATTTCCAGATTGATTACCGGCTTGCCCTTGGTTTCAATTTCTAGGGGCTCCAAGGCTTCCAACTGACTGCTTATCTCTTCCCCTCTGTCATTTTTTGCCTTACGCTCCTGTAAAACATCGAATATTTCCAGTTGGTCCTGGTAAAGCCATTCATCTTTGGAATCACGTTGCGGTTCTTTGCTTTTGGATTTTACAAATCTGGTTTTTTGCTCAAGAAGACCGGAGGCAATGCTCCAAGTAAATAGCTCGTCATTTTTCTCAAAAGCGATGCTCTTGCCATTATCCGTAAAATGCGGACCACTTTCCCTAGCTTGTGTTTTGGTAATTGGTTTGGATTGATAGGTATTGAGGTCCAACAAGAAAATATCGCCGTTTTTTGAATAGACCGCTTGTGTTTTGTCTTGATTATAGGTCAATCGGGATGAGGGGAGTGAGTTGGCCGTTAAAAAATCAATTTTTTTGGTATCCTTGGTAGAAACGGAATAGGCATATAATGAATCGCTAAGGGCGCCGTCTGGATTCCAATCAAAATACAATATTTTGCTATCAGTGGCCCAATAAGCATTGGACGGTCTAGGGCCTACGAAGGCGTCACCTTGCATTATATCCTTGATCTGTAAAGAAGAAATGTTGCCCTTTTGTGCGGTTAATGAACCTAGGCCAATAAGAAGGAATACAAGGAAAGTAGAGGTTCTTAGCATGGTGGTAGAATTTTTTTTGATAAAGTTAGTTTGTCAAATATCGGTTATTTTGATGAGTTTATTGAACAGGAAACTCAAAGGAAAACTAGAAAACTCCTCGGTTTTATTCGTAGAAAAAGTATCTTTAAAACGAACAAAAGGTAACTAAGATTAAATCATTTCATTTAATTTTTTGAATTTCAATCAATTAAATTAAACCAAACCAACAAATGCAGATAATAGAGAATTCTACGGTGTACGATGCGATCATCGTGGGCTCTGGGGCCGGGGGCGGCATGTCGGCGAAGGTACTGTCGGAGGCCGGTCTAAAGGTGGCCGTCGTTGAGGCTGGCCCGTTCTTCGATCCAGCTAAGCCGGAGCACCAGACCCAGCTGAAGTGGTCGTA
>NZ_JAHZSV010000069.1 GCF_019457905.1 Flagellimonas abyssi | reverse complement strand
AGGCCGTATGGATTTGGAGCCACTTTCCATCTTGATCTTGGAGGATTTGAGATTGGCAAAGGAATTGTTGGCCCAAGTGGAAGCAGCGGACAATTACAGACCGAATTATTGGACGGTCACGGCATTTTTGGCCCGCTTTTACCTGTATCGGGAAGAATGGTCGAATGCCCTCACAGAGGTCCTGGAGGTGGAAAATGACGGTCCGTTCGGGCTGGAAGAGGATTTGCTGTTGGTTTTTAAAAAGGACAGCCCTGAAACCCTTTGGCAGTTGGATTCAGGCCTGCCGGGCAACAACACCAAAGAGGGATCAACATTTGTCTTTTCGGAAGCTCCACCTCCGAACTCT
>NZ_JAHZSV010000068.1 GCF_019457905.1 Flagellimonas abyssi | reverse complement strand
TTTGGCCCGCTTTTACCTGTATCGGGAAGAATGGTCGAATGCTCTTACGGAGGTCCTGGAGGTGGATAAGGACGGTCCGTTCGGGCTGGAAGAGGATTTGCTAGAGGTTTTTAAAAAGGACAGCCCTGAAACTCTTTGGCAGTTGGATTCAGGCCTGCCGGGCAACAACACCAAAGAGGGATCGACATTTGTCTTTTCGGAAGGTCCACCTCCGAACTCG
>NZ_JAHZSV010000067.1 GCF_019457905.1 Flagellimonas abyssi | reverse complement strand
AAGAGGATTTGCTGTTGGTTTTTAAAAAGGACAGCCCTGAAACCCTTTGGCAGTTGGATTCAGGCCTGCCGGGCAACAACACCAAAGAGGGATCAACATTTGTCTTTTCGGAAGCTCCACCTCCGAACTCTGCCCTTAACAACGATTTTATCAACCGGTTCGAAGCTGGGGATGGCCGTTTGCAGGCCTGGGTGGGCCAGGTCGTTGGTGACGGTGAAACCTGGTACTATGCCAATAAATATAAGTTGAACACACCAAGCCCTAGTACGGAGGAATGCTCCGTTTTACTTCGGTTGTCCGAGCTGTATTTGATATGTGCGGAGGCCTATGCACATTTGGGCCAGGATGCTGAGGCGCTGGCTTATCTGAACCGGGTCCGACAGCGGGCATTGCTTGCACCGATTTCGGGACTGTCCGGTACAGCTTTGTTGGATGCAGTTTATAAAGAAAGGGCAGTGGAACTGTTTTCGGAGCAGGGACATCGGTTTTTCGATCTGAAACGGACCGCTAGGGCCGATGCCATTTTAGGTGCCATCAAACCGGAATGGGAGCCTTTTGCCATCAACTTGCCCATTCCCCAATCCGACCTTTTGTTGAACCCAAACCTGGCACCACAAAATGAAGGTTATTAAGATTATGTTTTGGATTAGCTCCATTGCCTCGGGAAGGAAACGCATTGTCCATAGGGCTCTTGCCCTAAGTGCGCTACTTCTTGGGGTGGCCTGCCCTCTTTGGGGGCAGGCCAATAATGGTATAGGGGCCTATCTGGAGGACAATCGGCTATTATTGGTGTTGGATAGGGAGATCATCGGAGAACCTATGTTGTTTGTAAGGCATCATAAAGGGCAATTGACGGTACGATGGTCACAAGTCGGCGAACAGGTGGTACTGACCCAACACCGAGTGCGTTCTGCCCTTGGCGAATGGATTCCCATTGATGCCGATTACAAGATCGAAGAACGGGTTCTGGGAAAGTTCAAGGTCATCAAGGATAAAAACGACACCTATGGTCTTACCATAGATGCTACCGAACTCATACTAGCCAATGATATCAAGTGGTTTGCCTATGATTCCCCTGAGCGCATTGATCTTCGAAAGTCATACATTTATAAGGTGGAGAAATTGGATGGGGAGACCATCATCCGAACGAAACGGACAAAGAATTCCGGCACTTCGTTCAGGACCATTGATGTGGATTTCAGTTTTTATCAGTTGCCCGATCGGCCCATGCGACCCCGATTGTTCGATCACCGGATGGGATACTATTTGGAAGATGTATGGGATGCCCAAAGAACGGATAATTACAAGGCGGCCATCATGCGTTGGCGCATGGAGAAAAAGGACCCGATGTCGGCGTTAAGTGAACCTGTGGTCCCGATCACCTTTTATTTTCACCCTGATGTTCCCGATGTCTGGAAACCCTATATCCGGGCGGGAATAGTGGCATGGTCGGCCCCTTTTGAAGCAGCTGGGTTCAAGAATGCCATTGAGGTACGGGACTTGCCGGAAGGAGTGCCAAGTGGTCACAGTGTGACCTATTCCATGATCCGATGGGAGAATTTTTCAGGGGTTCGTGGATCGGAAAAGGAAAGCGGGTCAACGGCGAAAATGATCGTGGACCAACGAACGGGAGAAATCCTTAAGGCCGATATTCTGATCAGTTCCTCCGCGCGCAGTCTTGTTGAGGAATATGTGGTGCGCTGTGCGCCCATGGATGCACGGGCACAACGATATCCCGTGCCCGAATCCTTGGTAGGGGAGCTTTTTCAATATGTGACCTCCCATGAAACCGGCCATGCCTTGGGGCTTATGGATGGCAATTACGGGGAATATGCCTACCCCGTGGAGAAAATACGGAATGTGCAATGGCTCCGGAAAATGGGGCATACGCCAAGCATCATGAGCTATGCAAGGCATAACTATATTGCACAGCCCGAGGATAGCATTCCTAGGTCATTGTTGTTGCAAAAGGTAGGGCCTATGGACGTTTTCCAAATTAAATGGGGCTATAGCAACTTCCCTAAGGTTACTTCCCCATTTGAAGAGCGACCTATTTTAGATAGTATTATCCTTGCCCATGATAGTATTCCTTGGTTTCGGTTCAATGCCGATCGGTATGGTAGGATAGGGCCGGGGAACACCCATGAGGCAGTGGATAATCGTGACCCCATTACGAGCACGGAACTAGGGCTTCGGAATATGGAAAAAGTGATAGGGCTATTGCCAAAGTTGAACCGTGACCAACTGGATGATGCCCTTTTGAAACGGCTTTATAAGAAAACCTTGGAGCTCTGGTTCTATGAAATGCGTCATGTGCTTTCCCTTGTGGGTGGTTATACGATCCATTATAAATCAGGGGCTCAGCCCGGTGCCGTATATTCACCCATTTCCATGGAGGAACAGGGAAAGGCCCTTAGGTTTTTGCTCCAAAATGCCTTTGTGGTACCCCAATGGTTGGAACATCCCAGTTTTGAATATCGACTTGATGAAATAAGGGGTTCCGATATGTTATTGGTCTATCAATTACAATTATTGTCGGAACTGTTGGGCGTATCCCGAATGGGGAGGTTGGAACATATGGAGAGGAATCACCACTATGAAGCAGTACTATGGGGAATGATCAGTATGTTACAGGAAGGCTTGTTTCAAGAATTGCAAGATGCCAGGGCTGACATTTCGCCAAGACGTCTAGCATTGCAAAGGGCCTATATTGAAATCCTGTCGTCCCATGTGCGCTCTGAATCACCTTCAAGTAGGCTTTCCATGGAACAATTGCAACGTTTCCCAAGCCAATATGTCAAAAGTGAATGTCGTTTTGGTTTAAGGCAGCTTCAAAAAAAAATGGAAATGGTAATAAATGAGGTGGAGAATGGACAGCAAAAAGAACATTTACGGGCATGCTTGAACAGGATCAATTCCTGTTTATGATGATCCAAACAAATAAAAGGGAGCCAAAAAGCTCCCTTTTTCAAAGACCTATTGCCTTTTCAGTTGAACGGTACAACTGGTACCTGCCCTGTAAACGTCCTCCAAACCGAATTGGCAGACGTTCTGCCCCGTGATGGAGCAATCGTCAACCGAAATGGGTTGACAGGGTTCGTTGGGGTCTGGATAGTATTCCCCAAGGATCATGTTCTCATCAAGGACTGAGTTGTCCTTCATGGTAAAGGCACTTGCGGCCACTGCGAATACAATGGCAAATGCCGGAATCAAAAATTTGAATTTTCTCATCGTGTTACATTTAAATTATGATCTACTCTGTTCTCGGGTTTTCGATCTTCTCCCGCTATCGGCCGATAGGTTTTGGAGACGCCTCCAATTTTATGCATTAAGTCAGTTCACCCATACTAGTGTCGCAGTTCATAAACGGATAAGCTGTTCCCAACAAGTGCATAGAGCAGATTGTCAACTACTTTGATTTCCCTGATTTTTTCCCGTTCTGTTTTGTGTAGGTATGTGCTGAACTCATAGGTGCCTTTTTTCCAATCGTATACATCCAGTATGCTGGCTTGTTTCAGTATATCCATGTTCTCATACTTGCCCAATCGATTGGAAATGATATAGACACGGGAGCCCTCTAGGGATGAACTGTTGTTGATGATAACAGGAGGGGCCAGCATTTCGGATATTGGTCCTTCCTTCAATGAAGTCACTTCGATTTGTGCCTTGGTGACGGTATCCAGCGTGTTTTGTCGCTTTATAATATTAAGATGGGAATCAAGTACAATGAATTCGTTCCGGTAATAATAAGAATAGAGAAGCAAGCTATGGTCGGGGGTACTTGTCATGGCACCATCCACATCAAAAACCCCGTCTATCTGTTTTTCCAAAATTTCTGGTTCAAGAGAAGCCAATGCATTTGTGTCGAAATGAAATGAGCCAAGGGTGATGGACTGAGAATCAGTATCAAATGTTCTACAGACCAGTTCAGTCTTACCAATAGGTATGGCTTTATCGAAAAAGACGGGACTCATATTCGAGTCCTGTATGCTCCAATCTCCTAGATGGCCCCTCAAGACAATGGGAACGGTTCCATCAAACAGGAAAAAATAGGGTTGTAGGACGCTGATTTGCACATTCCGAAATTGTAATTTCTGATTGTTTACATGTAACCTGATATGCGTCGTGTCCAGCGATTTTAAGTCGATCTGGAGTACATGAAATGCGGCTGTACCATTGCCCAAATACAAATTATTGTTGTCGTAACCAGCTATATAATATGAATTATATCCAAGATCAAGGTCAAATTTTTTGGCAATGGCATGTGGAGGGATTCTTCGGGTAAAGGCATTGTTACGGTGCACTTGACGCTCCGAGGAGAGGAAAAGAGCGATGACCAATCCCATACCCAGACTTGAGGTTCCCAAAAGTTTTACTGCGGTTTTTCCTTTTTTCATGATATACTTGTTTTGAGGGTTGGATGTGCTTCCAATAGTATAATTCCAATGATGGCCAGTGCAACAAAAAATAGGTTGAACACAATATGTTCCGTCCATCCCAAATCTTCGAGTACACCACCGCAGGAACAGGGAACGTAATCGCTAAAATTTAGGATAATGACGATATATGTGGTGAACATCACCATCAGGGCAAAACTGCCATAGAAGGCCGCCAATCGTGATCCATTGAACAACAACAGCAAGGCCAAAAGGTATTCCACACCGGGAACCAACCAGGCCACCCCATCCACATAGGCCGTCAGAATCGGGGACTGCCCCAATTGCACTTTGAACTGCCCGAAATCCCAAAGTTTGCTGGTCGCCGCATAGATGAACAGCAT
Organism: Flagellimonas abyssi; assembly: GCF_019457905.1. Classification (GTDB taxonomy): domain Bacteria; phylum Bacteroidota; class Bacteroidia; order Flavobacteriales; family Flavobacteriaceae; genus Flagellimonas; species Flagellimonas abyssi. Next base: position 3,100 of record NZ_JAHZSV010000067.1, on the reverse strand, counting down.
GACAAACAGGAGGCTGATGGTCTCGACGATACGATGGCTATGTTTTTGATCCCATTTCATTTTATTTGTAACCGTTTGATTTACAATGTAAAATTAAGGGGTCAAAAGGATCTCTAAGGGATTATTTAGGCTCTGAAAAGGATTATTTTGACAGTCTTCTCAACACAGAGGGACTATATCCATACCTTTTTTTGAATTCCCGCGCAAAGTGGTTGCCCTTTTTGAAACCTACGGTCTTGGCAATGGCAAGGATGGTCTTGTTGGAGTGCTCTATCAGGATATGGGCCTTTCGAAGCCGTTCATGTTTTTGAAATTGAAAGGCCGTCATGCCGAAAAGCTCCTTGAATCCTTTTTTGAACTTGTACTCGTTGGTATTGCAAAAATGGGCCAGCTCTTTGATGGAGGGCAGTGGCATATCCAGATTGTCCATGATATGCTGTTTGGCTTTCCTTAGGTTCTCCAAATCCACAGCACGGAGGATATGGGTATCCGTTTTTTGTGGTTTTGGTAAAAGACCATGGGCCTGTAATTGTTGCTTCAGTTTCTTCTGTAGGAATCCCTGATTCGTCTCCTCTTTCTTGACCAGATCAAAGGACGTCACCTTAAAAGTTCCCTTTTTGTCTTCTTGTTCCGGGAAATAGATCACATGACAATGGGAGGAGAGCTGGAGTCCCGATCGTTCGGTAAAGGTCAACCGTAGGGTCAGTTCCCAAATCCGGTCTTTTGGAGCCGAATTCAGCAATTTTTTCCATCCCTTTTGGTGGCTCTTGTCCAACAGTTCCACAAAGGGACGCCCGATCAAGGCCCCTTCTTTGTAGTGCAATAGTGTATCGACCGTAGGATTGGTTTTGATAATTTGACCTTTGCCATCCAGTTCAAAGTACAATTGAACGACCATTTCATAGGAATTGGGCATTTTGATAAAGCCTTGGTGCAGAAAGGCGTCCCTGAGTTCCTCGGTAGTGGAATTGACCAAAAAGGTCAGGGCCTCCAGTGCATCGTTTTTGTCCGTTCGTTCGATCTGGTAGGAGAAGTTCCCATTGGCGATATGTACCAATTGGTTGTAGATATCCTCCAATCGTTTTTTGTTCTCTGGGCTGTCCATAATCGTTTCCGTGTTTTAGATCTATAATCCACTGGAAACGGTATACGCTACCTATCGAGAGTGTAATAGGTACTTGCGGGCCGTTTCCATGTCGGGGAACACTTTGATGGGCGCTGAACGCATTCGGGTCGAAATATATTTGGAGAAGACCCGTTCAAGGGGCGTGGTCGCTACCAGGACAAGTTCCTGGACCAGTTCGGCACCTTCTCCGGATAGATAGTGCCAGGCTTCCTTTTCGATATGCCTGACCCCATTGATGTTGCAAAGGATGCGATAGGTTTTTCCCTGTTGCAGGAGCATGCGACGGGCCACCGTTTTTTTGGCTCCCGAAAGGTCAATGGATACCTGCTCTTTCCAAACAAAAAAGAGGATATCGTTCTCTAACCACATGGTGGCCAATTCGGTTTCCACAATTCTTTTCATCCTTTACGATTTCAAAAAGGGTGGTTAAAATAAAAAATTTCTAAAAATATTTTTAACAAGAAAAATCTTCATTTTTTAACAAAATAGGCTCCAAAATGTAAAAAAGCATATCTCTAAGGGATTATTTTTCATCCAACCTACCCTTGGTACACAAAAGGTTATGGATTTTGATTAGTTTGAAAAAGTGCTGTTTGATACCGATGCGGGTCAAGAGTCCAAATTAGGACAACTCATTTGGTACCGATTGGATTGATTTGAAGAATGTCCAGTTCAAAAGTTCCCAAAACATAAAAACGATGAGTCGTGACGATCTTCCTTTAAACAAATAAGGAAAGCGGGACAGCAAGTTTTTGGAGACTACTAAAGATTACCTATAATGAAATATCAAAAACTGCTATCGGAATTTGAGGGACAATTGGAGGCTTTAGAGAGCGGGAACGGTGATATCCTTTACAAAGCGGAGAAGGGTATAGTACTGGTTGAGAAGTGTATCCATAAACTGCAAAAACAGATTGTGGGCAAGGATTTTGAGACGCAGGCCGATGAGATCTATTTTTTTAAGCACGTCAAGCCCCAGATCTTCAGCAAGCTCATCTACTACATTAGGCTCTTCAGCATAGAGAGCAAACGTCCCCGGGGAAAGGATGTGGCCCAAGTCAAATATCTCCAACAGCAGATCGATAAGTTGCAGACTTTCTTCAATGACAATCTGGAATTCTATAATTATTACCGGCGCGGGGCCATGTCCATGGACGAGCAGTATTTTGTCCGGGGCAACCGGGATCTGCGTATGCCCTTGGAATCCTTCCACTTTTTGATCGATGACCAGTTCTCTACCTGTCAGGACGGCACGGTGTCCACCATCATGGCATACGATATGCTCATCGTGTACCTGAGAAAGGAAGTGGACGATTTGAATAACAATATGGAACCTACAAAGAACACACCTATGGAAAAACCATCAAAACTATTTTGGACTGGGAGCAAGACCGATCTGATCGAGCTCCTTTATGCCCTACACACCAGTAAATGCATCAATGGCGGCACCGTTGACATCAAGGAACTGGCCTCGCATTTCGAATACTTTTACAATGTCGATCTGGGCAATTACTACCACACCTTTATCGATATCCGTTCCCGCAAGAGCAGCCGGACACGCTTCTTGGAACGGCTTATCGAGATGCTCAATCAGCGGATGGAATCGCTGGAAGAATAGGCCTTGACTTTTTCCCTAGTTGGTACCAACTTGGGAATTTTGGTTTTCGGGGGTTTTGGCACCCCTTTTTTCCAATTTTCAGGCTTTTTTGTACCTCCCAAAAATCCAAATGGCGCTAAATCGATGCAAATTATAGGATAAAAAAATCGTTACCAAGTTGGTACCAACTTGGGAAGTTTTTCCAAGAACCTTTTTGAGTTTTGTCCTTGAAAGTCAAATCGATGGAAGGGCCATTAATTGAAATGATAGTAATGCGATGGTCCTTCTTTTTAAAAACTCAGAAATTATGGGAGCGACCATTATTACCTCGGAAGACCTGATGGAGTTCAAAGTGGAACTTTTGGAGGACATCAAGG
>NZ_JAHZSV010000066.1 GCF_019457905.1 Flagellimonas abyssi | reverse complement strand
TAACAAAAAAGTCGGAAGAATAATCTTCCGACCATGACTGCAGAAATCTGGGCTTTTTTTATAGAATACTTTTTAAGAAGTTATCCTTATATGCCCTCCCCATGGGTATTTTGGCTCCATTGCTCAGCATTACAAGATTTCCCGATATACGATCTATTTTTTTGGTGTTGATGATATGCGATTTGTGTATTTGATAGAACTGACTGCCTCCCAATACTTCCATCCAATGGCGCAAAGGCTCATTGGACAATATTTTTTTGTCCTTTAGGTGAATTTCTGTGTAATCCGAATCGGAAGCAATGGTATAAATGTCACGTACCAAAACCTTGATGTGCTCATGGCTGGATTTTACATAGATCTCGGTGAGTGGCGTAGTATCATTTTTGGTACTTACATGTTCGTGCTTTGCGTTGACCTTATTGACAGCTTGCAGGAAACGTTGAAAAGAAAAGGGCTTTAAAAGATAGTCCACGACGTTCAAATCGTATCCTTCGAGTGCATATTCTGAAAAAGCAGTGGTCAATATAACATGTGGAGGGTCCGGAATGCTCTTTAGAAAATCCAGTCCATTTATTTTGGGTAGATGGATATCGAGGAACATGAGGTCCACCGACTCCTTGTTCAGGAATTCCATAGCCGTCAATCCATCGGAGAAAACCTGTACCAGTTCCAATGTGGGCACATCCTGAATAAACTTCTTTAGTATTCGCTGTGCCGGCGGCTGATCTTCAACAATTATACACCTCATAAACTAAACCTTTTCCAATTCCAGCTTCAGAAACACCTTATAGCTGTTATCGGTCTCCTCTATATGCAAAATATGTTTTTTTGGATAAAGAAGTTCAAGACGCTTCTTTACATTTTTTAAACCGATTCCTTTGGCAACACTATCCAGACTAAACCCTGGCTCATAATTGTTCTTGCACCTGAACTCCAATATAGAATTACTCAACTTTACGGAAATATCTATTTCTATATTTGAAGACTGTCCCGATTGGCTGTGCTTGAAGGCATTTTCTATGAAAACAATCAAAATCAAGGGTGCAATCCTATAATCTCCCTCAATTTCGTCCACATCAAACTGTACTTCCCCCCTATCTTCTATCTGCAATTTATACAGACGGATAAAATTGCCCAATTGCTCCAGCTCCTTTTTCAAGGGCACTAATTTTTCCTTGGATTCGTACAGCATATAGCGCAATACTCCGCTCATCTCGAGTATGATTTCTGGAGTTTTGGGAGATTCCTGCAAAGCATAAGAATACAGGTTGTTTAAATTGTTGAACAAAAAGTGAGGATTTATTTGACTACGCAAAAATTGAAGTTCACTTTCTTGTATGGTGGTTTCGAGTTCATCGATTTGGGCCTGTTTTTTAAGGGCATCCCATCCAAATTTACATCCTGACAGAATGAACATTACGGGCAAAATTCCCAAAAGGGAAACATAAACACCCGGAAAAGTATCTGCTCGTTTGGTACCCGGGAAGATGATGGGTTCCAAAACAACTTCTTCAATTACAATAACAATTGATACCACTATGGCCGAACCCAAGAAAAACTGCCAATATTTCTTTTTGTACAAGAATTTAGGCATAAGATAGTAGGTAACACCCACGGTGGCCAAGGCATAAAACAAAAGAAATATTGCCCTGTGCACTACTATACTTCCTGTATTCCTATCAAAAGAAAAAAACAGGAGAACCAATACGTGCAATACTATTTGAAAAAGAAGTTCCTTTTTAGAAATCAATGCAATTATAGTTAGGTGAGCTAAATCTATGTATAAAACTGCTTTTACAAAAAAGTAGCTTTACCAACAACCATATTTAACCCCTCAACGACATCTTATTTCTTTCCATTCTTAACCAATTGGTTGATTGAGGGTTAACCCATGTTGTTCACGGAAAATATTTATATCTTAAGTTTTAATTGACCATATTTAGTTGAAAATTTTATCTGAAATTGGTAAAAGCATTATAAACAAAACTACTAACACTTAAATCACACAATCATGAAGAAGACTATTTTCGTACTTGCGTTTTTAACATCCCTAGCGGTTGCGGCACAATCCACTTGGAAATCGGACGGGGCACACTCCAAAGTCGGTTTTGGCATTTCACACCTAATGATCTCTACCATAGAGGGCCATTTTAGTGATTTTGACATAACAGCAACAGCGACTGATACTTTTGACGACGCCGAATTTATGGTGGATATTAAAACCAACAGTATTGATACGGATAATGATAGGCGCGACGATCATTTAAGAAGTGCCGACTTTTTTGAGGTGGAAAAGTATCCTTCCATCACTTTTAAGAGTACCAGCTTTGAAAAGACCGGAGACAAAACCTTTAAGTTAATGGGCGACCTTAGCATGCACGGGGTTACCAAACCGGTTACCTTGGAAGGCACTGTCAACGGAATAATTACCGATCAACGCAGTCAAAAATTGAAAGCAGGACTAAAACTTACCGGAACCGTAGACCGATTGGCATTCGGAGTTGGTGGTGACACCCCAACATTGGGGGATGAAGTGGAGCTGACCATCCATTTGGAAATGGCGCAGCAATAAAATATGTCTCCATACAAAGAGCCACCTATTTCGGTGGCTCTTTCTTTTCCCCTCTTAACTAAAAAATTCTTTTTAATCTCTCCGGCGCCTCAAATCGATAACCAATATAAAATGCCCCATGCCATAGATTATTGGAGATGTTGTCATCATCGTCATCGTATGAAGTACCATTCAACTCACCGATAACTCCCAAATAGAGCTTATCCGTATTATAACCCACGCGAAGTCCTGCTCCGTACTCGGTAACAAAATAGTTGTTTTTCTCCACCTCACCTTGCAGGGTATATTTGGAGAATTTGGGACCAATGCCGCCCCTTACGGACGGAACTATATTTACGTTCGGAGTCACCACCAAATTATAATAATATCCAATATCGGCTCTTAAATCGACTACGTTCTCCTTTCCGTAGGCGTTCCCCTCCTCAAAAGCAAAAGTATTGGTGAATTTGGTGAACTCATACTGTATGGATGGTATAAAGCTCCCCTTACTTTCCAATTGCCATTCTTGACGGTTTAAGATGGATCTTAATGAGAAGTCCTTGTTAAGTATAAAACCGGTACCTCCGCCCCACGTAATACTCTTTAGGTCCGGGAATTGCAAATAGGGATCGCCCCCGGTCCAGGTAGGAAGAAAATCTTGGGTATTCTCAACATAAAACCCTTTCATTCTTCTAAAAAACACATTCTGTACAAATCTTCCAGGAAACAGGTTGGCCTGATAGTTCTGAAATGAACTTTTTCCCCGCTCTTCATCGTCATCATTGCCTGGCAGAAACTCCGGGGCGAAAGAGGCACTCAAGTTCAAAAATTTATAGTTGAACCTGACCGTGAGCTTTAGGTCATTGTTGGAAACCAAATGGGCATTTACACCATCATCTGGATTGTTAATAAAAAACTCATCAATATCAGTACTAAAATCGATGCCATAAGCAAGTTTATCCTCGTAGGATATTATACTGGTAGAGCCCAAATCTTGTCCGTACATTTGTTGATGGGCAAAAAACATTAGATACAGGAAAGTGATTGTTTTGGCCAAAAACGGCCCTTTGATGGTTTGTGTTTTGGATTGCATGGTCAGTTGAAGGATTAATGGGTTGTATTTAAACGGGAACTCCCTGTTAAAGCAAAGCTCCCAAAAGATTGGCTGTCTACTTATGCTTGTCTCCCCAAGGGGTGCGCTTAACAACGTAATTTATAGTTGCCTGATATTTATCCAACGACGAACCAAAGCCATTTCTTTTAACACTGTGCACGGTTTGCCCTTGGTCGTTATAAATGCTCATTTCTATAGTGGTATCATAATTATCACTGGTGGAAGAGCTACTGCTACTAAACTCCTTACCCGATTTTTCCCTATCCTTACTATCCCTCTTATCCTTATCCTTATAAGTGGTGCTGGTACTACCGAACGTCATAGTTCCCTCATAATTAATGTTCGCCGTTCCGTACACTACAAATTCCACCCCCAACAACTTGGCCACCTCTTGGGGAAGCTTTGCCTTTATGGTGTTAGCGTTCAGGTTATTTTTCAACAAAAGCGCGTTGGTGGTCATTGGGTCTAAAATGGTAAGCCCTCTGGTATTGTCCATAAAAGAGTTGATGGTAGTATGCTGAATTTCCTCTCCCATGGCATCGGTGGTCAATGAGCTTTCGTTGGAAATCATGGTAAAAGGAATCACGGCAAGTTTGTTCCGGGAATTTGCACTGGCAACAGCTGCAGCGGTTACGGGGGCAGCAGCCTCATTGATTACCTGCGTTCTCCCACTGCCGAACACGATTTTGTTGATTTTTGATTTTTCCAAGGAATATTCCAAGCTTTCGCCCGTATAAACAAACGTAATGGCGTTGTCCTCCATGGCTTTTACGGTTCCTTCGTTGACCTTGCCATCGAGCATATAAACTTTGTCAACGGCATCTTGGGCCTTGGCACTTTCATTGCAAAACAGTAATGCCATGGCACATAAAAAAAATAGATAATGATTTCATTTTAGGTTGATTTACAAGTGTTTATGTACTTAAATTACAAAAAAAAGAATTGACCAGACAGGTGGTCCACAGATTTTTCGTACAAAAAATGGGTATTAAAGAATATTCTTGAAATCGAGTGAGCATTGTTGGTACTAAAGTTAGATGTACCACATGGGAAAAGAACTACGAAGTTGCACAGTACCAACAAAAAAAGCCACCGAAATTCGGTGGCTTTTGCTTTGGA
>NZ_JAHZSV010000065.1 GCF_019457905.1 Flagellimonas abyssi | reverse complement strand
GGTACTAAAGTTAGATGTACCACATGGGAAAAGAACTACGAAGTTGCACAGTACCAACAAAAAAAGCCACCGAAATTCGGTGGCTTTTGCTTTGGATGCTCCCCCTCTTGGGCTCGAACCAAGGACCCTCTGATTAACAGCGTCGCCGAATGGGGTACAAGCAAAATTAAATTTGCTATTATTTAATTGATTATCAACGTTTTAATAAATTTTGATTTCAAACGGAATCAATTGAAACCAAGCTTTTGCGTGCAAATTGCGTGCAAATTTTTTTATAACTTATGTTCATGAACACGAGTATAAAGCTAAGTTTGGACACCCGCAGAATGACCCAAAATGGATGTTTTCCCATCATTTTGAGGCTGACCCATTTTAGAAAAACCACTTCGATCAAAACAGGTCATTATGTCCCAGAGGAATACTGGGATCATCACAGGTGCAAAGTAAAAAGAAATTTTCCAGATGTTGATTCGGTTCACTTGATGAATACCCTTTTATTAAAAAAACAACTCAAGGCACAAGAAGTAATCAATAGACTGGCCGATAATGATCAATTGGATAGACTAACAGCCAAAGACATTGCCGATAAAATTGTCAATAGAAAACGGTTAAACTCATTCTATGAGTTCGGTCTTCAAAAAGCAGAAGAGCTTATTAGGGAAAAACGGATAGGCACTGCAAGAAACTATTCCGGAATCATAGGGCGGCTAAAAGTATTTACAAACAATAGGGATTTAAAATTCAATGAACTCAATCTTGAATTCTTAAAACGATTTGAAAGGCACCATTTATCAAAACCAGGCAATACCATCAATGGAATTGCATCTTATATGAGAACGATCAAGGCCATCTACAATAAGGGAATCAAGGAGGGTATGGTGGATGAAGCTCTATACCCTTTTAAACACTACACCATCAAAACCAAGCCGACTGAAAAAAGAGCCATTAAAATTGAAAGCATCAAGAAAATACTTGAAATGAAAACCAAGATTGGTTCCAATCATTTTCACTATCGCAATTATTTTATTCTTTCCTATCTGATGTTAGGCATGTCTTTTATTGATATGGCTTTTCTGAAAAGGGATAATATCATCGATGGTCGTGTTAAATTCCAAAGACGTAAAACAGGAAAACGCTACGATATAATTATAACCGACCAGATTCAACCTATTATTCAATATTATCTGGACCATCCTAACCCCTCTGGTTTTTTATTGCCAATAATTTATCGGGATACTTTGGAATTACAGTACAAAGATGCCCAATGGGAGCTTAGACGTTACAACATTGGTCTGAAAGAGATTGCAAAAGAATGTAAGATTGAAGAGCGTTTGACTTCCTATGTTTCAAGACATAGTTTCGCAACCCATGCGATGTTCAAAAAAGTTCCTTTGGAAGCCATTTCCGCAATGATGGGCCATAACAAACTCAGTACCACCCAAATTTATCTTAAGTCCTTACCTAGCAATGTACTTGACACTTATCAATTGGAACTTAATTCTATATAAAGCGTGACTTTTATACCCTCTGGAATAAACCCTTTAACACTATGAAATCCCAACACTTGGGATTGAATTCAAGATGTGTCATTGTCATGACAAATCTTGCTTTTGCTCCCGAAGGTCGCAAAAGGGAACTGAAATAAAAGCGAACGGAACGAAGTGAAGTGCTGCAAGCCCCAAATCTTACACAAACTAATACTACTGAGCGAGGCAAAATCAATTAATTTTTGAAGAGTTCCTAATGAACCTTTTTGAGAAGGACCCATCAGTTAGTCTATTGGAAGATAAGACCGTTCAAACTAGTTTTTATTGTTGATCCTCTTCAATTGTTGGACATCTGCCAGATCCTTGGGCCTCCCCGCTTTTATCTTACTTGTAATCAAGTCATCAAGATTCAACACTTTCCATTTTAGTTGGGGTTGGTCATCCAAGGAAGCTTCCTCTGCTTCCTCATAAGCTTGGTCGAAACTTTTGTTCACTGAAAAATTGGTGATCAACTCTAGATTGAGATCGGCAGGGGAGAATTTAATGGAAATGTTTTGATGCCCCTCCTTCACTTCTTTTGGGAAATCCTCGATCTCATATCCCATTTCATTGAATACTTTCACTAACCTTTTGAAATTGTCCTCATTTGGGTCTATCCAAAAATCAACATCCGCAGAGTGTCTTTGATGACCATGAAAATTGACGGCACCCCCACCTACCATGAGCATCCTAACACCGTGCTTGTTGGTCATTTCCAAAAAAAGGTCGATATCCTCTTTCCATTGTCTCATTTCCCGGTAGTAATCTGTATGATGAATTTATTCTCATCATGCTTGGCCTTTGTGGGAAATCGGTTGATGCGCTGCATCAGATCCAAGAAACGATAAACACGCTCAATAGGGGAAAGTGCCAAGAAATCCCTTTCCTGTTCCATATTGGCCTCATCTTTGGTACGAAATTGAACTTGCATTTGCCTATATATTACCGTTCTATGATATAAAGATATTACAAATTGGCAAGAGCCAATAAAGGGTGGGAATCAATGCAGCTTAAACAAGCTATTTGATCAGCTTTTCCAAATAGGCAACTTTGTCCTTTTCAGCTTGAACAAGACGTTCGTAAAGCTTTTTATTTTCCTCATATGCTTCCACCAGTTTATCCAATGGATTGAACGTGCAATGGAAATTGTTTAGAGGCCCATTATTTACACTGTTATCATTAAAGTTGTTGATGTTATGAAATATGGATTCCTCTGAAAAATTCTCAATCCCTTCCTTGGTGACTCCCAAGGCCTTGGCAATCTCTTCCAACTTCACATCGTCCACCTTTTCACTGTTCTCAATATTGGAGACGGCCTGTTGACTGATGCCCAATTCCTCGGCAAGGGTTTCCTGCTTCATGCCACGGAGTTCCCTGATCCTGCTGATCTTTCTGCCTATATGGTTGTTCTTGGTCTTTGTCTGCATAACTCAAATATAGGGTGTTTCGTACAATAATCCGATTGTAAAATACAATTCAATATCACTAAAGTACAATCTCTTTTAGTGCGGTACTCGGAAATGTGGTCTTAATATGGTCAGTGATTATCAAACCCTTTTAAACTCATTTCTATGATACATGACACAAACATACCAGAAAACTTTGAAAGAGCCGTAGAGCTTTCTGAATTGCTCGACAGCATCCTGAACATCATAACCATTGACAGTGCATTTCTGTCCAGTAAGCAGAAGGAGGGCAACTCCGAATACTATTTCCTCACCCTCTTTGTGGATGTCAATAATGACCCATTACCTAATGAGATCCGTTCCCTGGTAGCCAAAAAAGGAAAGAAGCATCCCGATTTCAGGATAAGGGTCTATACCGAGAACCAATCGGAGATAGGTCTTGAAAGGGGATCGCTCTTTTTCTTGGAACACTGCTGTCTGGGAGAAAATGTTTTTGCCAATTCAGAAGGAGAGAATATCATGGATTATTCAACAATGGCATACGAGACTCTTATGAAGAGGGCTTCTCGCTATTACAAATCGGAACTGGCTAAAGTAAATGCCTTTGCAAATACTTCGGACATCTTGATCAAGGAAGGAGATTATGCCATTGCCACTTTCAACATGCACCAAGCCTTTGAGCTTTCGTTCCGGTTCATTGAACAGATGTGCATAGGAAGGAGCATGGTAACACACAGTATCATCAGTCATATCAACTATTGCAAACACTTCTTTCCCACCCTCCAACCTTTTACGGAATCTTCTGGAATGGATAACAATGAACTGTTATTGCTGTTGGAACATGCCTATAGCGTTGCCCGTTATGGCAACGAGTTTGAGATTACTAAAGTACAGGTCAAGGCCATCCAAACACAAATGAAGGATTTCATCCAAGAAGTGGAATCCATTTTCCAAAGGCACCTTGACCAGTGCAAAGACCAAATCGATGGAATCGGAAAGGATTTTAAGAAAGCATTCCCGAAAGTAACCGAGAAAGTAGGAAACAATAATGAGGCATCGTTAATTGGTCAACTGAAGGAACTGGAAAAAATGTATTTCCATGCCTTGAACCCCTATATCCCAGAAAAGGGATTATACAGCACCGAACTCATTACCGAGGGATATTGTGAAACCTCTTTTATGATCTCCAACCTAATCAAGGTCTGTATCGTTGCATTGGAAAATGAATATATCCCTACACGCATTGTCCCCCAGCCCCACCACAATGTAAGTGAGGTTTTGGGATACATACTGGATTTGATACCCCATGATGAAATGGAATTCTTGGACAAGGTCAAAAAACTGCTATCGGAACAACAGACAACTGTTGCCGAAGAAACCCATTGATATGAATCCAAACGAAGAAAAGCTAATAAAGGATTTGAGACTTCACTCAAATGACCATTCCCCTACCTTGGTTCCCCATCCATGGTTCAAGGACAAGTTCCAACCCACTTTCTTTTATCTTGATGGTCATGCGGATCTGTTGTTGACAGTACGTGCATTGCTATACCTATCCATGAGGGCAATAAATCCAGATCTTGGTTCGGATGATGTGATGGACAGGAACGAAGAGGAATTCATACATCAGGCGATGACCATAGCCAACCGTTTGATGCCTGTCGGGGAAGAGGCCTTGATGGACCATTTGAACCTATTTTATAGGGAAGAAAAGAAGTCCAAAGAAGAGGACTGATATAGAAATAACAAAATCATTTTTGCTCCAAATAAGTACCTAATTCTTGTTTTTTCCATTAAAAATTTCTTGATTTCACTGGGCTGAGCGTGTTTTTCAGTTAAAAATGGGTTGAATCCAAAAATATCAAAAGGCCGAAGGAATGATTAGAAATCCACACCCAGTCCTAACATCAATCTACCATTTTTTCACCAAAAATTCGTTGATTTTATTGGGCTGAGAGCATTTTTTCATCAAAAACGGGAGATTGGGTGTTAAAATAAATTACACCTAAAAATAGGTCTATTACACACTTACACTAGACTCCAAAAAACCATTTTTTAGTCAAAAATCCATTGATTTTACTGGGCTGAAGGCCTTTTTTAGTAAAAAATGCAATAAATGCCATTGTTCAGTATTTTCAAAAATCTCACTAAAATTGGGCTTTTCCGAAGGAAAATGAATCAATAGCGCCGCGCTTGCGCGCTATCCTCTTGCTTTACATTTTTCTTTTGCACAGCAAAACAAAAAAGAAAGCAATCAAACTTTGGAATCTAATTTATACCCTTGAAGAAATTATTAAACCTTTTACGGAATTCCACATTTTCCAGTTTATTGAAAATTCTTACTTTTAGCTAAATCTCCCCCAAATTTAATGTTCGTCCAGTAATTTTCTGGGCATAGCCAACCAAATTGGAGGTATATGCAAATATATGCTGGGTAAATAAACAAGTTGTGATGCATTTTGACCAACCTAACGAAAACATTAACCAATGAGAAAATATTTGAATTTTAGAACATTATTTATTTTATCAATTTTATTTGCCGGAATTTCTTGTTCATCCTCTGACGATAGTAACAACGGGAATGGAGAACCTGAACCTGAAAATTATGCGCCTACATTAACAACGAACCCTATTGAGGACATTACTTATTTATCGTCAAAATCTGGTGGAGAAATAAGTGATAATGGTGGATTTCCAATTATTGCCAAGGGAATTGTTTGGAGTACAACGGAAAATCCAACAATTGACCTCGTAACCAAAACTAATGATGGTTCTGGAAGTAATGATTTTAGTAGTGTTATGTCTGAATTAGAACAAAATACAGAATATTATGTAAGAGCATATGCAAGAAATAACCAGAGTACAGGCATTGGATATGGAAATCAAATTACTTTTCGCACAGTAGATACATTAATTGTCAACGGAACTGACTTCAATGATATTGATGGCAATTCATATTCCACTTTAGTTATTAATGGCGAAGAATGGTCTGCAAAAAACCTTAATGTTTCAAGATATAGAAATGGAGATGTAATTCCACAAGTGCAAGATGCAACGGAATGGGAAAATTTAACTTCGGGAGCTTGGTGTTATTATGGAAATGATTCAAATAATGAACCTTCTGGTAAATTGTATAATTGGTATGCCGTAAATGACTCAAGAGGTTTAGCACCTCAAGGTTGGCATATTCCTTCTGATTCAGAATGGGAAAATTTAGAAAAATATTTAATTTCTGCCGGTTATAATTATGACCGTTCAGCTTCAGATGACAAATTAGGAAAAGCAATTGCTTCAACATCGTTTCAGCAAGGAACAGCAAGTGCCGGAACAGGCTCACCTGCATTAGTTCCCAGCTTGAACAATAGAACAGGATTTAATGCACTACCTGGTGGATTGAGAGGTAGCGTTGGAGAATTTCAATGGATTGATAAATATTCTTGTTGGTGGTCATCTACAGAAAGTGGAAGTGTTTCTGCAAAATTCAGAGACATAACAGGTCATTTAACTTTTGGTTTAAGAGGTACTGGGGCAGCTCAAAAAACATCTGGAATGTCTATTAGGTTAATTAAAGATTAAAAAATGAAGTACAAAAGAATTTCAACTTCGGTTTTATTTGATGGTCCAATTTTTAATGAAGAAGGTAAAGTTGAACTTTCACAATCAATGAGAAATAAAATATATGAAAAAGAAGAAGGTTTTAGAGAAAAATTAATTTTGGACATAAATAATTTGGCTCAAGGTAAGTGGCATATAGATTTTACAGAATATCCATCTGGTAATTTCGAGGCAGACGTTTATGTGGAATCTAAATCTGACTTTGACTTCATTAAGTCAATTTTAATTTCGAGATTTAGAGAAAACCCATTGGAATATATTTGGAAGAAAACATTCAGAGACGAACTCTTTAAAGTAAAATAAAAAAACGACACTATAACAAAGCTATAAGTGATTGCTTGTTCTCGCCTACTTCTGAAAATCTTCACGGATTTTCAGTTTGGTGTGTACTTGCTAAGTTAATCGCTGAACCACGCAACTACTCATAGGAGACCGTTGACAAGCACTATAATACAGAATATAACTTTCATAAAATGTCTGAATTTCCATTAGGAGAGCTTAGTAAACCCATTACCAAATTAATCGAAACTGTCAGTTCTGGCATAGGAGTACTTTTCGAGCCTACAAGGGTTGTTAGAAAAGCAAAAGCTGATGCAGAGGCTATAAAGATTTTGGCTAGAGCTAAAGTAGAAGCCCTAGCTATTCATGAAAGTGTTATAAAGGAGCAATACCTTGCTTTAGAACAAGAAAAATTATCAAGGGAATTTCAGCAAAAAATTAATAGGGATAATGTCATAGTTGAAACCGCCAATCAGCTAAAAGGTAGACGTGTGAACAATATAGAAGTGGATAAGGACTGGGCTACTCAGTTTTTCAGTTTTGTGGAGGACGTTTCAAATTCTCAGATGCAATTAATTTGGGCCAAACTACTAGCTAAAGAAATTGAAAAACCAGGTTCATACTCAAAAAGAAGTTTGCTAACACTCAAATATATGTCTGTGCGTGAGGCAAAAACATTTCAGACAATTGTCACATACTCTCTGATCAACCAAAATGGAAATGTCCTGTTTCCAATGTTTGCAGAAAGTTACTTAAGGGAGAATTTTCCTGAATTAGGTTATAGCAAACGAACTAGACTACTCGAAGATTTAAATCTTATTTCAATTTATAATTTCCCCGTCACAGTGTCTTTCGGTCCAATTGAAGGAAAGGACTATGTCTGGATAGAAAACGGTGAAATGGCGATAAAAATAAAGGGTAATAATCGGGATGATGTTGGTGAAATAACTTTACAAGGCCAATTATTTACTGAAATTGGCCAAGAATTGGCAAGATTGGTTTCATACTCTGACCAAAAAATCGATTATTTACAAAAAATTGTTCCTGCCCTTTTATCAAGAGGCAGTAAAAATGGAAAAATAAAATCATTAGTTGCGGAATTTGGCAGGACAGATGAAAATATGTTACATGAACATACTTTTTTAGAATCGGAAACATTGCGATGGACGGACATCTTTAAAAAGTAGTATAATATTGAATTTTTATGTAAAAACACATGACAAATGCGTGCATCATTAATTGTGGCAATCAGCACAAAAGCAGCATTTTCTCCCAACCCTCTAATCCACACCTGCAAACCTGCAAAATCAATACTATGAAAACCGCAACTAATCATACACGCAAACCGGATAAAGTGCTTTAATGTCCCAGAGGGTTCTTAATGTTTTCAGTGTATTCGAGAGTACACTGTCCCATTGTTCTGTTCAAAATTCCTTAATTAACAAATATAAAGTTGTGTTTATTAGGTAGTTAACAAACACAACACTGCTTTGGCGTGTTGTCGTCTTGCTTTACATTTTTCTTTTGCGAAGCAAAACAAAAACGAAAGCAGCCAACTTTTGAATGGAATGAAATTATTTCAACTCTTTACGGGATTCCACATTTTCCAAGTTATTGAAAATTCATAAATTTAATTCCTTCCCCAAAAATTTACAGTCAGCCTATTCACAACAATGCTTTGTTAAAAATTAAAAACATAGGTGTTTAAAGACACCCGTTTGTATGAAAATTTAATGGATACTTTGGTTATGCAAATATTCAACAGAATGTATTAAGAAAGTTGACTATTATTTAGCAACAATATATAAACTCGAATAAATATGAGCAATAAATCATTTATCAATTTTGCCTCGATCATCTGTCTGTTCCTAACAAGTTGTAACAAATCTGAGATTGAAAATTTACACTCTCAAATTGCAGACTTACAATCTGAATTGGATAACTGCAATTACGAATTAGAAGAAGCAACTGACAAAATATCAACTCTTGAAAGTTATACCTCTGAATTAGGCAGTGAACTTGACGATTTAAAGAGTGAAATTGATGATTTTACTTGGGAAGATTGGCAATCTAATGTTTGGGATGTTGAAAGTGAAATGAGTGATGTGGAAAACGCATTTAAAAACTTACAATATGAGTTTTGATATAAATTTTAGAAACTATTTTCTGTTGTTCACTATTGCATTTTTATCTATTTCTTGTAACTCTCAAAATTGTTCAGACTTAAAAGAGAGCTTCACGGATTTCGATCAGGCAAAAAAATCTATTGAGAGAACTAATTTTAGATTTTCCGATAAATGTAACACAAGAAAAAGTTCTTGGATTTTAGGAGCAGAATTTTACTCTTGTGATAATAAAAATGGATATTTATTAATTAAGACAAAGAAAAAAACATACATACATAAAAACCTACCGAAAGAATTGTGGAATGAATTTAAGAAAGCTGATTCCTTTGGTAAATTCTATAATTCGAGAATAAAAGGTAAATTCCAATTAATAATCTAAGATATGATTTGAGACATTGTACTTTCCGAAGTTGAATGTTTAAAATGAGCAATTAGTATCGAAACTATGCTGGAGCCTTAGTTTAGCAAAACAAAACTTATAAAATATAAAAATCGATGATTACATTTCTAATAATAATTGGTTCAATTGTCTTATTTAGTTTGATATCCAAGTTAATTGGACCTATAATTTTGAATGTTGCAGGACTACCAGGCGCGCTAATTGGGTTTAAATCTTATGACAAAAAAGAAATCAGATATATAATTGGTAGCATCGTTTCCGGAATTGGACAGTCTTATTTTTATATAGCATTTATGATATATATTATCGGCTTCACAAGGTATTTAATTAGTGATAAAGGTGTGAATAAATACTTTATGTGGGTTATTTGGGGTCTGTAAATTAAACTCTGTCCGATCCATCAATCCCTCTGGGGCTAGCCCCAGAGGGATTGGGATTTAATTCCAAGGGAATCCTCTCCCCAAATTTAATATAAAGTTGCTGGACCACCAGGCTCCAATTCTGCAGGGGCGATGTCCATTTCTTCTCGATGTTCCTGGTGGCCAGGTAGACCAGCTTGAGCAGGGCCATATCGTTTGTAAAGGCCCCTTTGGTCTTGGTGACCTTGCGTACCTGGCGGTGGAAGCCCTCCACGGCATTGGTGGTATAGAT
>NZ_JAHZSV010000064.1 GCF_019457905.1 Flagellimonas abyssi | reverse complement strand
TTTCATCCGCCGCAGGTGGTATACATTGACCGCCCTATCCAAAAAGCGGCGAAGGCCGTCGAAGACAGCATATTACCCAACAGCTATGCTGATAATTTAAGAAACGGATATTAAAACCTTGCAAAAATGGAAGCATCTGATAATCTATATTTTTCGAAAGAACATACTTGGGTAAAAATTGAAAACGATACCGGAACGGTTGGTATTACCACTTTTGCACAAAGCGAACTTGGCGAGATAGTGTATGTTGACTTACCAAACCTGGGCGATGAGTTTGAACAGGATGAAGTTTTTGGCTCTGTCGAGGCACTTAAAACGGTAAGTGATTTATTTATGCCACTTTCGGGCGAAATTACCGCCGTTAATGAGAATCTACTTGAAAATCCAACACTTGTTAATGAAAAACCTTTTAGTGAAGGTTGGATGGTCAAAATACAAGTTAGTGACCTTAACGAACTTTCAAATCTTTTAAGCCACGAGGCTTATCAAAAATCAATCAATAAATAATATGGCTAAGAAAAAATTAGGCTTTCTCGACAGAAATCTTACACTTTGGATTTTTGTCGCAATGGCAATAGGTGTTGGGATTGGGTACTTTTCCCCATCATTTCCAAATATCATAAATTCATTCAGTAGCGGAACGACCAACATACCCATTGCGATAGGTTTGATATTGATGATGTATCCCCCTTTGGCAAAGGTCAATTATTCGCTGTTGCCCAAAGTTTTTAGAAATACAAAAATCCTTTCCATATCTCTTATTTTAAACTGGATAATCGGTCCTGTTTTAATGTTTATTTTGGCAATCACGTTTTTACGCGATTACCCCGAGTATATGGTCGGACTTATCCTAATAGGCTTGGCACGTTGCATTGCAATGGTCTTGGTGTGGAACGACCTCGCTGAAGGAAGTAGCGAATATGGTGCTGGTCTGGTCGCTTTAAACAGCATTTTTCAAGTATTTGCATATAGTTTCTATGCGTGGATATTCATAACTATACTTCCGCCTTATTTTGGGTTTGAAGGCGCTATCGTTGATATTTCAATAGGTACGATTGCAGAGAGCGTGGCTATTTATTTAGGTATTCCGTTTGTTATGGGAATATTGAGCAGATTAATCTTGGTAAGGTTGAAAAGCGAAGAGTGGTACACTAAAGAATTCATTCCGAAAATTTCGCCCATAACCTTGATTGCACTTTTGTTTACAATTGTTATAATGTTCTCGCTCAAAGGCGAACTGATTGTAGAAATCCCGATGGATGTAGTAATTATTGCAGTCCCATTGCTCATCTATTTTACCCTGATGTTTATCATCGGCTTTTTCTTTACCAAAGCCACAGGTGCGGAATATGATAAAACTACTTCCGTGGCGTTCACAGCAGCTGGGAATAATTTTGAATTGGCTATTGCTGTTGCCATTGCAGTTTTTGGGTTGAATTCTGGACAGGCTTTTGCAGGTGTTATTGGACCTTTAGTGGAAGTTCCAGCATTAATACTATTGGTTCGGGTTTCCTTTTGGTTGCGGAAAAAATATTATGGAAAAGTCGAGGTTTAAGTTGCTAAAGAAGTAGATTTTCTTTTATCACCAGCTTTGGTATCAAAAGCAATCCAGATTAAAAGTTCACGTTTTAGATTTATTCATTATTTAAGTATTTGCTTAAATAATATAATAATGATATATTTGTAGCCACTTTAAATCAAAAAAGATGAGCTTGGAAATAACCTGTACACGGAACGAAGCAGACAAGAAGCAAATATCGAGATGTAAGGAAACCATAGAGAATTCTTCAGGTAGCTTAGAAGCAATAAGCAAAATTTTGTCTCTTGCGGGAAGCGAGGTACGACTGAAAATTCTATTTCTATTGAACATAGAGAATGAACTGTGTCCTTGCGATATTGCTGACATTCTTGAAATGAGTGTTCCTGCCGTATCCCAGCATATCCGAAAAATGAAGGATGCGGGAATTATTACATCGAGACGTGAAGGGCAAACATTGTATTATTCGCTGGTAAAGAGTGAGGACAATGTTTTGAATGGAATTTTCAATTCAATTTCGACAAGAAAGAAAACAGCTTAGAAAGTTTACATTATGGCACCGAATAAAACTTCAAATACCGCGACCTATACCGGCATTTTTACCGCAGTTGCAGCATCAATATGTTGTATAACCCCTGTCTTGGCATTAATTGCTGGAACAAGCGGAATTGCATCTACCTTTTCTTGGGTCGAGCCATTTAGACCCTATCTTATCGGCTTGACCATTATTGTCTTGGTGTTTGCCTGGTATCAGAAACTGCGGCCGAAAACACAGGAAGAAATAGATTGCGCCTGTGAAGATGATGCGAAACCATCGTTTTGGCAATCCAAACGGTTCTTATTGATAGTAACACTATTCGCCGCATTGATGCTGGCCTTCCCGTACTATTCCAATCTATTTTATGCACAGCCCACCAAGGATATTGTCTATGTCTCTCAATCGAATATCAAAAAGCAGACTTTTGAAGTCGCTGGAATGACCTGTGCAGGCTGTGAGGCACACGTAGAAAACGAAGTCAATAAGCTGGATGGAATTATTTCGGTCAAAGCCAGCTACGAATATGCCAATACCATAGTGGAATTTGACAAGACCAAAACCGATTTGCCTGCAATCCGAAAAGCTATAGAAAGCACCGGCTATAAAGTTGTCGAGAAAACCACTAAAGAAAATAAGTAGATGAAAAAATATGATGTTTTCATTATTGGTTCGGGTATGTCAGGTATGACAATCGCCAATAAATGCGCTTCAAAAGGTCTTTCGGTGGGCATTACTGATGAACTGCCTTATGGTGGCACCTGTGCCCTACGAGGCTGTGACCCAAAAAAAGTGATTATCGGTGCCACGGAAGTACGCGACTTCGCTAAAAGACTTAAAGGGAAAGGCATTGATACCATTCCGAATATCAACTGGAGGGATATAATGGCGTTCAAACAGACCTTTGTTGATGAAATGCCGAGGAAAATAGAAAAGGGGTATAAGAAGAACGGAATCGACACCTTTCACAATTCCGCTACGTTTATAAATGAGAATACCTTAAGTGTAGGTAACGAGACCATTCAAGCTGATAAAGTTGTAATTGCGTCAGGTTCAAAACCAAAAGTTTTAGATTTTGAAGGCGGACAGCTTGCGAAAACGAGTACGGATTTTCTAAACCTTAAGGAATTACCCCAATCCCTGCTTTTCATCGGTGGTGGATATATCGCCTTTGAATTCGCGCATATTGCCGCACGTTCTGGTGCCGAGGTAACAATAGTACATCGAGGCAAACGTCCGTTGGAAAACTTTGACAAGGATATTGTAAAACATTTGGTCGATGCCACAGGTAATTTAGGTGTTAAGCTCGTTCTTGAAACTGAAGTTTCTAAAATTGAACATAAAGATGACAACTACATTACTACAGGAATTTCAAACGGAAAGGAAACTAACTTCAAATCGGCAGAAGTATTTAATTCCGCTGGTCGTCCCCCAGCCATTTTTGATTTAGAATTGAAAAAAGCAGGTATATCCTTCTCAAAAAAGGGGATAGAGGTCAACGAATACCTTCAGAGCAAATCGAACGCGAACATATATTCAGCTGGCGATGCAGCGGACTCAAGAGGATTGCCCCTAACACCCGTAGCTGTTTTGGAAGGACACGTCGTAGCTTCAAATATCATTAAAGGAAATAAGAAAAAAGTCAGTTATCCCCCAATGCCTTCAGTAGTTTTCACTTTGCCCACTATGGCAACCGTTGGCCTATTGGAAGATGATGCCAAAGAAAAGGGATATGATATCAATGTCAATTTTGAAAAAGTGGATAATTGGTTCAATGCGAGACGCCTGAATGTGGATGAATATGCTTATAAAACAATCATCGATAAAAATAATAATACCATTTTGGGCGCGCATCTGATCGGACCTCATTGTGAGGAAACCATCAATCTTTTCGCAATGGCGATAAAGACCAAGATGACCATAAGCGATTTGCGGACAATGGTATTTTCATATCCTACAATGGCATCTGACCTAACCTATATGCTCTAACTATTATTTATGGAAACTACAATATTAAAATCTACGATCACCTGCCCTGAATGCGGCCACAAAACAGAAGAAGAAATGCCAACCACGGCCTGTCAATTCTTTTATGAATGTGATAATTGCAAACAAACACTAAAACCAAAAGAAGGGGATTGTTGTGTATTCTGTTCTTATGGTACTGTGGCTTGTCCGCCGATTCAAGAAAATAAAAATTGTTGTTAAAAAGCCATACTATAAATTCACTTCCTCTTATCCCCAGCTTTAGTATCAAAAGCAATCAAATTAAAAAGTTCCCGCATTCGACTACGGACACGATTACCATAACGTTCTTCCAGTTCTTCTGCGTTGAGATTGGTGGTGGCGTGGGTCTTGATTTTGTGTTTGGTTTGTAAGTACAGCTCGTATCGAGATAAAAGTACTTCGCCCATTACGTTCAAATCCTTTCCGTAGAATCTGCCAGAAGGTTCCACGCCCAAATCATCAAAACAGTAAAATTTAGTGTTACCATATTCTTCAACGGTTTTAAAACCCAAATGATTAAAACTGAAGGTTACGTTTCGGCAAGGAATCATCTCATAAGGACGTTGCAAAGGCACTAAATGGCGCAATAATTTCATTAAACTGGTCTTTCCGCATCCAACGGGTCCAGAAAGCAGAATGCCTTTGTCAATGTCAATACCGTAAGTCTCACAGTTGTCTTTATCCTTGATGAAGTAGGAACAGAGTTTCAGCAAAATGTCTTTGTCTTCATCATAAATCCTAAACTTTTCGCCAAACAAAAGTTTGCCCTTGGCATTCAGGTAAATCAAGATTTTTGGAAAATCATAGAGGACGCTTTTGCCATCAAATTTTCCGAGCGAATATTCCACGCCACCTTCGGTAATTTTAGAGGGGTTGTCCATAATCTTTGTTTTTAGTGGTTCGCAAGTTGTCCTTGATTTGGGACGCTTGTTTTTTGTTTGGTTTTTTTTCTTCGTCGAATATTTCGGTTCTGTCCATCCAGTTGATGGCTACGGCACGCCAATCTCGGATGTCTTTTCCGTCGCTGGTTTGCCAATTACGAGTTTGGTAATGCTCAAAGAATTTTTTTGCTTCATCAGCATCAAAACCTTTTTCTTCAAAAAAAATGAAAACGGCCTGCCAGCCCTTTGGCTGTTTTATATTGTTTTCTTGTTTGTTATTGTTTATAGTAGATACCAATGCTTGTCCACCTATGGGACGGTGTTGGTTCACTACTTGTCCGTTATTGGGACGGTGCTGTCCCACAACTGGTTCACGTATGGGATGGTAGTGTTCCGCAAGTTGTTCTAATGTGGGATTGTACTGTCCCACAACAGGTTCATCACTTGTCCCGATAATGGCCATCTTTATTTTGCTGCCTTTGTACGGATTGTTGGAAGGGAAATAGCTCAAATAGAGCCAAGAATCTAATTCCGTTATGCACCGATGATAGGTAGATTTTGAACCTATTTTGGCACAACGCATCAAATCCCTACGGTTTACATATAGTTCATCTGCAAACCTTGAGCTGTTCCATTCTTGGAACAGCGCCATATATAAGCTTATATGGGTAGGATTTAGGCGGTCATCAAAATAGAACTTTTCAAAAGCCGCATTAAGTAGCTTTATATAGTTCATCGTTAAGAATTTAAACTATGATCCACACGGTTGGCGTCCATTACTTTTTGAATTTCCTCTGTATCGTAATAGATAATGCCACCCACTTTTGTGTAAGGTAGCGTACCATTGATACGAAGATTCTGTAAAGTGCCTGGACTAACTTGAAGCAAGTCCATTACCTCGGAAGATTTTAAATATTTCTTGAGTTTTCCAGTTGCTTGTTTAGATAGAAGATTCTTGATGTCATCGAGCAATTCCATTTTAAATTCTCGAAGGTCGTCGGTGGTAATAATATTTGCTGGCATAATAGAACGGTTTTAAAGAAAGGGACTATCGTATCGATTTCAACTAATTTGATAGTCCCTGACCTGATTTGACTTTCGTTCTACAAATTTGGGATGGTTTATTGGATTTTAATCCCAAGTTGTACCCAAGTAGGGTGTTTTTATTTGCTCATTTTCAATGGTTTAAATTGGTTTGATTTAGAGGTGTCACTTTAAATCATCTATGCCAAATGATAATAGATAAAATTAATTTTATTTTTTCACAAGTAAGACCCAACTTGGGAAGAAATTTAACATTTTTAAAAATGAAAATATCAACCGTCCGTTTCTTCCATTCGCCTTAAAAGTGTTGCTTTTAGTCTATCAATAAACTTGGTTTGGTCGATTTTCCGTTCTCTTATTTCGAGAAAAGTTCTATAAACGTTACCAAGATTAAGTTCAAAAATATCTTCACAAGCTGAAGCCATTTCTTTAATACCAGCTGTACCGCTTTTTATCGCTCCAGAAGCCTGTAAGGCATAAATCAATTCAATCAGGTCAGTTTTTGAAGCCGTCCAGCCAAGGCGCTCACCATTGGCTAAAGTGTTTAGTTTATTTGAAATACCGTAGGACTGATCTCTTAAATAACTTAATTCCTGAACGTAGTGATTTATTAAGAGGTCATAGGCCATAATTTTAGCAATTGCGTTATCGTGACTTGTAGAAAATTCAGCATCAGTATAGAAATGGGAAGTGTCCGAAACCAGACTAATTTTATCTTTACCTCTTATAAAGTAAAATTCATCTAAAACCGTAGATTCCTCCCGGTAATATTTAATAAAGTCGATATTCCGGCGGTTACTTTCTTGAAGTTTTTGAATTTCTTCGTCTATAAAGATCTGTTGAGATTGAATCGTTCCCGCCGGGCGATTAATCAAAAAATTATACAGTTTAGCATAGAATTTCAACCTGCTATAAACATACGGCTTGTGCTTTTTGAAAAATGTTATTTCATTTTCTTTATTTTTGAATTTATTATCTCTAATACATAGCCGAAGTTTTTGTAAATATTTCCTTGAGATTGTAATTCCCTTTTCAACTACATTGAAATCATTAACGTTGGACTCCTCTATTTCTAATATTTCATTTTTGAAATCTTCTATTATTTTAAGTAAATCTTTTTCCAAATTTAATCTGGGTTTAAATGTTAATAAAATAAAACCCACATTATTGACAACTGTAATTTTGGGGTTTAAGAAATCGCATTTTGCATCTTAACATCGTTTCCAAAACGACTTAATACAAAACACCTAAATCATTTGGTGTCATAAAGAGAGACTAGTTAAAATACACGCTCTATAAATGTTACTTTATTACCATTATTAGGCTTTTTAATTCGTTAGGTTTATTATTACATTATATTCAAGCCTGTAAAAGTTTGAGGAACTCAACTCTACGCATCTCTTATTTGACTTGAATAGCCCTATTTCTATGATTGCTAACATAATACAACAGTAAAAGAAACCCTAACAAGACCACTTGTGCCATTAGAGTTTCATTTGTAGGATACACGCCCAACCAATCTATCTTAAGGGAAATAGGGAAACTAGTGACTGATACCCAGCCTGCCTCTTGGACAGCGTGAATCCCTTTTCCAATTAATATTATCGCAAGTAAGGTTATTACCCAAGCCGAATATCTAAAAAGTTGCCTTACCGGAATTCTTTTGGAATATTTTACAAAAATCACTGCAAGCAATGCTATCAGTCCAAAAGCAGCAATCACGCCCAAACCTATGGAAGACCCATCACCAGTTTTGGTCTCTAAGCTAATGGCCTGTAAGAAAAGGATGGATTCAAAGGCTTCCCTAAATACAACCATAAAGGAAAATACGGCCAATCCAAACATTTTTTCCCCTCTTAGTTGTTTGCCTATCTTTTTTTCTATAAATTCTTTCCACTTTTTTGAATGGGAATGATTATGCAGCCAAAACCCAACAAATGCCAGCACTATTACCGCTACTAAAGAAATCAATCCCTCCATAATCTCACGGTTCTTACCACTAATACCGATTATCCAATCTGACAGGAACCATCCTGCGATACCTGTTAGAATGGCCATAATCCACCCGCCGTGTACATACGGGAGTGCTTTTTTAGTGCCGGAAGTTTTTATTAAAGCCAGGATCAGGGCAATGATAAGGAATGCTTCAAGCCCCTCGCGCAACATAATAGATGCTGCCAAGAAAAAGGAAAGCCAATAGTTGAGCTTCGTATCCCTCATCAATTGGTCCGCACGGTCTATCATTGATACCGCATCAGCGATTTCAGCTTGTACCGTGGAGATACTTTTAGAGCTCTCTATAGCTTGTCTAACCGCCATCATTTGCTGCTCTAGTTGTGAGGTGAATTCTGGGTCGTTGGCTTTCAATCGTACTTCTACCGGTTCAATACCTTCGAGATATGCATTCAGGGCATTTTGACGTGCCGATTTTTTATTGCCCGCCTTATAATCTAACAGAACAGCGTTCAGGTAATTTCTGGCAACAACAAGACTATTGTCGGTCGAGGCCTTTTCGAGAGAAAAAATTCTTAGAGCTTTCAATTTTTTATAAGTAACGGAATCTTCGTAGCCCAACTTTTGAATCAATTCCTTATCGGATAGAGTAGCCACATCTTTTAAGGAAACTTCATTAGAGATTTTGTTAAATATTTCCTTTAGCCCAAGCGAATCTGCAGAAGAGGCATTAAACCTCAGGGATTTGATATAAAAGGAAAGATCCCATACTTCTTTATCGCTCAACATACCGAAACTTTGCATTGCAGTTCCTTCTACACCAAGTTTGATGGTGTTATAAGCCTGAAAGGGGGAAACCTCACGCATAAGGGTATCGATTAAGAAATTGGTAGGCGCCGGATTTAGGCCCATAGCTAGTTTGCCCTGTCCATTACCGCTTGCTCCGTGACATTGAATGCAATTGGTCAGGAATAGTTTCTTTCCATTATCAATATTTGGCCAATTAGGTGGGCTAATTTCAAATTCCGTAAAATTGATAATAGCCCACTTGACCTTTGAAGTGACCTCTTTTATTTTTTGATGGGAAACCTTGTTTAGTACATATGCTCTCAAATCAATCAAGTCGCTCTGTATCTGGTTTGCCTGCGTTAAGGAGAGCTCCAGATTTTGGCTTAGTGAGAGTATGGTTTCACTAAATTCCTTCATTTCAAGGTATTCACCTTCGTTAACTATAACACCATCTTTAACCGCTGCTGGATAATCTTTTGATAGATAATCCAATAAATGTATAATGGTCTGAATATTCGAGTCATCTTTGACCGTGCCGGCATAGATGTTCGAGCTTAATAAGGCAATGAAGCTTATTAGAAAAATACTTATATAACGCCTGTGTTGTAACATAAAAAAATTATTATAAAAATCACTAATATTATTTAGACTAAATAAATATAAAGATACGCTTTAAAACAAATCCTTTCGCAAAAGGTGCGGTCAATATATCAATACTGAGTTACTTTATTAAGTAATCAATCTTATATGATATGGAGATTCTTAAAACATTATGCACCTAATTTTAAATCTTTTAACCAAGGCACCAATTTTCAGATTTTATCCATATACCAAATCTTTTATAAAGAAATGAAACAAGAGAAGGGCTGCGATAAAAATTCCAATTAGGGCCATAATTGCCCATAACTTGTCTCTTTTGGTTATTTTACTCTTAGACCTTTTCTCCCTTCTTCTTATTCTTCTGTTTAATGACATAATTTGATTTCGAGTAATCAAGACACTTTTCAACTGGCAATAGGGACAATCCCTGAACCTTAAAAAATTTCAATTATTAAGAGGAAGGCGATGTCATCTATATAAATGAACTAGTTAAACACTATATTTTCAACTCCCCACAGTATTAGATAAATTAAAAATCCTTTGAATAGTATCAATCCGAAAAAAGCAGGTAAAAAAAGTAGAAAATGGCATCGAAAAAATAAATTATAAGTACTATAGAAAAGATTCCGACAAGTGCTAGGATGCCGTACAATCTGTCTTTTGTTGTCATAGTACTTTTTAGGGATTTTTCATTCCTTTTTCTTTGCCTTCTATTTCTACGATTTTGAGACATTTTATTCTTTATATGCTTCTTCCAATTTTAAATTAGTCCCATTTCATTTTCTGTAGTCGAATGGCATTGAGTATGGCAAGGAAGGCTACTCCAACATCTGCAAAAACTGCTTCCCACATTGTAGCCATCCCCATTGCGCCCAAAATCATAACAATGATTTTTACACCGAAAGCCAAACCAATATTCTGCCAGACAATGCGTCTTGTAGACCGGCCTATTTTTATTGCCCTTGCTATTTTAGAGGGTTGGTCGGTCTGGATAATGACATCCGCCGTTTCAATGGCCACATCGCTGCCCAAACCACCCATTGCAATGCCTACATCACTTATTGCCAAAACCGGGGCATCGTTAATGCCATCGCCAATAAAGGCAATCTTGCTGTCCGGGCGTTTTTTTAAAGTTTCCACTTCATTCAATTTATCTTCCGGTAAAAGCCCTCCTTTTGCCCAATCGATTCCCATTTCGTTTGCCACTTGCTGTGTAATTGAATCCTTGTCGCCCGAAAGCATTATAAGTTGTCGAATTCCTGCTTGACGTATTTGTTCAATGGCTTCGTGCGCATCTTCCTTCAGTTCATCGGCTATGGTTACATAACCTGCAAATTTTCCATCAATGGCTACCATTACAATGGATTCAACAA
Organism: Flagellimonas abyssi; assembly: GCF_019457905.1. Taxonomy (GTDB): domain Bacteria; phylum Bacteroidota; class Bacteroidia; order Flavobacteriales; family Flavobacteriaceae; genus Flagellimonas; species Flagellimonas abyssi. The sequence goes on along the minus strand of NZ_JAHZSV010000064.1, from coordinate 3,362 downwards.
TAGCGTCCGTTTCTGATGGAACTTCAATACCGTTTGAGGTCATCAAAGCTTTGTTACCTACAAGTACTGTTTTTCCGTTGACCATCCCTTTCAAGCCCTTTCCGGCTACTTCCGAAACATCGGTCGCCTCATAATCCGAACCGTCCGCTTTATATTCCAATATCGCCTTCGCAATGGGATGTGTGGATTGTTCTTCCATCGCCATCAGGTACTTCATAAACGTTGCCTTTTCTAATGTTATGGGTTTAATTTCCTTTATTTTAAAGACCCCGTGGGTAACGGTTCCGGTTTTGTCCATTACTATCGTATTCACTTGGGTCATTGCATCCAAAAAAGATGCGCCCTTGAAAAGTATACCGTTACGGGATGCGGCACCCAATCCACCGAAATAACCTAGGGGAATGGAAATGACCAATGCACAGGGACAAGAAATTACCAGAAAAATCAAGGCTCGGTATAACCAATCCTGAAACACGTAATCGTCCACAAAAAAATAAGGTAAAAACGTTAAGCATACCGCTAAAAAAACTACGATAGGAGTATAGATGCGTGCAAATTTCCTTATAAACAGTTCCGTCTTTGATTTTCTTGCGGTAGCATTTTGTACCATATCGAGAATACGGGCAATGGAACTGTCCTTGAATTCTTTGGTGGTTTCCACTTCTATAACACCTTCTAGATTGATGCTCCCGGCAAAAACCTTGTCTCCTTTGGCAATGGTGTCGGGTTTGCTTTCCCCCGTAATCGCTGCGGTATTGACCGATGCTTTTTCGGATAGTAATTTGCCATCTAAAGGAATCTTTTCGCCTACGCGCACTTGTATTTTTTCTCCAATTTCCACGGTCTCGGGATTGACGGAAACATAATCGCCGTTTCGATACACCACGGCCTCATTAGGGCGTACATCAAGCAGCGCCTTTATATTACCCTTTGCTCGTTTTACAGCTGCGTTTTGGAAGAGCTCACCTACGGCATAGAAAAGCATTACCGCAACGCCTTCAGGGTATTCCCCAATGGCGAACGCCCCCAGGGTTGCGATGGACATTAGGAAAAATTCGGTAAAGAAATCACCGTCCTTGATACTTTCCCATCCCTCTTTTATAACAGGAAAACCAACGGGGATGTAGGCTACCGCATACCAAACGATTCGCACCCAACTTTTAAAAAATGGGAAGGCGTCAAAATAATCAACCGCAATACCTACTATAAGCAATACAAAACTGAAGATGGAAGGGATATATTCCTTAATACTCAGTTGTGCTGAAACCTTATTTTCAATTGATGTATCGTTGAGGTCTCTTAAATTTAGTTTTTTCTTTTTCATATATGTTTTATTTTAAAATAGTTTTAGAACAAAAAATACCATTATTAATAGATAGACGATATAGGCTGCATCGAAAACGAATATCTGCCATCTGCTAAAACCGTGAAGTTCCTTGCTTTGATGGACAAAAAGGGAATACAAAAGCGGCATCAGCCCAACGAAGGCAAGGTTCACCCAGAACAACTGAAAATCTTCGATAGGGGTGGTTACCAGTGCCAATGGGAAAAAGGCTACCGTCATCGTAACCGCATTATCTGCGATAACACTGGTGGTGCCTGCCGTTACTTCGCCTCCTTTCACCACGCTCCAGGTCTTGAATATTTCAGGCGCGGTGGTCATTATACCCGTGATGAACAATCCGCCAACGATTTCAGAAATATTCAGGGTCGAAACAATATTTTCAGTGGCCTTTACAATAAAAAAAGCTCCTACCGCTATCGCCAAGGCTCCTGCAACAGATAACCAAATCTGTTTTTTGTCCCATTCTACATTTTTGCCCTTTTTCCGGCCTTTTATGATGGCGTGGGCCAAGAAAACTGCGTAGGCAGCGAGCATAATCCACCCATCCACAGGCTGAAGTCCTCGCCAGGCTTTGGGCAAAGTCAAAAGGGCGACAAGGGCGATAATCCCCAGATAAGGCAGGGAAAGGACAGAAATAGATCGTTTATTCAGCACAAGAATATTTTTATCGAGGTGTTTTTGATGTTTCTCATTGTTCTTGAATCGTTTCCGTGAAGCGAAATACGCTATGGTAACCATTAACGGAATGGAAATGATATTTGAGCCCAATAGATTACCTAGACCAATATCGGATACGCCCCGGGCTGCACTGGTAACGTTTACAGCTACCTCGGGGCTAGCGGTTACAATGGCAAGGAATGCTGCACCTGCTGAAGCGGTCAGGCCCCATTGTTTGCGGAGCATCTTTAAAGGCGTCAAGAGTTGGTCCGCACCCCAGTGTGCCGCCCAAGCTGCTACCCCCAATACTAATATCCATAACCAGACGTCCATTAATAATTGTTGTTTATTATTGTTCTGTTACCATCGGTATATTTCAACTTTTTCATATTCGATCTTTTCTGGACCTTTCGTTGTTTGTTTTGAAAGATCAGGAGCAAAATCACTCCCGTGCTAATCCAAACATCTGCGGTATTAAATACAGGGTCGAAAAAAGTAAATTCATTGCCTCCCCATAATGGCAGCCATTCCGGAAGACTTGTATCTATAATTGGAAAGAACCAAATATCGACTACATTACCATTTAAGAATCCGGCATAACCACCGCCCGAGGGGAATATTTCTGCAATGTTGCGAAGTGCGGGATCACTTTTTTCAAAGATCAGTCCGTAAAATGCACCGTCAATCAAATTACCCAATGCACCTGCGTATATAAATGCTGCACAGATTACAAAAACCTTTGCATATCCTTCACGTATCATCTTTTTGATATAAAAAGTCCCCCAAACAATGGCGGCCAGCCGAAATAGGATCAAAACAAGCTTGGCCAGATATCCCTCCCCAAACTTAAAGCCCCAGGCCATTCCGGGATTTTCCAAAAAATGCAAGCGAAACCAATCCAGGCCAAATACGTAGTACTCCTCGCCATAATAAAAATGGGTCTTCACATAAATCTTTATGGTCTGGTCTATTGCCAACAACAGTAAAATCAATAATGCTACACTACTTTTATTCATAATTTCCTATTGTTTCCCAACGTCTTGTGCAACATATATTTGCATTATTTAGATAATTTTAAAATTCTTATGGCGCCCCGCATTACAAACGTGAAGACGATGCCGCCAATCACCAAATCGGGCCATTTGCTATTCAGAAAATAGACCAGTACCCCTGCCACTATAACCCCACCGTTTACAATAATATCATTGGACGTAAAAATGGCACTGGCCTGCATATGCGCCTCCTTACTTTTAGCCTTGTTTATCAACCAAAGCGAAATAAGATTCCCCAGTAGGGCAAAAATTGAAACAATGATCATCCATTGGAACAAAGGTGTTTCTGTATCGCTGAAAAACCTTCG
>NZ_JAHZSV010000063.1 GCF_019457905.1 Flagellimonas abyssi | reverse complement strand
CCAGTAGGGCAAAAATTGAAACAATGATCATCCATTGGAACAAAGGTGTTTCTGTATCGCTGAAAAACCTTCGCAAGACCTCTGCAAACCCAAGTGTTGCCAATGCCATCTGAAAGTATCCGCTGAATTTTGCCACCTTCTTTTTTCTTGAAATGGCACCACCTACTGCGAATAGGCTCAACGCATATACGATGGAATCTGCCAGCATATCCAAGGAATCCGCCACAAGTCCCATAGAAGAGGAAATCCAACCTGTGGTCATTTCGATAACGAAAAATCCAAAGTTGATGCCCAAGACCCACCAAAGGATTCTTTTTTGTTTGGATTGGTCTTCCATTACGGGTGTTTCGGCTTCTGTGGTTCCCTCAAAGGAATCCCCAAGTTTTAAGCTGGCTATAGACGTTTGTATTGCTTTAACACCGTCCACGTGATATATTTCTAATTTTCTATTGGGAATATCAAAATCCAAGTGTTTTACTTGAGCATAAGACTCCAACTTCATTCGAATCATCTGCTCTTCTGAAGGGCAGTCCATTTTAGTTATTATAAAAGTGCTTTTTTTCATTATTATTTGTTACTAGATAATTTTATTTAATGATTCTTTTTGCTTTATTGGAAGCGCTAATTTTTTAATTTTTTGTTACGAATCCGTATTTTTAATCATATCCCTAATGTATGTCTCGGCTTGGCCAATGGTGTTTAATTTTTCTGCCTCATTATCTGGAATGGCTATATTGAACTCGTTTTCAAACTCTAGCATCAATTCGACCATATCCAACATATCCGCACCAAGGTCTTTCGTAAAATTCGCTTCCGGTCTTATTTGATTCGGATGTATTCCAAATTTATTGACCAAGAGCTTGTTGAATCTTATTTTAAATTCGTCCATCTGTACTTCATTTATTTATGCGATTCTATATATCTTTCCAAGAGTGACTTCAGGCTATCTAAATAGTCCACGAACGAGTTAACGGAAATCTCGGGTGTTTCGCAATCAGGGATTGTAATAGGGTTTTCATCAAGATATTGGTATAGTTCGGGGTATTCCTGCTCAATTCTCAATGTCAATTCGTTAATTTCCTTGGTCAATCGCTGAAGCTTCTTCATCTCTTTTATTCTTTATTGTGCCGGTTATTGTAAATATTAAATATGCAATGCCCTGTCTTCTGTAGCGGCCAGACAAGCTTCCTTAAAGGTCTCGGAAAATGTGGGGTGCCCGTGTGACATTCTTGCAATGTCTTCGGCAGCTGCCCGAAATTCCATCGCTACCACCGCTTCGGTGTAGCTGTCTGCAATGCGAGGGCCTATCATATGCACGCCCAATATCTCATCGGTCTGCTTATCTGCGATTACCTTGATAAAACCATCCGTATCCATACTTATCTTCGCCCGTGCGTTTGCCTTATAGGGAAAAGAGCCTGTTTTTATACTTTTATTGGCCTTCTTCAGTTCTTCTTCCGTCAAGCCTACTCCGGCCACCTCAGGCTGGGTGTACACGATATTTGGGATGAGCGAGTAATTGATATGGGGCTTTTGGCCAACAATCCGTTCGGCTACGAAAACGCCCTCTTCACTGGCTTTATGGGCAAGCATTGCCCCTCGGATTACATCCCCTATGGCATACACACCCTTGATGTTGGTTTCGAGGTTCTCATCTACCGCTATCTGTCCTTTCTCATTGGTTTCCACTCCTATATTTTCAAGCCCTAAATTGGCGGTGTATGGTTTTCGACCAATGGCCATAAGGCAGTAATCGCCATCTAAACTCATTTCTTCTTTACCGGAAAGATTTTCCGCTTTCAATTCTACTTTGCCATCAGTTGCCGTTGC
>NZ_JAHZSV010000062.1 GCF_019457905.1 Flagellimonas abyssi | reverse complement strand
TTAACCCGGCGAGGGTGGTATACTATGTCCGGCGTTTCCAATCACATCACAGGCTCCGGTCAAAGGCTCCACTGGAAAGTTGTTCATGATTCCCCCGTCAGCATAGAGCTGTCCACTGATGGACACGGGACTGAACACAGGAGGCAAGGCCGCAGAGGCCAATAAAGGTTTGAACAATTCCCCCTTTTCAAAATACATGGGTTCTCCCTTCAATAGGTTTGTGGCCACCACAACAAGACGCTTTTCGAGTTCCTCAAACCGATGTGCCGTAAAAAAGGTTTCAAAGAAGGGTAGGTATTTGTCCGTATCGAACAACCCTGGTTTGTTAACAGAGACAAAGTTGTATTTGAGCAGTGGGGTCTCCTTGAAAAAAAGGAGCATATCCTCAATTGAGGCCCCATCGGCATATAGTCCACCGACCAGTGCCCCGGCACTTACACCTGATATTTGATCTGGGTATATCCCGCGTTGTGTCAAGGCCTTCAACAGCCCGATGTGTGCCATCCCTTTGATGCCTCCTCCTGAGAGCACCAGTCCGAGTGTGGCATTGCTCAAGGTTTCAAGTTTCATCATTTACGATTTTAATAAAAGGGGGCGATACTGCCCCCTTGGCCAAATGTTTAACCATAAAAGGATTATGAATCCAAGCCAAAAGCATAATAATATTTACCGGGCATGTCCTCATAGATTCCTTCCAACATGACACCTCCCTCTTTGTCTTCCAAGGTATCCATTACATCCTCTATGTCTTTGACACGGCGACCATCAACATGGGTAATGATGAAACCTTCCCGCACCTTGGTGGCCTTCTGCAATTTTCCCGCATACAGGGAGGTGATCTTCACACCGCTCTCAATGCCCAATTCTTTGGCTTCCTCCCTATCCAAGGCCTTCAGTTCGACTCCCAACAGGTTCAAAATTTTGGCATGTTCCTTTTTCTTGATATTGGTGCTGCCGATCCGGTTCTGTAGGGTGACTTTGAACTCCTTCCTATTGCCTTCCCTGTTCACGGTCAAGGTCACTTGGTCTCCAGGTCTCTTAAGCGCTATGATTTCCTGCAACTCGGGAGAGGATTTTACCTCACGGCCATCCACTTTGAGGATAATGTCGCCTTCCTTGAGTCCGGCCTTATCCGCAGCAGAGTCCTCACCGACCGAGGCAACGAGGACACCTTGTGTCAAGGCGACTTTTTTTTCCTTGGCCAAGGTACTGTTGAGGGTCACGATATTGATGCCCAGCATGCCCCGTTGTACTACTCCATAGTTCAACAGGTCCTCCACTACCTTGTTGGCTATATTGCTTGGTACGGCAAAACCATAACCATTATATGTTCCGGTCCTTGTGGCAATGGCCGTATTGATGCCGATGAGGTCCCCGTTGAGGTTGACCAAGGCACCACCACTGTTGCCCGGATTGATGGCGGCATCGGTCTGGATAAAGCTCTCCACGGCGAACCTATCCTGATTGATATTAATGTTCCGTGCCTTGGCGCTCACTATTCCAGCGGTCACAGTGGAATTGAGACTGAACGGGTTGCCGACGGCCAATACCCATTCCCCAACCTGGACATCATCAGAATTGACAAAGGGCAGGGCCTTGAGACCTTTCTTTTTGATCTGTAACAAGGCAAGGTCAGTGGAAGGATCCGTACCTATGACCGTGGCCTTGTATGTGCCATTGTTGTGAAGTGTGACCTCAATCTCATCCGCATCCTGGATTACATGGTTGTTGGTCAATATATAACCATTCTGGTTGATGATCACCCCGGAACCGGTCCCCATCAAGGGCATTTCATCCGGTACCTGGTATTGTTCGGAACCATTCGGTTGCTGGGGCTTCCCATTGTAATACCTTCTTTCAAAGAACTGTCCGTATGGGCTCTCCCCAAAAAAATCACGGAAAGGGTCTGGCAAGCTGCGGTACTGGAACATTTTAGGGTTTCCTGTTGAAATCATTTTTTTTGCCGAAATATGTACCACGGCATCCAAGACCTTTTCGGTGGTTTTTGTAAAATCCAACGGGGTGATTTCCCCATCGACATTGGCAGCGTACAACACTTTATGGCCGTTGGCCATATCGACATGTTGTATCTCCACTGCGTTCTTTCCAAAATAATGGTACCCCCCGATGGCACCGAGACTGATCATCAGGGATACCAAAGCTGATATAAAAACTGTTCTTTTCATTTTTGTCACATTTATTTTTATAGACTGTCTTTTTTATGAGTTCCCGTTTCGGAACGATACTTTTCCAGAAAATCCATCTGTCTTTTCATCATTCGCTTCCTGATACGATCCAGTTCCATGAAATCTTTCCCAAAATCACTTTCAAAAAAACCATCATTGAAAAACCTTTTGCTGAAAAGTGAATCCGGTTCGAAAATGTCCCCGAACCCTTGGTCGCTGAACTGGGAGAAATGTCTATAGAACTTGGATTCAAAATTGTTCAGAAGACTATCCTTGTCCTGGGTGGTTAGGTCGTTCAACGGATCCATGGAGGACCAGGAATAGATACTGTCATAGCGAACGAGGTTACCGTTCTCGTCAAATTCCTTATCGACCTCCCAATTGCCCTTGGGCTGTTCAACTTCCTTTTTCTTTTCCTCATTGACGATTGTCCTGTCTTCCTTGTTCTGGCCCTGACAGCCGATCAGGCCGAACAAGAACAAAGCCATTAACACTTGTTTTTTCATTGCTCTATTTTTTGGGTTTGACATATCATTTCCGCCTAAGGCCATCTGCCCTATGTCCTGTACATGCCTTTCGAATCCCCTACCTTGAACAATCGGTTTTGATGGAATATTTGCGATTTTCGTTCACCATCACGGTACCATACACATTCGACATAGGTATCGTTGTCCACAAACCCAAAAATGGGTTCCTTTTTTGCGATGTATTTGGAAACTTCCATTTTGGGACTGTCAGAACTTCCCTTGATCTCGACCCAGTCACCTGCTTTGAATTTTCGTGCCATATCACCACTCGATTTAAAGTGAGTGGGCAGTTGGTGACCGCCCACTTTCACCATTGTCCAACCAAATACGCCATTCCCAGTTATGATATACGTTCTTTGAATTTGTCAAGCTTGGCACGGAGGTTTTTGAGCAATCCTTTTTCATCCGTGTTTGAAGTGTCCACTATCACTTTGCCAATCTGCTTTATTGCATCATGGAGTTCCTTGAATTCCTTGTCCTTTTTACCATAGCCCAGGGTTTCGGCAAATGTCAATTCATAGGTTGCATTGTCAAGAAGCTGATTGGCAAGTTCCATATCAAAATCCTCTTCTTGGATCATTTCGTCGAGCTTTTGGAGAATGAACTCGGTTCTGATGAGTGGCAGCGGAATGCGCTTTTGTTCCACCACAATGGTGTTCAAAGTGGCATTCAACAAAGTACTTGCCGCTTCATAGTCCCCATCCTTTGCCAGTACCAATGCTTTTTTCAAAGCTACTGGATAGGTTGCTATGGGAAGGCTATAGGTATCTATTTCAATTTCACTCTTAAGCCCGTCCAAAAGTTCAATGGTTTCCTGGATTTTCCCTTCCTCAAGGGATCTTTTAGCCAATGCCTTAATTTTCTTAATACTAGAAATATCAGCAACCAGATCATTCGTTCCAATTTTAAAGTCAACAGGTGCCAGCGATAGTTCCGGATTTAAGGCTGTCAATGCCTCCGCTTTTCCGATGCCCAATTCAATGGAGCTCTTTGCTTTGGCATAACTGCTGTCCGCAATGAATGTGATGGCTTGTTTGGTGGCATTGACCACATCCAATGCGTCCTGCATCAATTCGTCACTGCTCAACCGGATATTGCGTTGGATCTCTTCATCAAAGGCCGTTTGAAACTGTGCCTTGTTAAAGTAATGGCTTACTTCCGGGGCTGCTTCGCCCACGACTTCCATTTCATTGTTCATGGCCAGGTCCTTGTCTTCTTTTTTATCTTTGTTGCAACTTAAAACAAGGACCGCCAACAGGGTCAGTAATCCAAATTTTAAGGTTTTCATTGTATTCAGATTTTAAGGGTTCAACAATTTTCATCAAGCTACCTTTAGGATTCGCTTGTACTTTGTTTCCTTTTTGGCAATGGTTACCTGTAACAATCCATTCTTCATTTTTGCACTTATCCTTTCGGGATCCGCATTCAATGGGACATCAAAGGCCCTGTAAAAGGTATTGCGCACAAACTCCTTGCGTACCCAATGCCTTTGTCTCACTTCCTGTGATTGCTCTTTTTCACCACTAATGATCAGGGTGTTGCCCTGTAATTCGATCCTTACGTTCTTTTTGTCAAGTCCGGGCAAGGCAATGGAAAGTTCAAAAGCGGCCTCCCCATCACTGATGTTGGTGGATGGGATGGTCACCAATTCATTGTTCCCACTTTTGGATTTGGGCAGTACCATGCCCTTGAACCGCTCGATGAATGGTGGGAATTTGATTGCCTTACCCACTTCTTTGCCAAATACTTTCATTTTACAAAAATTTAGGTTCAACAATTTTGGTCTTATCTTAATGGAAGGGGCCGGTTTGCCAGCCCCGATCCAATTCATCAAGCAAAAAAACGTTTCGTCAAGAAATTTTGATGGTTCTGGCAGGTTTTTGTCTGGCCTCTTCCTTCTTTGGAAGATGGATGCTCAAGATACCATCATTGTACGAAGCGTTTATCTTGCTATCGTCAACGGATTCAGGAAGTGTGAAGGTCCTCCTAAAGGATGAATAACCGAACTCCCTACGGGTATAGTTCTCCTCCTTGTTTTCCTCTTCCTGTTTCACCTCGGTTGAGATGGAAAGTAAATGATTATCCAAGTCAATGTGGAAATCAGACTTTTTCATTCCGGGAACTGCCATCTCTACCCAATAAGCATCAGCTGTTTCCTTGATGTTAACTTGGGGCAAAGTAATTCCGGTATTAAAATTAGAAGTAAACACCGATGGCAAATCCGCATTGAAAAAGTTATCAATCCAATTTGACCAAGTTGGGAAGTCCAGTGAAGATTTTGCTAAACTTCCATTTTTAGGAACAGAAACTAAATTGTTCATGATTAAAAAATTTAAGTTCAACAATAAATAAGTTGAAGTCGATCGAACTTCATTTTCGAATTGAACAAATTAAATGCCAAACTGAATCAATCTTCATTTCAATGTAAGTTTATTTCTTTGGACAAGAAGAAAATATGTCATTTTGACATTATCAAATCCCTTATCCTATGTCATGTTGACAATTTTACGCTATTATCTTTCTGATGAAATCTGTCATTTTGAACTTTTTCAAATTGTTAAAAACACTTCTGAAAACAATGGTATTCATTTTGTTCTGACCAAGGAAAAATGAAAATAGGATAAGATGGACCCAACATCTGGCACTTGTGTACGGATGGTTCCGGTCGAACAATGACATATTGGACATAAGAAGAATGGAACGGCCCAGAAAGGTTTCAGTATTTCATATTCATAAATGTATGAATAGGGCATGAAACCATGTGTTTGGGGCCGTTCTATGGTGAAATCGGTACCAAAGGAACAAAAAAAATGGTGAGATGGAATATAAGGACTACTATAAAATACTGGGTGTTGATAAGGACGCAACACCCAATGAAATAAAAAAGGCATACCGGAAATTGGCCGCCAAATATCATCCCGATAAAAATTCAGGGGATAAAAATGCCGAGGAACGCTGTAAGGAGATTAATGAGGCCAATGAAGTCTTGGGGGATCCCGGGAAAAGGAAAAAATACGATGCCCTTGGTGCCAATTGGGAAGCCTATGGACAGGCAGAGGGAGATTGGGGGCGATATGCGGGGCCGCGGCATGGCCAAAATGGCCAGACCTTTTCCTATGAGGGGGACCCTTCCGATTTCTTTGGTGACCATGGTAGCGGATTCTCCAGTTTTTTTGACATGTTTTTTGGAGGCAGGGCCACCAATGGCCATAGAGCGTATACCGGTGGGGACATCCAGGCCGAATTGCCCATTACCCTTTTGGAGGCCTATCACGGCAGTAAACGGACTTTTGAACTCAATGGACAAAAGTTGAGGATTACCATAAAACCCGGCTCCTATGACGGTCAACAATTGAAGATAAGGGGAAAAGGACAATCCGGGGGCAGCCGGGGCAAGCCGGGGGACCTGTATATTGTGTTAAGGGTCGGGGACGATCCCCGATTCCAAAGAAGGGGAAACGATCTTCTAATTACAAAAAAGATCGATTTGTATACAGCTCTGTTGGGAGGCAAGATCGAGGTCCCCACAATGACAGGTTCCGTAAAAATGTCGGTTCCCAAAGGCACCCAAGATGGCAAGACCTTGCGTTTGAAGGGAAAGGGCATGCCTGTGTACAACAGCAGATCCCATGGGGATTTGTTGGTTCAGATCCAAGTAGAGCTTCCACGGCAATTGAGCCATGAGGAAGAGGAACTCTTTAAAAAGCTGCGCCGACTATCGGAAGGGAAGGGATACACAAAACATACAACATAATAATACAGGGCAATGAAAAAAAGAGGGAAATATTCGATATGGTACTACGTGGCAGTGTTTGCCTTTATTCTGGGTCTGCAATTTATGTTCTTTCCGAATGACATTGCAAGAAACAATGAGATCACCTATGGGGAATTCAAGAAAAAGTTGGCAAACCGGGAAATAGAGAAACTGGTGATCCTACCCGATAAGTTTGTCGGCCTTTACAAGGGCAACGAAGCTTTGGACAGTACCAATAACGTGACATCGGGTCCGTCGACCCCTTGGCGATTGCGGTTGGAGGATGTTGAGGAGCAGATGAAAAGACAGTTTACGGTAAATAGGTTGCCCAATATCGAAGACCGGGAATTGCTCAGGCTATTGGATGAGCACCAAATAGATTACAGCGGTAAGATCCAGCAAAATTTTATAAGGGATTTTATCCTGAACTGGATCTTCCCCATACTGTTATTTTTCATTCTGTGGGGACTTCTTTATCGAAATGTATGGAGTGGTAAGGGCAATCCCATGCTCACCATGGGAAAGAACAAGGTGAAGATCCAAGCGGAGGATCCATCCAAAAAGGTCACTTTTGAGCAAGTGGCAGGTGTTGACGAGGCCGTTGAGGAAGTACAGGAACTCGTCAACTTTCTCAAAGAACCGGGGAAATACTCAAAACTCGGCGGAAAATTGCCAAAAGGGGTACTGTTGGTGGGCCCTCCCGGAACCGGTAAGACACTCTTGGCAAGAGCAGTGGCCGGTGAATCCGGGGTCCCCTTTTTCAATATGAGCGGCTCGGATTTTGTTGAGATGTTCGTGGGAGTGGGCGCTGCCCGGGTCAGGGACTTGTTCCAGCAGGCAAAGACACAGGCTCCTTGCATTATTTTTATTGATGAACTCGACGCCATTGGAAAGAAAAGGGGAGGGGCCGGTGTTATTGGGGGAGGATATGATGAACGTGAAAATACACTCAACCAATTGTTGGTGGAAATGGATGGTTTCGATCCTGGTAAGGGTGTGGTGATCATGGGCGCCACAAACCGTCCCGAGGTTTTGGATCCCGCCCTGTTGAGACCGGGAAGGTTCGACAGACAGGTTTTGGTCGACAGACCGGATATGAAAGGGAGGGAGGCCATATTCCATGTGCATACCCGAAAATTGGTGCTTGCCGATGATGTGGACCTGGCCAATTTAGCGGCCATGACCCCTGGGTTTGCCGGGGCCGAGATTGCCAACGTGTGCAACGAGGCCGCTTTGCTGGCAGTCAGGAACGACCATCAAAAAATCACAAACGGGGATTTTGAGTCTGCCATTGAGCGCGTTATCGCAGGGCTGGAGAAGAAGAATAAAGTGATTAATGAACAGGAACGCAAAATAATCGCATACCACGAAAGCGGACATGCCATTGTGGGCTATTTTACCGAAGGTGCGGATGAGGTACAAAAAGTAAGTATCGTTCCAAGGGGTATCGGGGCTTTGGGCTATACCCTGCAAATGCCCTTGGAGGATCGCTATTTGATGACAAAAACGGAGCTTTTGGGCAAAATCAAGGGACTGTTGGGGGGCAGGGCCGCCGAGGAAATTGTTTTTGGGGACATCACCACCGGAGCTTCCAATGATCTTGAGAGGGTGTCCAGATTGGCCCGTAATATGATTACGGTTTATGGGATGAGCGAGAAAGTGCCCAATATTTCCTTGGTCCAACAATCCGGGTATGGTTTTTTGGGCAGTGATGCATATCAGGACAAAAGATCGGAAAAATTGGAACAGCTCATAGATGACGAAGTCCAGAAAATCATAAATGATTGCTATGACGAAGTAAAAAAACTCTTGAGGGAGAAAAGGGGATTATTGGACGCGATGTCCATGGAACTCTTGGAAAAAGAGGTGCTGAACAAGAAGGACATCAGAAGGATTCTAGGGAAAAAAACAAAAAAGCAAACCATATGAAAGGAAATTTCAACAACATCATCAATGACAAAAAACCTGTATTGGTCGACTTCCATGCAGAATGGTGCGGTCCCTGTAAAGAGCAGGCACCCATTTTGAAAGAGTTGGCAAAAGGACAGGAAGAGGTTAGGATCATAAAGATCGATATCGACAAGAACCCGGAGATTGCCCAAAAGTACGGTGTTAGGAGTGTGCCCACTTTAATGCTGTTCAAGGAAGGAAGGAACCTTTGGAAACAATCCGGGGTTTTGGGCTTGGCGGAACTCAAGGCTGTTATATCACAATATCTGGTTTAGACTTTGAATAATTATGCTGAAAAATGAAAATTACGGTTTATCAAAATGACTATGGGTATCGGAGCAATGGGCTGAGGGACTTCCTTGATGTCCTGATTGGGTCAAGGATGAAATACCTGGCAAGTGATTTGCTATATGAGGGTGTCCCAAAAGAGGACATTGTTCAAGCGGTAAAGGATGCAATGGCCGTCATGGATGGGAGCGGGATGGATGTAAAGGAACATTTCAGGCCTGTTTACACGCAATTGAAGGGAACATTGTTCAAGGATTTCAAAATGAGCCAAAAAGGGTGGTTCCTGGTATTGTTGAACCTGCCTCCGGAGAGTGCGTTCTCAAAAAGGATGCAACTCCATATCAGTGATTTTTTGGAAGATCGTCTGAACCTATGACCATGGGGACAATGAAGGAACTGTTGACAAACCATTACCTTGTTGTCCCTATTGCCCTGTTACTGGGGATAGTGGTCGGTCGATTTGTTCTGAGACCTTTGCTCGGCCTGATCCAAAGATTCTCCGTGAGAAAACGTTTTCAGTACTTTGGGGTATTGTTCCAATCTCTTGGAACCATTGCCCTGTTACTGGGAATCACGGTCACTGTCAACATGGTCGACCTTTTATTGGACGTCCATGCAGTCCCAGGATGGTTTCACAAGACGGTCATTAGCCTGAACGTCTTCGTGCTCACCTATACGGTAGCTGAATTGTTGATCTTTCTCTACGATAGATATACCAAGGCCAAACAGGGCAGGGCCACGTCACTTTTCCATATTTTGATCCGTATCCTCAGTTATATTACGGGTTTTGTTGTTTTTACCCATCTCATTGGTTTTCAATTGGCCCCTGTCCTGACTGCCTTGGGGGTTGGGGGACTTGCCGTGGCACTGGCGTTGCAGGATACGCTTGGCAACCTTTTTGCCGGTCTGCACATACTGGCCGCCAAACAGCTTCAACCTGGGGATTATTTAAAATTGGATTCTGGGGAGGAGGGTTATGTTTTGGATATCAACTGGAGGAATACCGTGATCAAGACCCTTTTGGAAAATGTGGTGATCATCCCCAACTCAAAGATTTCAAGTACCATCACCACCAATTATTTCACCCTACAGAAGAATCTCTTTTTCCAAGTAACGGTGGGAGTCCACTACAACAGTGACTTGGAACATGTGGAAAAGGTCACCCTTGGGGTCGCACAAGAACTTCTTTCGGAATATCCATCTTTGCCCAAAAAATTTGAGCCGATGGTACGTTTTTATGAGTTTGCGGACAGTAGTATCAATATGAAGGTCTGGTTGGCAACAGATCTTTACGAAAACCAATTTGTCATGCGTCACCGGTTCATCCAGAAACTTCAAAAGAGATTCAGGGAAGAGGGCATTGTCATTCCATTCCCCATACGGACCATTGAGATTGCTAGTGATTCAAATTAAAAATATTGTACGGATTAATTTTCATGGCAAATTAACAATTAGAGTAATTTATCAACAAGAGCCCTAAGCACTGGTTGATTTAATATTTTAGAAATAAATGCCATTTACTAACAAATATTAAGATTTGCTACCTTTATTATATTATAACGTAAGACTTATGATGTTCCAAAAAGAGACCAAAAAGGCGACCAATAATTGAAACTTCGGTATAAGTGATTGGTTTAAAGTAGAATGGGAAACATTCTCACATTCTGCCACCCCGACGAACCACTAAATAGGTGGTATTAAAGCACTGTCAACTGACTGATTGACAGTGCTTTTTGTTTTTTATGCATTCATTTGATATCATTTAAATACATATAAAAGGTGTAGAGTTCGGTGAATGGTTCGGTACGTTCCTTGTGCATAATTTAGCTACAGTTTGACGCTGTTTATGGGTGTTTTGCAAACCTGTTTTGTCAAACCCAAAAGCTATGTATTATGCGAAATTCCAACACTTTAAAGGTTCTACTCTTCACAAGGGACACTTCCAACAACCCTGAAAAATTGACCATTTATGCCCGCATCACTGTCAACGGGAAACGGGCAGAAATCAGCCTGAAACGATATGTTTCGGTGAATGAATGGGATGAAACGAGAGGAAGGCTTCATGGACTAACCCACAAGGCCCGTTTGTTGAACAGCTATCTGGATGAGGTGTATGGTGCCATCATGGACACCCATAAACAATTGTTGCGTGAGGACAAGCTTATCACGGCTCAGGCAATCAAGGCCCGTTATCTAGGGCAGGACGAGCAACACAAGACCCTTTTAGAACTTATCAAATACCACAACGAATCACAAAAGAGTAAGCTTCGCCCTGGAACCATGAAAAACTATTATGGCAAAAGCAAGTTATCAAAAAAATGCTTAAATTGGGGGTGTAAAACTCCCATAAGTTTTGCCTCTGAATGTGCCGATTTGAACACGGTTCAGGGTTCGGTTAACTGGCCCAAGTTAACAGTGTAAAATAATGAAAATCAACTATTTACAAAGCAATTAAGGAAATTGAAAATTATCTATTAACTTATTATGGTTATTTTAAATAGATTAGCTAACATCGCTACGTAACTTATGTTACCTTATTAGCGTTTATTAAAGGATAAATTTGGTCCATTGTTAAACGTTAAAGAAAGGTTAATTATGAAAATGATATTGTTAAGGAATTGGAAATAAAAGATAGGAGTTATGATTCCTCTCTAATGGTAACATGTTTTCCAAGTCATATAAAAGTGACCAAGGTTACGTTTGCATGTACAAAATCAACACTAGCGTAAACCTAAATGAGTATTTTGGTAGAATAAGTTAAACTGAATATTTAACATAAAATTATTTAATATGAAAAGATTAGAAAGTAAAATTGCATTAATAACCGGTGGTGCTGGTAGTATTGGCAAGCATACTGCCAAAGGTTTTTTAGAAGAAGGAGCCAAGGTGTTTTTGGTGGATTTAAACGAAGATGACCTAAAAAAGACGGTAGAGGAACTGAGCAGCGAGAATGTCCAATACTGCGTTGCCGATGTCAGTAAATCTAGTGATGTTCAGAAATATGTGGATGAAGCAGTAAAGGCTTATGGGAAAATTGACATCTTCTTTAATAATGCGGGTATCGAAGGTGTAGTGAAACCTATTGAGGATTATCCAGAAGACATATTTGATAAGGTAATCGCTGTAAACGTAAAAGGAGTTTGGTTGGGTGCTAAGTATGTTTTACCGCAAATGAACGACGGCGCAAGTATGATTATAACTTCATCGGTTGCAGGTTTGAATGGTAGTCCGAACGTAAGTGCTTATATAACAAGTAAGCATGCCGTAGTAGGGGTAATGAGGGCGACAGCGGTTGAGGCAGCACCTAGAAAAATACGGGTAAATTCAGTACATCCCTCACCCGTTGATAACAGAATGATGCGTTCTTTGGAAGAGGGTTTTGCTCCGGGAGCGGCTGCAGAAGCTAAGAAAGAACTGGAAAAATCAATTCCTTTAGGTCGCTACGCTACGGCAGATGAGATCACGAAAGCAGTTTTGTTTTTAGCGAGCGATGATAGCCAGTTCGTAACCGGAACCACAGTTGTTGTAGACGGAGGATTGAGCGTTTTATAAATTAATAACGCCTATACGATAACTTTAGATATAAGTAACATTTCAAATGAACAATACAAAGATCTTGCTTGACCTGTGGATTGAAGCCCGAACAAGGTTTACCAATCTTTTAGATAATATATCAGAAAGTGATTTACAAAAAAAATTACTGCCTGCCCAAAACTCAGTTGGATTTCTTATTCGACATATTGGAGATGTGGAACTACTTTTTGCAAAGAATGTTTTCAGTGATAAAACAGTAAAAGTAACAGCTAAAACAATTATCGCACAAAAAGACACGGGAGAGTGGACAGACTTAATATCTTTAAAATCTTACGTTGCAGAATCTTTTGAAAAATTAAAAGCGATAGTAGAAGAACAAACTAATGATGATTGGGAAACATTGATTACTACTAAAGAATTTGGAACAAAAACTAAAGCTGAAGCCTTTGGGAGAATAATTTCTCATACAAGCTATCATGCCGGACAGTTAGCTATTATTCTTAAATATGGTATCCTTTAAAATCAAAATGGAATGGATACAGAACAGAAAATCAAAGAAATGGTAATTACGACGGGCGTGGGTTATAATCACGATTTTTAACTAACTTAGTATCAATGAAAAAAATGTTCGCCATATTTTTTTTATCAGTATACCTGATCTCAACGACAGAGCTTTCCCAGTTGTTGAAGTTTCCCATATTGGTAGAACATTTCATCGAGCATAAAGAAAAAAAACTGGAATATTTGTTGTTGGCTTTTTAGGTTTCCATTACAATAACCATTTGGAAAATCATCCACTCGATGATGATTACGATCAAGACCAAAAACTACCTTTTCCAAATGGTTTATATCCAAAAATAACAATCAATCTTTAATAATTTTACCCGTTTATCAATCGATGCAATTCGGGTTGGGCATTATTAAAACATTTTAATTATGAATAGTCGCCTTTAAAAGTCTTCTAAATAAGCCGAATAGCATCAAACGAATAGAAAAATTGGTAAATTTAAATTTATACTGATTATTTTATGTCCTATAATATACCCGACCATCTGAAAGGTCTCAACGATAACGAAGTAGCCGCTTCACAAAAGAAGTACGGTTACAACCGTATAGACACTGCCCATAAAAATACCGGGTTGGAATTACTTCTTAATATCCTGAAAGAACCAATGCTGATATTGCTCTTTGCTATTTCAGCCATCTATCTCATGACAGGCGATTATGGAGAAGCCTTTTTTATGTTTGTTGCAATCGTTGCCGTTTCGGCTATTTCATTATATCAGGATACCCGGAGCAAAAAAGCGCTGGAAGCTTTAGAAAAACTGAATGAACCTTTGAGTACGGTTATCCGTAATGCACAGGTTGTTGAAATCCCCACAAACGAAATTGCGATTGGCGACCTCAGCATTACCGAAGAAGGAAAAATGATTAACGCAGACGGAAAGATTGTGCACAGCAACGATTTTTCCGTTAATGAAGCCTCTTTGACCGGCGAGAGTTTATCGGTATTCAAAAGCAGTGAAATTGAAGATAATAAAGTATACAGCGGAACCTTAGCAGTATCGGGACTGGCAGTTTTTGAAGTAGAAAAAATTGGTGCAGAAACACAGTTAGGCAAAATCGGTCGATCCATTCAGGACATCAAAGAAGAGCGTTCTCCATTGCAAATCCAGATTACCAAGTTTGTAAAATGGATGGCGGTGGCGGGCATTATCGTCTTTCTAATGGTTTGGATATTCAGCTACATACAAACTGATAATGTTATCGAAAGTCTGTTGGTCGGACTTACGATGGCTATGTCCGTTTTGCCTGAAGAAATCCCGGTAGCATTTACTACGTTTATGGCATTGGGTGCATGGAAGCTGATGCGTGAGGGTATTATTGTCAAACGAAGCAGCATTGTGGAAACCCTGGGCAGCACAACGGTTATCTGCACCGATAAAACCGGAACCATTACCGAAAACACGATGCACCTGAAACACCTTTACGATTATCAGTCGGATAAAATTTTCGATGAGAAAGATTTTGGTGATACTACACTCTCCAAGCTGATTGATTATGCAATGTGGAGCAGCGAACCTGTTCCCTTTGACCCGATGGAAAAAACGCTTCACAAGGTGTATGAACAAACACAAAAAAATGATGCAAGAAAAGACTACCGGATGTTTCACGAATATCCGCTGGATGGGAAGCCACCAATGATGACACACCTTTTTGAGAATAAAGAAAGGCATCGGATTATTGCGGCGAAAGGAGCGCCTGAAGCTATCCTCGATGTTTCCATGCTTTTAGAAAGTGAGAAAAGCGATGTACGGAAACTTATTAAAAGTTTTGGGCAACAAGGATTTCGGGTTTTAGGGGTAGCAAAATCCAATTTTGAGGGTGACGATCTTCCCCGTGAACAGCAGCAGTTCAGGTTTGACTTTCTGGGTTTGGTGGTGTTTTACGACCCACCGAAAAAAGGTATTCAGGATGTTTTTCAGCATATTTATGATGCCGGTATAAAAGTAAAAGTGATTACGGGCGATAATACGGATACTACAAAAAGCATTGCGGCACAGGCGGGAATTGTAAATACAGCCGAAGCCGTAGAGGGAAAAGAAATTATGGAATATTCGGAAGAACAGCTCCTACAGGAAGTCGAAGAAAAGGTATTGTTCACCAGAATGTTCCCTGATGCCAAACTCGCCGTAGTGAACGCACTGAAAAAAAAAGGAGAAGTGGTGGCGATGCTGGGCGATGGCGTAAACGATGGCCCGGCTTTGAAAACCGCTCATATCGGTGTTGCAATGGGAAGTAAAGGAACGGAAATAGCAAAAGCGGCAGCAGCTTTAGTGATTACCAATGATGATTTGGACAGGCTCATTATCGGAATTGCATCCGGAAGAAGGATTTATGCCAATATCAAAAAAGCCATTCAGTATATCATTTCCATTCATATCCCGATTATCCTTACGGTTTCTCTGCCCTTGTTTCTGGGCTGGATATTTCCGCAGATATTTACACCTGTTCACGTGATCTTTTTTGAGCTGGTAATGGGTCCCACCTGTTCCATCGTATATGAAAACGAACCAATGGAGAAGGATACCATGTTGCAGAAGCCAAGAAGAATGGCAGACACTTTCTTGAACTGGAAAGAGTTGGCTGTCAGTATCGTTCAGGGGTTGGTGATTACCGCTGGTGTATTGTTTGCATATCAATGGGTTGTTCAGAATGGTGGCAGCGAAGAAAAAACAAGGGCAATGGTTTTTACAACTTTGATTTTTGCCAATATTTTATTGAGTCTGACGAACCGCTCGTTCCATTACAGTCTGTTTGAAAGTTTCAAGAACAAAAACATATTATTTGCAGTGGTTAGTGGCTCAGTCATAATTATGCTTTTTGCCATATTGTATATTGAGCCTTTAGGTAAATTCTTCCACTTAAGCGGATTGAATGCAGGGGAATTAGGTATAGCCGCTAGTATCGCTGCAATATCCGTATTGTGGTTTGAAGTGTATAAATGGGTGAAACGGTTAAGACAAAATGACACAGAAACTTCAGGACTTCATTCGTTAGAAAGTTACATAAAGTGAAAATAATTATGATGGTATTGAATCTTACCTGACGGATGACGATCAAAATATATAGTTATTACAGCAGTCTGAATCGGACACTTTAGAGAAGAGAAACGAAATCTTTCAAAGTTTCTGTTTACTTATACATTAATTTAGCAATCATGATTTTTTAACTTATCCGATTCTTGAGCGTCTCTTTTAGTTTGTACCAAATATACAATTCAGACAATTCGAGACTTACATCGAACTTTGATTCCAAATCTACTCTAAAGTCATGGTATTCTGTTAAAGAGAACTCAGGGTGGATGAGCCGGATGGTTGAGTCCACTAAAAACGGCAAATA
>NZ_JAHZSV010000061.1 GCF_019457905.1 Flagellimonas abyssi | reverse complement strand
CGCCCTGAAAAAAATCAAACCAAAAAAGTTTAAATGAGTTCTTTATTAAAAATCCATCTTTTCAATCATCGGTAGGCTCCGATTTTTCCAGAACATTAAAAAAACGCGTTTCGGAATATTTCAAGACCACAAAGAAAACCCGGCACGGCAACCGTCAAATGCTTTTTAAGAGCATATTTATGTTGCTGTTGTTTTTCGGCCCCTTGGCCATCATCATTTTTTCAACCCTTACAAGTGTCCCATTGTTGTTTGGATTGTACATTTTGAGTGGATTTGGCATGGCAGGTATTGGCATGGGCGTAATGCACGACGCCATTCACGGGTCTTTTTCAAGGAACAAAATGGTCAACAAACTCATGGGGTACACGATCAATCTGATCGGTGCCAATGACAAGGTCTGGAGGCTGCAACACAATGTTTTGCACCATAGCTATACCAATATCGAGGATCATGACGATGATATAAACGCGCCCTTTTTCTTGAGGTTTTCACCTCATGCCAAAAAGAACAAGCTCCATAAGTACCAGCATTGCTATGCTTGGTTCTTTTATGGTCTGTCCACGGTTTCATGGGTTACGTCCAAAGATTTTGTCCGGTACGCCAGATATTACAAAATGGGCCTGGTGAAAAATAGAAGGACTTACATAGAAGGAATCCTTAAGATGGCTGCTTGGAAAGTATTATATTTTTCCTATGCGTTGGTCTTGCCGATTTTGTTGACCGCTATTTCACCATGGCTGGTGGTCCTTGCCTTTTTGTCCATGCACTTTGTGACCGGATTGAGCATCACCTTGGTCTTCCAAACAGCCCACGTTACCCCCAATGCATCATTCCCTTTACCGGATACCAACGGAAATTTGGAGTCCGAACGTTTGGCACATCAACTGGAGACCACATGTAATTTTGCGCCAAAGAGCGCATGGTTATCATGGATGGTAGGAGGTCTGACCCACCAGATAGAACATCATCTTTTCCCAAATATTTCACATATTCATTACCGTAACATAGCACCGATAGTAAAGCGTACTGCCGAAGAATTTGGCTTGCCCTATCACTCCAACGGATCTTTTGCATCTGCAATTTTCAAACACTTTAAAATGCTCCGCGATCTGGGGCAAATGGAATTACAGACAATTCCAACACATCAAAACTAAAATACTATGCATTATCATAAAAAGCACCGGACTGGTACGTCCGGCAAACGGCCCGTATCCAGGTTAAACCCTGAACTACTGGTCAAAAAATCAACAACAACAAATACCGAGCCCTATGTTTCAGATAGAGATTTTGAACAATTCCATTTACATGGGGAACTTTGTAAAAACATTGCCCATAAGGGCTATCGCTCACCCTCTGAAATTCAGGACAGGTGTTTCGACCACCTGCTGAAAGGAAAAAACTTAGTGGGCATTGCGGCCACGGGTACAGGTAAAACGGGGGCATTCCTTATCCCTATGGTACAACAGATGCTTACCGCCAACCATGTTTCCGGTCTAGTGGTAGTGCCCACCCGGGAATTGGCACAACAGGTACAGTCCGAGTTCAGGTCATTGACCAAAGGCACCCGACTCACCTCTGCGTGCTTTATCGGAGGAACAAATGTGGATAGGGACATATCCTCGGCAAGGAGGAGCCTGGACCTTATTGTGGGCACACCGGGGAGGCTGAACGATTTGATTGAACGAAAGGCATTGAGAATTGATACCAGATCGACCCTGGTTTTGGACGAGTTTGACAGAATGCTGGACATGGGGTTCATCAAAGATATGCAGAAGCTTGTTTCAGGAATGCGAAACCGAAAGCAGACCATGTTGTTCTCAGCAACCTTGGACCCGAACCAGGAAAAACTGATCCAACAGATCACCGGGGCGGCAACACATGTAAAGGTGTCAAGCGGAACCAGATCGAGCGATAACGTCGATCAACATATCATCCGAGTGAAGAACAGTGAAAATAAATTTGATGTATTGTTCAAGCTGGTAAACGAATCTTCCTTTAAAAAAGTGCTGTTGTTCGAAGAAACGAAAAGAGGGGTGGATAAATTAAGCAAGCAATTGAAGAATTCCGGGATCAGATCGGATGTCATCCATGGGAATAAGTCACAAAACTATCGTTCAAGGGCAATAGAGCTGTTCAAGTCGGGAAGCACAAAAATATTGGTGGCAACGGATGTTGCTGCCAGGGGAATTGATATCAAAGGGGTCACCCATGTAATCAACTATCAGTTGCCCCAAACAATGGATAGCTATATCCATAGAATCGGTAGGACGGGCCGTGCATCTGCCACCGGAGTGGCCTACACGTTCGTCAATTAATAACAAAACATTTAACAAATACCATTATGCAAGAAAGAACAGTAAAGTTTTTCAACAACGATAAAGGATATGGCTATTTGTGGATGTCAACAATGATCCTCTCCCTAATGAGATCCGTTCCTTGGTAACCAAAAAAGGAAAGAAGCACCCTGATTTCAGGATAAAGGTCTACACGGAGAGCCAATCCAAGATGAAGGAATTCATCAAAGCGGTCGAGTCCATATTCCATAGGTATCTTGAAAACTGCAAAGACCATATCGAAGGAATCGGAAAGGATTTTAAGGAAGAATTCCCAAAAGTGACCGAGAACCCATTGGAGGGTCCAATGGAGCTCAACGAGGTCTGGCACATGGACTTTATGGCCAATGTACTGTCTAATGGAAGGAAGACTAGGGTGTTCAATGTCATGGACGACTGCAACCGAGAGGCACTGCCATGGAAGTGGTACTAAACTATCCGGCGATAAAATTTTGTGGAGACCTTATCGCAACTGAAGGAAGAGATAGGACTGCCAAAGACCATATACTGCGACAACGGTCCGGAGTTCATATCGAAGACCCTATCAAAATGGTGCAAGGGCAAACGGGTGGAGCTCCAGTTCATCCTGCCCGGCAAGCCCATGCAGAACGGATATATGGAACGCCTGAACAGGTTTTATAGGGAGGATGTTCGACGCCTATTGGTTCAACCACCTACACCGAATAAAGGCGCTGACCCAAAAATGGATGGAGGATTACAGTACAAGGCATCCCCACTCATCCATCGGGGATATGCCGCCT
>NZ_JAHZSV010000060.1 GCF_019457905.1 Flagellimonas abyssi | reverse complement strand
CAACCACCTACACCGAATAAAGGCGCTGACCCAAAAATGGATGGAGGATTACAGTACAAGGCATCCCCACTCATCCATCGGGGATATGCCGCCTAGGGAATACAAGAACCGTTTCGGGGAAGAATTCTTCCCCGAAACAGACCACTTTAATGATAATTTTATGAATTTAGCGATATACTAAAATGGGTAAGGCTACAATTGTTCAGGCACTATGACGGTCAAGGCTTTCTTTTCAATACCGATGAAAATGGTATTGTCCTCCACGGCATGGAACTCCCCATCAATCTGGGAATCAAAATGGGTACCTGGGAGAGTTGACAGAGCTAGGGTCGTAGTTTGAAAATGCCTTGCCTCCTTGAGCAAGTGCGGCCGGTTCATCAAGAGCAAGACACCCAACACCAACATTTTGACCCTGTTGACCTTGGTAACGACCAACACATCCAAAAGTCCGTCCTGCAAGGATGCTTGGGGTGTAAGGCTCAGATGGTACCCCATCACATTGGTATTGGAAACAAACACCAAAAAGGGGGTCGTCTTCCATTTCCTGCCATTCGCCTTTATTTCGATCTCCTGGGGTTTCGTCAATTGCTTTAAGGAGGTTATGCACGCAGCCAGATACCCAGATAGGGTACGCCTATTGGACGATTCGTAATTCTTGATGACACTGGCATCAAAACCAACTCCCGTATTACTGAAAAAAAAGCGACCGTTCATCCGCCCCACATCAATTTTGGTCATATGGGCATTCCGCAAAAGTCCCAGTGCCTCACACAAGTTCTTAGGGATATCGAGGTTGGAAGCCAAACCATTTCCGGAACCAAAAGGTATGATGCCCAAGGGGATGTTGGTTCCCACAAGACAGGAAGCCACCTCGTT
The DNA here is from genome assembly GCF_019457905.1 of Flagellimonas abyssi. Taxonomy (GTDB): domain Bacteria; phylum Bacteroidota; class Bacteroidia; order Flavobacteriales; family Flavobacteriaceae; genus Flagellimonas; species Flagellimonas abyssi. The sequence goes on along the minus strand of NZ_JAHZSV010000060.1, from coordinate 12,641 downwards.
TATGGTCCCATCTCCGCCGCAGGCCACTATAATATGGGCTCCTTCGTGCAAGGAAGCCTTGGTCAATTCCGTGGCATGCCCTGGATAATTGGAAATTTTAAGACATAAATCAAAGTGTTTCGCCTCAAAATACTGCGACAACAATACTTCGTTGATCGTGGAGTCGCCCTTGCCTGCAATGGGATTTACAATAAAATGGACATTCTTCATAGGTTTACTTTTAGATCCAGCCCATTATGGTTGTAGAGGTAATCGGCAAGTTGGTAATAGGAAATGGTCTCGTTTAAAAACGCAGTGTCCATTGGTTCTTTCGATAGGCTGTTATTTTTTTTGTCCCAGTTATATTGATTGGCGGTCTTTCCATCGCCCAACACCATCAATTCATCCTTCTTTAATAGGCCCAATTTTCTGTAATTGCCCACAAATGCACGTTGGTCTTCTGGTTTCATACTGAACACATCGCGACCAAAAAAATTGTTTTTATAGTTCCAGCCCAACAAGGAGAAGAGCGTTGGCATCACATCTATCTGGGAACATTGCCGGGTAATCTTATATCCTTTACCCCCTTCCAGATTTACAATAATGGCAGGGATGTGATAGTTGTCCACATCCAATTCCCACTTTCCTGCACTGCTTGCACAATGGTCTGCCATAATCACAATCACCGTGTTGTTATACCACGATTTGGCCTTGGCCTGTCTTAAGAATTGACCAATGGCGAAATCGGTATATTTTACGGCCCCACTTCGCGATGTGCCCGAGGGGATATCGATTTTACCTTCTGGGTAGGTATAGGGTTTATGGTTGGATGTGGTCATGACAAAATCAAAAAAGGGAGTGCCCTGCTCTACAGATTTGTCCGCTTCATTCAAAACCTTATTGAAAATATCCTCATCACAAACGCCCCAAGCATTTTCAAAAGTGACCTCATCATCTTCAATGTTTTTGCGTGAAGTGACAATATCCCGAGAGGGTAAAAATCCACGTCCTCGGTCCACAATGTCAAACCCATTACCACTGAAGAACTTGTCCATATTGTCAAAATACCCATCGCCGCCATAAAAAAAGGTTCTACTGTACCCCTTTTCTTTGAAAACCTCACCGATGGTGAACAGGTTTTGGTTATGCTTGCGTTTTACAATGCTCCTGCCCGGAGTTGGGGGAATGCTCAAGGTAATGGCCTCCATGCCCCTCACGGTACGGGTGCCGGTGGCATACAGGTTAGAGAAATAGGTCTCCGCCTGTGCAATGGAATCCAAATTTGGGGTCAGCTGTTTTTTATTTCCGAAAATGCCCAGATAGTTGGCACTCAAACTCTCCACACAAATCAAGATGATATTCGGTTTTTTTTCAACACCCCCTTTTATGGCGCGAAGAATATTGTCTTCGGGTTCCAGCAGACTGTCCAAAGGACCTGTTACCTGCTTTTGCACCTTGTTAAGGGCTTCTTTTTCAGAAATGGTTTTGTAAAAATCGGTGTAGCTGAGCTCATTGTTCCGAAACGCTGCGAAGAAGGAATATATCCCTGCTTTCGAAAGCTCATTGTTATATCTGTTTTCTGAGGTTTCTGCAGAATCGTTATCAATGGAAGCGGTATAAAACGATACAACCAAAATAGCCGCCAAAAAAGGAACCAACTTCACTTGAAATCCATCATGTGCCGAAAATACCTTTTTGAAAAACCCTTTACGTGCGAAAAGCCAAACTGTCGTTGTAACTAAAATGACCATACCACCGATCAAAAGTGGTAAGGGATAGGATTCGTTAATGTTTTTGACCACTTCGTAGGTGTAGATGAGGTAATCCACCGCAATAAAATTGAACCGTCTTTGGAATTCATCCCAAAAGGTGATTTCGGCAAAAAAGGAAAAGTAAACAACGAGCAATGCCAGGGAGAACCCAAAGTAGACCAAGATTCTATCCAACAAAGAACCATAAAACCGTTTGGGAAAGAACAAAAAATACAGGGAGGCCACTACGTAGAAAAATGACACTGTACCCAAATCAAAAAACAATCCTGTAAAAAATATCTTCAGCAAACTAAATAGGGAGTGTTCCACTTCCGTAAAATCCAGGATCAGAAAAGATAGTCGTATCAAAAATGACAGTGCCAAAAAAAGAAGGGCAAAGGCATTGATCAGGGCGTAACGCGAGGGAAATAGTTTTAACTTCATGGGTATTCCAATTAATTCAATATGTAAATGAGCTTTGTTTTATAGCTTACTCTCTAATTCATTTCAAATTTGAATCCGAGACCAAAATAGTTGGCCTTTAGGCCCGTGGTCCGGTGGTAGTTGTTGTACTTCACATCAATGCTCTTCAATCCAAATCCCAAGGTCTTGAATTGGGTAAAAATGTCCGTATACGTGATTCCAAAACCAATCTGATGGGCGTCGTAAGCCGAAAGATCATAGTCTGAGGTATAATATTGACTTGTGGACAAATGCTCATCAAAAGGAGCGAAATAATCTATCTGGTTCTGGGTGTAATAGCGATAGGATGGATAGAAGGTAAAATTCTGCCCTACTTTCACCGGGATTTCCACACTCGCTGTATGCGACTGCAATCCCCAGTCATCAAAATAGTAGCGATAATAGGTGCGAACCGTCAAAATCTCATTGATATAATGATTCAAACGGATGCCCACGGGTATTTTGAACCGGGTATCGGGCAGTCGTTCCATATCATCGGCCAACATAAACACATCCCTGTTCTCTGCAGAGGTGTAGAACGGAATACTGGCAGGATTTCCAATAAAATAGTTGGGTACATCGGCAAAATAGACCCGCTGCATGGGGTTAGAGAGCCATCCCTGCTGTTGGACCACATCGGCGAAGATTGAAATTTGGGTGTTCTTGCCCAATATCTGCGACAAAGAGACCGACAATGCGAAACTGTTCCGCTTTTTGTCCGAAATCAAACTGAAATTCTCCACAGGACGCCAAGTCAATGAACCACTCTTATTGGTAACCAATCCATTTCTATTCAAAATATCCACTCCAGAAAAGAAGCCGGCGTTCAAATTGCCATCCACTTCCACATAGCTGTCCAATTCAGTAGGGTATCTAGGATTCCATTGGTCCAAAAACACACTACCCTTGAGGCTTAGCTCCGTATTTTTTTCGTTGAAAAGTCGCGTATACCCTCCACCAAAACCAATGGAGGTATAATCATACTCCGTGGCAAAAGACACATTGCCACTCACTATTTGATCACGGTCTTCCGAACTATGGGAATACCCAATATTAACACTGCCCCAAGTATCCTGTCGGGATGCGCCGGAAGAGGCCACCCACGGACTTCCAATAGCACCGGAATAGCTTCCTCCATTGTTGTCGTCATCCTCTTCGTCGTCGTCATCTCCGCCACCACCTCCACCGCCACCGCTGGAAGCTCCGCTTAAACCACCGGAACCAGTTACGTCAAACGGGTTTAAATTGCTGGAAGAGGCAGAAGTGTATGTTGAAATGCCCACATCTACACTCAGCACATCGTCGTCATTTAATGGAACGCTCACCACAATGGATGGTGCCACATCCGTAAGCCGCTCATTTCCGATACCACCGGTAACGGATGCATTGTTTCCAGTTTGTTCATAGTAACTGGAGAGGATATCCACTTCGGTGGTTTCCAAGACCCGTTTTTTATAGGAGTTGACATTTTCCTGTTGGGCCATCCCAAGCATTGGGATACATAAAAGTATTAGCCAAAATCTATTCATGCTCTTGTTAATTGCAACCACAACCGCCTCCTGTTTTTCCTCCATTTCCGCCAGAAGCACCCTCCCGGTATACTTGATAACTCGTCTCAAATTTTGCCAGTTTCTTATCCGCCAAAACCATGTCTGGATCATTGATGTTGACCTTTTCATACTCGTGCAGGACCGCACAAGACGACAGGCTTAACAAACTGTATAGGGCAATTGCTATTTTCTTCATAGTTGGGTTTATCTACTTTGGGTTTCCACGCCTTTCAAGGCAATATTTTTGGAAGTGATGATTTTATTATTGTCGTCCACTAGGATACATTCCACGCCTTTTAATTGATTCACGAAATCCAAGCCGGTATCCACGCCCATCACAAAAATTGAGGTGGCAAGGGCATCGGCCAATTCAGCATTTGCCGTAAAAATGGTGGCGCTCCGCACTCCTTTGCTGGGATAGCCTGTTCTTGGGTCGATGATATGGGTATAGCGTTCCCCGTTTAGAATGACGAACTTCTCATAATTACCAGATGTCACCACCGCTTGGTCCTTTACCGGCAACCAAGAGAAGACCTTATCCTTGTTGAGCGGGTTTACGATGGCCACCATCCAATCCTTGCCATCGGGTTGTGCGCCCCACGCATTTAAATCGCCAGAGGCATTGATGATTCCAGAGGCAACCCCATTTTTCACGAGTAATGCCTTGGCCCTATCCGCTGCATATCCCTTTCCAATGGCTCCGAATCCAATCTTCATGCCTTCATTCTTCAGGAATACGGTCCCATTTTCTTGATTCAAGACAATATTTTGATACCCCACTTTGGCAACGGATTGCCTTATGGCTTCCTCCGAAGGCATTTTCATGACGGAACCGTCAAATTTCCAGATGCGGTCCATGGAAGCATAGCTGATATCGAATGCCCCTTGGGTCAATTTTGATATTTTGATGGCCCTTGCAATCAGATTGAAAAGTTCTTGGTCCACTTTCACAGGAGCCACTCCAGCGTTTTGATTGATTTTAGAGGTCTGCGAATTGGGGTCCCAAGACGAAATCAAGCGCTCAATTCTTGAAATCTCAGCAATCGCCATGTCTAAATAAGCATCGCCCTTGGTTTGATTTTCGGTTACCACGGTAAGGTCAAACCGGCTACCCATCAATTTTAGGGTACGCTGAAAGACTTGGAGCTGAGTTCCATCATCAATCCCTTGGGAATACCCAGAAATCACAAAAAGGAAAAGGGTCGCACTCAATAAAAATCGATTTATCTTAGGCATCTTCAGATTATTAGAAGGCGTTCAACTTGTTGAAGTAGGCTTTTGGTGTAGTTTTTTCATACCCAGCTTCGCCCAACACCTTTCCAGAAGCATCCAACACCACCACAAAAGGGAAGTATCCATTAGGGTTGTATTTGGAAGCCAACATTTTGTTGTGCTCCTCTTGTGCTTCGGGCAATCTGTTTTTCTGCTTTCTGGGGAAATCGGCCTTGAGCATCACAAATCGGTCCTTGGCCAAATTTTGGAATTCATCGGTACTCCAAACCTCGCGATCCAACTTAATGCAAGGCGCACACCAGTCAGAACCTTGAAAGACCAAAACAATATTATTATCGTTCTTTTGGGCCAAGTCTTTGGCCTTTTCAAAATTGATTTGCCACTCTTGGGCCGAAAGATTTTGTATCAGTAAAAAACAGCCTATCATCAAGGCTGTCAACCATTTTTTGCAATGCATAGTTCAGATGTTAAAATTCTTTTTCATTACTAAGACAGGCAAAAAACCATACACCCTATTTTTTCTAATTATTTTTGTGCCTTATAAAATAGTTTCGCCCTAATCAGCACATGACAGAGGAAGAACCATCCATTTGCGAGCAAAAAATCTACAATCGAATTTTTCGCACCCATTATGCGGCGGTGACCCGATACATTTATTATAAATGTGGCGATCTGCAACAGGCGGAGGACATTGTTCAAAATGTTTTTGTAAAGCTTTGGAAATTGTGTGCCACCGTTTCCTTTTCCAAAGTGAAGGCGTACCTCTACCGCGCGGCCAACAACTCATTTCTTAATGAAAAAGAGCATGAAAAAATCGTAGTAAAGCACTTAAAAAGTACCAATGCTTCCGTGGACCATGAAAGTCCGGAATATTTGATGCAGATGGACGAGTTCCATGAAAAACTGAAGCAGGCCATTGCCTCTTTGCCTCCAAAAGAAAGGGAAGTGTATCTATTGAGCCGAATAGAAAAGAAAACCTATCCCGAAATTGCCGAAATGACCGGGGTCGGTGTAAAGGCCATTGAACGAAGAATGGGCAAAGCTTTGCTTCAACTCCGTGAAGTTTTGGGAAAAGAATTAAAATTTTAATAGGGTGAAAAAGAAATCAACTGTCCTATAAATAAGAGCGATTATGCCTATGGATGAAAATTACGCCAACGAAGATTTTTTGGCCCGATGGATTGCCGGAGCGTTGACTCCGGAGGAACAGGCAGGGTTCGAGGCATCCGATGTCCACAAGCAACTTATGGCTATTGATAATGCTGCCAGCTCGCTTAATGGCCCAGACATAGATGTGGAAAAGGCATTGGCTTTGGTGATAGAAAAAAATCAAAACGTCCAAAAAGAATCCAAGGTAAGACGCTTATGGTGGGTGGCAGCAGCGGCTGCATCCATTGCATTGTTATTTGCCGGGTACACCTATTTCTTCGGATATAAAACCTATTCCACTAGTATTGGCGAAAAAGAGACCGTACTTCTTGCGGATGGCTCTCTAATTGAGCTAAATGCCAATTCCAAATTATCCTACAAGCGATTTGGTTGGGAGGAAGACCGCATCGTGGATTTTGAAGGGGAAGCTTTTTTTGATGTACAACCCGGTGGGGATTTCAAGGTAAGGATCAGCAAAGGAACAGTTTCCGTATTGGGCACCCAATTCAACGTACGGGACCGGAAAGATTTCAAAGTGCAATGCTATGAAGGTGCCATTATCTTCACGCCATTGACCAAGTCCAACCCCACCGAACTCTCGCAAGGAATGATGCTTGAAATTAAAGAAGGTCAAATTCAGCAAACGGAATTTTCTGGTGATGCTCCCGATTGGAAAAAAGGGTATTCATCTTTTGTAGAACAGCCTTTTTCAACAGTTCTGGAGGAACTTTCCGTTCAATTTCCGGTTACTTTTGAGCTAAACTCCGTGCAAACAGACCGACTTTTCACTGGAAGATTTACGCATAAGAATCTTGAAAGCGCCCTTAAGACTACCATGGAACCCATGGGCATCAAATATCATATTTCGGCAGACAAAAGAATTGTTACCTTGTCTGGTGAATAGATGAGGTACTTTAAAATCCTATTGTCATTACTCTTTTTGGGCATTTCCATGACCTATGCCCAAGAAAATCTATTTTATGAATTTGAGAACACCTCACTCAAAGAAGTAATTCAGCAATTAGAAGCGGACACCCAACTCAGTTTTTCTTTCGCAGAGGATGTGGTGGACGAAAAAAAGATTACGGTTCAAGTGGACGGACTCACCTTGTTTGAACTCCTTGCCGTACTCGAAGCACAAACCGGACTTCATTTCGAGAAAATTGAGGGACAGCCCCAAGTCATCGTTACGCCAATTTCAAATTCAAATCAAATCTGCATTTCTCTGCTAGACCAAGAAACCCGATTGCCCATTACGGAAAATCAGGTTGTGGTCGACTCAATCTTGGTGCTTGAAACCAATCAAAAAGGGTTGCTTCAATTTGAAAATACAGAACAATCCAGTTATTTGCTTCACGTTTCGGGTTATGGTTCTGTGAGTGTTCATTCTTCGGAGGATTGCGTCCCGATTTATCTTTCTCCCGTCTACAAGCAACTCAAGGAAGTGGTGGTCACTTCCTACATCACCACAGGGATAGACCGAAATCGGGATGGCTCTATCACCCTCACCCAAAAACCTTTGGGGCCCATTCCCGGGCAGACCACGCCAGATATTTTACAAAGCATTCAAATGATTCCTGGGGTTTCCAGTTTGGATGAATCAGCTTCGGAGATTCAAATCCACGGGGGAACTTCAGACCAGAATCTGGTGCTATTTGACCATATTCGGGTGTTCAATTCAGGGTATTTGTATGGGATGTTCTCAAGGTTCAATCCGTATGCCACCGAAAAGGCGATAATCTACAAAACCGGGACCAGTACTGTTTATGGAGACCGCGTTTCCGGGGTTATTGATATCACTACCGACGATACCATCGCCCAAAAGGTTTCCGGAGGGATTGGGATTGATGGCTTGAGTGCGGATGGCTATTTAAAAATACCCTTGTCCCAAAAATCCTCACTGTCGCTTTTTGCGCGAAATGCCTATCTGGATGTATTTGAAGGACCCACCTATGAAGCCTATGAACGAAAAATTTTCAACAATACCGGCATCATAACCGACAGCCGCGGCAATCCATTGAATGTGAATACGGATGATGATTACACCTACGAGGACAGTGACAATGACTTTCGGTTCTATGACCTGAATGCCAAGTATGTGTATCAACCTTCGCTGAAGGACAAGATTGCCATCAGTGCCCTCATGACCCGAAACCGCACCCAATTTTCCTTTATGAATGATGGAGAAACCAAAAAGGACTCGCTTACCACTGGGAATGGTGGGGTGAGTGCCAACTGGACGCATCATACCTCCCCAAACCAAACGGAGGAAATCACTGCCTACTTTTCTTCATATGACTCTTATTATAAAAACGAAGAACTCTTGGACAATGAATTGGAGGAGACCAATATTCGTGGTAATAGGATCAGCGATTTTGGCTTGGAACTGAAATCAGATAGAACTTTTAAGAATGATGACCGATTGAGCTTTGGATACCAACTCTCCAATACCAATTTGGAAATTGACCTGAGTGCCATATCCAACGTTGAACGGGAAAACAACATCAGTCTCCCCGTACACGAGAGTAATTTTAAAAACGTACTGTTTGGCGAATACACCATTACCAAAGCCAATTCGGGCATCTATAAATTGGGGATTAGGGCGGTGCATTATGGAAGTTTAGGAAATATCTATCTGGAACCTCGTTTGAATCTGGAACTTCCCATTTCCAAATCTTCGCGGATTCGGGCTGGATTGGAAAGACGGAACCAACCCATTTCACAGCTGATTGAATTCAATCAAACTGAACTTCGATTGGACAACAACATTTGGCGGCTTTCGGACGATGTCAATTTTCCGCTTTTACAAAGTAACCAGATTTCAGCAGGGCTTCTTTTTGATAAAAAGGGATGGACCTTGGATGCGGAAGTTTTCCACAAGCGGCTCACTGGGCTAACCACCTATAGCCAAGGGTTCAATTTACCCCGGCCAGAACTCAGTGAAGGCAAAAGTCGCATTTTAGGAATGGACTTGCTCGTTAAAAAACGTATCCAAAACTATCGATTTTGGATGGGCTATTCTTTCAATGATGTCAATTTTACCTTTGATGCGGTTCAAGAAGACAGTTTTTCCGGAAACAATGACATCACCCATAGTTTTCGAATATCCAACAGCATACAATTCAATGGTTTACAATTATCGTTGGGCTGGCAATACCGCACTGGTCTTCCTGTTACCCTCATTGAAAATTATGATGAAGAGACCCAGCAAGTCAATTTTGGCCCCTTAAATGCGGGTCGTTTGCCCGATTTTCATCGCTTGGATGCCTCGGTGGTCTATCAGTTTGGATTGGGAGAACGTAACTCCAGAATGCAATTGGGCTTTTCAGTACTCAACATTTACAATCGTATTGTTCCGCTTTCCATCATTCACCGCACCTCTCAACAAAATGGTGAACTTATTTTGGAACAGGTGATCCACAGGCGTTCGTTGGGGCTTACCCCAAACTTTACGTTAAGGGTCTTTTTTTAGGCTAATTGCATCTTGTCCCAATGTGCAACTCCCTATGAACATTGAGGATTTCCCCATACACGGTATCGAGGTATGCGTTCAAATCCTCCATGATTCTACTGGTCGGGAACGCTTTTCCACGAATTTTGTCCCAATTGCACACCGGAATGTCCCGCTTGATACTGATTTCTGCACGCTCCTTTTTGACCGTTATGCGAACATATATATCGTAGATGCTCGGGTCATTGCGCTTTTTCCTGACGAAGAAATTGATTCCTAAAGTACTGTCTGTCCCATGTGGTAATAATTTTAATTGAACAATTGTCATTGGTCAGACTGCCCTTTGACCTCAATCGTTCATACCTAAAATTACAACAATCAGTGTACCAGTGTGCACACCTTATTGCACACCAAAAATATGGTTTCAAATGATATCAGATGGAATCATAAAAAATGAGAAGCAGTGATAATCATACAATTAACAGTGCTTTGTTTCTGCCTATAAGGCGGTTCGTCGGAATGACTGAACCATCTATATTTTTATAAGTTACTGTAAGTCAGAAACCAGCACTGATATTTTAAATCTTGCACACCTTATTGCACATTTAATATGAAAATGAGAATAAGACTACGTCCTAATTAGTATAAAAATACAGATTTCAATTCAATTGGAATCAAACTCCCTTTAAATTTAGCTTATTGCTTAGAATCAACTTCCATAATATGACCATTTAAAAAATCAGAGCAATCGTATTATTTCTTGATTTTTCACAATAGTATTTATAAATGACATTAGTTCAAACATCCTCAATAGTGCCCACTTTTTATAAATCCATCAAATTTGCGCTCATTTTTATTGTACTGCACTTATATTGGAAACGCCGGAGAAAATTGCACCCTCAAAACTAACACAAAAATCTAATTTTCAACGCCCTAAAAGCAAATATCGGGGGGCTCAAATTTTCAGTTTTTGGTGACCTTAACCATCCTCCTCGCCCAGTATAAGCAAAGAAATTAAAGATTTCGATATTAGGCCACTAAATACCGTAAAAACTTTAAACCCCATTTCTTCCCAATGCTTTCTGCCTTACCTTATATTCTCCTCTACTGACAAAAGAACATTGCTTAGATTAAGGCCTCCAATGGAGTTTAGTGGGTTATGGATTTGGTCAGTATCAATATTGGATTGAAAAGATTCAAATAGGTACACTTTACATCTTTCCCTTTAATCTGAAATAACTGAAAAGTTACATTTCGTACCGCTAAAGGAAACCCAAAAGAAACAATCGCTTTCAAATCCCAACACGCAAACCAATAAAACTTGTAAAAACAAAACAGCAACCCAAAAAAAGTTGCTGTTGATGTATAAACTTAGGTAAAATAACTATTTTACTACATTATAATAATTGTTCTGTTAACCTGACTTTTTTAGTTCACTTAAAACCGGATTAACCTTCTTTGCTATTTCATCGCCCCTTTTGGCCATACTGGTTAAGAGTAGAATCAAAGCCTTTCTTTTCTTTAATGACAATATTTCTAATGATTCCAAAAACACATCCAATGTTTTGGGTGAATTGATTATTCTCATGACTATTATTGACGCCCATCTTGGTGATTTCAAAACAAATTCGGGTAATGAAATAAATAGTTCTTGAATATAAGTAAAATCATCAAATGATTCAATTGTATGTATTATTGAGAACATCAGTTCGTCAAACTCAAATTTATCATCCATCACATCCAGTAGTTTGGATATCATAGCAGGATTACCCGTAGAAAATATCTCTTCAAGTTTATTTTCAAACTTTAAAACATAAGACTCGTCTCGTGTCTTGGGCTCTATCTCAATTAACTCATTAATTAACTTATCCAGCATTATTTTTTATATAAGTTAGGAAACTTTTTAATATTCAATTTTACAACATTTTGCAAAGCATCCCTAACTTGTCCCCCATATAATCCATCTTGCATATATATTTGCCTCGCATCTTTTATGTCCGTGGCTAATGATAATCTTGCAGAAATGGAGGCATCTGATTTACGTCCATAAGACGCAGTTCTTCTATGACGTCCCCCGACACCAGGATAAGGTTGTTCCATATTCATGGATACCCCTTCCCCCGTACTAATTCCCTTACTTTTCATATAATTAGCGGATGGCATATGATGTGGAGTAATGTTATCACCTTTTGTTCCTGCATTAATTAATTCATCATAAGTACCCACTTCCAACTCTCCAGGTAATAAATCTAATTCATCGGAGACCTTTGTTGTTGCTTCTGCAACTTCATCTCCTCCTCCTTTTAAAAGACTTCCTAAAAATTTGAAAAGCCTTCCTGGTGCTTCAGGCATCAATCCATCACCAACTAAACTACTGAAAGCATCTAGTCGATTATCATGCTTATTTAAATCCTGAAGTTCTCCGTTTAAATAAAAAACTACATGACCATCATCCATTTGGGCGGAACTCAAAGGACCATCGCCCAATACCATGTCGAATTCAATTTTCTGACCAGTAATATTTGCAGTATATTCTGCCTGTGCATAATATGCGTTCCAATCCTCTTCGGTCTCACAACTTGGACATTCTGCATTTGCTCCACTAGGGTCAGCCCAATATATAGGATTATTATCAAACCCTGTATAGGTTGACATCGAATGATGCGTCACCAGATCTATCGCAGTAAATCTACCAATTGCAGCATCGTACTGTCTAAAATCCATCTCATACAATCCCGTAGTCTCATCAAGTTCTACTCCATTGTACTTCCACTTCTGCGCCACACTGTTGCCAAGTGGCGACATGGGTATGTCGTTGTACCCTTTGTGCTTAAGGCCGAAAGGATAGTAGTTGTTCTCCTCCACTATTTCCAGGTCGCCATTGTCATCTTCCACATAGCTCAGGCGTATGTTCCCCAAGTGGTCCTTGTACTGGTACACATAGTCGTAACCTCCATTACCATCAGGGGTCACATAGCCCTCCGATTGGCCAAAGAACTGCAATGTTCCTCCCTGGTAGATATAGTTGCCCGCATAATCTGTCACAGAACTTCCCGTGGACACCGT
>NZ_JAHZSV010000006.1 GCF_019457905.1 Flagellimonas abyssi | reverse complement strand
ATGAAGGTTTTCAACCCGTAAAAGACAACGCTTTTGTACTCCTATGGAAAGGCCGTATCCAAATTGGAAACGCCGGACATGGTATACCACCTTCACCGGATAGAATTGAGCACCCTCAAGACTAACGCAAAAGCCTGATTTTAAAATCACTAAATCCAAAAAATAGGTGGTTCTTATTTTCCGTTTTTGGTGGTCTCAACCATCCGGCTCATCCAGGTTGCTTTGGATTATGCTTCCTTGGAAAATCTGGATGAATTGGGCATTGAGGTGATGGGGATTCCCAAAAGCCATGTCCCACAATATTTAAAAAAATATGAAACCGATGAAAATGTGGCCAACCTCGGAACCATTTTTGAAGTAGACTACGAAAAATTGAACGAATTAGAGCCCGATGTGATTTTTATCTCGGCACGCATGGAAACCAAGTATGAGGAACTGACCAATATCGCACCGACCATTTATCTAACCTCCGATCAGAGCCAAATGATGGAGTCATTCAAAACCAACATGGAAGTTTTTGGAAAGTTGTTTGACAAGCAAGAGACAGCCCAAAATATAGTGGATAGGGTGGATAACAAGGTCGCTGCACTCAATAAAAAAGCACAGGAATCTGGGCAAACGGGTTTGATCATCCTCCATAACAACGGAAAATTCAGCGCCTTTGGAAAGGGCTCAAGGTTTGGGGTAATCCATAGCCTGTTTGGATTTAGAGAAGCTGTGGAAAATCTGGAAACGGCTCGCCACGGCCAAGCGGTGTCCAATGAGTTTATCCAAAAAGCAGACCCAGATTACCTTTTTATTGTGGACCGAAGTGCAGTGGTGAACAAAAAAGCCACCAACAAGGAAGAAGTTGAAAATGCCATGATCCAACAGACCAAGGCCTATAAAAATGGAAATATCGTTTATCTAGATCCCGAAGCATGGTATCTCTCCGGTGACGGTGTGACCTCCTTTGAAATTATGATCAACGATGTAGACTCCAATTTTTAAACCATTACAATGGCAAAGCCTAATATTCCCATCGTACAAGATGTATTCACACTCAAATCAAAAGAGTTTGTGACACCAAACTATATTCGTGCTGTCTTAACAGGTAATGTAGAACTATTTAAGGAGGCTACTTTGGGTGACAACAACAAAATATTTGTTCCCCCAGCAGGAATGACCAAAGTGCATATGCGCGAATATAACTCCGAGAAAAAAGAATGGGTCATCCCACCCGAAAATGTGCGTCCGTTCATGCGCACTTACACACATCGGGCCATTGATCTTGAAAAAAACGAGTTAGTTATAGATTTTGTGAACCATGGTTTGGAGGGGCCAGCATCCAATTGGGCCAACACTGCTGAACCAGGTCATGAACTTGGAATCGCCATGAAGCTCACCAAAAAAGAGCTTTTCCCACCTGAAGACTGGTATTTGTTGGTAGGGGATGCCACAGCCATACCGGTATTGAGTGTTATTCTTGAAAGTCTACCCGCATCGACCAAGGGCATTTGTCTCATTGAAGTGCACGGAAAGGAGGACGAACAGGAATTGAAAACCAAAGCGAACATCACATTTAAATGGGTGCACAATCCCAATCCAGGAGAAGGCAATGCTTTGATTGATGCTGTTAAAAAAGTTGACTTGCCAACCCATTCCAAATTTGGGTACGTAGCCTGTGAGTTTTCATCGGTAAAAGAAATCAGAAATTATCTTAGAAAAGAACAGGATTGGACCAAAGGGGAACTCTATGCCTATTCGTACTGGAAACATGGATGTTCTGAAAATGAGTCAGCAGGCTCAAGGCGGGAAGAGAAGGAACGTGACGGATAGTGAACTAAAAAAGTAAACATTCTGCTACCTCATTAATAAAATGCAGATCAGGTATATGTCGAACCTAAAAATAGGGAAGCTATTGCCTCGACCCCTATCCGGTTCAACTGATTGACGGAAGACCCGATCAAGGTC
>NZ_JAHZSV010000059.1 GCF_019457905.1 Flagellimonas abyssi | reverse complement strand
GATGGTTCTCGTCGTAGGTGATCGTCTTGTAGAGTTCGCCAGCACTATAAAAAATATTTCCAGACCCATCAATCAAAGTAGCGTTGTAGGTTGAATTTACATGAATAGTGGCAACCCGAAACTTTCTAACTTCTTGGGAGACATTAGTATCATATACAAATTCAATTTCATTGCCCTCTCCAAGCTGCCAATCCTTCCCAGGGGCAGCCTGCCTCAGGACCCGGTTCAATGGCGAGGCCTCAAGTTCCCTCCTCGAAAAAGGGTTGGGGACAGTCCCCAGTTCGGGTCCGTACCGCGACATGTAATAGGAGTCCGTCTCCGTCCCAGAGGCGGCCCGATAGCTCCCAGGTCCACCGGAACCGGCCGCATAGGGCAGCCACTCCCTGTCCGTCCTACCAAAGTCGTCGTAGCCGATATGGGTCACGATGTCCCCAAGGTCCGGGGAGGCCTTGATCGCTATCTCCTGCATCGGACGCCCAAGACCATCATAGTACGAGACCGTCTCATTGACATCATATTTAGATAAAATACTTGACATCGAATCATGGGGCTTTTGGTAGCTTACCGTAAATAAATAATTCTCGTCGCTCAATTCTACCTCGATATAACTGCAGCCGTTGTTCGTACCATATTCCTCAGGGCATTGGTCACTATTGTCCGATACATAGCCCTCGGGTTGGACGCAGTCGTTTACTTCATCGTTAGGATCGCCAAAACCATCGCCATCCGTGTCGGCATACCATGCTTCCATTGGGTCCACGGTCACCTGTACTGTATTTGTTTCTTTTATCTGCCCACATGAGACCACCTGCCTACGGTACCAAGTAGTGGCATATAGCACGGGAGGGTCGTAGGATATTCCGGTGGCACCACTGATACTGGTAAAACCTGAGGTTTCGCTGGTAGTAGAACGCTCCCACTGATAAACATAATTTCCATCACCTCCCGAAGCATTGGTTCCGCTACCAAGCATACCGGGATTACCGCTTCCACAAAAGGATTGTCCGCCTCCGTTGATCGAGCCTGCCGACAGTTCGGGACGTACCGTGATCTCAACAACATTACTATATTTGGTCTGTGAACAGGATATGACACGTCTTCGGTACCAACGATCGGCATATAAATTGTCCGTGGGAGTAAACGATTCTTGAAACGCTCCATCTATATTGGAAAATCCCGTTTCCCCGTTGGTGGAAGATTGTTGCCACTGGTATTCAGTCGTAATACTATTACCTCCGCTTGCAGAAGATATACTTCCCAATACCGATGGAACTTGTCCATAGCATATGGTATCTTCCCCCATAATTGTACCTGGGTTTAAATCAAGATAAACTTTAACTTGGACCGCTTCTGTATAGTCTACTTGATTGCAAGAGGTTACCTTTCTGCGGTACCATATTGAAGATGTCGCATTTCCTGGGGGGTCATAGGTCTCATCATTCGCATTCGCAATTGGAGACCAACTTCCAGTACCTGTGGAAGAATACTCCCAAGAATAACTATAATTTCCATCTCCACCACTAGGATTTGTTGATACCGTGATGACTCCAGGGTTGCCCCCATAACAAGAGTTTGGTGGGTGTTGAATCACTCCTGCTGAAAGGCTAGGAGCCACAGTAATTTTAACTATATTTGAACGTTTGAATTGATTACAAGAATTCACCTGTCTACGAAACCATCTACTTGCGGTCAGGCTTGGAGGATCGTAGTTAATTCCAGTTGCTCCTGAAATGACGTTCCAATTGGTCCCGTCCTCTGAATAATGCCATTGATAACTATAATCTCCATCTCCCCCACTTGCTAATGTTGCGTTATTAATTATCAAAGGATTTTGACCGGAACAAATGGTCTGAGCACCTGAAATTCCCCCACTTTCGAGTGTATTACATACAGTTACCGACATTCTTTTTGTATAGCTATTGTTGAATTCGTCAAAAACAGTGCATGATACAAGACTTCTTCCTGAGTTATTGAATTTGTAAGTCGCTGTTGTGTAGGTAGTATTGGTTATAGTTGCACCATTATTTGCAGTCCAGCTAATGTAAGAAATATCCGATCCGGTTATACCATAGGTCTTGCTTTCGCCTGTGAGCGCTGAAGAAGGGCCATAAAGCGTATATTGAGCATTTGCAACACCCACAGTTATAACGGTTAACAATATACTAAATGACCATTTAAGTTTAGCAGTTATCATATTCATGAGTATGAAATATTTAAGAAAGACTAAAGGATTTTGTTTAAATGAAGTATTGGAAATATAGGTGTCAAATCTCCTTTCGGTGATTGTCGCAGTACTAATCTACCTAAGGATAAATCAACAATTTCCGTTTTCCAGATGTTTCCCTTTTGACTACATATGGTCAAACCTGACCCTGTAAGTTGCCATCTACCTTTAATAATTTTACCAGAACCGTCAACTTGTTGAAAAACACCCGAAGAATTGAAAGTCAGGACTCTGCTCATTGTATCATGTAATATCCGAGTTTCAGTTTCTATCGACAAGTTGTCCGCTTCATTATCAATTGTTGTTGCCTCCTTCCTTGTAGAGAATTCATTCATCCTCCAGCTGCCTATAAGCAAGGTCTCGAATCCAGTTTTTCCTTGCGCAAACATTTCGTTATTGCCCATGAAAAACATTGTGGCAAACATTGCTAGCTGTAATACCACACCTTTTTTGTTACAAGTAAAATATTTCATAACATAAATTTTTGTATTTTAATTTTGTCCTTTGAAACCATAATCGTATCGTGTCAAGAATTTTGATTCATGATCTCTAACAGTTTCCAGCCTATTGCGTCCATCATATGTGTAGTGGATTGTAATTCCGCGGGCATCGGTCATACTCGTTGGGCCTATCAAAGGGTCATAGGTGTAGCTAGTCATAAAACTATCACTGGGAATAGACTCCCTTAGGGTTTCCAATGCAGTTCTAAGGACTTCTTCCGCGGCAACTGTACCGTCATCATTATTGCTGGCAGTTTGACAATTAGCAATCGAAGTTTGAAGTAAAAGTGCATCATCTTCATCAAAGTTTTCAATTGTTGCTATAAGAAGTTTAGAGTTATAGCCCCATATATAATACGTTGAAGGCCCCTCTGTTTTTCGGCTTAATAAAACATTACCGTTCGAGTAATATTCAAATTCAACTTTATTGCTAGTTTGATCATCTCCCTTACTTGTCTTGATTATAGACGGTTGCACTACGCCTAATGCCACTTCCGTATAGGATTTTTCAATTGTCGATATCGTTTTAGAATTGGGCCCATTGGGGTTTAAAGTAATCCTGTTTTTGACTACTTCAGTTAAGTTATTCTTACTTACAAGTTTGTTTACCTGTGGGTTAGCTGTGCTAGGATATGTATAAGTGTTTTCAATAATATTTCCTTGGCTATCGGTCGTGGTTGATCGAATTGGAAGGTAGGGCCAATCCTCCGGAGTATGGATGCCATCTTCAACATAGGTTTTGGTTTCAATGGTATTTATAGAGGTTTGATTCCCTTGTGAATCTTTTAAGAAAGTTGTTTTCACAACTTCCGATACTCCTCCATAAGCACCATTTGCGAAATTGGTTCGACCCCGATAAATTGCATATTTAGGATGCAACCATCGATCATATCCATAATTTTGCGGATTAATAAAAACGTCGGGCACTGTACAAAAGGAAGTATCGAATGTAGGACTTATAACGGATCCATTGCAATAAAAACTATCCAGATATTCAATCGTATAATAATTCAACCCTGTTTTCGGCCCAGTGGTATAGATGTTTTCTTTTATAAAGGGAGTCTTTCCATAGTTTTCCTCATCAGTGTAAGTCAGTAAACCCCTAACATTAATTGGCGCCTCCAACGTCTCATAATAAGACACACTTTCTAAATATTGGTGATCACCTGTGTTATTTTTGACAAGCTTCTCTTTGACCTTTCCAATATTCAAATTCGGAAAATAATTGACCTCATAAGGAGGGTTAAAGCCGTGTACGATACCTCTTTGACCTGTATTATATTTATATTTTGTTGTTCCCAATGACCCTCCTTGGTTGTCAAGGAACTCTTCTGTCACCTCCGAATAAACTATGAATGGTTGATTTCCTTTGACATATGACCCATAGCGAACCAACTGTGTTTGATTACCATTATTGGTTTCACTAAATCTAAAATCGTATAAATTGGGCTCAAAATTCACTACTCCGGTACTCTCATCATTTTCATCTACATATGAAAATTTCCTGATGGTAGCTGCGTTACCGGAAGTTGAATAATCAGTGATCTTGGAAATTCGATTTCCTCCGACGGCAACATTTGACCAGAAGGAAGTGACTACATTTCTTGAAACGCGCAACGATGCCGTTTCATAACTTGACCCGGACCCACCTTGCGTTTTTCCGACAATTACAAGTGCAATGTACTTTCCTGGAGATAAATCTTCCAATACAAGCTGTTGTGAATTAAAGCCATACAACACTTCAAGTTCATTAGGACCATTATAGAAGTCGCAATAATCCAAATATGCCCAATTGCCACCTTTGACCAAATAAAATTCAGAATTTCCACTTGAGGAAAATTCGAGCTCATAATTATCTTCCTCTAAAATTTGGAATTTTTTGATTAGAACTTTTGGGTCTTGTCCTAAAAATTTATCATCACAAGGAGTAATTTCATCATACATTCCAGGGTCCGTGATTACGGCGCCATTAACGTATACAAATACTGCCGACTCTTCATTTTCTATCTGCGTATTTTTAAATTCATCATGACTTTCATAAGTAAATGTCGTATGACCCTTTGTTGGATAAGTGATTTTGTCGAGCATACCTATTCTAGATGATGTGGAATTTGGTTCCCGGTCAGCTCCCCCAAAAGTGTAACCAGAGGTTTCATATTTTATATATAGATTGGAATTGGAATCTTCACCATTATAAAACCCAAAATAATCTTGGGCAAAACTATCACGGGAGGGAAGGTTATCCGGCTGATGGTATTCAAAGCCATAGGTCTCATATATTTGATTATCCCTTCCACGAATGGTAAGCCCATTTAATTTTAAACGCACATCATAATATTCCTTGTTAAAGCTTGTAAGATTTGTTGCCATGGCATTATCCAGATTGAAATAATCATTATTATCAAATTCAATCTCTTTAATCGTGTTACTCTGATAATCCAAAAATTCAAGTGATTCCAATCTTCCATTCACCGGTCCACTACTCAAATCATATCGGTTTGCCGTATTGACCTGTGCAATGATTGAATTATTATATTCGATACGCTGCAACTGTTTTAATTGATATTCAGAGGTAATACCACTTGATGGACTGAGTGGTGGATTCTGATAATTATAACTATAATCGAGAACAGTTGTAATTGCGACCCCGTAGGAAGAAGCAAATTGTTCCCTTGGAAAAACTCCCAGATTATTGTAGAAAAACTCATAAGTATCTTTCTTATTTTGGGAAATAATTTTTGTCAATAACCAAGATGAGTTATAGGTGGTATATCCAGCGTCTCCAAAAAGTGTTGAACCCTCTTGAGAAATATCATTTGCGTTTTGACGAATTGTTTTCTCGGTCTCTTGAAAATGATATTGAGTACCGTCATCCCCAGTAATAAGCCAACCGGAAATGCTATTGTTTGAGGTACCAAGTAACGGAGAAACTTTGATTCTTGGATTGTTTAAAACTTTGGGGATATTTTGGTATTGTCCTGAATTCTGGTCAAATTTTTTATCAAAAACAATAATCTCATTGAGTCCTAACACATTCAAAGAAAAGTAGTCCTGTTGTGCCTCATACTTATTGTAATTCATATCATGTAAAAATTTAAGATAGTTCTCTGCTTCAATGGCAGAACTGAACTGTGGACTATGTAAGTTCTGTAAATCCAGATAAACCTTTACTTGGTTCCAGGTTGCCGAGTCATTAAAAATGGTATTATATCCACCACTTATATAATCATCAGGTAATCCGTTCGTAATTCTTGAAATTCTGCCCCCAACATTCAAGTTCCATGAGAGTCCCACCCAAGTAGCTTGTTGTTCTACTTGAATCCCTGTGGCATCATACGTTAATTGGAAGGGCAAATCCAATTCTTGTCCCTTAAATACATGCAGAGGAACTTCTACTTCTGGCACACCGGAGTACCTATTGATCATGCTGTTTCCATATTTCTCAAAAGCTTGTGCCTGAGGAGAATTAGGAATGTTTACCATTTTAGTTACCTCTCCAGAGTACATATCAATCTCATTCGAGGTTTGTCCCAAAGCTGTATATAAGGAACAAGGAAAAAAAATCGACAAAAAAAGAACTTTAATTTTGCTCATAATATGGTTAAGTGTTGTTTACAAATCATGTTTTTAAAGCAATTGTATATTTACGCTAGCAACACAATACTTATCTCTAGATTTCTATATCTGTATTTTAGTTTGCCGCTAAACTCTTTATACCTCAGCCCCTATAAACATAGATAACGGTAGAGCAGGTATGGTCATAAAAAGTGGATTTGGTGTAAAGAAAAAGCTTATCCTTACTTTCACTGGGAAGTAAACTTTGCATAATGGAGGTTAATGTTTAAGTATAATCTTTTATTTTAGTAAGATTATACATCACAATTATATTAATAATCATGCAAAAAATTAACATTACTTGAGCTTTTTTCGATAAAATACTTAGGTAAACCCATGTATTTCAAAAAAGTATTTAACTTTTTAAATTTTGCCCTTAATATAACACTACCATAGCTTATTAGATTGATTAAAGATTGGTTACAATTCATTAAACCAATCTTTAATCAAATGGAACTGAATTATAATAAGTTAGGCTCCCAATACTTCCTTTCTTTATCTTAAAAATCATCCGCCCAGCACACTGCTGAGCTTGAACATTGGAAGGTACATGGACACCAAGATCACCCCTACAAATACACCGATAACTACTATGATAAGGGGTTCCATAATGGTGGATAACATCTTGGATTTGCGCTGCACCTCCATTACATACTGTTGGTTCAATTTTTTGAAGATATATTCGGTCTGATTGGTTTCCTCCGCTACCTCGACCAATGATACCATCTTATGGTCAAAGACCTTGTTTCCCTTTAAACTTTCATGAAGGCTCGTACCTTTTAAGATTCTTTTCTCCATGGTATCCAAAGCATCTTGTAAGGGATAAAATCCCATCATCTTTTTTGCCATTTGGACACTGTTCAACATGGGCACTTTGGAAGTGGTCAATAAGGCCACCGCTTGGGTAAACTGTGCCATATAGACCAATCGCAAGAAGTTGCCAAAATATGGGGCCCTCAGAATAAGATAATCCCGCTTTCTTCGGATGGATTCCTTTCGCATCAAGGGTTTTCTCAATATAATCAAAACAAACACCACTAAAAGTACGACAAGGCCATACTGTTCGATCAGATTGGATATACCGATGATATATTGCGTAATCGTCGGCAGTTCCACATTGTTCTGCCTAAATATATCCTCGAACATGGGCACTACCATCCGAAGCATAAAAACAACTACAAGTATAGCGGTACATAATATGATCAAGGGATAGGTAAGGGCACTTATAAGGTTCCTGCGCTGCTCGTTCTTTTGTGCAAAGAAGGTCGCCAGTTCCTGTAGTATGGTTCCCAGATTGCCGCTTTCCTCCCCTATTTCAACGGAATAGTATTCATATTCCGTAAACTCCCGGCGTCTTTTCAGCACTTCGGAAAAACTTGATCCACTGTCCAATTCCTTGACCATGTCACCATAAAACAACTGTAGCTTATCCTTTTTTTGGCTCCCTGACAATAGTTCAAGGGCTTCTCGCAATTGAAGGCCTGCCTTTAACAGTATCGCCAGTTCACTATAAAAACCCTCCTTTCTCTTGGAGTTGAAAAAGGAACCGAAAAGGGTGATCTCCTTTTTTAACCACTTATCCAATCCCTCCTTTTGAGTGGGAACCGTATTCGCTTTTTCCAAGGTCTGGTCCAATTTGAATCCCATAGTTTATCGATTGATATAGCTCGTTGCCGCGTTACGTTTGTAGATGAATACTCTTGTCCTGTTTTTTTCCCCTACGAACAGGTCCATAGCATCTATTTCTCCTTCATTAACACTACCCGCACCGAAGTAGGGACTTAATTTATTTATTTTTATATGAAAGGTGTCAAGTTCCCTGACCACCATATCCTCTTGGAATCGGTAATTGATCTCGCTGATTCCATTCACCAGCAATAGTTTTCTGTCCTGATTTTTGTACCATATCCTATCGTAGGCATTAAAATCCATCCATAGGCGCTGACGCAATAAGCGCAGTTCGGTGTTCCTTTCATAATTGGATGAAATCCCGTTCATCTGGACCTGTACCAAACGTAAAACACTAAAGGCCATTCCAACGACCAAAGCGGTGATCAACAACACCACCAACATTTCGTGCAGGGTAAATGCCTGTATTTTTTTCAGTACTCTACTCATGGTTCAATGAAAATATAATCTCCTTATCGTTTCTTGTATTCATTGCTGAAAAAATCACCTGCTCCCTATCGTGCCAAGTTTGCTGCTCTACCTTGATTTCCCAGTGTTCTTGTTCATCATAATGCGGTAGTGACAATTTTCTATGCGCATATCGATATTGCAAAAACAAGAGCTCCTGCTTGATCGGACCGTCATTTTGTTCCATTGAGGTCACGAACAAGGTATTCAAGGTCATACTGGCCATCATAAAGACCACCACTATTAATACGGTGGCCACGAGGGTTTCCATAAGTGTTGATCCCTTTATTTTTTTTAATACAGCCATTTTGCTATTCCATTGGTAGTTTCACAGGCATACACTAGGCCACAATATTCATCTGGCAACAATTCCGAATTGATGGTTCCATTGAACAAATGGTTCAAATAGGTGTTCCCATTTTCAAAAGAGATAAAGGATCCTGTGGTCACGCTTCCGTATATGCTCCCTTTGAGCTCGAGCGCTTGATCGCAATACACTTCACCTGTGATTGTCGCCTCTCTATCTATCCCGATGTACTTGGGCAGTCCCTTTGATTTCCCTTTGTTACTATAGATAATAGCACCAGCGATGCTTGACCCACTCTCTATTGCTATCACCGGATCTCTTTGCGTGTTGACCGTTTGACCCGGGCCATTTTTTTCGTGCACGGCCAATAGGGTGGGATATTCCAGTTGGCATCCTTTGCCCACCACTATCCGTTCGCTTGCAATAGCTTGAAAAGAGCCTCTTGTTCCCTGCTCTATTTCAATCTGGGGCGCTACCAGAATCACATCCCTTAATTGGGTCGTGGCCCTTACATGGATCTTGTCCATGGCCCAAACCACAACGTTGCCGACCAAGGTCGCTTTGTCAAGATCCAGATAATCAATTCCTTGGACCACTATGGTCTCTTCCTTAAAACTGTTTTTGATCAGCAGACCCTGTTTTAATGTGACGGTGTTGCCTTTCGGCCTGTACGTGGAACCTGTCATCAATTTCAACTGTTGGTCCACTTGACTGCAAAGCTCAGGCAGTTGAGCATTACTTTGAAATGTGTTTCCATAGACCAATTGGGGCCTTGTATATCCATAGCCCTGGATATTGCCTATTTTGATGCCCCTTTCGGGCAAATAGGCATCACCGGATATTTTTGCATCGCCCACGATGACCATCGGACGGTTGTCATCCCTTAAGTACAGAGCTGGGATGTCGGGGTTTCTATAGCCTACGAAAGCTGTTTTCTCAAACTGGAGCTTTCCCTTTTTGGAAACCGAGTTTCTTTTCTCCAAAAGCCCCCAATATTCCTTGGCAACCTTGGATTGTATTCCCAAGCCATGGTTCCCTGCCAAATCCACGCCGTTTCCTTCCTGAACGGTCATTGAAAACGATTCGATCAATGCATTGTCCGAAGCTCGGACAAGGTCCACCATTATGTCCGTTTGTTTATCGAACAGTGAATGGCTCTGGTTGATCAGGATAAAGGCGAAGAGCAACAGGACAATGATGGTCCCTATAAAAAGTACGAACTGGAGCGCACCGGCCTTTATTTTTGAAAATATGATCATTGCAATACGATGGTTTCCGACCTACCACCATAGCGGACCGTGATATGCTGGCCATTTCCTTTCAAAAGCCTTACTCCATTGATTTCCTGATTTTTGGACATGATGTGTTGCTGTCCATCGATCGATACAAAGTACATGGTGTTTCCAGAGCCCGTCTGTGATACCAGACCTGAGTACACAATGTTCCTTTTGGAAATGGGTTTCTTTTGAACCGCCCTTTTGACGATTTTCTTCTTTGATATGGGTAGCGTTCCCAAAAAGGGGTCACGGTAATCGGCCGCCAACTCAAACGTATCTCTCTTTTCAGTGCTCTTTGGAATCAGGGTGGGTTGCGTTGCTACCATGGGCATTTCAGGATCTTTGGAAACGGCATGGATCACCTTAAAGCCAATGATGCCCCAGATCAAGAGTACCAAGGCCAACAGCAGATATGTCCTTAGGTTTTTGCTCAATCGGTGATGGTAAAATTAAAAGTGCTGCTATCCCCGCTTTGATTGCCGGCGGTATCAAAGGCCCTTACCAACCAATAATAGGTTCCCGCACTCAATGTTGTTGTATAGCCCTTATTGGCCCCAACGGCCTTGGTGGTCAATTCCTGTAAGTTCTCATCGGAATATATGAAGATGCTGTCTCGCTCAGCTGTACCCGGAACATCCTCCCGGCTCCATGCGAACCCGATTTCCGTATCGGAAGTATCACTCCCATTGGCAGGGGATATCAATTGTGGTGTATTGGGAGGGGTCAGATCAAGATCTTCATCTCCATTGACCTGAAAACCATTACTGGAATATATGGTTTCAAAACCACTGTTAAAGGCTTTGACCCGCCATTCATAATTCCCGTTGAAAAGGTTTTGACTAATTTGGTTCCGTAAATATCCCAAGGTATCCATTTCAATGACACTGTCCAGTAGAATCTGGGCGGCATTTTCAAAATTGGGCGATGCCACTTGAATACTATAGCCCGTAGCCTCTTCCACTCCCTCCCAGTTAAGGTTGACCGAGTTATCGTCCAGGACAGACCCATCGGAGGGGGCCAATAACTTCACGGATTGCCCGGAAATATCGGGTACCTCCAAAATATCCTCACAGGCCACAAGACCGAACAAAAAAATCCAGGCCGCCGTAATAAAGGTTCTTATTCTCATAACTTCAAATAATCCGGGGTTCTGTTCAACTTCTCCGGGTTCGCTTTGGTACTTCCCGGACAGGTGATACCATCCATTAAGATCTGGGCAATATTTATCCTTCCCCTATTATCCATCTTCCAGCAGAAATTGGCCCGCTCAAAATCAAAGATTTCCAAGCTTGACTGCTTTATGGGTTTACCATCTTGGGTACCCCCGGCGATTTGGAGGAACAACGCCCCATCGGAACCGGTTTTCAAAAAAAGTTTATCGGCCATATCCAATTTCTGGGACAATGCCTGGTCCACTACAATCGACATGGAGGACAAAAGGACCAGTTCCACATCCTCCTGGAGGTATTTTTTTAAATTCGAATTCTTATCCAAATTGAGCTGTTCCACTAGACTGACAACGTCGCTAATCTCCAACTGATAATAGGCAAGGTTTGCCATCTGGGTGCTGTCCATGGTCTTGGCCAAGGGTTGCATGCCCAAATGTTCCCGATACTTTTCGTATCTCGATTTCATTCTACCCGATAAGGGAACGGACGCTATGGCGACACTGATAGGTCGGTCCAATTCGGGTTCCCCCATCTTCTGAAAGCCTTTTTCAAATAATGAAGATCGATGTTTGCCAATGGATCCCAGTACAGGGACTTGTGATTGTACCTTTTGCATTTGGCGCATAGGCCCACAGGCCTGTAGCATAAATGCCAGAAGGAGTATGGTCAGTGTAGGTCTCATGAATAAGATTCTGGTAAGGTTTTAACGCACTTTTCCCTATAATGTTGTGCGAAAAGGCTTAAGTTATATTTTCATCTCCGTAATGAAAAATGACCGGCATAGGTCTTTCCATTGTCGTAGACATATTTGAACCAATAGTCCGTTGAGGGCATTCGTCTTCCCAAAATGGTACCGTCCCAACCTTGACCTTGCGGAGTCAACTGTCCAAGTAGTTTTCCGTATCTATCGTACAAAAACAGTTGGGCATCCGGGTAGAGTTCCCCGCCGATGATATTCCAGCTGTCATTGATACCATCACCGTTAGGGCTAAAGAATTTTTGATAGCCAATGGCAATTAATTCTTTACTTATGGTCCTGCATCCTAACAGATCCCGAACGAATACGGTATACTTCCCGGGAAATACCTCAAACTGGTTTGAACTTTGATAGCTCCGTCCATCAATTGAATATTCAAAATCCCCTGTACCAACCGCATCTACGGTAAGTGTGACCCTATCAGACAGGCCATCCGCGGTGATCTCAAAACTTTCGGGAGCCCCTGATGACAATACTTCAAAACCAACGGTGTTGGAACAGCTCAGGCCATTTTTGGTTTCAATTACCGTTAGGGTGTATTTCCCTAAATCGGTGACATCAATGGTTTGTCCATTGCCAATCAAACTTCCATTTTCGTCTTCCCACCGATAACTTTCGAATGTCCCCGCATCCAAAACAAGTTCAGGGCTATCTGGACAGATAACGTATACTTCCTCCAGACCGGGATTGGGCAAAGGATTGATGGTCAATTCAAAATCAATGATGTCATAACATGAAACCAATTCACGATGTTGGATCCTTGCATAAATCCTTTCGCTCATTGCTGTGTTGGAATAATTCTCTTTGTCCAGGTAACGCTCCCCATTTAAAGCGTCTACTTCACTGGAATGATAACTTACTTCATAAGACAGGGCATCCTGTCCATTGAGTACTTCCGCATCTTTTTGGGAGAGGTTGATAGTATTGACCCCCGTTTCATCCACAGCACAGATAACCATATTCGTTGGGACATATGCCGTGGGTACATTAAATACTTCCAGATCAAAACTACCAATCGAATGGCAAGTATTGTTGTTCACGTTGTTCAATCGAAAATATACCGTTTGTGGGTTGGACGCATTTTGGTAATTGCCATAAATGGGATTTTGTTCCAAGCTTGCATCAGCTTCCGAGGCATAAAAAGCAAGTGAGGTCTCACTTGGTTTTGCAATGATCTCATCGGCCTTTTCGTCAAGGTCAAAAGTGTATTTGCCATCGTTGTCGTTGTCACAGACTAGCCAATCCAAAACCTCTGGCACTTCCGGCACATCATAAATGTTCAGTTGGAACGAATTGGTGGCATAACAAGAACTATCCTGGGCATTGGACACCCTAACATAAACGGTCTTCTGGTAGGAATTGCTCACATACAAATTAGGCAATGGATCGGTATTGCCATCTGCATCTGCTTGTGATTCATGATAGCTCAGGATCACGCCACTTGCACTTTGTGCCCCTAAAACTTCACTCTCGGCATCAGAAAGATCAAATTGGGCCGTCCCATCATTATCTGTATCGCAAACCTTCAGATCGGAGGGCCGGTTCGCCACCACTTGGTCAATTACCCCTATGGTGAAACTACCGACTTCAAAACAATCTGAATACGTTTTGTTTTCTATGCGGTAAAATAGGGTCTCGTCAAGAACCGAAACACTATGATCGGTGTTCAAGGGGTTGGTCCCATTGTCTGCCTCCAATGCTGAGGCGTAATAGGATACATTGAACAAACTTGCATCTTGTCCGTTTAAAATTTCTGAGTCCTTGGTCGTTAAATCAAAGGAATGCAAACCATCTCCATCCGTATCGCAGACCACCCAATCAGTCGGGACAAACAGTTGGGGGGCTTGCTTTACAATGATAT
The DNA here is from genome assembly GCF_019457905.1 of Flagellimonas abyssi. Lineage (GTDB taxonomy): Bacteria > Bacteroidota > Bacteroidia > Flavobacteriales > Flavobacteriaceae > Flagellimonas > Flagellimonas abyssi. Next base: position 3,212 of record NZ_JAHZSV010000059.1, on the reverse strand, counting down.
CAAAGCTTGTGATATCGTAGCAATTTGGGTTTTGATTATTTGAAATCCTTGTGAAAATTGTCGTGCTCCCTAGGTTTAAAACTGTTATGGGATCAAGTGAATATATATTTCCATCTGCATCTTGCTGAGTGGCAAAATAGCTTATGGCAAATTCTGAAGGGGATTGCGTTCCCAACACTTGAGCATCCAATGTTGCCAAATCCATATCAAAAGTTGCTTCTGTTTGACAACGTTCAATATCGGAAATTGCATTTGCCACCGGGGTTTTGGATATACTGATAATTTTGGTCTTTGTTTCGGTACCCAACGCAGTTGATACTTCACAAGAAAGCGTGTAAGTGCCGGGTGCAGCATAGGAATGGGTCGGATTTTCGTCCGTGGAGTTATTCCCATCCCCAAAATCCCATAAAATAGAAGTAATGGGTTGGGACGAATTGATATGAAATTGCGTGGTATCTCCCAAACAAAGTTTGTCTGCCTCTATACCACTGACCAAGAAATAGGACTGTATAAATTGTGGGAGACCACCCCAACCTCTACCTGTTCCCAAGTCTATCGCACCATATTCGTAATTACATGCCAAACCCACTTCATCTGGGTCATTTACTACACTGATTGTTTTTCTGAAGCGGTGGGTAACATAAATTTTTCCATCGAGACCCAGTTGCAAACCATACCCCGGAACATTATCTTGGTTGATTTGAATTTCACTACTGGGTATATCTGAAGCACCCAGATCATATTGATAAATAGGTCCATCAAGATTCGACGCATATAGTACCTGACTTGATGGAGAAAATTCAACCCCGTATTGATTATTTCGTCGATTTAAGGCCAAAGCATTGCTGAGTTTTCCTGTGGAGGTGTCAAAATCCAGCAGTTCCAATCCTCTCCTTATATGGCAGATGGCCACTTTTTTTCCGTCAGGGGATACTTTTAGATACCCTATTCCCTCGGTACCATTGGTAGTATAGATCATATTTAAACCCGCAGTACTGACCACAGGAGTGGTGCTGACCCCGGCAGGTGTGACCAAGTACACCTTGTAGTCCGCATTGTACCAATCGTGGGTCAACACCCAAACATCCCTACCATTGGCATGTTTCACAGCTGTCAACTTTTCCATGGATGGGGTGTATAAGGGTACATTCTTTACCGTTACATCACCTAGGCCCCCATCCAACCCAATATCTACTTCAGAAAAATTAATGCCATGGGGGCCTCGTTCTTCGTCGGCCGTAAACACATAATAAATATTGGAATCTTCTGGTTTGGGTACTATAATGGCCGACTGCGTGGTACTGGTATCGCCCAAGAGCCCTGAACCATTGGGCATAATTTGATGGTTACGATTCCAAATATTGCTACCGTCCGTATAAAACAATAGATTGCCTAAAGGGTCCGAAATCGTGGCACAGCCTTCTTTAGTGAACATTTCCCCGTCTTCCAAGGCCACGGGCGTACCACTGCGAAAATCAAGGCCAGCATTCTCACCAAAATACCAAATGGATGCTTCCATTTGCGCTTGGGACACAAAGGACACAAAAGAGAAGAGAACAATTAAAAAAAATTGGAGGCGATGGTTCAAGTGAAGATGGTTAATGTTATGAAAGCAAAATAGGATTTTTCCTTCATCGCCCCAAACTTTTTCTATGTGTTGCTTGTTTTTAAGTCTTATAGCCCCAATTGGTTGTTTTTAAGTCGTAGTTAAAATTTAAAGTCATAAAATTCTAATTTTAAGCTGTCCTATTTTTAGGGAAGGCTACAAAACCCACAAGAAACAAACGCTTCCAAACAACAACGCTCAAAGGAATAACGCTTGCAAAACAAAACAGCAACCCAAAAAGAGTTGCCGTTGATTATGTTTAGTTGAAACAACTATTTTACTACATTACATTACCCATCTTCTTATACATTAAGAAGGCTAGCATCTCTCCATACATCTTCATAATTACCTCCTTCTGCATATAAAAACCTCCATCCCGCTGGAAGTCCTAGATATTTGACTATATCTGGGCACAATTCTATTAAATGGTTTAGATGTACGGGTTCAAAAAATGTATCATCATTTGTATCGAAGTCTTGACCCGACCAAATGTACCAACCAGTTGTATTTCCATCTTTAGGATGTCTTAATCCGTTTAAAGGATTTGCTTTAGGATCGAAGTTTTTCCCGAGTCCAATAAATTCTCCCCATTGAGCGATTTGATATTTTGCTCCATAACTCAAGCAAAGCTTTTTTTGCTCACTTATATATTCATTCTTTGTTAAATCCATACTCCTCTTTCTTTTCTTTTGAATATCTACTCATTTCAGCTCCTTCTTTGTTTGAACATGTTGGACATTCAGGTTGTACTGCAGTATTTGACCTCATTCTTGTTTCATTTATTGTACCCGTCTCGTAATACTCCTGAACCAATGCTTTCTTGTGACCTGCATAATATTTGTCCGCCGTGGAACCACACCTTGCACACCCAGTGGCTTCACCTACTTCATTAACATACTTTCTCATTGCAGGTGTAGTAGCATTTGAAGGCCTTGTGTATGGTTTAGTTATATCTGTTTTAGTATTTGGAGCACGTCTTGGACCCATCAATTCAGAAGCAGCACCTTCAATTATCATTGCTCCAACTTCTCCTATGATTGCCGGTGTCACATTGTACATTGCCGCTGCTTCAACTTCCAAGCCAGCATAAAAAGCGTTCTCATCGCCTGAAGCTACAGCATTATTGAATTCGGAGTTGGTCAGGGTATTATCTGCTGTTGCAGTCCCCATAACCGCACGCACTCCACTCTCAATAGTTCCACTTATTGCACTATGTATCGTACCAAAGAAACTACCTACAGCACTTGCAGCAGAGCTTAGATAGCCTTTTGATAGAAAGCCTCCGCTTCCAACTTGAACAGCTGAACCATCACCTGGATCAACACCATAACCAAGCCCATTCATCCAATCTTCTCCTGATTGCTCAATGCCTTCCAATCCTTCAAGCTCAACTTTCCATACAGGATTGTTGGATGCAAATTGATAAGGAGTTTGATTTGGATAGTCTTCTGCAATTGGATCAACACCAAAAAATCTACCTATGGCAGGATCTGCGTTTCTCCATTTGTAAGAGTCCCAGTTAAGACCGAACTCTTCTTGTCTTTCAACACCTAAAAACTTCCACTTCTGCGCCACATCGTTCCCCAGTGGTGAGATACCGTTGTCA
>NZ_JAHZSV010000058.1 GCF_019457905.1 Flagellimonas abyssi | reverse complement strand
CAGTTAAGACCGAACTCTTCTTGTCTTTCAACACCTAAAAACTTCCACTTCTGCGCCACATCGTTCCCCAGTGGTGAGATACCGTTGTCATTGTACCCTTTGTGCTTAAGGCCGAAAGGATAGTAGTTGTTCTCCTCCACAATTTCCAGACCACCGTTACCGTCTTCCACATAGCTCAGGCGTATATTACCCAAGTGGTCCTTGTATTGGTACACATAATCATAACCGTTCATTCCATCAGGCGTCACATAGCCCTCCGATTGGCCAAAGAACTGCAATACATTGTCCTGGTATACAAAATTGCCCGCATAATCTGTCACAGAACTTCCCGTGGACACCGT
>NZ_JAHZSV010000057.1 GCF_019457905.1 Flagellimonas abyssi | reverse complement strand
GATTCCACCACAAGGTTCACCCCGGCCAGGGGATTCCCCGACATATCGGTTACGGTGCCGAAAACGGTGGCCTGTGGTGGTTCCAAGACAGTGCCCGCCTGCATATATAAGGTACAAAAGAGCATTAAAAAGACATATAAAAACACAAGCAGGATTCCCCTGCGTATGCGTAGTGTTATTGGTTGCATAAATTGAGTTCTTTTAATAAAAGTGTTAGTTGTTCTCCACACTGCCCCATAAGTCACGGAAAAACCGTACCTTCCTAAAGGACATCAAGGTTCGGACATAGGCCACCCTAACCGGGTAAAAGCATACCCAGAAATAGGATTCCTAAACCAAAAATGACCATGGTTTCGTGATCGGGCCGGTTGCCCTTAAAGTGTAGTCGTTGATTGTGGGAATAAAGGATATCGTGAACCGGAAAATTGTGCAACGTGTATCCCACAACCGTGGCTCAAGGATTAGATGGGGTTCTTTGGCTTCTTTTTAAACAGGATATCGAACACCGAGTGCGCTGCCCCAAAAACGGGACAAAAACACGGTGTGAACCCTACAAAAAAAAGCTGCCAATTGTTTCCCATAACCCAAATTGGTTGGGCGATGCCCCGAAAGGACCAAAAGAAACCAAACGCTAAGAAAAAGTTGGGCGTGGAACTCAACTTATCGGTTTGGGGCACTGGTATACCTTGCAACAATAAGAGAGCCCACGCCCGGGTCGTGAGCCATCTGCTTATTGTCTTGTTGCATAAAAATTACCAGTTTTCAAACCAAGACTCTAAGCGAAAGCTTCAAATATGTTCTAAACGAAGAATCGCAAATTATGTATTTCTTGGGCAATATACCAAATTACCTTATTCGATACAAATTTGTATCGAATAAATGTCTCGCTTTTCTCAAATTTTACTAAATGAGAAAGTACAGCAGCACAGAAATTGAATTAATCAACATTCAAGTTGGCTGTATCTTAAGGTTAGCTAGGTTAAGAAAAGGGCTTTCCCAGCTTGAATTAGGACACCAAATAGATTCAAATCCAACATTGATAGGCAGAATTGAAAGAGCTGAGGGAAAAACCAGTTGGGAAAAAATCTACATGCTCTGCAAACAATTGGATGTCAACTTGTGTGACATTTTAAAAATAAAAGGTGTGGATTCCCTATTATCTATCGTCGAGGAAGCTATGCGATATGAAGACAAGCTTACCCAAGACAAGACTAATTTCTATAATTCTCTAAAAAGAAGAATTCAAGATTTATTTAAGTTATTGAGTAAAGAACAAAAATAAAATCGTGTCGAAATCATTTCCCAAACTTAATTCTATAAAATTTCTACCTTTTAGTCCCGCTACCCCCCCCTCAACCTTAATGGTTGTTTGATGGGACTGTGCCCATACTGCTATTACATTTTCGTGGCAAACATAATTTAGAGATGATTGGGTTAAATTCATACCCCAGGCATTGTTATTTCGTAAGCTTGATTTCAAACCTCAATAGATTAAAAATCAATTAAATTACTTAGATTTGGACAACTATTGTCCTGAAATAATTTTCAAGAACAGAAAAGAAAATGACAACAAAAGAATCGTTTGGGGAACATATCAGAGTATTAAGGGAAAACCAAAAACTTCCACTTAGAAAAGTTGCAGCAGCATTGGACATTGACCCATCCACACTCAGTAAAATTGAACGTGGAGAACGTTCTGCTAACAAGGAAATGTTACCGCTTTTAGCCGACTTATTCAATGAAAGTGAAGTAGACTTAGGGCTTATCCTGATGAGTGACAAAGTTGCTTACGACTTAATGCAAGAAGAAAATCCAGACCAAATTCTAAAAGTTGCCGAAGAAAAAATCAAATACTTAAAAAACAAGAATCTTCAACAAGGTTCGCTTGACTTATAACCATGACGATTAAAGACCTTGTTCAAAAATACCACGCAAACAGGACTGCTTATTTGAAAGCAGACTACAACGAAACACAGTTGCGCACTGATTTCTTAGACCCATTATTTGAAATGTTGGGTTGGGACATCAAAAACAATCAGGGAAAGCCAACCAATGAACGGGAAGTCTTGGTTGAAGAAGCTCTTCGAGAAGATGCGAATAGTAACACGAAAAAACCTGACTATACTTTCAGACTTTTTTCTGAACGAAAATTTTTCTTAGAAGCCAAGAAGCCTCACGTAAAAATAGATTCTGATACCGAACCTGCAAAACAGGTTCGCAGATATGGTTTTACGGCTAAACTCAAAATATCCGTTCTTTCCAACTTTGAACACTTGGCCATTTATGACTGCTCTCGAAAAGTGGACAAAAACGATTCTGCAACGAAAGCACGAATAAAACTTTACCACTACACGGAATACGAAAAAGCATTTGAAGAAATTCAAAAACAGCTTAGCCACGAGGTTGTTTACACTGGTGAATTTGACGAAATCTGGAAAGAAATTGAAAGCCAACTCAAACTTTCCAGTGTTGATGACTTATTTCTGAAACAAATCAACGAATGGCGTTTAATTCTCGGAAAAGAAATCCACTCCCACCAAAACCAGTTGGATGAAGCTCAATTAAACGACATTGTTCAAAGCTACATCAACAGTATCATTTTTCTTCGGGTATGCGAAGACAGGAACATTGAAGTTTATAAAACGCTTCTGAATTTCGCTGATAATGACGATTTCAACGCACTTATTCAAAAATTCAGGGAAGCTGATAGAAAATACAATGCAGGACTTTTCAATCATGCGTTAACCGAAGAAATTATAACCAACAATAGTTCGGCCTTTTGGACAATCATTAAACAACTTTATTTTCCTGAAAGCACCTATTCGTTTGTGGTTTTCGCTTCGGATATTCTCGGGAACATCTATGAAATTTTCCTTGGAGAACAACTCAAAATCACCAACGAAGGAATAACACTTGAAAAGAAACCAGAACACATTGACAGGGACATTGTAACCACACCAACATTTATCATTCAGGACATTCTCAGAGAAACCATTGCAAAACACTGTGAAGGAAAAACTGACACTGAAATACTGCAATCATCATTTGCTGATATTGCTTGTGGTTCGGGAGCTTTTTTGCTTGAAACGTACCAATTGTTGCATGATACATTGGTCGATTATTATTTGAAAAACAATCCTGCTGAACTGATACAAACAGCAATCAGCACATACAAACTCAAATTTGAAACCAAACGACAACTTTTAACCAATTGCATTTTCGGAGTTGACAAAGATTACAATGCGGTTGAAGCTTGCAAATTCGGCTTACTGTTGAAATTGTTGGAAAACGAAGACAACAACACCATTCCAACTCCCGCCCTTCCAAATATGGATGCGAACATCCACTTTGGGAACAGCCTTTTAGATTCCGAAAAAACATCAGCCGAAAACCAACGGGATATTAATCCTTATGATTTTGGTGCGACCAAATTTGACGTAATTGTTGGCAATCCGCCTTATATGGCAACCGAACACATGAAGCAATTCACGCCTTTGGAATTGCCATTGTACAAAACACATTACCAATCTGCTTATAAGCAGTTTGACAAATATTTCTTATTTATTGAAAGAGGATTGAATTTGCTCAAACCGAATGGATTTTTCGGATACATTGTTCCAAGCAAGTTCACCAAAGTTGGGGCGGGGAAAAAATTACGAGAGTTCTTGGCATCCAAAAAAGAAGTTGAACAGATTATCTCCTTTGGGGCAAATCAAATCTTTCAGGATAAGACCACTTACACTTGCTTGTTAATCCTGAAAAAGACAGAGCAGGAACACCTGAATTATTTGGAAGTTCAATCTTTAAAGGATTGGAAAACAAGAAATATTGCTTCTCACAATTACGATTCTGTAGAATTTGAAAAATTGGATGATGATGGTTGGACATTGGTTCCAGGAAACTTAAAACCAATTTTTGAATCCATTGAAAGTCAATCTCATACATTAGAATTATTAATTGGTTCAGAAAACATTTACAACGGCATCCAAACCAGTGCCAACAATATTTACATCCACACAGCGACAAATGAGGACGAACAATTTTACTATTTCCAAAAAGACGCTACTGATTGGAAAATAGAGAAAGAATTAACCAGACCTTATTTCAAAACATCGAGTGGCTCAGATAACCTAAACACTTATCGCCCTTTTTCACCCAATGCTTTTGTTATCTATCCTTATCTGAAAACTGATGAAGGCATTCAATTTGTCGGAATTGAACAATTGGAATCGGATTACCCGAATGCTTTCGCTTACCTGAACCACTACAAAGAAGTTTTAAATAACCCAAAAAGGGATATTAAGCCGACACCTGAAACGGAAAACGAATGGTACAGGTATGGGCGACACCAAAGTCTGGACAAATGTGATGTTCCTGCAAAAATCATAGTTGGCGTTTTATCGCAAGGGAATAAATACGCTATTGACTATCATGGAACTTTGATTTCATCGGGTGGAACAGCAGGATATTGTATGATAACCCTGCCCGAAGATTTCCTCTATTCCATCTATTACATTCAAGCTTTGCTGAACTCAAAATATTTGGAATGGTTCTCAGCACTTAACGGAGAAGTTTTCAGAGGTGGCTACATTGCTCGTGGAACAAAAGTTTTGAAGAAACTACCTATTCGAGTAATTGATTTTGAAAATGAAGCGGAAAAAGAGTTACACGATAAAATCGCTTCACTTCAAGAAGCATTAATTCAGTTGCAGGGTGAAATAGACCAAAATGCAGGAAACCAAAGAGAGCTAATTCCGCTTCAACGTCAATTCGATAACAAGAAAACCGAATTAGACGAAACATTAAAGGCATTGTATAATCTGGGAGAAGTTGACAATCTAATCCCTTTAATTTCTGAATTGTATGCAGCTCATTAAAAACGCATCCGAAGATAAATTAAGGGGTGGATTTTACACTCCTAATCCCATAGCGGCCTTTATTTTAAAGTGGGCTTTCAATGGCAATCAAGAACTGGACATACTGGAGCCAAGTTGCGGTGATGGCGTGTTTCTGGAAGAAATTCAAAAAAGCAGTTATCAATACAATTCCGTAATAGCCGTTGAATTTGATGAAGTTGAAGCTGAAAAATCAAGAAATATTGGCTTAGAAAAATCACAAGTCATTCATTCTGATTTTCACGATTTCTGTATCAATACAGACAAACGTTTTGACCTAATTATTGGCAATCCTCCTTATATCCGCTATCAGTATTTTGATAAGCAACAACAAAAGTTTGCTGCCGAAATTTTTGATAAAGCCAATTTAAAATATTCAAAACTGACCAATGCCTGGGTTTCGTTTGTGGTCGGTTCTTCTTTACTGCTAAAAGAACAGGGGAAAATTGGTTTTGTGCTTCCTGCTGAGATTTTACAGGTTTCTTACGCTCAAACGCTCCGTGAGTTTTTGGCTCACTTTTACAACAAAATCAATATCGTTTCTTTTGAAAAACTGGTTTTCCCCGACATTCAGCAAGAAGTAGTTTTGTTGCTCTGTGAAAAGAACAATTCTAAAACTCATTTAATCGAGCATTTAGAATTACGGGACGCTGACGAACTTCAAAAGTTGGATGTTACCCGATTGAAAAGTCCGAAAAAGAAGATTGATTTTAAATCCAACAAATGGACATTCTATTTTCTTGACCAAAAGGAAATTGACTTTTTAGAACGACTTCAAGAAAGTCAACAAATCCAGAAATTTGGTAAATACGCAAAAGTTGAAGTTGGAATTACGACAGGTTCAAACCCGTTTTTTACCGTTCCTCTTTCAACAGTCCAGTTTTACGATTTAGAAAAGTACGCCAAGCCTTTAGTGGGAAGAAGCGTACAAGTACCAAGTGCTATTTTTACACAAAAAGATTGGCAAAAAAATCGTGCAATGGAAGCCCGAACACATTTGCTGACTTTCCCCAAAATGGCAGACTTAAACGGTTCAATCGGAGCGAGAGACTATATCGCTTGGGGCGAAGAACAAAAAATAAACGAAGGTTATAAATGTAGAATCCGTGACGAATGGCAAATTGTGCCTTCTTTGAGAATTTCGGATGCACTTTTCATTCGGAGAAATAATCTTTATCCTAAACTGATTATCAACGAAGCAGAAGCCTACACCACGGACACCATGCACCGTGTTACGGTGAAACCGAATGCAGAAATCAAAGCTCTGACAGCAAGCTATTACAATTCTTTGTCTTTGGCATTTTCTGAAATATGCGGTAGAAGTCATGGCGGTGGCGTGTTGGAATTGATGCCAAATGAAGTTGAAGAAATACTACTTCCTTACAATTCAAAAAACGCTGACTTATTACCCGAAATCGATAAAATGATTCGGGATAAAAAAGACATTTCCGAAATCCTGAAAATCACTAATCAAAAGATTCTAAAAGAGAATTTTGGTTTTACAGATTCTGACATTGATTTGGCAGACAGCATTTGGAAGAAATTATCAAAACGTAGATTGAACAGAGGGAAATAAGATGGACTTTGAGGCACTATTAAAACAGCTACAAGATTGGACAAATAAAGTTCCTCTTATCATTTTAGGAAGTGGTGCGTCTATTCCTTTTGGCCTGCCTTCAATGTGGAAGCTTGGAGATCATCTAAAAAATTCGTTATCGTTTGATAATGACATTGACAACTCCCAGCTTGAAACATTTAAAAAAAGTCTGGACGAAAACAGAGATTTAGAAAAAACCTTATTGGGAATACAACTCAACACTAACGTTTTAAATGCAATCATTAAAGCAACTTGGAGTTTAATTTCGGAAGATGACTTAAAGGCATACGAACAATTTGTAATAAAAGGAGAAGAATTTCCATTAGTTGAACTGATGAAATATTTGCTTTCAACAACTAACAGAAAAATTTCCGTAGTTACTACTAATTATGATCGTATTGCTGAATATAGTGCAAGCACAGCAGAAGCATTTATATGTACAGGCTATGCCCAAAACTATATCGGACATTTTTCTGATAACATCCAAACTAATGCTTTAGCGACCATCAAGGGATATAGCGGACAAGCAAATATTTGGAAAGTTCATGGTTCTTTAGATTGGTTTGAAACAATTGAAAAAGAAAATGTTCACTTGCCTTTACGCCAAGAGATTCCACAAAATTACAAGCCTTTAATTGTAACTCCTGGTCTCAGTAAATATGCAGAAACACACAATGAACCTTACAGAACTATATTCGCACAAGCAGATAATGAAATTCAAAATGCAAATGGCTACATGTGCATTGGTTACGGTTTTAATGATGTCCATGTCCAACCAAAACTTATCCAGCAAATTAAGACAAAACCCATAATTGTAATTACAAAGGAATTAACTCCAAAAACAAAAGAAGCAATAATAGGTGGTGGATGTAAAAATTACATCTTGATGGAGGAAAGTGAAGGTTCGAGCACAAAAATTTATTCATCAAGTCAGGGAGAACATATAATGGAAAATGTGGGCTATTGGAACTTAGCTGAATATCTCAAACTAATCGAATGACGAACTATGGCAATATTCACTTTTAAAGATAATTCTTCTATCGGAACGGTTTTCAGTGTTGACACGGCAACACTAATTATTAAAGTTGATGAACTTGAAAAACTGAGAAAACTCCAAGTAAATCACTTAGTAGCGATTCAAAGTTCAAAGGCTGGACAGCACCTAATAGGAATAATCAACCGAATAACAAGAAAGGCTTCAGATAATGAGCAGCCAACAGGTGATGATTTAGGATTAAATAATTTCCTTTTCACTGAAAATATTCTAAAAGTGAACTTAATAGGTACGCTATTGAATAAGCATGGAGAAAAAGAAAACGTATTCAAAAGAACACTTGATACAGTTCCTGAAATAGAAGCAAAATGTTTTCCAATAGATGGAGAAAATATTACCAAGTTCATGCAAACTATTTCATCTAAAGAAAACTATGAAATCCCTTTATCAATTGGAAAATATTCCATTGATGAAAATGCTGATGCCTATTTGGATGGAGATAAACTATTTCAACGTCATGCGGTAATTGTTGGGAGCACAGGTTCGGGAAAATCTTGGTGTGTTGCTCGTACAATCGAACAAATAGCAAAACTTCCTATGGCAAATGGAATCCTATTTGACATACACGGAGAATACAGTGGCGAGCACTTTAAGGCTGATGGCATTCAACATTTAAAAGTTGCTAATCCTTCCGATTTAGGAAAAACCAGAAACCTTGAGAAAGGTGTTCTTATGATTCCATATTGGCTTTTAACATACGAAGAAATGCTCGCTATGCTGCTTGATAGAAGCGACAGCAATGCCCCTAATCAAGCAATGCTTTTTTCAAAAACCGTATTTACCGAAAAACAAAAATACCTTGATGATATAAAGGACACTAGTTTTAAGGACAGCATCACAATTGATAGTCCAGTTCCATATAGAATTGAAAATGTCCTTAATGAACTTAAAAGGCTTGACGAAGAAATGGTTACTGGTGCAAGAGGTGAAAAACAAGGGCCTTTTTTCGGAAAACTCACAAGATTTGTTCAAAGATTAGAAGCTAAAAGTCAAGACAAGCGTTTGGGGTTCCTATTTCAAGTTTCAGATGATGAATTACATATAGATTGGATGAATAAATTTTGTAGTTCATTGATGGAAGGAACAGAAATCAACGGAAATAAATCAGGAGTGAAAGTAATTGATTTTTCCGAAGTCCCGTCAGATGTCTTGCCTTTAGTAATAGGATTAGTTGCAAGAATTATTTTTTCAGTACAACAATGGACAACCAAAGAAATGCAACATCCAATTTGTCTGTTTTGTGATGAAGCACATCTCTACATTCCTGAAAGAACTAATCAGGATAGTGCTTCTGAACTTTCTTTAAAAAGCTTTGAAAGAATTGCCAAAGAAGGTAGAAAATATGGTGTTAGCTTAGCTGTAATAAGTCAAAGACCTGCCGAAGTAAATAGAACTGTTTTAAGTCAGTGCAACAATTTCATATCATTGCGTCTATCAAATGCAGAAGACCAAGCTGTTGTAAAAAGACTTTTACCTGATAATTTATCTGGACTAACCGAAGTATTGCCAATTTTAGATATTGGTGAAGCGCTAATTGTTGGAGATGCTTCCTTGCTCCCAACAAGAGTACTCATCTCAGAACCAACCATTAAACCTGATAGTGCGACAATCAAATTTTGGAAGGAATGGAGTAATAAAGAGGCTAAACAAGATATCCACCGCGCGGTTGAAGGACTACGCAAACAATCAAAACTATGAGTGAATAGACCAACTCATAATCAAAAATCTAAGAGGAGCTTTCTATTCCATTGAATCATTGACAATGCTAGATTGGCTAAAAATTGACCTTACCTCCCGATGCACTTTTAAATAGTGCCGCTCCAAGTCCCCTTCCTTTATTTCAAGTGGCTCGGGCAAGCCTTTTGGAATTACAGGCCTTCGGAACTGTACC
>NZ_JAHZSV010000056.1 GCF_019457905.1 Flagellimonas abyssi | reverse complement strand
TAGTGCCGCTCCAAGTCCCCTTCCTTTATTTCAAGTGGCTCGGGCAAGCCTTTTGGAATTACAGGCCTTCGGAACTGTACCTTCCGGTCCTTCCCATCGGCAAAGACCACGAACTCCCCTTGTTTCAACCGAAAGAAGACCTCGGCCCTGCGTTTGGAGACCTCCTTCTCCCCTTCTGTGATGCGTCGTTCCAAACTCAATCCCGAGCTTTTGCTCACGCTGCGGGTGGGTATTTTTACCAACTCAAAAAAACGTTCATAAAATCGAGCCGTATCGGGATCATTCACCTTTCCAAAGAACTGGTAGGACAGATTGGACAAAATGGCCTTGCTGGCCTTCTCCCCGTACATCATATCGTTCTGGACCTTGTCCTGTAGCACATATACACTCACAATATCGTAGCTCCGCAAGGTAGCCGGGATGCGGTGCATGTTCAACAAACGTAAGGTGGAGGCTTCCTCCAACAGCATAAAGGAGGGCTTTCGGTTGCGTTGGCTCATTTGTTTAGAGATGGTATGCATAATGGTGGCGATCACCGGGGACAGGGAAGCATCTTTTTGGGGATTGTTCACCAGGGCAATGACCGAGGGATTCTCGGCATTATTGATGTCCAGCGGAATCTCATCGGCGGACAATACCATAAAAATCTTGCGGGTACTGATCTTTTTGATGGCATTGGCCAAGGTACTCATCACCCCAGCGGTCTGCCGCTCCGACCCTACACCACTGATAAAGGCATCGGCCATGGCCCGTGAGGTAAGATTCTCCCTTAAAAACTTGATCAAGCTTTTGGTCCCCAACTGTTGGTACAGGGCCATCACATGGGGCAGCGTACAGAAGTCGGGGTATTCGGTCTTGAGCCGCCAGATCAGTCCACTGATCAGTCCTTCCGCTGCATCCTTAAAAAAACGGGAGGTACTGTTCTCATCGGAGTCCCGGTGTTCCATCAGATTTTCCAACAGGACTCGCGACACCTCGTGGACACTCTCCTCATCCGGCAGGTAACGGGGTGCGATGGGATTCACCCTATGGTAGATCGGCCCAAAGGACACGATATGGAAGGGCACCTTTTGATCTTTCCAAAGGGGACAGGCCATTTCGGTAATCTCAAAATCCTTGTAATCATGGATGACCCCGGAAAACCCCTGCTCCTTGAAATGCTCCAAGAAGCCATAGATGACACTTTCGGTCTTCCCGCTCCCTGCGGAGGCCATCACGGACACGCCCCGACGAATGTTGCCCAGTACCAAAGACCTGCCCTTCACCCTTAATTTGACCTCAAATACCTTGGATGGTTTACCCGTATCCTTATGGTAGTCCACCAGGCCATAGATGACGGTATGCAGAAAAAAAAAGGGGAGCCATAAGGTTATCAACTGCTCCATAAGTATGTCCCAACCCTTCATCCATCCTATGGACAAAACGAGTACCATAAGACCCGCTATAAAGTAAATAAATCCGTTTTTGAGATACCGAATAGCCGCGAAGGATAATCCTCCCCCGATTACCAAACCCACAACTGATTCAATCCATCCCATATTTTCCATGTTCCAAAGTGTTAAATTCCAATCGATCCTGATTCCAAGGCCTTTCCAATCCCTTTTTTGAGCTGCATCATCGCCTTATAGGCCAATTGCGCCTTGTTGGTGGGGATGGTCGGTACCTTGATGCCCGCCTTGAACAACAAATGCTTGGCTGCTTGCCGTTCATTTGTTGGCAAGCCCAAGAGGGCAGAAAAAAAGCGTCTCGGGTCCTTGTCCAACAGGTTACGGGCATGGTAGGTCTCCACAAAGTTCCTGCGGTAGCCAAACTGTTTATCAAAGGTCTTTTCCGCTGCCCTAAAGAATTTATCTCGATCAAAGCCCTGTTTGACGGTCTGCCCATGAAGGGTGGTCTCGGAAGTTCGGAACTTGGACCCGGGGGAGAGGCTATGGGTATTGGACCTGTCCATTCGGCTTACGATGATATGGATATGGCTTTGGTGGCCCTCCTTGGCCATCCCCGGAACGATACGCTTTCCGTTTAGTTGGTGAGGCGCCTCGCTTTCAAGGGCATTGATCTGTTCCTGGAGCTTGGCAATTTCCCCTTGCTCCCGCCCTTCCTTGATCGCCCTGACCCGGTGTTGCAGTTCCAAGATCTTGCTGGCATGGGCCTGGTTTTCCTTAACCTCGCGATCCTTTTCGGAATAGGTACGTTCCCGCTCCAGTTTGGCAAAATAGAGGATATCCTTAACGGTCACCTCGCGGTCCCGGAAAAAGGAGGCCGCATAGGCCTGCATGACCTCCCGGGTGTATTGCCGTAACTTTTCGGGATCGTTTCCGATATGCTGGAGTTCCCTTTGGGAGGGGCTGACCACCAGGGAATAGAACTTGGGTTCCCGTTTCTTGAGCTTGGCGGTGTTCGCATCGATCTCGGCGATGACCCGTTCCGCATCGATGTTGTTCTCCTCTTGGTTAAAATATCCTTCCTGCTGTTCCGGTTCCTTCCCTTCGTTTTCTTTTCCGAGATAATTGACAAAATCCCGGGCACTCCCCCGAAAATTGTCCCCCAGTTGTTGGCGTGTGATGGCGATGTACATGTTTATTGCTTTTTAAGTTTTGTGCGGTATTTTTCTATGGCCTCAGGATTCAGGTCCAATTTGAGGTGGTCCTTGCCAAAGCGGTTATGGAACACACTCACATGGTCCAGCACGTATTTAAAATCCTCCCTGAGTTCTTCCATTTGCTCCGCCAGGCGGTCATAACGGATCTTGGGCACGGTGACCTCCCCATCAAAGGGTTCAGTCT
The DNA here is from genome assembly GCF_019457905.1 of Flagellimonas abyssi. Classification (GTDB taxonomy): domain Bacteria; phylum Bacteroidota; class Bacteroidia; order Flavobacteriales; family Flavobacteriaceae; genus Flagellimonas; species Flagellimonas abyssi. The sequence goes on along the minus strand of NZ_JAHZSV010000056.1, from coordinate 6,289 downwards.
CCTTGGGTAGCTTGGCCTCGGTCAACTGCTGTTCGATAAAGTCAAAATCGTTGTCCCATTCTTCGTCATCGGATGCCAGTTCCTGTTCAAAGAGGGCCTGGATCATGCTGACGGTGGGCAGGGTCTGTTCCTTTTCAATGCTGCGCATGATGGCGACCATGGCATTGAAGCGGCGTTTGATCAGGTATTTGAGGCTGGCGATCGTCTCGTGCATCCGCTCGTCCGGGGAGATCCCGTTGTGCTCAAAAAACTCCACCATGGCCAATAGCGTCATGGAATGGGATTTCCCTTGACGCTTGGAAAAGCTCCTGAATTTTATGGCCACGGAAATTTTGACCTTCATGGCTGCAAATCGTTCTTTTTCATATCCTTTATCCATTTTTTCACCAAAAATTTGCTGGTTTACTGGGCTGAGCGTGTTTTTTCACCAAAAATCGAACACCCTGTTTTTTCAATAATACCTGAAACCCCCATAAACAGGGGCCTTGCGCAGCAACTATGATCGGTAGGACGCGCGAGCGTGCTACCCTCTTGCTTCTCCGATTTGTCCCGCAGGGACCAAATCGTATCGCACAACCGTCCTTAAAAAGCTGGTTGCATGTTCTCTGTGCAATTGATTGTACGGACTTTGGGAAAGTCAAACCTAAATCGAATGCCGTACACCATAAATATATCGGGTTTTGGGTGAAACAAAAAACGCCGTTTGATTCCAATTGGTACGATTTTGCACCAAATCGTATGGAACGGGCGTTTTGGAAAAAATTGGACGTCAGATTGGGGACGGCACGACAAAAAAACAAGGCTCTTTTTCAAGAGCCCTTGGTGTCAATTGGTGGTCCGTGCATCGGTGGGCAATTGCTCCTTGCGGTATTCAAACCTGAAAATCCAAAGATTGATTACCAAAAAGAACGATTTGTCGGCATCCTTGGGCTTGGCTAGGGATTCCGTTCTGTGCTTCCGTGCCGGTATTTCCAACGACTTTTTTACTGTTGTTTTCATAAGAATTGATTTTAAATTATCGATTATTTGATGGCATCCCCGCCCTTCCCAAAAATTTCAGCTCAAAAGGAAGCGGAATAAATAGTAAGCTTGCGAACGGCTTTATGCCGAACGCTTTTGATGGGAATATTTTTGAAGGGCCAACTTGCGGTCAAATAAGGGATAGGTATTGTTCGGGGCTGGACTGTCCTTTGTAAAGCGGCACATCCCGTATTGGTTTTTGTGGGTTCGATACGCACGAAAACCAAACTGTGAAAAAAAAAGACCCCATGGGCTTGGGGTCTTGGTCAATCGGCACACTTCAAATCTTGAAACTGTACCTGTAATTGTACAGGTTGCGGATGGCTTCCTGTTCCAATAGCTCATCGTAGTTGCTGAATTGGGTCTTGGCATAGCTGCGCAACTGTTTCCCGAATTTTGCCTCTACATCCTTTTTCGATAGGGCTATCAACCGTTGTTGTGCGCTGTCGTCAAGGTCGTTGAAATTTATCTGTATCATCTCCATGGGTTTTGACTGTTGTGGTTTCCTGCAAATCGTATAGGTCGGGATTGAACCCATCGGGATAGTCCCTTGGGTCTTGGGTATCTTCCAACCATTTTTCAAATGCCGTCATTTCGGTATCGTTTTCTTTCATGGCACATAGTTTAAAGGTCTCCATTGTCGGAAAAGCTGTAGTAACTGCCATCGGGCGCCAATATGATATGGTCGAGTACCCGCACGTCGAAGAGTTCCCCCGCCCGTTTGATTTTTTGGGTCAGCTTCCTGTCCGCTTCACTGGGTTTCAATTGCCCAGAAGGGTGGCAATGGACAAGGATCATCCCCACACTTAGGGTTTTCAGTACAATGGCGAACAATATCCGCAAGTCCACCAACGTACCCGTGATGCCCCCTTGTGACAGGGGATAGATGCCCTTGACCTTGTTGGCATTGTTCAAGAGCAGTACCTTAAAGGTCTCGTGCATCCCAATGGTCTTTTTGTCCCAGTTTTTGTAGAGCAACTGTGCCACCGCTTGCGAGTTGGTAATCGAATCGGACTTGATCGTTCTCAATTTTTCTCGGTAGCTTACCTGTATTTCGTTAACTTTGTACGTCATAATTCTTTTTTTAGAATGTGAATGTGAATTAAAAAGAGGGTGCATCTTGTGGAGAGAATTGCACCCTCTTTTGGTTTCTAATCGTTACCCCCCAACAATAGGATTTCGTTGGCCACCACTTCGGTCACATAGCGTTTGTTGCCCTCCTTGTCGTCGTAGGAACGGGAGGTCAGTTTTCCCTCAATGGCAAGTTCCTTGCCCTTGTCCACGTACTTTTCGATGATGTCGGCGGTCTTGCCCCATGCGGTCACGTTGTGCCATTCGGTGTTGGTCACCTTTTCACCCTTGTTGTTCCTGTAATGCTCGTTGGTCGCCAAGGACAAACGGGCGACTTTCTTGTCGTTTTCCAAGTTGGTGATTACGGGGTCTTGCCCCACGTTCCCGATCAACTGTACTTTGTTTCTCAAACTCATAATAAAAAGATTTAAAAGATTAATAATTCCCCATATCTCTGTGTAATTGTGTGTGGATTTTAAGGGGTGTTTGTTTGCTTCTTACGTGCGCAGCACAATAAACGAAGTGGGTTCGGTCAAGGCTTTTGGGAACAAATCGGGAGGCTTCGCGACGTGGTTTTTACCGAAGGGCTAAAAACGAGGACGTGGATACCCTATTTGTGAGCAAAACACCGTCTGGCCTTGACGGGTTCCATAAGGGCCCTAGGAATTCCTTCCGACCCATTTGTGTCCGAGTGTACGGGAAGTTAAACGAGGGAAGCAAATGGCGTCCTGATTGGAAGTCCTTGGGCACTGCCCTGTTTTTCGATGCCCCGAAAAACAACCAGAGGCTTCTTTTATTAAGAACCCCTTAAAATCGTGGGGCCAACGACATGGCTTTAGGAAGCCCCGAGCAAAGCCCCAAGAAGGGTTTGCAGGGGATGACGTATAAAAGCCTTGGAAATTGGGCTTCCTTATATAACTTTTCCCAAATCTTTTAAATGGTCTTCTTGGCCGAACAAAAACTCCCGATACCTTCAGTACCGGGAGTCCTTGTTTTGGTGATGGGTTTTCCATCAGGTGTTATACTTTTTGACAATGGCCTTGGGGCTTTTTTGTTTCAGGTCGTCCATGGAAGTGGCAAAGACCTGTTCCTTGATATGGGGATTTCCCTCAAAGGTGACTGTAAAGCGTTCCATTCCTGTAAGTTCCAACAGCCTCTTAAGGAGTTTGGAGCGGTCTGCCTTGGACACGCATTTGTAAATGTGGTGCTCCCTCAGCTCTGTCTCGGTAGAGATGTAGCCGTCCTCGATATAGTATTGCAACTCCGACAGGGCATCCTGAAAAAAGCTTTCATAATCCAGATAGGCCATGTACTGCCAGTAGTTGCCCTCGAATATGACCTCGGTACCGTTACGGTCGATGTTCAGTTCCCCGCCAAAGCCCATCCCCGGCTCCTCAAAGTTCATGGTGATTTTCAAGGTGGTATAAATCTTGGCTAGGGTCTCGAACAAGGGTACGGGCGGTGACCACGCACTATCGCCGTAGAGTTTCAGTTCTCCGTCCCTAAGGTCAATGTCCGGGGTGAACCACTTGGTACCTACAATATCGTAAATCTCCCCAAAGGGAATCTCGCGTTTCAGGACGTGCTCGAAATCAATGTAGCCGTCCTCCTTAGTAAGCAGTTTGTGGAGGGTTTCCAGTTCCGCTTCGTTTCCGGTAATGGTAATGGTGTTGTAACAATGGTTTGCCATAATATATAGTGTTTAAATGGTTACATGCCTGGAAGTTTCATGCAACCCTGGCACGGGCCGCCAAGGCCGATAAAGCCATGAGCCCGCCGAAATGGTATATCGGTGCGGGCCGTAGGTTTGCCGGGAAACCTTCCTAGGCACCATTTGGCAACTGTTTATGGTATGGTTTGGTCTACTTGGAATGTATGGGAAACGGTACTGTAGAAACTCCGGTTTGGTGCGGGCACCGGAGCGGCCCGTTATGGCACTTAGGCCATCTCAAGGACGGTCTGGAAGAGCTGTTTGTCCAGACGCTCTTGACGTGAAAAGCTCCGTTTCAGGGTACCGTGCAGAACGGCATTGAAGGCATTGTAACCCAACCAGAGGTTCGGGGCAGTGCCGAGCAGTACGGCCTCGTTGTCCAGGATGTCGATGACCTCACGGGCCTTCTTGGACGGGTCGGGGTTCCTGTCGCTGCACTCATAGCGGAACAGTTTGGTGCGCTCCAGCACCTCCCTCACAAATGCCTTGGTGTCCAGCAGTTCGATGGCCATCATCTGGCTGAACCTATCGGAAATGGTGTAGAACTCATTGTCCATGAACTTTTGGAACAGTCCCTCCAGTTCGGGCATGATAAGCTGGGCACCGTTGGTGCTGTGCTTGATGGAAAAGGCAATCTCCGCCTGTGCCACGTGCAGGCCGTTGGAGCATACCAGGCGGTAGAACCCGAAATGTCCCGAGGTGCGCTCGCTTCCATCGTAGGAATTGGTAAACCGCAGCATCGGAAGGATGGTATCTTCTCCGTCTCCCACGGAGAACTGGGAACTGTCGGAGAGGATAAAGTCCATACTGAAGGTCCTGTCGTTACGGTTGATGGTCTGGCGGTGGTAATCCAAGCCGGCATCGATGAGCATCTGCTCGGCTTTCCTGAAAAAGAGTCCGTTGGGAATGTGCCCATAGCTCTTCGATACGATGTTCACGATCTTGCCATTGCTCACTATGGCGCGTTCCAGCCCTTTTCTGGAGGGCATTTGGGTCAGTTCATTTAACGGTCTTACCTCGGTAGGTACGAAGACCTCGTCCTGTTGCAATCTGTCTAAATACATAATTATTGGATTTTGGTTAAACAATATTTGCAGGGAAATCCAAACGGAAGGCAGGCTGTCGAGCGGCATGGAAACGGAATAAACCTTATGCCGTCCCTTGTCCGATGACAGGCTGCGACGTTTACCTTGGTGCAAAGGATTGGTTGGAATATTATGTCGCTTCGGAGTTCCCAAAGAGGCCTTCCTGTCGAGGGCTTTCGGCTGAAGATGGTTTGGAAATGGACGTATCGGCCTTCATCTTTTGCTTTAGGGCTTCCCGCCTCTTGTCATAAATCCAAAGTCGTAAACGTTTCAACAGGGTCAGTTCGTAATCGGATAGCTGCTTCGGGGCAATCTCCATCATCGCCCCTATCTGTCCGGCATTCTTGAAGGTCTTGGCAAATTGGAGCCCGCACCAAGTATAGATGTTTGCCCATTCACCCGGCATGGGGGACTCAAAGGTCCTGGGCATCATATAGGCCACCACTTCGGTCAGTGAGGCCATGCGTTCCCCCTGCATCTGGGTCAATAACCTCGCTAGGGTAATGTTGTCCAAGACCTGTTTGGGTACGGCATCCTGCCAGGCGGACGGATAGACGATGATGGGGCTACTGAGGCAGTCCATAAAGTCAAGGACAAAATCGGACTGGGCCTTTTTGAAGTGTTTTGGTGTGGGTTTTGGGCTAATTTCTGGCGCCAGTTCGAAGTCGAAATCCAGTTGGTGCATGTTTGGATGTTCCATGATAATAGGTTTTAATTCAACAATATTTTCAGGCTCTACCAAACGGAAAGGAAAATTTTAAAGTGGCAAGGAAACGGAATATAAAAAGTGACTGTAGGGAACGGCTTTATGTATCCTTGTCCGACAAACTTTTGCGGGCTTAGCTTTCGATGATATTGGTTAAGCTATTAAATGTTATCTGACGATCCGTAGGTTGGCCAAAGGCTGCCGGCCATTGACAACTTCTTTCTTTTTGTTTGTTTCCAGAACAGATTTTAACTGGGCCATATCCTTGCTTATCTTCTTTTCCACTACTCTTGCATATTTTTGGGTCGTAGAAAGTTTGGTGTGCCCCAATAGCTTGGATACCGTTTCCAAGGGAACATTGTTCATCAGGGTAATAGTGGTCGCAAAAGTGTGCCTGGCCACATGAAAAGTCAGGTGCTTTTTGATTCCGGCATTGCTTGCAATAATCTTTAGGTACTTGTTTACTTTTTGATTGGAATAGACCGGTAAAAGGGTATGCCCATTTTTAACATCGGGAAAATCCGAATACTTATCCAATATCCCCTTAGCCTGGGATAGCAGTGGAACCCTCACTGGGGTCTTGGTCTTTTTCCGTTTGACATTGATCCACTCTTCCCCATCGATACCCGTTACAATATCGCCCCGTTTGAGGAGTTTGACCTCAATATAGCTGAGACCTGTATAACATGCAAAAAG
>NZ_JAHZSV010000055.1 GCF_019457905.1 Flagellimonas abyssi | reverse complement strand
CTGTCGTAAAACGCCTTGTATTGTTTTAGTACTTCTTCTCGTTCGGGGGAACCTGGAGCGTAGCTCAGTACAGGCTCGTTGTATGCTGTTGGAACTTGAAAAAATCCTTTTCCCATAGAAATGTTTTTAATAATTAAACAATTCTACCAAAGGTAGTGAAACCTAAAAGGAATATAAAATGGACGGAATTAGTTTATGGCAAACGGTGCGGCAAACTTAAAGGTAGGTATGTCCACCTCAAATTCGTTGGCATTGGTAAAGTTCACCATCTGGTAGTGTCCACGCATTGCCCCAACGGGCGAAGCCAGTAGGCAACCCGAACTATAGGTGTGCGATTTACCGGGTTTAATCACGGGTTTTCTGCCTATTACGCCTTCTCCATCAATGGTCTCCATGTCCTTAAGGGCATCGAATACGTCCCAGTGCCTTGCGGTAAGCTGTACGGTGTCCTTGCTCAGGTTTTCTATGGTTATGGTATATCCGAATGCATAATGCACTTTATAATTCTTAAAGAATGTGCCTTCAAAAGATGTACGTACCGATACTTTTATTCCTTTGGTTACCTGTGTAAACATAACTATCAATAGGTTAAACCGCTTCCTGCAAACGTGACTATGATCGTGAAAAAGGCCAAGATCATGAATACCGTGTTCAAAAAGATGTATTTCACAATAGTTTTAAATCTTCCTTGTCCGTAGAACTTTCGCATTGCCTTATATAGGTAAAAGGCGAAAATCAACAGAAAAATCCCCGAGCTATTTATATCGAATATGGTATCCAATGTAAGGCTAAGGATGAGCAAGATAAACAAGAGGGACTGATTGTGGAAACTAAAAATAAGATGATCGGTGTAGGTATAATTTTTTCTGATGTACACCAACCAAATGAAAATGGTGAACACTGGCATGAAGAAGAAAATGACAAATGGGAGCTTGGAAATTGTTTCGTTGACCCAGCTCCCAGGTTTACTTATCACCTTTAAAATACTGTTGGCCATATTAAAGGCCATTTTGTTGGATCGACTGCTTTCAATTTGATATTTAGCCCTCGCCTGCTCAAAATTGAACAAGGTATCCTGTTTGATTGCATGTCCAAAAAATTCTGTTTTGCTCAGAAACTTTTCTGTTCCCGATTCACTTTCTAGAGTTTTGAAATAACCCGAAGGGTCATTGGTCATGAAAGAATCCTTTTTTTGTTCTTGTTCTTGAATACCGTTTATAAAAACCCCTAAGGAGTCCAAGCCACCAAGTTGTTTGGAAAGCTTAGGGTTGGCGTTTTCGATGGAATCAAGGTTGTGGATACCTGTCAAAATATCTGGATTTGACCTTTGTAGGGAGTCTAGGGTTTTTTGCGTTTTGGTAGTTTGTTTTTTCAGGGCTACACTGTCAATTTCAAATCCTCCTTTATCTGTATTGAACTTAAATGGTGAACCGTTGAATAAGGTGCCGTCATATTTTTGGGCGTCTTGGTCCCAAGTATCAAATTGGCTATTGTAGGTGAACATCAAAAAATAGAGGAATGCCAAGCTCAGCAAAAAACGAAACGGGTTCGTGTAAGAGACCCTTTTTCCGTTTACGTAGTCTTTTGAAATGCGCCCTGGTCGAAGCAATAGGGCTGAAAGTGTTTTAAGGAGCTTGGAATCATAATTGATCAGTCCAGAAAAGAACTCATCAATAAAATCCTTAATTGTAAGTTTTTTGGTGCTGTTAGCCTGGGAACAATTGGGGCAGTACTTATCGCTAATGTCCAATGGATGCCCGCAATTCAGGCATTCAACGCCTCTAAACTTTAATTCATAGCGACCCTTGGTGATCAAGCCATCTTTTTTGCCCATACTTTTTTGAGGATTTGGGCCTAAAGATAATTAATTGCTAATATTTTGGGAGTTTACCGAGCCTATACCTATGATACTATCGTACATATCCCCAAAATCTCGATAATATACCAATATAAGGTAGTTGTTTTCAGTAAAATGAAAATTGCCGCTCACCAGATTGGGTTCGATGGACCCGTCTTCCCGTTGGATAACATATTTATAATTGTAAAACCCTTGCTTCATCAAAAGGGTTGATTCAAACTTTCCGGTTTCCTTGTTAAAAACCATTTTGTTTTCATCGGTCAATGCGTAATTGTTGAACTTTCCGATAACGTACACATCGTCCAATCCTATCAAATCGGTGTATGGCAAACTAAAATGAACCTTGGAATATTCCGCCTCTCTTGAAACATCTTCCCCTTGGAGGGTTCTTACCACAAAATCGCCATTAATGTCCGGGAAATAGGTGTATTCTTGGTCAAACCGATATTCATTGGTAAAAAGATAGTGGTGGTATACGTCCCTCATCTCAATTCTTGAAATGGCAAATGTTGGGGAGCGAAGGTCTTTGGTGTCGAAGTTCAGGTACTCGTTGCCGCCAAAAAAACTCGTTTCCTCATTGTACTTGTACACGAGTTCCGTACCAATGGTAAATTGTGGTTTGATGTTGTAAAGTGCCGTGGGCCACTGGTGGTTCTGTATGATGGCGACCTTGACCTCTTTTTTGGGATTTACCACATTGAAGCCGGCAGTGTTGATATTGAACTGTACTACTTGTTTGGTGTTGATAAAGTTAAAATCCCTGGATCGCTTTACGGTGCCTGTAACGGAGACTGCATTCCGGTAAACCACAAACCTTCTGGAAAATTGAAGGTCGCCGTAGCTATTGTAGATTTCCAGTACAAAATTGCCGCTGACCGTCAATCGAACGTTCTCGTTGGGGATGGAAAGGCGGTAATTGGAGTAGGGTTGAAGGGTGGTGTAGCTGTTCTCGTAGTCGATTATCCGTTGGTTGTCCGCACCGGAAAGATATTGCGATTTGAGTAATTGAGAAGGGGTCCAATCGTAATCACAATGAACAATTTTGTAATAGTAATCTTGTTCGTTGGCCAACAGGTCATCGAACTCCAAAGTCATTGATTCTCCAAGTTGTATTACGGGAAACTGGTCTTCTGTGGGACCTTTAAAAATCACCGATTTTATATTTTCCGGGGGATTTACTTCTTCCAAAACTTGTCCGGAAACCGAGGGGATTACCAGACCCATCAGAAAAAGAATGTAGGCAAATCGTATCAAGGGCATAATTTTAAGTAAAGGTAAGCAAAAAGTAAGCCAAGGGAAGTAAGCTCGTCATAATCCCAATTTTATGGTTAATTATTATGAAAACAATCCTTTTAGTACTATTTTTGCGTTCGATTTTGATAACAAAAGGTCTACAATAATATGTCTAAAGACATCCGGATTAAAAAGGGGTTGAACATCAACCTCGTCGGGGCGGCAGAGCAGACTATTTCCAAAGCCGTTACAAGTAACGTTTACGCCCTGAACCTAGATGATTTCCACGGAATCACTCCAAAAATGTTGATAAAACAAGGGGAAGAGATAAAAGCGGGCGAACCCCTCTTTTATAACAAGAACAACGAAGAAATGCACTTCGTATCCCCGGTAAGCGGAGAGCTTGTGGAAATTGTTAGGGGAGCAAGGAGGCGAATCTTAACGCTAAAAATTCTTGCTGATAAAGAACAAGATTACGTAATCAATAAGGTGCCAGATTTGGATACGGCAGATGGCGATGCCATTAAATCTTACCTGTTGCAATGTGGGGGATGGCCTTTTATTAAGCAAAGACCTTACGATGTGATCGCTGATCCCAGTGCCACTCCAAAAGCAATATTCGTTTCTGGATACGCAACTGCACCATTGTCGGCAAATCCTGATTTTGTGCTTCAGGATAAGGAGCAAGAAATTCAAGCGGCGGTATTGGCATTGAGCAAAATGACCCCAGGAAAAATACACGTAACCGTTGGGAAATCCAACAGATCCCCGTTCAATAATATTAAAGGGATAGAGCTTCATAAGATATCTGGTCCTCACCCAGCTGGTTTGGTAGGTACGCAAATCAATAGGATCGATCCTGTAAACAAAGGTGAGGTGGTGTGGACGCTATCTCCGCAGGATATGGTAATGTTGGGAGAACTGCTTTTGACAGGTAAGTTCAATGCGGAGCGAATCGTGGCATTGGCCGGTTCTGCTGTAAAGCAACCTAAGTATTACAAGACAAAAATCGGAGCTGAAATCTCCACTTTCCTTTATGCGAGTGGTGTCAATGAAGATCGGTTTAGGTTGATAAACGGAGATGTCCTCACGGGTTCCAAAACAAATACAGAGGGCTACCTTGGATTCTACAATAATACTGTGACGGCTATTCCCGAAGGAGACGATTACGAGTTTTTTGGTTGGAACAAGCCTGTATTTAATAAGATTTCATCTACCAGGGCATTGACCTTCTCATGGTTGCAGCCAAACAAAAAATATGATCTGGACACCAATACCAACGGTGAGCATAGGGCTTTCGTGGTAACAGGTAGATATGAAGAGGTCTTTCCTCTGGATATATACCCGCTTCAATTGTTGAAGGCCTGTATGGTAAAGGATTTGGACGAAATGGAGCAATTGGGACTTTACGAAGTGGCTCCGGAAGATTTTTCCTTGACGGAATTCATATGCATATCAAAACAACCACACCAACAAATAATCAGGGAAGGATTGGATTTGTTGCAAAAAGAACTTGGATAATATGGGCATGAAAGAAAAATTACACCAGTTAAAACTAAAGTATCAGGGCAAAAAAATGGCCCCGGCCTTCAATGCACTGCATACTTTTCTTTATATGCCGAACGAAACCACCCATTCAGGGGCACACGTTCGAGCTGCCGATGATTTGAAACGTACCATGAACACGGTGATCATGGCTTTGGTGCCATGTTTGTTGTTCGGAATGTTCAATGCGGGATATCAACATTACTCAGCAATTAATGGTTTTCCGGAGAGCTTTTCTCTTTTTGACCACTTTTTGACATGGGATAACTTCTGGGTCGGTGTTACTACCGTTTTGCCATTGGTTATTGTGTCCTACGGAGTTGGTTTGGCGATTGAATTCTTGTTCGCTGTGATCAAGGGCCATGAAGTAGAGGAAGGATACTTGGTAACCGGGATGTTGGTTCCATTGATTATACCTGTAGATACGCCTCTTTGGATGTTGGCCATTGCCGTCGCCTTTGGTGTTGTTATTGGAAAAGAAGTTTTCGGGGGTACCGGAATGAATATATTGAACCCGGCACTGACCATTCGTGCCTTCTTGTTCTTTGCCTATCCAACTTGGATGAGTGGTGACAAGGTTTGGGTGCATGAAGGAGTTGAGAGAGCTGGGACAGCGGATGCCATTTCTGGTGAAACCGTTCTAGGTTCCTTGGCACAGGGCTCTGACTACGCCTATTCGTTGTCCGATATGTTCTACGGATTTATTCCCGGTTCGGTCGGCGAAACATCAACCTTATTGATTCTTTTGGGAGCACTTTTCTTGATTTTTACGAAAATAGCTTCTTGGAGAATTATGGTAAGTGCCGTAGTGGGGGCTTTAGTTATGGGACTTATCTTCAATGGTATCGTAGATGCCGGATGGTTGCCCGAATACAGTAAATTTTATACGTTGATGAGTTTCCCTTACTGGCAGCATTTGTTGGTGGGAGGTTTAGCCTTTGGTATTGTGTTTATGGCCACTGACCCTGTAACAGGTTCGCAGACCAATAAGGGTAAATGGTACTATGGATTCTTTATTGGATTCCTTTCGGTAATGATCAGGGTCTTCAATCCGGGGTATCCGGAAGGTGTGTTCTTGGCCATCTTGTTGATGAACGTATTTGCGCCTACCATCGACCATTATGTAGTAAAGGGCAACATCAAAAAGAGATTGAAACGATTTAAGACAGCAACCATCTATCCAAAATCTTCAGATGAGGTAGATACACTAAAAACGGAAACAGCTTAATTATGGCAATCAATACAGAAAAAAATAGCTACACTGTAGTATTCGCAGTCTTAATGGTTGTTGTTGTGGGTTCGCTATTGGCATTTGTCGCATCTGGCCTAAAGCCTATGATTACCGAAAACCAGCGATTTGAGAAGCAACAGAACATTCTCTACGCAATGGGTGTTAATGATAATGAAGGCGATAGCGATGTGAGCTTTGTACCAACCACCGAGGTGGAAGAGGCATTCTCCAAATACATTACGCAGCAATTGGTCGTGAACGGTACTGAAGCTTCCGAAAAGGAGAATGCATACCTTATAGAAGTTCAGAAAGAATTGGTCAAGGTCAAAAATGGTGAAGAAGGAGAACTTCCGTTGCTTGTAGGCGAGAAGGATGGAGAAAAGTATTATATCATTCCAATGTACGGAAAAGGTCTTTGGGATGCTATCTGGGGATATATTTCGGTCGACAATAATATGGTGGTCAAAGGTGTGTTCTTCGATCACGCTGGAGAAACCCCTGGTCTCGGGGCCAACATCAACCAACGCTTTTTTATGGATGACTTCAAAGGAGAATCCATTATGGATGGCAACACCTATGAAGGTATAGCTGTAGCGAAAGGTAACAACGACCCGTTGAACAACGACAAAGATGATAATCAAGTAGATGCTTTGGCAGGAGCCACCATTACCGGTAACGGTGTTACCGCTATGATAAAGGAAAGCCTAAAGCTGTACAAACCTTATTTACAAACTCTTAGAACCAATTAATATGGCGCTACTATCAAAAAAAGATGCAAATCTTATAAAAGATCCGTTGGCGGACAACAACCCTATTACCATCCAGGTATTGGGTATCTGTTCAGCGCTAGCGATTACCGCGGAGCTCAAAGCTTCCGTAGTGATGGCGATATCGGTATTGTTCGTACTTGGCGTGGGTAACGTTGTTATATCATTATTGAGGAACATCATACCTGCAAAAATTAGAATTATCGTACAATTGGTGGTAGTTGCCGCTTTGGTAATTATCGTGGATCAAGTACTGAAAGCTTTTGCCTATGACCTCAGTAAAACCTTATCGGTATTTATTGGTCTGATCATTACCAACTGTATCATCATGGGGCGTTTTGAAGCTTTTGCTTTGGGTAACGGTCCTTGGAAATCTTTCTTGGATGGTATTGGTAATGCCTTGGGTTATGGTGTAATTTTGGTAATAGTTGGTTTCTTTAGGGAACTATTGGGTTCCGGAACACTTTTCGGAATGAAGGTGTTGGGCGATCCGATCGCCAAAACAGGACTGTATTCCATCGGCTATGAGAACAACGGTTTTATGATCATTCCTCCAGCAGCATTGATTGTGGTTGGAATCATTATCTGGGTACAACGTTCTCGAAACAGAGCATTAATTGAAGAAGCATAAACTGAGGAAGCATGTTAGAGCATTTAGAATTATTTTTTAGATCAATCTTCGTAGACAATATGGTGTTTGCGGTCTTTTTGGGAATGTGTTCCTATTTGGCTGTATCCAAGAAAGTTTCCACAGCTGTTGGTTTGGGAGCTGCAGTAATATTTGTTTTGGGTGTAACGGTTCCGTTGAACTGGCTTTTGGATCAATACCTTCTTCAGGAGGGGGCATTGGTTTGGTTAGGGCCGGAATATGCGGATTATGACCTAGGTTTTTTATCCTTTATCCTATTTATTGCGACCATTGCAACAATGGTTCAATTAGTTGAGATAGTGGTGGAGAAATTTTCACCTTCTCTATATAACTCTTTGGGTATTTTCTTGCCCTTGATAGCTGTTAACTGTGCCATTTTGGGAGGTTCGCTTTTTATGCAGGCGAGGGAAATACCAAATATAGGTTTGGCGTTGAATTATGGAATCAGTTCCGGTATTGGATGGTTCTTGGCTATTTTGGCCATTGCGGCGATTAGGGAAAAAATCAGGTATTCCAATGTACCGGCCCCATTGCGCGGTTTGGGAATCACTTTTATAATCACAGGTTTAATGGGTATTGGTTTCCAAAGTTTTGGGGGTATGCTTACGGGTGATAACGAGCCACCAGAGGAAAACCAGACCACTACCGTGGAAACCAAGGAAGATAAAGAAATCAAAAAAGAGATTGAAGATAAAGAAAAAGCAATCTCTTATAACGAAGCCATAAACAAATAGAAGATGATATTAGCCGCAAGTACCGGAGGTACTATTCTAATTACCGTAGTAGCGTTTCTTGTTTTGTTGTTGATTTTGGTAGCACTTTTGCTGTTTACCAAAGAAAAGCTATCTCCATCAGGACCAGTTACGATCACCATTAATGGTGAAAAAGAATTGGAAGTTGGTTCAGGAGGGTCTTTGTTGTCAACCTTGGGTAACCAAAAAATATTCTTGCCATCCGCATGTGGAGGAGGTGGAACCTGTATCCAATGTGAATGCCATGTACTTTCCGGTGGAGGAGAGGCCTTGCCAACAGAAACACCGCACTTTTCTAAAAAGGAATTGAGCGAGGGTGCCCGTTTGGCCTGTCAGGTTAAGGTAAAGCAGGACATGAACATCACTATTCCAGAAGAGGTGTTTGGTATCAAAAAGTGGGATGCCAAAGTGGTTCGTAACTATAACGTGGCCTCTTTTATCAAGGAGTTTGTGGTAGAGATTCCAGAAGACATGAACTATAAGGCGGGTGGCTATATCCAGATTGAGATTCCGCCTTGCGAAGTAAAATATTCGGATATAGACATTACCGCTCACCCAGAAGAGCATGAGACACCGGACAAGTTTCAAGCGGAGTGGGATAAGTTCAACCTATGGCCATTGGTAATGAAGAATCCTGAAACTGTCGAAAGAGCCTATTCCATGGCCTCTTACCCAGCAGAAGGAAGAGAGATTATGCTGAACGTTCGTATTGCTACCCCGCCTTGGGATCGTAACAAAAATGGATGGATGGATGTGAATCCAGGTATTGCCTCTTCATATATCTTTAGTTTGAAGGAAGGTGATCCCGTAACCATTTCCGGGCCGTTCGGTGAATTCTTTATTAACGAGTCCGAAGCAGAAATGCTTTACGTAGGAGGTGGTGCCGGTATGGCGCCAATGCGTTCTCACTTGTACCACTTGTTCAAAACATTAAAGACCAATAGAAAAGTTACGTATTGGTATGGAGGTCGTTCCAAAAGAGAATTGTTCTATATTGATCATTTCAAGCAATTGGAAAAGGATTTCCCTAACTTCAAATTCTATATGGCACTTTCAGAACCAATGGAAGAAGATAACTGGAAGGTTAAAGAGAATATTGATGCTGAAGGAGATGGTTTTGTTGGGTTTATTCACAACTGTGTTATCGATAACTACTTGAACCATCACGAAACTCCTGAAGATATAGAACTATACTTCTGTGGTCCGCCATTGATGAACAAAGCTGTTCAGAAAATGGGCGAGGACTTTGGTATTCCAGATGAGAACATAAGGTTCGATGACTTTGGAGGATAATCCAGAACATATAATCACCTCGAGCATTGTCGAGAGGAATTTATAAAACCAAACCGATGCTCAAGCATCGGTTTTTTTGTTGCCTATGGGAAGAGAACTAACAGAACAGGAATTGCACAACTTGGCCATGAACATAGTGGGTCGGGAGCTGGAAGCGGATGGTTTTGAGTTTATGGCCATCAACAGTAAGCTCAAAAAGAACCCGCAGTATGTGTGTCTTAAAGAAAAAGTGCTGCATTTTATTGTAGTGCGCAATGTGGAATTTCCCCTCAATCCGAGAGAATATGATGAAGAATTAATGCGCACCGTTAAGGACCATGCCGAGAAATTCGAGGCCCGGACTTATTTCGCAGGGGTTGGACTCTCCAACGCATCGGACCGGATGGAACCGTTGTTTTTGGATGAAGAATATGTAGTGGACTATCAAGGATTAATAGAGATATAGATGAGAAGAATTGTACTCTTATTGGGATTGGTTGTATTGTTGTTTGGCTGCACACAGAAGAAAGGGCAGGTAAAGAACCAGGCTTGGGGCAATGCCCTGGGCACTACCTATTCCATTATTTACATTGCCGATAAGGAGTTGGACTATCAACAGGAGATAGATTCTGTTTTTCAGGTGCTCAATCAGTCCATGTCCACCTACATCCCTTCTTCTGATATTTCCAAGATCAATGAAGGTGACTCCACCGTAGTTGTGGATGATATGTTCAAAGAGGTGTTTGATGTTTCTAGCGACGTACACAAGGCTTCAAACGGTTATTTTGACCCTACTATCGGTGTTTTGGCCAATGCTTGGGGATTTGGTCCGGGTGAGCAGATACAGCTTGACAGCCTTCGCGTAGATAGTTTGTTAGGGTATGTAGGTTGGGAAAAAGTAAAATTCAATTCCGATAATACCATAAGCAAGGCGCATCCATCAATCCGTTTTGATTTTAACGCGGTGGCTAAAGGTTATGCAATAGATAGACTGGGGGCCATGTTGGATACTAAAGGTATCGAGAATTACCTCGTTGAAGTAGGAGGCGAAGTGCTCGCGAAGGGCACTAATCTGGATTCAGGAAAACAATGGACGGTCGGTATTGATGACCCTCAGGTAGAAACAGGCCGTGAATTGAAACAAATTGTATCGCTGGAGGATATGGCCATGGCTTCCTCGGGCAACTACAGAAAGTTTCGGGTAGACCCTGAGACTGGCGAGAAGTACGTGCATACCATTAACCCAAAAACAGGATACACCAAAAATTCCAATGTGCTGGCCACAAGTGTGGTGGCAAAAACCTGTGCCGTGGCCGATGCTTATGCAACAACCTTTATGGCGATGGATCTGGAGGAGTCCAAAGAAATACTTGCGAATCATGATGAGCTGGAAGCGTACATCATCTATTTGGATGAAAACGGGGTGACAAAGGAATTTTTTACTCCAGGTTTCGAGAAGTTGGTCAAAAAATGATTATTTCCTGACCAGTGGAATAATTTCGCCTTTTGCCAAGCGGTATTTTTCAACTTCCTCCTTTGTAAGTTTGCTGGTGTAATCCACTTCTTCCACTGTAAAACCAATGCTGCGGAGCTTATTAAAATAGTCCCTGCCATAAATGCGGACATGGTCGTACTGACCAAAAATACGGGCACGCTCCTTTTTGTCGGTAATCGTGTCGTCTTCAAAGGTCTTTTCCCTTTTCAGGTCTTGTGGAATTTGAAAGATGCCCCATCCTCCCGGTTTTAGTACACGGTAGAGTTCTTGCATGGCCTTGGTGTCATCGGGGATATGTTCCAAAACATGGTTGCATAAGATGACATCAAAGGAATTATCGGAAAAGGGTAGGTTGCAGATATCCGCCTTTACATCCGCCAAAGGTGAATTGAGGTCGGTAGTGGTGTAATCTAGATTGTCCAACTTTTTGAACCGGTTGTAAAATGCCTGTTCAGGCGCAAAGTGGAGCAATTTTAATGGCGCGTTGAAAAATTCTGCTTCATTTTTTAAATATAGCCACAATAAGCGGTGCCGCTCCAACGATAGGGTAGAAGGAGAGAGTACGTTCTCCCTGGGGCTCTCATACCCATAGGGTAAAAATTTCTTGAAAGATTTGCCATCAATTGGGTCGGTGAATTTATTTCCCTTTAGGGAAAGGGCAATCAATGGACGTACCCAATAGCTTAATCGGATAAGTAAAGGCCTAGGAATTAGGTTGAGGAAGTATTTAAAAATTTTTGACACGAATCACACGGATTTTCACCAATTGATTTATAGTATTACTCTTTTGTAGGATAAGCTATCCTCACCAAAATTTACAATTAGCCCCAACTTCATTTTAGAAGCTGCGAGATAGTTCAAGGTCTGTTTTACATGGCCACTATTTATTTTTTCTACTGCTTTGAGCTCCAATATTATTTTGTCGTCTACTAAAAAGTCAGCGAAATAGTGGTGTTTCAAGACGTTGCTTTTATAGGTGATATTGAATTTAGCTTCTTTTTGATATGGAACACCGTTGGACTTCAGTTCCAATTCCAATGCTTCTCCATAGACTGCTTCACTGAATCCTTTACCAAGTTCGTTATGGATATCCATGCATAGGCCAATGATGAAGTAGGACTCATTTTTATAAATGATTTGGGACATTTATTTGAGTAATTGGTGAAATTCGTGCCAATATAAAAAATACTTACACTAAAGCACCAACTTTTTGCTTCGGAACTCATCCTCTTCATCACTGGTAATGCCCAACGCCTCGTAAATATATTGAAACGTGGATAGGAGTTCAGGTTTACCATCAACAAGGGCCACATCGTGCTCAAAATGGGCGCTCGGCTTCCCATCGGCGGTAAGTATCGTCCAACCATCCTTGAGTTGCTTTATTCGCCTGGTGCCCATGTTGATCATAGGCTCAATGGCCACAACGGTTCCATTTACAAATTTTTTGCCACGCCCTCTTTTCCCATAATTGGGCATTTGAGGGTCTTCATGTAGTTCACGGCCCAAACCATGCCCTACCAATTCGCGGACAACGCCGTAGCCATGGTCCTCGGTATATTTTTGGATGGCATAGGCCACATCGCCCACACGGTTGCCCAGTGTGAACTCTCTAATTCCTAAATAAAGTGATTCTTTGGTGACCTTGAGCAATTTTTTGGTTTCTTCGGCTACCTCTCCAACTTCAAAAGTATAAGCGTGGTCACCATGGAACCCATTTTTAACGGCCCCGCAATCCACGGAAACAATATCACCGTCTTTCAAAGCTTCGTTGCCGGGTATGCCGTGCACCACTTGTGCGTTTGGGCTCCAGTTTAGGGTGTTAGGAAAATCGTACATACCCAAAAAGCCGGGTACGGCTCCTTGTTCACGGATAAATTCCTCCGCCATTTTATCCAACTTTAGCGGATTGGCCCCAGGCTTGATTTCCTTGGCCAACATGCCCAATGTTCTGGATACCACCAAAGCGCTTTCGCGCATCAACTCAATTTCCTCTGCTGTCTTTACTTGAATCATAGCCGCAAAGATAAATTGATTCTATGGATTTTAAAGAATCTTTGCTTAAACCAATGGTTTTTGAGTCATCAATTCGGGTTGTGGTACACCGATCATTTTAAGAATGGTCGGGGCAATATCTCCCAAAACACCGCTTTTTACCTCTTTGATATCGCTGTCCACCAAAATAAGTGGCACTGGGTTGGTGGTGTGTGCCGTGTTGGGGCTACCATCTGGATTGATCATGGTGTCGCAGTTTCCGTGATCGGCAATTACGATAGTGGAATAGCCGTTCTCCAAACCGGCCGTAATCACGTCCTTGGCGCATTGGTCAACGGTTTCACAAGCCTTAATGGCTGCTTCCATGACACCGGTGTGACCGACCATATCCGGATTGGCAAAGTTGAGGCAGACAAAATCGGCCTCCCCTTTTTTCAGCTCGGGAATAATGGCATCACGGATATCGTATGCGCTCATTTCCGGTTGAAGGTCATAAGTTGCCACTTTCGGGGAAGGGCAGAGTATGCGTTCTTCGCCATCAAATGGTTCCTCGCGTCCCCCGTTGAAGAAGAAGGTAACGTGCGGATATTTTTCCGTCTCGGCGATACGTATCTGTTTTTTACCATTTTTGGCAAGGGTCTCACCAAGGGTTTCCTTTATATTTTCTTTGTTGAATATGATTTTGATTCCGTTGAAGGATTCATCATAATTCGTCATGGTAACATAATACAGGTTCAGTTTGTGCATGTTCTGCTCATGGAAATCCTGCTGGCTCAAGGCTTGTGTGAGCTCACGGCCACGGTCGGTCCTGAAATTGAAGAAGATGATCACGTCACCATCTTGCACTTTTGCTAAAGGTGTATTGGTGGCATCGGTCATAACCAAAGGTTTGATGAACTCGTCGGTAACGCCTTCATCATAACTTTTTTGCATGGCATCGCCAATGT
Source organism: Flagellimonas abyssi (assembly GCF_019457905.1). GTDB lineage: Bacteria > Bacteroidota > Bacteroidia > Flavobacteriales > Flavobacteriaceae > Flagellimonas > Flagellimonas abyssi. The sequence goes on along the minus strand of NZ_JAHZSV010000055.1, from coordinate 4,957 downwards.
CCTGAGTTTTTTCACCATCGGAATTAACAAGAACATCGTAGGCCATTTTAACACGTTCCCAACGTTTGTCGCGGTCCATGGCGTAGTATCTTCCGATTACGGTAGCCAACTTTGTCTTTTTGTCTGCGCAATAATTATCAAGGTCTACCAAAAAGCCCTTTCCGCTTTTGGGGTCCACATCACGCCCGTCGGTAAATGCATGCACAAAGGATTTTTCCACACCATTTTCGTCGGCGGCTTTTATGAGTGCTTTTAGGTGATCGATATGGCTATGTACGCCACCATCGCTCACCAAACCCAAAAAGTGCACCGGTTTGTTGTTGGCCTTGGCGTAGTCAAAGGCTTCTTTGAGTACTATCTCGTTCTTTAAGGTGTCTTCTTTTACGGCTTTGTTGATTTTGGCCAAGTCCTGGTAAACGATTCTTCCCGCACCAAGGTTCATGTGCCCTACCTCACTGTTCCCCATCTGTCCTTCGGGCAGACCAACGTTCATTCCGTCGGTGTGCAGGTCGGCATCAGGATATTTGGTATAGAGTGAATCAATGAATGGTGTGTTGGCTTTTTCAATGGCCGAAACTTTTGGGTCTGGGGATTTTCCCCAGCCATCCAAAATCATAAGAATAACCTTTTTGTTCATAGTAACATATTGTATCACAAAAATAAAATGTTCTCCTTGGATGCCCTAGCTTTTTGTTAAAATTCTAATTATGAAGTTGTTAATTATTTTATGTTAAAATTGAGGAGTTGTTAAAAATAAGTTATTTAACTGTTAATCGTGTAACATCCTCTGTTCTGGGGAGTCTATTTTTATAACAAGTAAATTCATTAATCAAAAACAATCATCATGAAAAAAACAATTTTCACAGTGGCTGCATTTTCCATGTTGGCCCTAAGCGGCGTTTCTGCCAACGAATTCAAAACAAACGATTTTGGAACCTCTATTGAACTGGTAAGCCCGGACGAGCTCAGCAGTTTTTGCAAGGCGGTAATGCAGGGCGATGTAGACACCGTTAAAAAATTGATTGAACTTGGCGAGGATGTCAACCAAAAATCTTTGGGGAAAGCTCCTATCCATTATGCGGCCCGTTACAACAAAGTTGAAGTTTTAAAATTACTTATCGAAAATGGTGCTGACCTAAAAAAACGCTGTGATGGCGGCATGACTGCCATCAAGTATGCGGAATTGTCCAACGCAACAGAGGCACAAGCCGTGTTGGAAGCTGCTATGAAAAAATAGAAAAGGAGTTTATTCGTCTAACAAAAAGGCCCCAACAATTTGTTGGGGCCTTTTTTTCATTTCACAAATTTTAGTGTCCTTGCAAAAGAGTGTGTCTCGCGGCTTAGAACTCAAAGCCAGTAAAAGCTCTGTATAAAAATGCATATACAGCCAATAAAAACATGGCCGCACAAAATATAGAGTATCCCTTCAAAAAGAATACCACAAAGCTAGGTTTGCAATCGTCAAATGCCTCTAAATAGAGATCTTTAAAGTGTAATAGTGTTCCCATATGTTCTCTCTTTTTATAGCATAAAAGATTAAGAGAACGTAGGTAGGATTCGGGTTCATTCAAAGATACGGAATTAAAGACAAAGCACTTTTTTAATCGATGAACCGCCAATTCTATCGACCTGAATATTTATCGATGGATTCCTTGATTTTTTCGATCCTGTTCTCGGGGTCGGGGTGTGTGCTCTGGAATTCGGGAACCCGGTTGGGCCCTGCGGCCGCCTTTAGTATTTTCATCACCTCTATCATCTCGTTTGGGTCGTAACCGGATTCGATCATGAACCATACGCCAAGATCATCGCTCTCCAGTTCGTCGCCCCTACCATTGGTCAAAAGGGTGTTTTGGCCGATACCTGCAACTACATTGCCCATGTCGCCACCTACCGATGCCCCGGTGGCCAAAGTTTGCCAAAAACTGCTCTCGGCAATACGCTCGGCGGAGTGCCTGCCGATAACATGACCTATTTCGTGCCCCAGTACACCGGCCAATTGTGCTTCGTTGAGCTGGGAGAACAGGGCGTAGGTGATAAATATTTGCCCGCCCGGCAAGGCAAAGGCATTAATGGTACGGTCGTCCGCCAACAGATGGAACTCATAGCGATAAGGAGTCTCGCTGGCCACACTGTTTTGGACGAGTTTGTTGCCCACCCTGTCCACTAAATTTTGAAGACGTTCATCCGGATAGAGGCCACCGTGCTGTTGTGCCATTTCGGGAGCGCTCTGCAACCCAATGGCAATTTCCTGCTCTGCGGTCATGTCAATGTTCTGGGTTCGCCCGGTGTACGGGTTTTCCTCTTGGTTGCTGCATCGGCGGATGAATGCGAAGGCAACAATGGCCAAACCGATAAGGATACGTATCCTCCAACTTCCTCTTCTCATGGTATAGCGTTATAGTCAGTTGAAGATACGAAAAAACGCTTATAGCAATACCGGGTTGATGTCCAAAATATTGTCCTGAATATAGGTTTTTATGAACCCTGCCGTAAAGTGTTCGCTGCCCAAGAAACTCTCTTCCTGCAACAACTTGAGGATATTGAGTTTTCTATAGGCCGTTAGCATGGGAATGGAAATGGGGGCATAACTGTAATGCCAAGGTTCGTATTTGAAGCCCCTTCTTCTCGGGTTGTTGGTGTAGACCAGATAGAATCCGTATTTGGTCGAGTTATCGTCCAACCAAAGTTTGAAACCTTCGTAAGGGCCGCCCGCTTCAAATTTTTCAGGCACAAGTACGTCTCCCGATGCTTTTGGGAATCCGTCTATAATATCGATGTCCGTGCCCCAATGGTGCCTGCTGGTTCCGGGAATCGTGGAATATTCTATGATTTTTTCAATGGCATCGAACGGGGACATCCCTAAATCCTCTGTATAGTTCAGGTATTTGCGTTCCCAAATGCGTTGTTGATGGTAATAATCGCGAAAACTGGACACCATTTTAATATCAAAACCAGCAGAATAGGCCGCTTTTTTCATTTCCAAAAAGGAGTTGTAGGCCTCTTCCCGTAAATTGATGCCTTCTCCAAAAAGTTGTACGTCCGCTTTGCCCATGAGCTCCTCGGTCGAGTATTTGGGTTCGGCGAAATAGGGAAATATAGGTGGAAGGGCACAGGCCATGCCGGATGCCGCAGTATTTTTTAAAAAGCTCCTTCTTTTCATGAAACAAATTTTGCCCCAAGTTAAGAAGTATTTTTAATTCCTGCTTTTGAAAAATTCTGGAGGGAAAGACTGATTTTTTACTTATCTAAAAATAGGAAGCCGTTATATTCCAGTCCAAGGTCGTCCAAGGTCACCAGATAAAAATAGACGCCTTCCGGAAGGCCGTTGGCTGGATTGGGAACCATGCTGCCAGTATTTGCTACGCCCCTGAACTCGTTGGTATAGTTGATTCTTTCAAAAACCTTTTGTCCGTAGCGGTTAAAAATGCGCAAACTGTTGTTCGGCGATTCCTCCATGCCATCGATGACCAAAAAGTCGTTGATGCCATCGCCGTTCGGGCTCAAAAAATAATTGCCCAAGGTGGGATTGTTCACAGCAAAAGTATCTGTCGGAAGCGGAACCGTACCAAAGGTAATAGCTGCATAATCGTTGGGCACAAAGGTTTCCGAGGTCACAAAACCATTGGTGATATCGCCACTATAGGCAGTGTTCCCGATAACCACCCATTGGTTGGACGATTTGTTCCAGCCCACTACGATTATGGATTCCACCGTGGCGTTCGGAATGGTGATCAGGCTGCTGCGCGTGTTCCACGAAATGGTGACCTGAACGGGCACGTTGCCCTGTAGTACCCAGAATTCCCTATCGGTCACCGTACCAATATTGTTTACTTTTTCTTCCACATCAAAAGTTTGTGAAAGGGAAGTGGGGGCAGAAGGGTTTTCAAAAAAATAGGCGCAAATGGCCTGTGGTACCGTACCCTGGGCATTGAACGTCAACGGACGGAGCTGTTCCGCATCGCCTACCGGGAAGGAGAACACGTTGCGGTTGTTCACCTCGGCAAAGCCGACGACTTTTGAAGCGTCGCTCTCCCCGCTAAAAAAACCGTCCTCCATAAAGTTTAGGTTGACTGTTGGCGTGGTGGTTGGCGTTAAAAAATCGCCCAGTATAAAATTAACGTTGTTCCTCACCATCAGCGGGATGTCCAAAAACACATTGTTGTCCATCAAGATCTCCGTATCCCAAAAAGTGGGTGGTATGCTTCCCGTGACCGTTATGGGACGGTTGCCGTAAAAACCGACCAGCCCGGTGGTTTGGTCAAAGTTGGCATCGTTGATCAAATTGGTGTGCAGGCCCACTTGGGCATCGTTGTGCACGGTAAAATTGCCACTATTGTACAGCCCTTCTTGGGCCAAGACAACGCTTACCGAAAACAAAAACGCTATGAGGAGGAGGGGTTTCAAAAAGCTACAAATTTGTTACTGTAAAATACCAATCTGCATCTGTGGGCGATGAATTTAAATTTCCTGATACTATTGAAAGTTGAGAAGTGAGTACAGTAAAACCAGTATTTGAAGTTCCACTAACTTCAATTGAGAAACCTGGACCAGGAACATTTATTAGTGTGAGTTGAACAATATAATTATCGTCCCCAATTGGCCTAGGTGAATCAAAAACAACCTCATACTCTCCTGGTGACAATGGATCATAGTTTATTAACGCACCAATTAGTTTTCCTGAATCACTTGAGCCATCACTATTTATTTTGCCTAAGGCAACAATAGGGTTGCTCACTGCGACATTGAATTCTTGTCCGGAGGGAGTAACAGTAATTCCATCACCAGCGCTAACATTAATTCCATCAACATAGTCTTTTGTTGCAGCGTCCTGTGGGTCGGTGGGGTTTAGCAAGTTGGTTATCGCATTTCCTCCTGCACTGGGGTTGATTGATATGACATCCTCAAGGTCCTGGGCCTCGGAAAACGTACTGTTTATCACGTATGGTGTTGCGGTGGT
>NZ_JAHZSV010000054.1 GCF_019457905.1 Flagellimonas abyssi | reverse complement strand
TTTCATCCGCCGCAGGTGGTATACTATGCCCGTTTTTTGCAAACAACAGCATTTCTAAGTTTGGTACTCTTGTCCACGACGTTAATGGCACATGTAGGTAACTCCGAATGCAACAAGGGATGCACCACCCTATCGATACAGGATATAACATTCATCGAACCAGAAGAGGAAATCCATCTTGGTTTTGACACTGCGCCGTACCTGCCCGAAGGTTTTGACCCCTATGAGGGTATGGGGACCGTTGAGGACAGGATTCCATTTATCGAAGAAGAAGTGGAAATCCATCTTGGCTTTGATACTGCCCCCTATTTGCCTGAGGGGTTTAATCCCTACGAAGGTATGGTATTCGATATCGACGAAATAGAGGTAGTGGAAATGGAGGAAAACATAGAATTGGATTTTGATATCCAAAGGTATCTCCCTAAAGGTTTCAATGCACTTGCCAAATAAGGGTGCAAAAATGGTCCAATCCCTCCAAGGCCTTCAATCTACATTGAAGGCTTTTTAATCTACGGGGACAAGAACCGGAGACCCTTCAAGTTAAAATTGCCGTAAATTTGAATCGTTCCGAACAACAATGATTTCCATGGCCTTAAAACATGTCAAACAAGCCACCATAATCAAGATAGCCTTGCTGCTTGCGATATTGGCATCCCTCCCCAAGACCATCTTCCTATACGACATGATCAGTCAGGGCAATCTTGACTTTTCAGGGCTACAGATCAAAGACCTGCCTTACCGCCTTGTTTTTATCTTCCTATTCTCCTGGGCCATATTGGAATTAAACGCCAACATCAGCTATGCCAGGTTCAAGTGGTCGACACCGGTGCGGATAAGTGTCCTGTTCTTGGCAAATATTGCCATCTTTTTGATGGCCCTTACCTTGTTCAAGAATCTATATCCAATTCTACTGGACACAGAAATGACGACCAGGGACAAAGGTTTTTCGAACTTTACCTTTGGCAATTTGTTGATCGCATTGTTCTTTATCGGAAGGATCCTACGCCTACAGGCCGACAAGCAAGAAAGTAGGATCGAGAACGAACATCTTAAACAACAGAGCCTCCAGAACGAACTAATGGCCTTGAAAAACCAAATCGATCCGCACTTTTTGTTCAATTCCCTCAATTCATTGACCTCACTCATCCGTGATAACGAAAAGGCCACACAATTCGTTCGGAAGTTATCCTTTATGTACCGTTATATTTTAATGAGCGGTGAAAGCGATCTTGTAAGCCTTAGGGAAGAATTAAAATTTCTGGAAAGCTATACCTATCTGATTCGCACAAGGTACCGTGACCGTTTTAGCATCGATATACAAATAGAGGATGTATTTCTACAAGAGGAAATTCCACCATTGGCCTTGCAATTGTTGGTCGAAAATGCCGTAAAGCACAACGAGATCTCGGAAACAAATCCTTTGGAAGTGAAAATTTATTCAAGGGAAGGCTCGATATTCGTCGACAACATCATGAGACCGCGCACCACTATTGGCGAAGGCACCAAACATGGACTCTTGAACCTCAAGAAAAGGTACATTCTTGTCTGCCACAAAGAAATCACGGTACGCACCGAAAATAATATCTTTAGTGTGGAACTCCCTGTAAAAACAGCAGCATGAAGGTAGTAATCGTAGAAGATGAATTGGCAGCAAGTGATAATCTTGCCTATCTGCTACACGCCATAGATGATGATATTGAAATTCTAAAAGTACTTGATTCGGTAAAATCTTCGGTGGAATATTTTTCAAAGCCCCATGAGGTGGAATTGATCTTTATGGACATCCATCTTGCCGATGGTGTCTCGTTCGAAATTTTTGATAAGGTAACCCTAAATGTTCCGGTGATTTTCACAACTGCCTATAACAAATACGCCTTAAAAGCATTCAAGTTCAACAGTATCGATTATTTGTTAAAACCCATAGACAAGGATGAGTTATCGGACGCACTGGAACAGTTCAAGGTGCAGAACAAACAGAAAGGGATCACCGACCACCAAATAAAAGACCTGATCGATTTGGTCGGTAGGAAGGCCAAGACATATCGGTCTACTTTTTTGGTGCACAATCGTGACGAAATGATTCCCCTAAAAACCAAAAAAATTGCTTATTTCAGAATTGACACGGGAATTGTAAAAGGGATTACTTTCGATAATAAATCGTACAGCATGGACAATAACCTGGAAGATATCGAGGAGGAATTGGACCCCGAGCTCTTTTATAGGGCCAGCAGACAGTTCATCATAAACCGTGAGGCCATTGTGAACATCAAACAATACTTCAACGGCAAACTCATCGTTGTGGTGAATCCTGCTTGTGATAAGCGGATTGTAGTAAGCAAGGCCAAGGCAATCGGATTTAAAACATGGGTGGGTTCTTGATTCATCGCTCCCTCCCAAAGGCCGCCTGTCCTTTTGGACCATACCCATACTTCGCCTACCTATCAGGTATTCGCATGCCCTCTGGGATCATTTAAACAATCGAAAAGAAAAACACCATAGAATTTAAAAAATATCAAATGGCTCCCGAACCCATTTGCGCAATCTGATCACAAGTACCCGAAACAGCCATTTTAGGTGAAGACTCGTAGTATCCAAAAAAGAAGATTCCCTTGATAAAAAAAGGAGGGATCTGTTTCCAGATCCCTTCATTTATACAAATCAATCCTTCAATACCTCGGCCTGCTGTTCCAGAACCAAGATCCTTTCCTTGATCCGTGCTTCACGCTTTTGACGATTTTCGGCATAGGTTTCTTCAATGACCGAGATCTTATCCTTGTAGAAGGATTGCATTGCCACATAGAACGTTTGGTTCGTCAGATCATTGGTGTGGTTGCTCTCCCCAAGGTGTACCTGTCGGGTCAACAGGAACCGTAGTAGTTTGTATAATGTCTCTTTCTTGAAGTTTTGTTTGAACTGGGCCACAATCTCCTCTCTGGATAACTGGGAATCATCTCCAAAAAAATCCTCAAAATGTTCCCGTTGGTTATGCCAACCCAGATTGTTTTCGAACAAGGAGATGGAGATGGCCACCATTTCATCAATCGACAATGCCTTCTTTTGGTCAATATAATCGGTCTCCCGAATCATCTCAACCACATCTTTGAACTGGTTGTTGTTCTCAATCTCCTTTTTCCGCAGTTCCCTCGTATTGATCTTGATGATCTGTTCCGCGGGAGTACATTCCGACATCTTTCTTTTCTCCAATGACTTGACATCTGAACCTCTATCATCGGATTCCTCTCTGATTTTTACATAAATGGCTTGGGTCAAATAGGAATCCGGTTCCAGTAGAATACCCTTTCCAAACCCATGATCCATGGCATTGTCCCATTTCTCCTTTTCCTCAGTATAGGATTCCAAGGCCTCGTCCAGGAACTTGGTCAATTCTTCCTCTGTGTATTCATAGTGCCGGTGCTCCTCTTTAATGCTTTCCATGGTAGGCCCAACAGGCTCCTTTAAAATGTCCAGTTCATTGGTCAAATGCACCTCAAGACCCTCTTTTTCCATTTGGGCCATGATCCATTGATTGCGCTCCTCGTCCACCCAATATTTGCTAATGTCGGGCACCAGTTTCAATCCCTCCTTTTTCACACTTTTCAAGAGTTTCATAAAAGTCTTGGTCTTTTTGTTCTCAAAGCAGGATGTCCGGGTACAGACCATCTTTCCTTCCCCGAATAGGTTCCCTTGGTTGGCTGCATTAAAAGGGCAGACATTACATGCACCGGCTTTGGGTACCAAGGTCTTGTCGGTCACATCAAAACAGGCTTTGGTCAAATCAAAGCTCCGGTTATCAATCATCCGCTTGACCCGATGTTCCTGAAAATCCCCTTCCATGCTTTCCAGCATCAATTTTTGCTCTTCCGACTCAAAAAGGGCCACGGCCACACCAAGGCCCAGGGTCATCTCCCCTCTTCTGACAAAGGTCTTGAAACCTTCAATCAATCCTGCCAATTTAACCCGTTGTCGAACATAATTTTCAGAGCGGCCCAAGCGTTGGGCAATCTCAGTAGGTTCATATCGGTCCAAGAGAAACTGGATGGCCTCGGCCTCCTCTGTGGGTTCCACATCTTTCCGTTGCAGGTTCTCAATGATCTGGACTTCCAGTACTTCCGTATCGACATAGTCCCTTACCATGGCCGGGATAGTGGTCAATCCTACCAATTTACTTGCACGAAACCGCCTTTCACCCATAACAATGATATAGCCGTCATCAGATTTTCGCACCGTGATCGGCTGCAAGACCCCATGTTGGGCAATGCTCTGTGCCAGTTGGTTCAGACTTTGGTCATCAAAGGTTTTTCGGGGTTGCCCGGAATCGGGGGATACCAATCCGATATCCAACATTTGGATCTGTGGGATGGTTGTTGCATCCCCGTGGGTTTTGGACTTCCTTGGTTTGGATCCTTGCCCATTGTTCACTTTGCGTGTCGCTCTCTTTTTTGTTCTTGTTTCCATGATTCTTGGATTTTTGATTAAACAATATTTGAGCGGACACCAAGCGGAAGACAAAATTTTGGAGCGGCAAGGAAACGGAATAAAAAGTGACCCCAAGAAACGGCTTTATGCCGTCCCTTGTCCGAGAATATTTTGCGAGCTTAACTTTCGATTAATATTGATTAAGGATATTAAATACATTTTTATAGAAATATAGGAACAATACCTAGGCCAATATTCAGGGGAATTTTGGGGACATATCCATTTTGGATTACCAATCCAAGGCTCGAATCTTTTCTTGCAATTCCAACAATCGTGTTATGATATGTTCCCATGGAAGGGACTTACCAACAAACATACTTGACCTCATTTCGTCATAATCGTTCCGATATGCGTCCAGCACATTTTCAGGTGGTATTATCTGGATTCGTGATGGAGTATGGTTATTGTAGTCCACCCCTCTTACGGAGGAAAAAACCCTTCGATGTTCAACAATATGGAGGAACAAATCCTTTTCTTCCAAAGCCTTATGGGCATGATGGGTGTCCATCAACCGTTCCAGGTCATAAAGGTGCCTACTCAAACGGTCCACTCTTATATCCGCTTTTTGCCACTCTTCATGCAATAGTAATATTTTCTCCCAAAAAGTACGTTTAGGCTCAACTGTTCGGACCTGAAATGCTTTATTGGAAAATGTTGAGGAAGAAAATTCATGATCTATCAAGGATAGAACAGGCACATGTTCATAAGGTTCCCTTAATGATCTACAACTGATCTCTAAAAGTATCCTTGGGCTCAGATAATCAATTTTGGCCGTTAGTGATTTGTACCCCACAAATATGCGCAAGGGGTCGGTGTCGGAGTCTTTGAAGGGTTCCACGCCTATGGAGGAAATATCCAATCTCCGTTTTGCGAGCTGTTCGGATAAATTTCCCAACAATTCCGTACTGATAAACCGGGCACTTTTTTTACGTAGTTTTTGAATTTGTGATCGAGAAAGATCACCACCCATCCCAAAGAACCCGCGATCGATGGCCAAATCGATATCCTCTGAAAACCGTTCTATCAAACTGTACCCCTTACTCAAAGAGGTACCCCCTTTAAAGACAAATGCCTCGGAATACGGGAGGGAGAACACGATATCCAATAATTGGGTCACCCACCAATCCTTCTCAACAGCAGTGGCAACAAGCCCCGTTCTTGCACCTGTCTGAACAAATATCCTTCTTTTTTGCTCGTCACTGAAATTATTGAATTCACTCATAGTAATATGCAAGTAAGTCCCCAAACAAATGGGCGATCCAAGATGGGGCCAATTTCATATCATGGTATAGGTGCTCCGGTTCCTCCTTCTTCAAATATTCCTTTATTATCGCAACATCTTCCAAGGTGACCTGGTCTTTTCCAAGTTCTTTAAGAGCCTGTATGACCAATCCACTGAATTTTCCCTTTGCCGCCAAATTCTTAGGACTGGTCTTTCTAAATTTGATTGTCCTGTTGCCAATTTCAATTTTCCTTGGAGATCCATCCGTAAGGAAAACGGCATTCAATGGGACCTGTGTGGATAGTCCAAGCAAGTTCAACGCCTGCGCTCCTGTTGGGATGATGCGTGCATTATCCCGGGCCGCTATTTGTTCTGCAATGGTCTCTATATCAGGATACAACATCCCCAATAGTTCATCATGTTCGGGATATAGATAGATGCCCCTTGCCAATCGTTCAAGAAAACCGTCATTGGTAAGGCGCAATAAGGACTTTTTGGTATTTTCAACACCGTATTTGGTTTCGAAATCCGATGGCATAATGATCCTACCCCTTCTTCCTGCTTCGATTTCTTCCTTTATTTTCTCCCTTATGGACATATAGAACTCAATAAATGTCCCAAATATATGCCTTTTTTGGGACAAAAAATAAACAATACAAGTAAATTCATATAAAAATACACACAATAAAATCATTTTTTAATTTTATGTGTGGTTATTGATTTTTATTTATCTTTGTTCCATATTCAACTAACATCATCTAAAATGGACCTCGGAAAAAGAATAAAACAATTAAGGCAGGATGCTGGGTTATCCCAACAAGCTTTTGCAGATCTTACAGGATTTTCACTTTCCTACATCCAAAAATTTGAAGAAGGAAAACGGGAAATGAAAACAAACCATCTAATCCGGTTTTCCAAAGTGTTACATCTAAAGCCCTTTGATATTATTGATGCGGAAAGCACCAATCTTGAATATCGTTCTGGGAAGACCGCCTTTTCCATGACCAATATTGAATACCGGGAAAAGCAGGAATCCCATATGGCGTTTGAGAGTGAAATCATGCAAAGCATTTCCAATGACTTTTATCGCATTATTGAGTTGGAAAACATTTTGAATGATAAAATCAAATTCAAGAATCCGGTAGAGGACATTAACATTGCCAATGGCAGTGATGTTGAAAATGCGGTAAAGATCATCCGCAAAAAGTGGAAACTCGGAAACAATCCGATTTATGATGTGATCCATTTATTAGAGAGCAAGGGCATCAAAATTTTTGAGGTGGAAAAGCAAAATGACTTTGTTGCCTTTTCAGGCTGGGCCGGAGAGGTACCGATCATAGTGTTGAACGCTGTCAATCCCGATATATCCAGACGTCGGTTTACCACATTGCACGAATTGGCCCATTTAATCTTAGATTTCGACATAGACGATCGGGATCGAATCGAGCGGTTCTGTAACCACTTTGCAGGTGCCATGTTGCTCTTCGAAGAAGTATTGTACGATCATTTCAACAACAATAGGAACGGGATAACCCTGGAAGAACTCAAAAGCATTAAGATGGCCTACGGGATATCCATTTGGGCCATCATAATTCGAGCGCTCACATTGGGCATCATAAATTGGAACACCTACAACCAGTGGAGGGAAAAATACGATCAATGGAGAGAAGATGAATCTGCCACCTTTGGTGAATACAGGGGGGTTGAAAAGCCTACCCGTTTTTTCAACCTATTGGCCAAGGGCCTGAACATGGACAACCAACAGGGCAGGTCCTTGCTATCCCCAACACAGGCAGCTGAACTTTCGGGTATGACGGTAATGGATATCAAGGATAGGTTCGGTGATAAAAATTTTATGAGAATCTAGGTATGTATACGTTCAGTGACATAGAATTATTGCTCGTTTTGGACACCCTCAAAATCTTTGAGGCGTCAAAGGACGCTTTTTATGTTACTGAAATGGTACTGGAATCCAATTGCTATAGCCAAACGGAACGAATCCGGCTCAATCGCATGGTGGAGGAGGGCAAGATCATGACTTTTTCATTGGAAAAGGATTTTTACAGGTTTTCCTGTAAACAAAGTATTCCCTTCCCAGGGCTGCATCTTATGGACCTTGCCGCCATTTACCATTGCAAATTGACCAATGGGATTCTTGTGGAAAGGAACGAACTAATCAAGGAATGTGCCGAGACCAATGGTGTCAAGGCATTGCCCGTGAATGAGATTTTGAACACAATTGTCAAAGAACAAAAAGTTATGGACTATATAAGATCGTTATAAACTAAAAAAGCTGATACCAAAAAGGCATCAGCTCTACATTTTACTCTTGAGATAAGTTTGGATTATCTTAAAAGACTTTGTTTTGATCGACATAAAGGTACCGCGAATAATTGGCACCTACAAGTCTTCCCCATTATAATCCCCCTTATCCCTCGGAGTAATAAATGGCTGCCCATCGGTAGCAAAGGCTATTTATTCATTTTTAATTCTATTCACTATGGCAAAGAACAAACCATATGGTGACAACGCGAGGAAAGGAGCGGTCAAAAATCGCACCCAAGTTTTTAATCCCAAAACAGGGCTTTATGTCAAAAGAGATTCCGGTTCCGGAAGGTTCATGGATGTTAAGGTCAGTGGCGGGAAATTCAAAGGGGTTACCGATAAGAGCAAATAATCCCCCAGCGAAACCCAATTGCTGAGAATTTGGGGCAATCCAAAATTTGGATATGAAGTATTCCATTCAAAATGACAGGGTAAGTTTATGCAATAAGGACACCTGTCTACACGTCAAAGGGGAAAGCGCCAAGGTTATCTCCTCCATGCTCACTTTGGTGACCATTGTAGTGGCAATATCCGCCATTGCAAAGGCCATCAAATGACATAATGGGCCGGATTCACGGATCCGGCCCATTTATCAAACCTTAACAGTAAATTATGGAAAAAGAAAGACTTGAATTTACCATCAACCGTTTGGACCACTATTATGATAGCGTAAACAACAAAACAGCAGTTTATATTGCACTCAACACCTTTATAACGGGAGGTGCCATTACTTTCATGACCCAGATACAGGAGCTTATGGCCAAAGAACCCTGGTTGGTGGTCAATTTGGTCGTTATAATCACTTGTGGGGTAATTAGTTTGGTCCTTTTGGCAATGGCCAGCATGCCTTACCTCTCTCCTTCCCCCATTTTTGGATCTCTATATTATTTTGGTTCCATAGGGCAGAAACAACCGGAAGAATACTTTGAACAATCCAAAAAGCAAGGGGCCAAAGGTGATAAAAGGGATTTGAGGAACCAAGTGCACATTTTATCGCAAGGCTTGAACGCCAAATTCAAAAAACTCAAATGGGCCTGTCAGCTTTTATTGGCACAGTTTGCACTCCTGGCACCCCTCACATTTTTATTAATTAAAACAACCCTAACATCATGAACATTTTCGATAATTACAAAAACGTAATCCGCAAGGCAGTTGAAAACGACCCCATAAGATCTAAACAGACCTTTTCACTGAACGAATCCCTATTGGACAGGAACCGGGAATTCTTAAGCTCACTTAAAAATGAGCTTCCCGGACGGGAGTTGTCGGAGGATATGAAAACACTGGCAAGGGGAATGGGGGTTGCGGTCACCTTTGACTACCAACCCCTGGGCAGCCATCCAGATTTCATTCACCTGAAAGGCACCGATATGGTCGAGGAGCATTGGATCATTTCTGGATTTATTGATGTCAAAAAAAGTACCCGATTGTTCAATAGATTCACCAAAGGTACCGTAAGGTTGATAACAGAGAGCATCATTCGGGCCTCCATTTTGGCCGTAAATCTCTGTGGTGGTTATGTGCACAGGGTCCAAGGCGATGGTCTCATGGTGTATTTTGGCGGAAAAAGCATCGACAAGAAAAAGGCCGTTGAAGATGCCCTTAAATCCTTTTCCATGATTTCATATTTCGTAAAAAATGATCTCAAGGACTTTTTTGAAGAGAACGGTGTCCAAGACATCCATACCCGTGCCGGATTGGATCTAGGCCATACAAATCAAGTCGATTGGTTTTATTCGGGAGTTGGTGATTCAGGTGAGGTGACCACTTGTAGCCTCCATACCAGTCTGGCCCCCAAAATGCAAGCAAATGCGGATGACAATGGGATGGTGGTAGGCCACAACATAGCAACAAATTTGGGCAGGCCCAAATATTTTGAACAGAAAACCAAGGAAATACACGATTATGAAGATGGTAGGCTATACCATCAATATAATTTTGATTGGGAACGGTACTTGGTAGATATCGGGCTCGCCGTCCAGAACCATGCCGGCGTCCTTGTTCTGACCTTAAATGCCTTCCCAGATCCGAAAAGGGACAGTCGCGACCTCTATCCCATTGCATCAAAAAGTAAACCCTATTTCAGTAGATGTACACAAGGAAATTAAATGAGGATATTGAACGGTTCCTTGGGTCATACTTTCGGTTCGAGATTGTTCAAAGCCCCCAAAAGGGCTACGTGGCCCTTGGCGGCCAAATAGCGGTCTTGGATGGGAAGGATAGATTTTGGGGTAGCTTTGATGTTCTGATCTTGGTAAACGAAACAGAATACCCTTATACCATTCCCGTTGTCATAGAGCAGAGCATGGTCATCGATAGGGATTGGAATCTTCACATTTCAAAAGACGGGGAATGTTGCCTGGACATACCCCATAAACTCCAAAAATTAAAAAGGCAAGGAATTGTTCTGGAAGATTTTTACCAGAATGTCATTTATCCTTTTTTTGCCAACTACCATTTTAAAAATGCAACCGGCGCCTATGCCAATGGAGAATACAGGCACGATTTTGACGGAATTGTCCAATACTATCATGAAGCGTTTCAATTGGCAGATTTTGACCACATTATCGCACTGCTCGAAACTGCCCTAAATGGGAATAAGTATGAACCGAACCGAACGTGCCGGTTTTGTGGGGGATCAAAATATAAAAAGTGCTGCAGAAAGATTGTCTATAAACTAAAGTCAATCGAAAAGTCTCAATTGAGACTAGACCTACAACTATTCAAGCAATATCCTCCAAAAGGGGTACTTTCATAATATCCCCTCCCTCCTATTTCCCCTAATCAACGATGGGAATAAGATTTGTATCAACTTTGAGTTCAGTGGATCTCAGCCTAAGATGAATCTCTATTTTCAAATGGACTGCTCTTTTTTACATTACTTCGTTTGGCCAAACCTTCAGGATCCAATTGCCAGGTATGTTAGAGCCAGTTTTATGTGCAGGGCTTAACGTGCCCCGCAAAAGCAAGAAAGTGGTAGGAAACAGTTCGGAGTGGTCTTTGATATTTAATAATAATATTTTGACAATCCGAAAAACCACAGGTGTTCCCAATTAGGGGAACAAGGAACCTATCAATTAGGTTATTAAGGGCAATCCATCCTTTGATAGGGCAAACTAGGAATTTACACATAGTAAGGATGGAAAGAACAAAATGATTCTGAATTTCCAAACCGCAGAAGTACTTCTTTCCAAGAATTTCGAGGTATATTCAATTCCATTTCGTAAGGAGTGTCCCTTATCCTGGACATAGACATCGATCTCATTAGATCAGTATAGAAAATATGAACCATATATTTTGTCGCATATTTAGTAAACATTTGCGACAAAATAATGGTATTGACCATAGGGTTCTTTTGGTATCCCATACAATAACAATCAAGTATTACAGCACATTTACCAAAGTATGACCATAAATCAATGCCATCAATCCCAATTCATCTTAATCGTCAATTGCACCATTTTATCACTAATGGAAAACAGCCATTCAAGCTGTCCCCAAACCAAATGGGCCTCTTGAAGATTACGTTGGACCCCTATATCCATAGGCATTGGGGGTTTATCCTGTAAAAGATCGGAAATGGACAATTGCTTGTTAAAAATCGTGATGGTTTTTCCGTTAGGATTATAAATGTCCTGTTTTTCTCCCTTTAGGGAATTGAGCACTTGTTCCAAGTTTTGTTTTATTGTATTCATAGCAGCCTTGAACTCTTCGGATGCCTCTGTAGTGCCATGATGTTGGATATAGGTGCTCAAGGAAGCCAGGGAAGCCAAGAATGTATGGTTCAGGACGACCAGCTCATATATTTTGTCCATTTCCCTTTGTTTGGATTTGGGTTCTTGCGTCATGCGCTGAAACGCTGAACTCAAATTGGAGGTTTCCAAAAACGCATCCTTCCGGGCAATCTTATAAGAAGTAGGCACATCCCCCTTCTGTATATAGTACGTTTCAATAGAAGTTAAAAACGCTTTGATGGCATTGACGCTTTTTTCGACACTCTCCCTCATTTCCACATATTCCCAGCTGGGCCACAACGTCAACATGGACAGATAAGAAAGACCGGCCCCGACCAAGGTATCCAGTATCCGGAATTGTACCACTGATAGGACATCGGGCGTAAGAATGGCATAGATAAACACCACGCTCAGGGTAATAAAAGCGGCTGAAGTCCTATAATTCCTTTGTACCATGGCCAAGGCTATGATCAATGATACAACGCCCATGGCACCATATGCATAAGGGTTTGTCACCAAGAAAATAAGGCCCAAAGCAAAGGTACCGCCGATAAGTGTTCCTATGATCCGATCCTTGGCACGGGTCTTTGTAAGGCCATAACTCGGCCTCATGATTACGATGATCGTCAATAATATCCAATACGGATTTTGGAACGTAAAGAAGGAGCCCAATGCATAACCAACCATTACAGCAACGGACAATCGCAAGGAATGCCTGAATATCAAGGACTTAAAACTGAGATTTCTTGCCAATAATTTAGGATCATAGTCCTGAGATTCAACAAAGCGTTTGGCCTCCTTTCTATCGATGAGCTCGAATTCCGACGTATCCGAATCGCCCAATAATCTTTTGATTCGTTTCAATTTCTCAAATTGCTCCTTGTGATAGGCCAATATGTTTTGGATCATTAAAAATTCTTCATAATCCCCTAGATCGCCCCATTCTGAAATCCTTTGTGAGATATCGTCAAAAGATTGCCTCAATACATTATTCTTGGGTAGTTTGGCCTTATCGTTCCCTGCCTGATCAATTAATTTTAATTGTAGGGACATTTGAAAAATCAATTCCTGTAAGGCCGTAATGTATTGGGGATAGTCCTTAAAGAGCTTGTCCACCTGATCATAATTGACTGGATTGGAAATCGCCGTTTCCAACATCCCGACCAATTCGGTGAAGATCAACAGCCGTTTGTCCAGATAGTTGGATCTACCCGAACTTCTGCGGGTAAGGATCAATATCTCACGTAAGGTCCCATGGTTTTCCGTAAGTTCGCCCTGGAGTTCAAGCAGTCTTGATTGCAACTGTTTTCGGTCTGCTTTTGGATCCACCAATTTTCCCCGTATTTCCAAAAATTCTGCGGTGAGAAGGTAGGTTTCGGAAAGAAACTCCTCGGTCTCTGCCCTTGGATATATGATACTCCAAAGCTTTGCCAAGATCAAATACCAGATACCTCCCAACCCTATCAATAGGGCATATTGATATATCTCCAATTCTTTGGAATCATGGGCAAAACTCAAGACCAAGGCCATGAGACCGGAAAAACTGATAAGTGAGGCCCGGAAACCATATACTGAGATAAAGGCAATGGTAAATGTGAGCAATCCCAGTATAGGAAGCAATAGCAAAAGTTCAAAATGTAGGTATCCGCCTATAAAGCTGACCAATGTGACCAATATTGCTGAAATCAGGATGCCTACCGCTTTCTGGTAAAAGCTTCCACTTACATCGCTTGGGGAGCTCCACAAAGCCCCAAAACAAAGGGCCAAACCAATCTCAAAATACCCGGATCGTATCCCTAATATAATGGGTAAGGTAACCGCAAAGCCCACAAGAAAGGCCCTTGAAAAGCTGGTACTGCTCAAAAAATGTTGTGATTCCTTTAAAATTTCAGAAGGGTTGGGAACAAATGGCTTCAAGGTTTCATTCTTAAGCGACAAAGATAACCCTTAACCTTCATCCTTTCATCCCCACAAGCCAATTCCAAAGTAAGCACGGGCTTAAGCCACGGTTAAGAACGTTGACCAATCACAGGAACGGAAAAATAAGATGGAATGTTGGTTTTCTGCAAGTGCAAACCCCCTTCCCTTTACAGAAAATGGAAAATTATGGCCATACCCATTGGAGAACCAAGCAATGGAATATAAGATGGCTTCTTCCATAAAAAGAATGAAACAGTCCTGAACTAGTTTAGGTTTTTCCTATAAAAAGGATAACTTTATCTTATTAATGGTTTTTTGCCTACCTATTTAATTATTAATAGTTTCAATGAAAATTCAAAAAAATCAACCAAAATGAAATCGATTCTGAAAATCCTTTCAATTGTTCTACTTCTGTCAGCGTATGGTTGCTTTAAAAGCAAAAAAAAGGTATACACTAACACAGAGGATATTCCTGTTCATAGGGAAATGAAAGCGGAATTGACCGCTCCACCGAATGTTCCTAGGCCCGTAGGGGAAAGAAAGGCCAAAAAACTTATCGTTGAAATGGAAATCCTTGAAAAGGAAGGCGAATTGACCGATGGCGTAAGGTATGTGTTCTGGACTTTTGGGGGAACGGTACCTGGGAGCTTTATCAGGACAAGGGTCGGTGACGAAGTCGAATTCCATTTGCAGAACCACCCGGACAACAAGTTGCCCCACAATATTGATCTGCATGCCGTTACCGGTCCCGGGGGTGGAGCGGAGTCCTCTTTTGTTGCACCAGGGCATGAAAAGGTATTTTCCTTTAAAACCCTGAACCCTGGGCTCTATGTCTATCACTGTGCGACCGCACCAGTGGGTATGCACATCGCCAATGGCATGTACGGTTTGATCTTGGTGGAACCTGATGGCGGATTGCCTTTGGTCGACAGGGAATACTATATCATGCAAGGGGATTTTTATACCAAAGGGGCCAATGGTGAGCGTGGTCTACAACCTTTTGATATGCAAAAAGCCGTTGATGAAAAAGCAGATTATGTGGTCTTCAACGGAAATGTGGGCGCCTTGACGGGCGATAATGCCATCACTGCAAAGGTTGGGGAAACCGTTAGACTGTTTGTGGGCAATGGTGGTCCTGGTCTGGTGTCTTCTTTTCATGTTATTGGGGAAATATTTGATAAGGTACATGTGGAAGGAGGTGATTTGATCAACGAAAATGTACAGACCACTATGATCCCCGCAGGAGGAGCCGCCATTGTAGAATTTCACGTCAATGTTCCAGGAACCTTCATCTTGGTGGACCATTCCATTTTTAGGGCGTTCAACAAAGGGGCCTTGGGCATGCTGAAAGTGGAAGGGGAAGAAAATGAAAATATTTATACCGGTGAGCAATATGATGGCATCTACCTGCCTGAAGGCCCTGGAATACAAGAAATGCCAACCACTGATGGCGTAGTGGAATCGGAGATTCCAGCCCAAAATTTTGAAGAACAGATGAAGTTCGGCAAGCAGATCTATATGCAAACTTGTTTTGCTTGCCATCAGGCAGAAGGTCAAGGTATTCCCAATGCTTTTCCTCCATTGGCAAAATCAGATTACCTAAATGCCGATGTCAATCGGGCCATCGGCATTGTATTGAATGGAAAAACTGGTGAAATCACTGTCAATGGCCAAAAATACAATAGTGTCATGACAAGACAAATGCTCTCATCAGAAGAAATCGCCAATGTGCTCACCTATGTGTATAACAGTTGGGGCAATAATAAAACAGTGGTTACCTCGGAAATGGTCAATACAATAAAAAACAAGTAGTTAAAACCAGCATCATGTTTGCGATTCCCTTTAGGGCAGTATTTGTCTGTTTGGTCTTTCAGACGTTTGGTTTTGCCCAGACAGATGGTATGGCAAGTATCAAAGGAGGTCGTTACATCCCTTTGTACGGAAGGGATTCATCCTTAATTGAAGTCCAAGATTTTGAACTGGACGCCTATCCCGTGACCAACGGCCAATTTTTACAGTTTTTGAAGGATAATCCTAAATGGCAAAAATCCAATGTATTGAAACTTTATGCGGACGAAAACTATTTGCGCCAATTCAAAAATGATACGACCCTCAACGATACTGAAAATCCCAATAGCCCTGTAACCCATGTATCCTGGTTTGCGGCCAAGGCGTATTGTGAATGTCAGGGAAAACGATTGCCCACCATAGATGAATGGGAATATGTGGCAATGTCCGACGAAGTTACAGCCGATGCCAGAAAAAAAGCCTCTTATAATCAAAAGATACTCTCATGGTACGAAACGCCCAGGACCGATGAGAGATCCATCGGCAAAACACCTAAAAATTATTGGGGCATATATGACCTGCATGGTTTGGTCTGGGAATGGACCCTGGATTTTAATTCTGTCCTGATATCAGGAGAATCCAGAAAGGATGTGGATAGGGACAGCAATCTGTTCTGTGGGAGCGCGGCCATCGGCGCAACAGATCTCATGAACTATGCGGCCTTTATGCGCTATGCATTCAGGGGAAGTATTAAAGCTAGGTACAGTATTAAAAATCTTGGATTTAGGTGCGCGAAAAATAGTACGGAAACCCTCTAAAAACAAAAACATGAAACCCTATCTAATTGCATTGATCCTATCTTTGACCCTTGGGGCCTGTAGGAACAACGATCCCGGGAAAGTGGATAAAGACTTTGCATATCATTGCCCAATGCAATGCGAAGGAGACAAGACCTATGGCCAAAAAGGGAGCTGCCCCACCTGTAAAATGGATTTGGTCAAAGTTGAAAACAAAACAAAAGAAAGGACTGACAGGGCCTATTCAGATATGTCCATTTACAACCTTCCTTCTACGTGGACAACACAAAATGGTACGGATATACAGCTCAAGGACCTTCAAGGTGATGTTTTGGTCATGGTCATGATCTATACCAGTTGCAAAGCAGCCTGTCCCCGCTTGGTGGCCGATATGCGAAATATCGAAGAACGCTTGCCTGAACATTCCAAGAAAAATGTGAAGATGATCTTTGTCAGTATAGACCCTGAAACCGATACCCCCGAACGTTTAAAGGCCTTTGCCCAAGAAAACCTTATGGATGGAGATCCCTGGTTGTTTTTACGTTCCACTGAAGAAAATACACGCGAATTTGCCGCTGTTTTGTCCGTAAGCTACAAGGAAATTTCACCTATGGATTTTTCCCATTCAAACATCATCAGTGTCTTTGACCCTAATGGGGAAATGATCTTCCAACAGGAAGGGTTGGGGGTAAATTCAGACAATACGGTAAAACATATAAACGCAGCGGTCGAGGCTATGTGACATTCAATGATCGAGCGCGTCCCACATGGTCTTCTGCAATGAAGGATTACAGGGCCTTATGGTACTGGGTATCAATTAATTTTTCCTTTGTTGGGATCCTATCCCACCGATATGGATATTTGATCGACCATCTTAGATCCAGCATTGGATTATTTATGTTTAGAAAAGAACAGGGGATAAAATGGCTTTGGTCCCAAAACTTCAAATACCCCTATGACCTACTGGAAAAGAACTAGCTTTATGGTAAAACCTTATGATTTTCACGATTCTTTGGGTAGAGCTTTGTTTCAAGACAAGGACATGCCAGCTTATTTCATTTATTATCTACTTATCTTTAACAGGAATTCACCGATGATTGGAAAGATAAAACTGATATACTGGAGGCGTTTGCTTAGGTGAAAGGTTCAAGCGATTATGGATATTATCAATTTAATAGTCAAATCCTGTCAACATATCGTTATGTGCAGGGCAAACGATATGGAACCCATTGCTTTTGGGAGTGGTTGTATTGTGGTTTACCATGGCAGAAAATATCTACTGTCCGTTGCCCACGTCACGGATATTGAGCATTCCGGTACCTGTATCGATACAGGACTACCGCCCGTCAATCTACAAACACCTTTGTATTCCGTGGGAAGCATGTGTTATTTTGACAGCTATAGGACCAATAAAGACCTTGAAGCGACCATAATCAAGGAATTGGAAGACCTGGATTTGGAATTTGATGAAACCTTGGAAGTGACCTTTTGTGAAATAAAGGAGGATTTTCAGATCTTTCAACCGCAATACGATTTTGGCTCCTATACCATAGAGCCTGGGCCCAAATGTTACCTCAACCTCCACGAAGCCGGTGAACCGGAAAGTGGCAAATATTATGGGTTCGCTGGTAGGATACGGTTTGGGGTCGATGGAATCCTGATCCGTAGCCAGCCTACATTGAAATTGGATTTGACCTATGTTGATTCGTTTGGAAAGTACCACATATTCAAGACCCCCGAAGTTATTACTGATGCCGACGATTACCGTGGTTGCAGTGGAGCTCCCATACTGGATGAGACCGGGAAATTGGTAGGTCTTGTACAATCCGTTGGTGAAGGGACGGACAGGATCTATGCATTTTCGATCGAGGCATGTATCAACCTGCTTGATATGGCCATAAAAACCAATCTTGTTTGATGTAATGGACCCGACTACAAAATTTAAGATAGCACAATTTATTTGCGGAGATGATAAGGACAAGCATCCAATCTATAGAAGTTCCACCTATTTGACAAGATTCTTTCAGGACTGCGGAATCGATGCCACCCACGATGGCTCTTCCCGAAATCCCTGGACCGCATCCGTGCTGGACGATCTTAACGGATATGATCTGCAAAAGGTCATCTTACGCTTGGTATCCCCAAAACTTTATGGTGGCGATAGGGCCCAAATCAAATTGGCCCTTATGACCCTTAATGAAATTTTGGCGGTGGAAGGTCTAAAGATCAGGTTCAATGGACCAGTGCCTGAATTGGTCAAGGAAACACCGAATTACAATTTTGACGATACACCCGAAGAAAGGGAACTGACTCCCCTACCTCCCCCTAACTTTGATAATTTGGGGCTGGAGAGCGGCATAGCTGAAATTTTGCTCTCCCGATGGAGGGAAGTCCAATCCTGTATAGATTCCAATGCAACGGTAAGTGCGGTTATTATGATGGGCAGTATGCTTGAGGGCTTTTTGATGGGAACAATGCAAAGGAATCCCCGGATTGCCAATTCAGCCGCCTCGGCACCAAAAAAAGACGGCAAGGCCAAACATTTTGCAGAATGGACCTTAAACGATATGATAGAGGTGGCCCATGAAGTTGGCTGGATACAACTCGATGTGAAAAAATTCAGCCATGCCCTCCGGGATTTCAGAAACATCATACACCCCTACCAACAACTGGTCTATAGGACAAACCCTGATCGGGACACCTGCAATATTTCATGGTTGGTGGTACAGGCCGCATGCAATGATATTGCAGACTGGATAAAGAAAAATGAATTTAAGGACCATAACCCGGACCATAGGTAAAGGACAAGGACATTATCATGAAAGAGATCAATCAAATCATTCATCTTACGGAATCCCTGGAAGTTGTAAAATCCATTCTACGGCATGGTTTTTTCACCTCCTACACCAAAGAATCTTTCCATGGCAACAACATCCTTATCCCGATGATCAGTTTCGCGAATATACTGTTTCGTGATATCGGCAAAGATCAAGTGGTGGATTATGGAAAGTATGGCATCGTCTTCGAGCGGGACAGCATAGTTGAAAAATTTGACCTGAACCCTGTTTTTTATGTAAAGAACCACAGTGAACTTGAGACCACCTTCAAGAATAATTTCGAAAATTCCATTGTCCCACAGATCTTGGATTTTATAAAGGACTTCCAAAGCGATACAGGGGGAAAGAATTTTTTGGACCACATCAAGATTACACCCCTAAGGGATGAAATTAGGGCACTTGTGGATTCGGTTGACAACCATGTGAATGATGCCTTTATTGATTCCATAAAAAAGATATTTGAACGCTATTATTCCAACTCCTTAAAACAGGTTTTGCTTCTGAAGCCCTATAGGGTACAAAACAAAAATGGTGAACGGAGGGTTGCCTATAATGAACGGGAATGGCGAAAGAGTTTTTTTGAACTGGCCTATATTTCTGAGCTGAACCCCAATGGGAAACCAAATCCAGCGTATAGTAGGTGGGTCAACACCCAAAAACCACATTTCACTGATAGATATGTATTGGACTTTGATTTTAACGACATCCAATGCATCTATGTCGATACGCCAAATGAGATTCAGGAGTTACAACATTTTATCGCTGATAATTTTAAAAACAAATCCATTGAGATCAATACATTGGAAGCGTTCAAGAAAAGGGAGAATACCGAAAGACCGGATGTAGGGGAATCCGACCATTACCCTTCTTCCCAAGAATAAAAAAATCAAACCATGACGGAAATTTATTCAGAAGTACTTGACTCCTTTCTGGACCGATGGGACCTGGAAACCGTAAAGCGCATGTCCATAGGTGAGTATGTCGGCATTGGCAACAAGGACACGTTTTGCCAATGGGTCGAAACTAGGACCCGATCATTGGGCAGTATCAAAGGAATGACCTCCATAAAGTTTGGGATATATGAACGTCAAAACCCGAACAAAAAGCCTAAAAATTATGCCGATGATGATACATATTCCTGGTTGAGGAGCTATGGAAGTTCCCATAAGGAAGCTTTTAAAAATATAAAACGGGATATTTTAAGGATCGTACAACTGTCGGAAAAAGGACAGTTTGGAGATTTGGACGATATTTTGCTTCCCGATCTTTTTAAATGGAAGGTTGCCTTTTTATATTCCAACGAACGTCTGATTCCAATTTTTAAAAGGGACGTACTTTTTAAAATTGCCGATCATTACGGTTTACAAACGGATAAAAGCACCACGATTTCCCAGATTCAGGAAATGATGATAGCTCATAAACCCGCCCATTTGGACGTGTATCGGTATATGAGGGTGCTCTTTGAAAAATTTGGAAGGAAAAAAGATTTGGATGAACCCGCCAAGGAACGTAATTCCACCAAGGGACGAAGAAAAAGAAAAGGGGCCTCGAAAAGGAATGTCCAGGCCCAGGTCCGGACAGTGACCCGCTCATATGTGGCCGAACAAAAACACAACAAAATCCAGGAAAGGCTCAAAGGACTGTTAATCGCGGAATTCGGGGAGGACAATGTTCTCCTTGAGGAGAATTATGTCGATGTCAAACTTATCCAACCCACTTATTTGGGATTCTATGAGGTAAAGTCCGCCTCCTATGCAAGTGAATGCATAAAAGAGGCATTGGGACAGGTTGTATTGTATTCACATCATGATGATGACCATAGACAAAAGAAGCTTTATGTTGTTGGACAATTTCCCCCAAACGAACAGGACAAGGAGTTTATAACCTATGTCAAATCCCTTTTGGACATCGAATTTGATTACCTCAACGTGGATATCGAATAAAAAAATATTCCCCATGACCTTGGACCTTGGCAGCATCGACCTTTCATCATTGATAAGGGATTCCATAACCCTCGATAACAGGACGAATCTCTTTTTGGACCTGAGAAGGTTGTTCCTTGAAAGGATATATGACGCGCTTGAAAAGAACCATATAGAAATTGGTCAGGTAAAAATGTCGGACTCCACCAAACTATTGGGAGGGGCATTTACACAAGTATCCCCGATCAAGGCGCCCAATGGCGCGCTATTGGACATAGATTTTTGCGCCAGGTACGGACATGACTTCCACAGCCTTGGCAGCATCAACTACCAATTTGGGCTGTTTTCGGCCTATTACACCTTGGAGACATTCCGGCGGAACGAAGGTTTCAGTCTCGGTAATTTCATTGTTCCCCTAAAAACAAGGGAATTTGATTTTCTGGTCAAGGAATCCGATGAAATAAAAATTGTAGGGTACTCAGCGGATATGGGTCCAAAAAAGAGAAAGCCTTTTATCGCCTTGGTCGGGGTTCACTTTGACCACCAGGCCGTTCAAAAGGTCATCAGTGACCTGATCGATCAAATGGACGATAGGCCCATTTTGGACGAAGTATGCTTCAGCACCATGTCCTACCCAATGATGTTCACCTGCAGAAAATCGGGGAAATTGTTTACCTGTACCTGTTTTGAGAACCATATTGATTGGCAACAGGACTTTTATCGTTTCACCCCCAAACTTGAGCACTATGATTTTATAAAACGTCAAATAATGGACATACGATATAAGGACGGTATTTGTCATTTGTGCACCGGTACAGTACCACAATTGGAGTATGGCAACAGTATGTACCACTCCAGTTTTTTGATCAAGTTTTTGCCCTACCAATATCTGATGAACAAAAAAAGGTCCGGAAGCATTTTCTCATTCAATGAATCGGACAACAAAGTATCGGAAAATGAATTGAGGGCGAGGTTCGGGTTCTATGGAATTGGGGAACGGTGGACCACAGAAACCTTACTATTTAGAATCCTGGATGAAATTTTCCATGGCACGGAGGTTGTGTTCCACTACCGGGGCAAAGAACTTGGGGGGCTTGAATTGGATATTTGGATCCCGGAATACAGGCTGGGTGTTGAATATCAGGGAATCCAACATTTTAAGGCCATTGAATATTGGGGAGGTACGGAAAATCTTGAACGGCAAAAACGCAACGACCAAAAGAAGAAGGAAATTTGTAAAACACTGGGATATCGATTGATGGAGTTCTTCTATGATGAAGAGATTACAAAAGACCTCGTTTTGGGAAAATTGCGCAAAGCAGGCATACAGATCAACTAAAAAAAACCAGTGCAATGCACTGGTTTTAACCAACTAACTCAAACTGACTTAGATTATCCAATACGGATTCTCTATGTGCGAAAATATAATCGGGAAACCGACCCATCGTTAATTTAATGTCAATTATCACTAATAAAAAATCTACTTTGTAGCCAACCCAATCTTATTTTTATAAATCTCCGTAGATTTGAAGGCATTCCCTTAAAATGAAAGAGGTGCCTCTTTATTTTCATATAGATTATAAGTTTTCCCATTGTCTGGACCTTGAAAACAGTGAATTTCCCAATGTTGAGGAAATCCATGGCGAAATTTATGCATATGATTGCCATGATACCCGTACAAAGGTCGGGGAGGTCCAGCTCCATTATTATAATGACTCCTTTATAGACCTTGGTTTCAATTTGTATGATGCCTTTGATAGGTCCATGGATACCATAAGGCTTGGCAATGCCATACTAGATTCTGGAACCGGTAATATCAGCATTGACTTGAAAGATCAAATAGGTCCAAGTTTTAACAACAACATCTTGGTGATCCATGAAATAATATTATTCCCCGATTTTAGGGGCAAAGGATTTGGAAAGGAAATAATATCAGGTATCATAACTTTTTTTAAGGGAAAATGTGGCTATGTGGCATTACAGAGCTTTCCCAAGCAACATGATATCAGCATAAAGGACAAACCAAGATTCCAAGAGTTTGGATTGGATCAACTGAATCCGGAATTTCATTCCGCCCAACAATCCTTGGATTCTTTTTATGAAAAATGTGGCTTTCAAAAAATCCCCCTTCAAAATGAAAGTTTTTTTATCATGAACATCGATTCCATGTAAATACCTGAAGGCCTATCGCCGATCCATTCCCATTGGGCCATAAAATAGGAATCACGTTAGGAGTCTTCCATGGCCAAATTACACTTGGAAATTAACCCAGTGGTCCATGGGACCCTAATTGTCCAAAAAGGCCGCACTAAAGATTTCCAGATCAATTCTTCAAAGGGGGCAGACCTTTCTTACCATCCCAAGATCCTTTTCTCCTTATTGGTTTTCCCTTCTTTCAATACAGTCCTCAACCCCTCCATATCGGCACTGATCTTGTCCTCAAGTACCCTGGCATAAATTTGGGTAGTTGTGATCTTGGTATGGCCCAACAATTTTGAAACGGTCGCTATGGGGACCCCATTTGAAAGTGTTACCGTGGTGGCAAAAGTATGTCTGGCCGAATGGAAG
Organism: Flagellimonas abyssi; assembly: GCF_019457905.1. Lineage (GTDB taxonomy): Bacteria > Bacteroidota > Bacteroidia > Flavobacteriales > Flavobacteriaceae > Flagellimonas > Flagellimonas abyssi. The sequence goes on along the minus strand of NZ_JAHZSV010000054.1, from coordinate 86 downwards.
GTAAGCCTCTTTTCAATTCCAAGGCCTTGGGCTATGTCCTTGAGGTGGAAACACCGGACATAGTATACCACCTTCGCCGGAAAAGA
>NZ_JAHZSV010000053.1 GCF_019457905.1 Flagellimonas abyssi | reverse complement strand
TTCATCCGGCGAAGGTGGGTCAGTTTACCCGGCTTATCCAGATTCATACGAGGTCACTATTATTTTGAGCTTAAAAAAATCTATGATCAAATTCCATATATTGATGAAACTGCGGAAACTGTTTCTGATTATGCGCGTTCCAATACCGAATTTACTTCTGCAGAGATTTGGGCCAAAATAGAGGCTGATTTTCAAGCCGCTTACGATGCTTTGCCAAGCAGTCAAGAAGAGATAGGTAGACCTACCAATCTTGCGGCAATGGCATATTTGGCCAAGACGTATCTTTTTCAAGAAAAATGGCAAGCCGCTTTCGATGCTACAACTGTTGTAATGGGGGGTAGCTACGAATTGATGGATGATTTCCAATCGGTTTTCTTACCAGAAAATGACAATGGTTCAGAAGTGCTTTTTGCCGTGCAATATTCGGTGAATGATGGGCAAGGAAGTAACTACAACGGTAGTATTGGTGACCGTTTGACCGCTCCCGGAGGGCCTTATTACTCTCAATATGGTTTCCACCGTCCATCACAGAACTTGGTAAATGCTTTTAAAACAGATGCCTCTGGGCTTCCGGTTAACGACAATGTTGATGTGACCGAAACTGATTTTGTAGATCCCCGTTTGGATATTACCATTGGTAGACCAGGTATTCCTTACAAAGACCTAAACGTTATTTATGAGGCCAGCTGGGCAAGGGATTTGGCGACCTATGGTCCTTTTGGACCTAAAAAGCGAATCCTCTCAGCAAATTCCCCTTACCACGTAACTGTTTGGCCGTATGTCGATGCGTTGAACTATTACATCATCCGTTATGCTGAGGTATTGTTGTGGAGAGCGGAAGCCGCCGTTGAATTGGGTAATTTGGAGGAAGCTAGGTCTTTAGTGAACCAAATTCGTGAGCGTGCAGCCAATTCCCAATATGTACAAACATTGGATGGGTCAAGTGATGCTGCCAACTACAACATCGGAACTTACGATACGGCTTGGACCGATGCCACTGATGCAATGGAGAAAGTCCGTATGGAGTCACGCTTGGAACTTGCCATGGAAGGACACCGTTTCTTCAATTTGGTGCGTTGGGGCATCGCCAAAGAGGTGATTGATGATTATTTAGAGGTGGAAAGAACCAGAAGAACCCACTTGACCAATGCAGTCTTTACCCTAGGTAAAAATGAGTACTGGCCAATTCCACAAGAATATATTGACAGTGTTGACGAGGGTCTGGTAACCCAGAACAACGGATACTAACTAAAATTTTAATCATAAGGGCGGCTTCAATAGCCGCCCTTTTTAAAATCAACAGCATGAAAAAACTACTTCTTTTTTCATGGGTTATGGGTTGTGCTTTTATTTCTCGAGCTCAAACTATAACTCAAGATCATCCCAACATAACCCAAGAGGGGCTACAAGCAAAAAATTTCTATTTGTTTTCGGTATTGGAAAGCAATGCGGGGATCATGAATCTTCTAAAAACGGATAAGCAATTGAAATCCTACTGGGATAAAATGACAATTCCCATGGAAACCTTGCCCCAAAATGGTAAGGAAATCATAACTCCATTTTTATGGTCGGAAAGTGATATCCAAACCATTGGAAACCGATTGGTGGATTTGTCCAAGGGCAATGCTGACTTTAAGGGCCTTATCAAAAAGCTAAGGGATTCCAACCAATATGCAAATTTTGAACGGGCTTCTGATGATGAATATCTCTATGACATATGGGAACAATGTGCCAAAGGATTGGATACGGTGTTGGAAGTTTACGGGGCAGGTAAAATGCCATTTTATAAAAATATTGATTCGGTTTCTTTTGATGCCAAATCGAAAAGATACCTCTATGCGGTTGCTACATTAAAGACACTGGCCATTGATGATGCCCAAGAGGAACAATTGTTCTTTCAACCAAGCTTATATCTTGCCTTAAACTTGTTGTATGCCAACCATAAGGACGAAGCTGTTCGTTATGATCCATTGGACAAAAAAGAGAATGCCAAAGCTGTTCAAACCATAAAAAACACAGATTTTAAGTCTTACCCCTATGCATCCATTGTGGTTTTGGGAGGCGGTCCCGAAAATTATCGGGATAAACTTTCCATTGCGGGAAAGGTGAACCTTCAATTGGCCATGAAAGAATACCGAGCCAAAAAAGCACCTTTTATAATTGTTTCAGGAGGTCATGTACATCCGTATATGACGCCTTACTGTGAGGCCGTGGAAATGAAACAAGCACTTATGGAGGAATATGGAGTTCCCGAAGAGTACATCATCATCGAACCTTATGCAAGACACACTACGACCAATATGCGAAATGCAACCCGATTAATGGTGGAATACGGGATTCCATTGGAACAAAAGAGCTTGGTGGTGACGAATCCTTCACATAGTGATTACACAGGGAGTGAAACGTTTAAAAGACGTTGTCAGGAAGAATTGGGCTATCAACCTGTAAATTTCCATGAGAGACTATCCCCAACTACCCTTGAATTTACAGGAAACAAAGTTTCATTCCACCAAAATCCAAACCAACCCTTAGACCCATAATGGTATGAAAAAGTATGGTTTGTGTATTCCAATGGTGCTGCTGTTTTTCGCTTGTCAACAAAGGAAGGCTAAAAATGAGGTTGACTTAGTCAAATCCCCAAGTGAACAAGTGAACGGTTTTCTGGGCACCTCCGGAGATCATGGGCAAATGTCCCCGGCAGCGGCTTCTCCATTTAATATGATATCCATTGGCCCCGTGACCCATCCTGGCACACATACAGGCTATGATTACTATGCAAAGGAATTTTTAGGTTTTGTCCATACCCATATTGAAGGTGTTGGTTGTAGAGGCGGGGGAGGTAACATTTTGGTAAAGCCTATTGGAAATGAAGAAGTGGATGAAAAATTGCTGAAGAAGCATGAGTCCGCCAAACCCGGTTATTACAAAGCCACCTTTGAAAATGGAATAAGTGCCGAAATGGCTACCGACCATAATTATGGGGTGCATCAATATCATTTTCCGGAATCGGGAAAAATGTTGAAAGTAGATTTGGCCTATGCCTTTTTAAATCGGTTCGAAGAAGCACAACACACTGCTGTTGGGAATACGATAAAAGGTTGGGTAGATACCAAAACAGTTTGTGATAGGGGTAGGTACAGACTCTATTTTTATATGGAGTTTGACCATGTTTCCACTATTTCAAAATCACAAAAGGACAGCTATGTAATTTATGGCACAGGCAATCCAACAATAGGGTTGAAAATCGGTTTCTCTTCTGTAAATGAGGAGTTCGCCAAAACTAGGGTGGTCAATGGGGGTAGTTTGTCCAAAACCATTGAAAAGAGCACATTGGCTTGGAATGCCCTTTTGGGGCATGCAAAAGTGGAAGGAGAAGCAGATAGGGTAGCACTTTTTTATTCGTTGTTGTATCGAGGCCTTCAATCTCCTTATGTAGTCTCGGAACCGGATGGAAGTTATAAGGCGATTGATGGAACAATTCAAAAATCCAAGGATTCTGTCTACCATGGATGGGCTATTTGGGACAATTACAGGGAACAAATGCCTTTATTGTCGCTGCTGTATCCCCAAAAATATGGCGACATCGCAAGATCAATTGCCAATTTATATCTCTATGGTAAAAATGATTGGTCCACCCAATTTGAGCCCTCCAATTCAGTTCGCACGGAACATGCACAAGTGGTGCTTTTGGATGCTTTGGAGAAGGGGCACGAGCTTCCTTTGATAAAAATAAAGGACTCTTTGATCAAGGAAATCGAAAAGTTGGATTTTGGTTCGCCCGACAAAGCTTTGGAATCTTCCTATGATCTATGGGCAAGTTCCAAATTGATGTTGTCAATAGGGGATACCATGCTGGCCAACGAGTACCTAAATAAGGCTTTGGACTACAAAACTTATTGGGAAAAGGACTTTTCCGATATGGCTTGGCCCGATGTGGACCGCATGGGTGCCAGAGGATTGTATCAAGGTACGCTTTGGCAATACCGTTGGTTTGTACCTTTTGATATTGAGGGACTCCAGAGTTTGGCCGGTGGCGAGAGTGCTTTCAGGGAACAATTGGACCAATTTTTTGAAGAGAACAACTATAATCACGCCAACCAGCCCGATCTTCAGGTACCTGGACTTTACAACGCCACCAAAGAACCTTGGAAATCCCAAAAACTCTATCGAGAACTTATGCTGGATACTGTGGTTCAAGCGTATTTCAATAATAACAGCAAAGGTATCGACCCCTATATAGGTCGCATTTATAACAATAGCCCTCGGGCGTATTTAAAAACCATGGATGATGATATGGGCACCATGTCGTCTTGGTTTGTGCTAAGGGCCATGGGATTCTCTGCGGTGAATGTTGGGGAACCTGTATACTATGTAACAGCTCCCATTTTTAAGGAGGTGGAATTGAACTGGTCTTCACAAAAATCATTCAAAATTCAGGTTTCTAATTACCACAAGGATCATTTTTATATCAAATCTGTTCAGTTGAATGGAAAACCCTTACTGCGAAATTGGTTGACCCACCAGGAGATAATGAATGGTGGGGAATTGATTGTGGAAACTGATAGTGTTCCAAATCTGAATTGGGGAACTGAAAATCAATTTTTGACCAAAGTTAGCATAGAAAAAGATTGACCATAACTTAACATATAAAAGATAAACAGTTCAATTCAGTTTGTTTATTTTTTTGATTGTGAGTAAGGTGCAGCCCAAATATGGCTGCACCTTGTTTTAATTTAAAATAGATTTTTAAAAAACTTAAAGATGTCAGCGAAACTTAAAATTGGAATGTTTTTTTTCGGGTTATTGGTAGTGGGTAAGACTGTAGGGCAGGAACCCCGTACCTATAAAGCTCCGGAATTTGATGTGGAATGGCGCAAACCCACAAATCACCCGGATAGAATTGTACTTTCCTATGGGGAGGATCCATCAACAACCGCCAGTGTTACGTGGCGAACAACTTCTGAAATAGATACTGCCTACGCAGAAATAGCCATTGCAACCGCAGCCCCTAAATTTTGGCGTAATGCAAAGACCATAAAAGCAGTGACCACAACTTTTGATGCTATAGAGATCAATGAGGCTGAAATACTGGCGAATTACCATTCAGTGTGGTTTACAGATTTAAAGAGTGATACAACTTATGCATATCGGGTAGGGGATGGCAAACGATGGAGCGAGTGGATTCAATTTAAAACCGCACCAAAAGAAAGTAAGGACAAGTTCTCATTTTTATACGTAGGGGACACCCAAAATTTTATATTGGAATTATGGTCACGTCTGATCAGGGAGAGCTATAAAAAAGCCCCTGATGCAAAATTTATTGTGCATGCAGGTGATTTGGTAAACAACGCCCACAACGAACAACAATGGCAAGAATGGTTTGACGCTGGTGGTTGGATTCATAGTTCCATTGGTGCTTTTCCGATTCCGGGAAACCATGAGTATCGAAATTTGAGCCCTGAAGCTTCTGAAAGAAGTTTGTCCGTACAATGGAAACATCAATTTACCTTACCGGAAAATGGACCTGAGGGATTGGAAGAAACCGCTTATTACATGGACTATGGGAATATGCGGATTATTGGATTGAACAGTAATGTTGACCATGAGAAACAAGCCGAGTGGGTAGATCATATACTATCGAAAACGGATAGTGATTGGGTCATCGTAACATTTCACCATCCTTTGTTTTCCGCTTCCGAGGGTAGGGACAATAAAGAATGGAGGGAGTTAATGAAGCCTATTTTTGATCAATATGGGGTTGACCTAGTACTGCAGGGACATGATCATAGTTATGCCCGTGGCAGGGTATCTCCCAAAGAAAATGTATTGGATGGGGTCAATATGAGAGATAAAACTGGAACTGTATATGTAGTTTCGGTAAGTGGTGGAAAAATGTATGGCTTACGAAAAAACGCATGGGAAGGTTATGATGCCGAAAGAGATAGGGCGGCTGAAAACACACAGTTGTTCCAAGTAATCACCATCGAGGATAATAAATTGTCCTTTGAATCCTACACGGCCGTTGGAGCGCTTTATGATGCGTTTGACTTAATTAAAAGGGCAGATCTTCCCAATGAATTTGTCGAAAGGGATACTGAAGCCATTGTGGAGCGTAGATTTTCCAATACCATTCCTTATCAAGATCCACTGCCTGAAGGAGCAGAAGAGTCATTATTGTCAAAATACCCTGGATTTGAAATAACCGGAGTACATTTTGTAAACGATACCAATTTTATAGGATATAAGGTTCGATTGGAAAGAGGAGAAGACAGGGAGGAAATTTCTTTGGATGTGAATGGAAAATTTTTGGATTAATCCAATTTTTTCACCAATCAAAGCGATTGATAGAACATTGATATGTTTTGAAAGTAAGGTGAACAGAGGTTCAGGGGTTTTTTTATCCTCTTGGACCTTTCCTGTTCCTAGATTCACAATAAGTACTATCGAATCCAAATCATCAAGTAAAGTCTCATTCTCTCGAATAAAGAAGAGTCTTGTTTGCACTTGGAGTGCCTATTCCAAATTCACTCGAGTAATTCCTTTAGCGAACTACTATTTTTCTTGGTGGCCAAATAATAGTCACAAGATTCTTTTTGGAGCTAAAAGACTTAAAATAAATCGTTTTTCCAAACTATTGCTCTGGAGGCTTAATTAGATAAAAACGTTAAAACAATAAAAGGAATTAGAAGCGAACATAGTTCCTAAGCAATAAAATTGCTCCATATTTTTGAACTAACAAAAATATTGGGCGGTATCATTAATTAATTTATTTCTAAGCTATCATCGGAAACGGTTTGGTTTCCTATTGCCTTAGTATTCATAAACCTGCTTACAACTTTTTCAAATGCACTTGGTGCAAAAAGTGCAATAAAATGCGGAGCGTTCTTAACTCTGATAAAGGATATTGAACTGCTGTTTTGGGCAAGACGCTTGTAATGTCGCACGGCTCCCTTAATATGTGTTTTGGAATCGAGCGTACCATTGATAATCAAAGTTGGGGGTATGTGTTGTGGTGTTTTCCCAAAGTGTTCATCCCTAGAGTAGGTTGGCATCGAATTTTCAGCAATTAAACTGGGGAGTGGACTTTTAAACAATAAATCTTTTGACTCATCAATAACTTCGGTTTTTGTCATTTCAGGTCTCAGATTATTTTCAGAAGCAGTAATGACCTGGGTTAATGGAATGGAATTGGTTGAGGATTGATACGCCGCGCCATAGTCATTATAAAACGCTGTGATCTGTGTGATGGCCTTTTGGAGTGGTTCATAGTCGTTGCTATTAAGCCCCTTTATGATTTCTGGTATTGAATTCCGTACATATGGTATGTCCAACATCATACCAAAAAGGATGGCCAGATCCTGTTTTGGTAAATTAGCAGCAAACTCAGTATCCGTTTTAGTGCGCTCTATGATGCTGTTCAATTGCTCTTCCAAGGTTATGTCGTTAGGTGCCCTATGATCAACTTGTTCAAGGAAAGATTTTCCAACATCATCCGTGACCAATGATCTGTGGCTTAGATCAAATTCATCATCGTCTTGAAGGGGAACCAGAGAATCCAAGATGACGGCATCCAGATCTACTGTCCCTAATTGTAACAAACGTAATACCAATTGTGTTCCATAGGAAACACCGTAGATGTAGCGCTCTTCCGTTCCACTAAATTCATTGATCAAGAAGCTAAGGTCCCTAGCGGCATTGGTAATAGTAAATGCCTTTACGTACTCCAAATTACTGTACATGTAGTTAAAGCAGGGACCCCATTCATCATTGGCCAGAGCCATCCCATCTGGAGAATCAACTATTTCTTCTTTGGGACATATTTTACTGGAATATCCAGTGCCCCTATGATCAGGAACAAAAATATCCAGATTAGGAAATAGGTTAGAGAACTGATTGATCAGAGGATATAGACTTGCACCGGATTCACCAGGTCCTCCAGGTATTAACCAGATAGATCCCTTTCTATCTTTTTTTGCAGGAAACTTTCTAACGAACAAGTTTATAGTATTTTCATCACCTTCTTGATAATTCAGGGGGGCTTTGGTAGTAATGCAAACGGAGCCATCAAGTTCAGGGACATTATCGGAATTAGGACAAGATTGGGATTGAGCGGTCCAAAATGCAAAGAAGCATAGAAAATGAACAGCTGATTGGATGATTTTCTTCAAAATGTAATGGTTTTATAGAGTAAAATTTCAGCCTCTATAAGTAGAGACGCAAATTTACAATGAATGGTTGCCCGTCGTTTATTTAAACTTTAAAGATGCCAATAAGAGTCCGTTTCCTCTCCGCCATCAACCATTCTAATTTGGATATTAAACAATTCGGTCAGAATTTTATCTTTAGTTGAGTTATCAAATTCCTCAAATTTTATTTCCTCAATATGTTCCGAAATTTTGTCTCCGGTGTGCCATTTTTCCGCCACAATTTTATCAATCAAAATGTTCAATTCGGGTTGTAGCCTTACCCCATTTTGGATTTTATGTGTTTTACAAATATTTGTGAAGGTGGCTTGCATCGGAAAATCCCCAGTTAAGTGCTACGGTCTCTTGGGTCAGATTAGAATTTTTTAGCTGAAAAGAGGCTCCCTTCACTCGATATTGTAATGCAAAATCAGAAAAGGTTGAACCCATTAGATCTTTGAACAAGGCCGTGAATTTAGTTACGGACATGTGGCACGCCAAAGCTGCCTCTTTAGTGGTTATGAGCCTTTTTTCTTCAAAAATCAAGCGTAAGGCTCCTTGAATGGAGGTTCTATGCCCATGATTTGATTCTTGTAAGGGAACTTTCCATTCTTCCATAAGGAAAAGCAACAATTCAAATAAATATATTTTAGCCCAGTCCGCATCATATTTTTTGGAAAACCTTTGTTGGACTTTTTTTGCCAGATTCTTTATTTCGCCCTTCAAATTTACTGCTGTCCTAGGTCTATCCATTGGTGGAACCATAAATGTTGAAGTCATATCCCTATCTAAGAAAAGTGTGGTTGCCAAATATCTTGGGTCGATAACAAATACAGCCACCTCACAGGGTGCCTCCAGTATTTCAAAACCATGTGGTTCCCACATATTGCAAAACCAAACCTCCCCTGGCCCTATTTCTATATCGTATCCTAGGTACGAGCGTTTCATTTTACCTTTCAATACTACTCCCAGTTCGAATTCATAATGCATGTCAAACCAACCTTCTTCTCTGTTTTCATGCCTGTTCAATAAGATTTGGATGGGCTTGTTATCGTCAAGTTCAAAATAAAAGCGTTTAAAATCATCTATCTGTGCTCCATTTATCATATTCTTTCATGATTTTACAAAAAATATGGAGTAATTTACAAAAAGACACATATAAGAATTGACCATATTTGAAATTAAACTTTAATCAAGGCAATTACAATTTGTTCTTGGGAATGAGTTTATCACTACTGATAAGAAACTCGGACACACAGTAAACCGGAAAATCGAGGTTGTTTTTTGAACGTATTTATTAGTTAGGCACATCTGGTTTATTAACAATCAAATGGAACATTTCTTAATTATGAATTTTTATGGAACATTTTGATGCCATCGTTATAGGATCGGGAATATCTGGAGGCTGGGCTGCCAAAGAACTTTGTGAACAAGGCTTAAAAACGCTCGTACTGGAAAGGGGAAGGGATGTAGAGCACATCAAAGATTATCCCACCATGACCATGGATCCGTGGGATTTTGAACACCGGGGCCGAATGACCAAAAAGTTCTATGAAGAAAACCCACTGATTACCAGGGCATCCGGATTTGGGGAGGATACGGCCCATTTTTTTATAAAGGATACTGATCATCCCTATGTACAGGATAAACCTTTCGATTGGATACGAGGATATCAAGTAGGTGGTAAATCCCTGATTTGGGGAAGGGCCTGTCAACGTTGGAGCGATTACGAGTTCAAAGCACCTGAAAAGTACAATTATGGGATAGGTTGGCCCATTGATTATAATGATATTGCCCCATGGTACTCCCATGTGGAGAAATTCATTGGCGTATGTGGTAATAAGGATGGTATTGAGGCTATGCCCGATGGGGAGTTTTTGCCCCCTTTCGAATTGAACTGCGTGGAGGAACACATGAAAAGCACGCTCGAAGAACATTTCTCTGGAAGATATTTGGCTCAGGGAAGATGGGCGCACCTCAGCGAACCAGAGCAAACCCATTTGGACCAAGGTAGGGGCAAGTGCCTTTGTCGCAATAAGTGTATGAGAGGATGTCCATTCGGAGGGTACTTCAGTTCTAACACCTCCACATTGCCTTGGGCCGAGAAAACAGGTAACCTAACGATTAGACCGTTTTCGGTAGTGCATTCAATTGTTTACGATGAGGATTCGGGAAAAGCTTCCGGTGTCAAGGTCATTGATTCCAATACAAAAGAGGAGTTCATCTTCAGCGCCAGAATTATTTTTGTGAATGCATCGGCACTCAATTCCAATTTGATTTTACTCAATTCAAAATCCGATCGTTTTCCCAATGGTCTGGGCAACGATTATGACTTATTGGGAAGGTATATCGGTTTTCATATATACAGGGCCCGAGCAGGTGCCAAAATCAGTGGATATGAGGACAAATATTATTATGGTTCAAGGCCATCGGAATGTATTATAGCCAATTACCGGAATTTAAAGGAACAGGATACCGATTTTCTTGGCGGATATACTATTTTTACCGGAGCCTATCGAAACAGAGCCGAAGAAATCCCTGACGAGAAACCACACCTTGGGGCAGACTTTAAACACAAACTAAGTAAACCCGGGAATTGGCAAATCTATATGTACATGCAGGGAGAAACTATCCCAAAAGCATCGAACAGGGTTTATTTGAGCCAGGATAAGACAGATGATTGGGGCATTCCCTTACTTGTCACAGATGTTGGTTATGATGAAAATGACGAAAAAATGATTAAAGATTTTCTTGTGGAAAGTCGTCGCATGCTCGAAAAAATGGGCTGTACGGATATAGACACACAGGACAACAACCAAGCACCTGGATTGGATATCCACGAAATGGGTGGTGTAAGAATGGGGAAAGACCCTGAGACTTCCCTTCTGAACAAATACAACCAAATGCATGAATGCAAAAATGTATTTGTGACCGATGGCGCCTGTATGACCAGTACGGGCAATCAAAGTCCATCCATTCTGTATATGGCACTTACAGCACGGGCAGCCACATATGCTGCGGCCCAGTTTAAAAAAGGATTGTTATAATAAATTAAGATTATGGACAAAAAAGTCGGAGTCGGACTCGTCGGTTCTCAATTCATATCAAGTATACATGCCGATGCATTGAGCAGGGTATCGGATGCGGAGATTTTAGCGGTAATGTCTCCTACAAAAGGGCATGCCGAAAACTTTGCAGAAAAGTTCAACATTCCCAATCATTTTACGGATCTGGACAAAATGTTGGCAATGCCGCAAATTGATATGGTGGTCATTGGCGCACCCAACTATCTACACTGTGAGATTACTTTAAAGATAGCAAAGGCAGGCAAACATGTAGTGGTTGAAAAACCTTTGTGCATGAACTTAAAGGAAGCGGATTTAATGATCGATGCCTGTAAAAAAGCCAATGTAAAGCTCATGTATGCCGAAGAACTTTGTTTCGCCCCTAAATATGTACGTTTGAAGGCTTTATTGGACGAAGGAGCCCTTGGAGAGCCTGTGCTCTTCAAACAATCGGAAAAACACGATGGCCCTCACGCCGACCACTTTTGGGATATTGAACGCTCTGGAGGTGGGGTAACTATGGATATGGGCTGCCATGCCATCCAATTTTTTAGATGGCTACATCCTAAAAAAAACATTAAATCGGTATATGCCCAAATGATGACCAGTGTGCACGGCGATAAAACCGAAGGTGATGACAACTCCATTATTATTCTGGAATTCGAAGATGGTGTAACGGCCGTAATGGAAGAAAGCTGGACCAAACTCGGGGGCATGGACGATAAAGCCGAAATACATGGTTCTGAAGGAGTGGCCTACGCAGATATACTCCAAGGCAACTCAATCCAAACATACAGTAGCAAGGGAGTGGGCTATGCTGTGGAAAAGGCAGGAAACACCATTGGGTGGAGCTATACCATGTTTGAAGAGAGCTGGAACTATGGCTTCCCACAGGAATTTGAACATTTTGTGGATTGTGTCAAAAATGACAAACAGCCCTTGGTGACAGGGGAAGATGGAAAGGCTGTACTGGAAGTGATTCTTGCGGCCTATGAATCAGCGGGCACTGGAAAAAAAGTGCCACTTCCTTTCAAATCGGATGTGGACAAGCCCTATAAATTATGGAAGAAAGTATAGTGGTCATGTTCCCACTATTCCAAACAGATTAAAACATGGAAAGAAGAGATGCTTTAAAACTTACAGCCACCATTTTGGGAGGAAGTGTCATAGGAGCCCAATTCTTTTTGTCGGGCTGTGTTGTGCCCCCCAAGAAAAGGTCTGAAATTGTAACCAATGACGATGTTCACTTTCTTGATGAAATAGGCGAAACCATTCTTCCTGACACAGACGAGTCCCCTGGGGCAAAGGCAGCTCATATTGGAGCATTTATGAAAACAATCGTAAATGACTGTTATAGCAAAGATGAAGCCTTAATCTTTATCAGTGGTTTGGATAAAATCGAGGAAAGATCTATAGATGTATTTCGAGAATCATTTCTCTCTTTATCGAAAGAAAAAAAACTAAATCTACTTACCCAATTTGATGAGGAGGCCAAAAAAGCCACATCTTTGGAGAAGCCCCATTTTTTCACCATGCTCAAAGAGCTTACCGTTTGGGGTTATTTTACTTCTGAGATTGGTGCGACCCAAGCCCTTCGTTACAATCCAGTTCCCGGTAGATTTGAAGGCTGCATTCCCTATACAGGTGAAAGCGTTTGGATATCATGAACAACCAATTCTTTGAAGACTATGAAGCGATGAGCGCACATGCGGGCCATATTGTACTCTCAGAACTTAAAAGGAAAAAAAACCTTCGTATTTGTGCAGCTACCGGAAACTCCCCGACAGGAACCTACGAGTTTTTGGCAAGGCAATATTTGAATCGGCCAGAGCTTTTCGAAAAGCTCCATATTGTAAAATTGGATGAATGGGGCGGGCTACCCGATACAAACCCAGGTTCTTGTGAGTATTATTTGCAGGAACACCTTCTAAGTCCCTTGCATATTCCCAATGATCGATACACTGGTTTTATCACCAACCCACAAAATGCTTCGAAAGAGTGTAATAGGATTCAACAAAAGATTGAAAATGATGGTTTAATCGATTTGTGTATTTTGGGATTGGGGAAGAACGGACATATTGGCTTTAATGAGCCTGATTACCACTTGCAGCCATTTTGCCATGTGGCTCAACTTTCGGAGGCATCACAAAAGCATGGTATGGTTAAGGATTTGGATATAAAACCATCGTTCGGAATGACGCTGGGTATGCAAAACATCCTCTCTGCCAAAAGAATAATCCTCTTGATTTATGGAACGGGCAAAGAAGAAGTACGCTCCAAATTGAAGAAAAAAATCATAACTACCCAATTGCCTGCTACTTTCTTATGGCTTCACCCCAAGGTTGATTGTTTGCAAGTAAAAAGTACCTAGTGGCCCCTTAAGGGTTTGGATTGAATCGTTTATTTGAACTTTGTTGACAGGTTAGGCTGTCGGTACAATCTCTATTAGAATCTCATTTCCAACTTTATCGTAATATATACAGGTCATTCTACCAAGATTCACTTTCCATTTTTCGATTCCTGTTTCAGCACAATGTTGACAAAAGGTAAGATAATCCGTTTCTCCCTTTTGATGAATTCTTAAATACTTTTCAAATCCTTCCTTATCACAAAAATCAGCAATGATCAGCATATCATATTTTGCTTCAGATTTGGTTTGAAATCCATCTTTTCCAAAATATTGGGTATGACTATCAGTTACCCATGTTTCAAATGCGGTTACACCAATGTCTTTGATTTCTTGAATGTATTTTGGAAAATCAGCACCAGATTTAACCTTCTCATGTGCGGTTTCGATTTGCTCTATGGTAAACATTGTTTAAATTTTAGTTGTAAATGAATATCCGAGTTATTTTTACATAAACCGTAAACCTGTTCATCGTTTTTTTGAACTTTAGTTTTCCTTTTTAATTAATTTAGTAGTATCAACTTCCTTTCTACAACTTCAAAATCATCTAATAGGAACACCCTTGTTGCACTTATGTGTGTGCTTTGGGATTTCATATACAGATGAATTTGTTCGCTTGAATCATCAATCTTGAACGAAATCTTAAAAATATCCTTGAAGATCTGATTCTCGGTGTTAAACTTGATTTTAATTTCATTTTTTTCTTCTATTGGCTTCCAATCATATTTATCTCTTTTGCCAACTTTACTTGAAATTATGGGTGGTTTGAATTTGAAATCATTAAATGAAAGGATTGCCGCAATAACCTCAGGAGTAATATCAGTACCTTTATGTTCAATTTTATTTAAAACATAGCCGCCATCTAGTGTCTCCGCAATTTTCGCATCTTTTGATTTGCATCCTAGAAGACAAATTACAACAGTTAGTAGGACGGTATGGTTTAATTTTAGATGATTCTTCATCGTTTACTTGAACTTTAAACTTAATATTGTTCGTGCAGAAAGTTTATAAATTCATCCTTATCTTCATCTTCTTCACGACCAAGAAAATGGATAACGGCCAACCTTTCATTGCTGACATAGTATTGATGGCACTCCAACCGGTACTGAATATCATCCTCACCATCCGAGAACCATATCTCTATTTCAATCGGAGTACTGTAATCTACGCCTAGTTTCTCCAGTTCTCGAAGATTTTCATAAATACCGCTCGGAGTTTGATCATTGAGAAGGTTTCCGTCATCATCAAAAAGGTCTTCCTGCTCCCGCCGCCGCATGACCAAGTAAACCGTTTTATGATTTTCAACAAAATAAGCTCCGTCAATGGTTGCTTCCACCGTCTCTTCCCCATTGACAATCCTGGCAGTAATACGATTGGCAATCAAATCATTCCTTATCCAGTCCTCGACAATTTCCAATAGTATGCCAAAATTTACGCTTATTTTCTGCATGTATATTTGTACTTTTTAATCAGATAAATATCTGCTAAAGATGTCTTTTGAAATCTCTTACTTGTCCTAAAATGCGAACGACGAATATGCCCTTTTCAGTTGGTTCGTAAAAAATTGTGTGTGCCTTATAGTTGTATCTTCTAAGTAGAGCCGCAAATTCTGAAGCACTTCGGCCAAGATCGGGATTATCTGCCAGAGTTTGTAAAAATTGGTATAATTCGGTAACATAGATATGCGTCTGTGATTCACCCCAAGTTTCCAAGGTATAATCCACTATATCATCGATATCGTCATCCGCTTTGGACGATAAATAATATCTAGGCATTTCTGTTCTTTTTACGAACTATCGCAGCTTCAATAATTTCATCAACAGACCTGATTTTAGAATTTACGCCACTATCATAACCATCCTGTATGGCCGCCTTAGTGATTAGAAACTCCCTATTGCGCTCCTCATCCAATCGTATTAGATGTCGCATGTATTCACTATCGTTTGCGAAGCCACCATTCTTGATTTGTAATTTTATCCACTCTTCCTGGGCAGCAGTTATAGTTAATGATTTTCTTATTGTTGCCATAATAATAGTATTTACATACAATATACACATTATAACATATTATTGATGCAAATTTATTGAATATTTGTCAAACGGAATTATATCAGGAATGTTTTAGGAATCGTTTGTTTGAACTTTTCTTTGATTATAAAATTTGGCCAACTCTTTTCCAATAAAATAAAAACCCTTTATAACCAAAATTACAGCCGTTTTTAGCGAAGGCCACAGGTTGGTATATGGCTCATGCGTGAAAAATCGGCACGATTTTCCCGCCGAGACTTAAAGGTATGGAATAGCACATAACATTGTCCAGAAAATCATCCGCAATGTGTTGCACAGGCTTAAGTTATATACTGTTTTTATTTACCTGTTTTTTCATATTCAAATTCAGTCAATATTAAATTTTAATAAAAATATTTCTATTTTATGTTAGAAATAATTAATATTGTGTTAGAAATAAATAACATAACTATGAAAGAAAAAAAAATGGCTATAGTAAAGTTTACTGTGGCAGCCTTTATTTTGGGTTTAATGGGCTTTTGGATATTCAAGACAACCAAGCCATTTAATGAATTAGCCTACGGAACCATTGGAGTCATGCTGATAATAGTCGGATTTGTAATATATTCTGGCATTCAAGCGCTTAAGGATGCTAAATCGGGACTAAACGCTGAAGATGAACTCTCAAAAAAGATTACTCAAAAGGCTGCTTCCATGGCTTTTAGTATTTCGATTTATATGTGGTTGATCGGTATGTTTGCACTCGATATATTTTCTGTCGATTCAGTAAATAAAGCCAAATTGGTAATAGCGATTGGCATGATGGGTATGACCCTCATTTATATTTTTATTCGCTTATACCTTTCAAAAGTAGGTATAGATGACAACAAGGATTAAGGAACTTCGTGCCAAGGAAAATTTGACGCAAATTGAACTAGCTCAAAAAGTTGGAGTGCGCAGAGAAACTATTGTTTTTCTCGAGAAGGGGAAATATAATCCTTCCCTTAAATTGGCTTATGATATATCAAAGGTATTCAAAATGAGAATTGAAGATGTTTTCATTTTGGAATAAATGGAAAACAAAACCGAAGAGCCCTAATCGCATTTAACATAGGAATATAGTATAAATTTTTTACACGTGGAACCAAGTTAAGATATATTTGAAGTGTAATTGGTGGGCCCTTTGAATGGTTTATTTAAACTTTTATTTCTTAGATTCTTCATCAGGTGTCGGTGGATTTAGAATTCTAATATATGGATGTTCTCTCAATTTAATTTTCAATGGAAGACTATCTCCATTTTTTCTATTCAGCTCATTGAATGCCTTTGTTATTTTAATGAGTTGGTATTTTATTTTTTTCGCAGAAACTAAACTGTCTTGATAATAAAAGACTAATGCTTTATCTACACTTTTCGAATAGTTAAATTCTTGATTCGGATTTAGTATGTGATTTCGCAATATTGGCTGTAAACTGTCAAATCCCATTTCGATTTCGTCGTTTATAATTATTGAATCCTTTTGAAT
Organism: Flagellimonas abyssi; assembly: GCF_019457905.1. Lineage (GTDB taxonomy): Bacteria > Bacteroidota > Bacteroidia > Flavobacteriales > Flavobacteriaceae > Flagellimonas > Flagellimonas abyssi. The sequence goes on along the minus strand of NZ_JAHZSV010000053.1, from coordinate 11,382 downwards.
TGATACAACATTACTTAAATGATAATCAACAATATCCATTCTATTGGTGCATTCTTTGTAAACAATCAAATTAAATTCGGTTGAGTCGGTGCTGAATTTTAGTAAAGGTGCTTTACCAGCGCAAGCAATTTGTTCTGTTGTTTTAATAAGTTCGCCGTAGTTTTTTATTGAATCTAGATATATTTCTGTCAGAGAAGAATCCTTTTTAAAATATGAAACACGAGGATAATAGAATTCAGTTTTTTTGAATTGCGCTTTCACCTTTTTTGTTTCGCACTTATAAAACAAATTGGCAAGTATTAATATGAACACAATTCTTTTCAATGGTTAGCCTACTTATTCATTAAAATGCTTTCACAATCGTTTATTTGAACTTTATAAATGTAGGAATTTTCTATAAATACCTGTTCGGTCAAATTCCGAGGAGCTGTAGTTTTAAAGTTTATGAAATTTTAGAGACAATCAGATTCCAAATAACCATAGTGATGGAACGATTTTCTAACAGGCATAGAATCAAGAAAAAATTGAATAGACCTAATCCTATAACGAACAGTCCAGCCAAATAAACAGTAGCCCAGTCCTTCTTTCCTTTGTATTTTCTGTAATAGTATCTGATTACAAATATCAGGGCTATTTGATACAACACAAATTCAAATATCACCATTGGCTTGGACATCTTTTATTTAAACTTTTCAAGTTTCTGCATTTTATTCAGGAAGGGCTGAAAAGAACAAATAACTAAGATAAGCTACCAAACCCAGAGCAAAAACAAAGACTATTGAGTATAAAATAGCTTCATTTCTGGCAATTAATTTGGCTTCCATCCTTATTTCTTCTTTTATCCTGGCCAGCTCTTCAGGACTGATTTCTTTAAAAGCTAAATCTGTCTTATCGGATTTTTCATAAATGAGGTCCTTGAGTTCTCGGATGTTGCGCTTTTTTAACAGACTTCGATTCTGTTTGAGACTCAATATAGCACTGGCCATGCTGCCTTCACCACCCATACTTAATGATAACTATTGTTTTTGATCTTAAATTGCTACTCAAATTATGGCGCAAAACTTAAAATCGTTTATTGGAACTTTTATAAATGTAGGAATTTTCCATTTATAAAAAATTGAGTTTTCGGTGAAAGGAGGGAATAGTGGTCAATCGGTATTGAGAAATAGAACTTCAATGTAGGGGTAAAAAAGGGTCTAAATGGGAAACCAATTAAGTGTACGGAAAAAGTAAACTATCTAGAATCAGTGGACTCGTTTTGCAATGAAAGTTCAATTAAACGGTGGGTAAATGAACCATATTCGAATTGAAAATCACGGCAAGCGTGCTTGTATAAAGAATAAAAGTTCCTAATGGCTCATTGTTTTTGAAATAACCCCTTGACCTCCAAATGTATCCTTTGAAAGTTTGCAGCTATTTCAGGGCTATCTGATTTGTAAGTAGGCTCAGGCAATTCCCTTTCAACCCTAGGCACTGGAAACCGTACCTTTCTGTCCTTCCCGTCCGAAAAGGCGATAAACTCGCCCTGCCGCAACCGAAAGAATTCCTCTGACCGTACCTTGCCCACTTCCCGTTCGATGTTGGTGATCCGGGTATCCGGAGATAGAAAATCCGCCTTTTTGCTCACACTGCGGATGGGTCTTTTGACCAGTTCGAAGAAACGTTCGTAATAGTACGCGGTATCCGGGTCGTTGGCCTTACCAAAGAACTGATAGGACAGGTTGGAGAGGATGGCCCGACTGGCCTTGTCCCCATACATCATATCGTTCTGCGCCTTGTCCTGCATCACGTAGACCGTGGTAATGTCATAGCTACGGAGCGTGGCCGGGATACGGTGCATATTGAGCAAGCGAATGGTCGGCGCCTCTTCCATCAATACAAACGAATGCCGCTGCCCACGTAGGCTCATCTGTTTGGTCACGGTATGGAGGATGGTGGCAATGATGGGGGAGTAGGCGGTTTCAAATTTGGGATGGTTGACAATGGACAGGATAGCAGGGTGGTCGGGGTTATTGATATCCAGGTCCACTTCATCAGCCGAAAGGGCCATAAAGATACGTTGGGTACTGATTTTTTTCAGGGCATTGGCCAGGGTGGAGAGCACCCCTGCGGTCTGACGTTCGGAGGCCCTGCCGGCAATAAAAGCATCGGCCATGGCCTTGGCCACCAGATCTTGGCCCAGCCATTGGATGAGATGGTCCGGTTCCAACAACTGGTATACAGCGATCAAATGGGGGAGGGTACAGTAGTTGGGATGATGGGTGCGGAGCATCCAGATCAACCCGCCTAATAGTCCTTCCACGGCATCATTAAAGAACTTGGAGGAACCTTGGGAAACGGACTCCCGCTGTTCGAGCAGGTTTTCCAAAAGGACACGGGAGACCCCGTTCACACTTTCCTCATCGGGCAGGTAACGGGGCGCAATCGGATTCACCCGTTTGTGGATGGTGTCAAAGGACACGATATGGAATGGTATTTCTTGTCCTTGAAATAAGGGATACGCCAGTTCGGTGATCTCAAAATGTTTGTAGTCATGGATGACCCCACAGAACCCATGTTTCTGAAAATGCTGCAACAAGGCATAGACCACGGATTCTGTCTTGCCACTCCCTGCGGACCCGATAATGGAGATGCCCCGTCGGATGTTACTTAAGGTCAGGGAACCACTTCGCAACCGAAGACGTGCCCGGTATTTTGGCGCTATGGAAGATTCGGTATGCTGATGGTCAAACGCTAGGCCCAACACCATGCTCAAAAACATCGCGGGGAGAACCGCATATAGCAATAAGTGCACCGCTACTGTCCAACCCATAAGGAAAACAAGCAGTACCCCTTCCAAGAGGAAGAGCCCCAACAATACGATAAAGCCCCATCGATGGACATACTGGAACAGGAAGATGCCCAGCCCCAAAACAGGATATAGAGTCCACCAATGGTCGGTGAAAAAGGTTTCAAGATGGTCAAGGAATTCCATTGTCATAGCGGTCAGATTTCAATGGAACTGGCCTTTCTGGCCAGGGCAGCGGCCTTTTGTAATTGGGCGAGGGTCTTTCGTGCCACGGCCACCTTACTTTTGGGAATATTGGGCAGTGGCACTTTGGCCCCGGTCTTGGATAGTAGCTTTAGCGCTACGGCCCTTTTGGAAGCCGGTAGTCCCATTACTTTGGAAAAATAGGCCTTGGGGTCCTTGTCCATGGTCTTCCGGGCATTGTAGGATTCCACATAGTTACGGTTGTATTGGAACATCCGGTCAAAGGTCTTTTCTGCCTTTTGAAAGAATTCATCCCTACGAAAGCCCCGTTTGACGGTCTGCCCGTGGAGTTGGGCCTGGGATTCCCGATAACTACTCCCTGGGGAGAGGCTCAGCTTGTTGGTCACATCCTTACGGCTCATCACAATATGCACATGGGTCTGTGTGCCCGGTTTTTGCATCCCTTCCTCGATGGGTTTACCATCCAGTTTGTGCGGCATTTGTTTGTGGAGCCGGTCGATATCCCGTTGGATGTGTTCGGGATTTCCTTGAAGTGCCCCGCGATTGACCTTGACCAGGTCGTTCCGGAGTTTGGCGATCTGTGCCCGATAGGGACGGTTTTCCCGGATTTCCCGGTCCCTTCCGGAATAGGTGCGCTGCTTTTCGATCTTGGCAAAATACTTGAGCTGTTCCACCCTGACGGCCTCCTGGCGATAGAAGGACGCCGCATAATCTTTCATGACCTCCCGGACGTAGGCCTTGAGCTTTTCGGGGTCGTTTTGGATGGCGGCCAGTTCCCGCTGACTGGGATTGATGGTCAGGGAATAGAACTTGGGCTCGTTTTGCTTGAGACGGTCCGTATTGGCATCGATTTCCTGGACCACGGTCTTGGGGTCGATCTGATCCTCTTGCTGGTTAAAGAAGAATTCCTGTTGATCAGGGGTGAGTTCCTTGTTTTCCTTTTCCAGATAGTCCACAAAGTCCGCTGCACTTTGGGAAAAGGTCTCGCCTAGATGTTGTCGTGTGATGGTGATGTACATAGCTATGGTATTTTAAAATGTTCTTTAAAGGCTTTCCATTCGGAAAGGGTCATCTCCAATTGGAGCCGGGGAGGACCGAGAGCAGGTCGAATGATCTTTACCCGCTTTAGGAGCTGTTCGCTGATCTGTGTTTTGATCAGTATCAATTCTTGCTCCAATAGTTGGCGTTGTTTGCGTTCCTCGAGCAGGGCAAATTCGGTATCGAGGTCCATGCCCTGGATCTCTGGAATAATCAATTCCGTTTTCATGGCATCCCCTTTCTTTTTGGATGCCGGGGTAGGCCCTCCTTCAAAAAGCAGTTCCATCATGGCCTTGGTCGGGAGTACCCCATGTTTTTCGAGATCCTTGATAATGGCTATAGTGGCGTTGTTCCGTTTGGCGGTAAAGTCGCGGAACTTTTGGAGGAAGTCCATGATCAGTCCCATGCGCTTGCCCAGATTTTCGTGAGGGGAAATTTCATTGTACTTAAAGAAATCGAGCATCCCCGCCAGGGCCAGGGTATGGGTCTTGTAGTACATGCGCGAAAAGGACTGGAACCGTCTTGCGGTCTCCTTTTTGAAGCGTATGTTGCTAAAACCTTCAGTTTCCATGGTGGTTTTTGATTTGGATTTGCCGCAAATCCGGGCCTGTTTATGGGGGTTTCGGGGACATTTGCCGCAAATCCTTGCCTCCAAAGGCCTTTGTTTAATCACTTTTTTGACAATAAATCACTATAAAACAGTGGGTTATTTGAAAACCAATGCATGCAACACCGGCTGGCCGTGTTGCCCTCTTGCTCTTCTTTATTGTGCGCAGCACAAAAATCATCGCCAAGTCCAAGGTATTTTGGAAGTACCGTTGAAAGAAAAGAACCCAAAACTTTAAGAAGACCAGGGATATGGAATTGCGGAGTCTTTACTATTTCTGTGAATATGCTGGATTTTTCACAATGAAGATTGAATGCTTCGGGATGGTCATACCATTGAAAAAAAGAAAATGGTTCTAAAAATAGCTATTGTGAAAGCCATTTGGTTTTTGTTTTACATAGCGGTATTGCCTGGTCGTATGTAATAAAAAACCACTCCGTAAGGAGTGGCTGTTTTGCTTTTATCAGGATAAACGCAAGGGAAAGGAACGGAAATCAAAGCAGCCCGTTATCTGAAAAGCTGAAGTACTCCCCATTGGGCACGATGATCAGGTGGTCGAGCACTTTTACATCGAACAGTTCGGCCGCCCGTCGGATCTTTACGGTCAGGAGTTTGTCCTGTTGGCTGGGTTTGAGGTTGCCCGAGGGATGGTTATGAGCAAGGATAATGCCCACGCTCAAGGTCTTGAGCACCACACCAAAGAGGATGCGTAGATCTACAATGGTACCCGTGATGCCCCCATCGGAGACTTGATAGGTGCCTTTGACCCGATTGGAATTATTGAGCAAAAGGATTTTAAAGGATTCTTTGAGCGCTAGGGTATCTGGGTCCCAATGCGCATATAAAAGTTGGGACACCTCCTGGGATGAGGTGAGTTGGGGACTGTCGGCAACGCTTTTATGCTCCCGGTAACTGATTTTTATTTCATTAACTTTGAATGTCATTTTTCTGGAATTAAAGGGTTAGAAAGATGATAGAGGGGATGTTCTACAGGGTTGTAAGGTCATCCCCTCGACCATTTTAATACTCGGAGGGCAACAGCAGGGTATTGTCCACAAAAAAGAGTTGGAGTTGATGCAAAGGAAAATCCGTGATATGGTACCGTTGTTCGGTGAACACGGTTCCGTTTCCATCGCTATAGGCGATAATGGCATCATAGCCGTGGGTCTCCGCTTCGGCTTGGGTGTAGCGTTTAAAGTCGATGGTAATAAACCGACTTTTGGACATGAGGCTCTTGCCCATGACGGAGGCATCGGTGAGCAGCCAAAAAGCATTGGCGGAAGTGGCCAAGAATTGGATACCCTCGGTATAGCGTGTTCTGCAAAGGGGCAGGGCAAAAAGCTGTTGTGAGCCGTGAAACTGCTCCAACTGTTCTTTGAGGTATTGGGTGTCTGTTTCCATGTTAGAGGTTTTGGATTGAACAAAAGAGAAAAGAAGGGATGCCCGTGATGGACACCCCTTTGGGGGCTAGGCATCCTTTTTGGTGGATGTCCTTTTGGAGCTATTTGGCTTTTCGTCGCTGGCTTTGGCCGTGTCATTGGTCGGCTTGGAGCCCATCAAAAGGACTTCATCGGCCACGACCTCGGTCACATAGCGCTGGTTCCCGTCCTCGGTGGTATAGCTGCGGGTCTTGATCTTGCCGCGGATACCGATCTCACTGCCCTTAGCCGTGTACTTTTCAAGGATATCGGCCGTCTTGCCCCAGGCCACGACCTGGTGCCAGTCCGTGTTCTGGACCTTTTCCCCTTTGGTGTTGGTATAATACTCATTGGTGGCCATGGGAAAGTTGGCCACTTTGCGATCTCCCTCAAGGAGTGTGATCTTGGGGTCTTCCCCCACATTTCCGATTAACTGAACCTGATTTCTGAAATTGCTCATAATTGAAAGGATTTATGCCCAAAGCGGGCGGTTAAAAAATAATTGAATACATCTTGAAGGAACCGAACCGTTTCCCCAGTACCCACAGCACAAAGGCCGCAGGCAACAGATTTACTTATGGTATCCACAGCGTCTTCCTTTTTTTGATTCTTTTGTGCTGCTTCCGATAAATGGGATGTGTACGATTCCATGGTATGAGGTTTTGATTTACTTCCAGTAGTGCCATCGCTGTCACCTTTTTTTGATGCTGAACCGGGAACAACATCCCTGCTTGTGCAAGCCGTATAAAAAAGAAACCCCACGAAGGTGGGGTCTGGCTTTATGCCGGCTACAAGTAGGGATGTTGTTGTTTTGCCTTCAAAAAAAGAAGGCAGTAGATACACTTAGGAAAACCAAAAGCGAAACGAGGGAAGTTCACGCTCCCATGGGAGCGGCACAAAGTATATAACAAAACTCTTTATTTGCTATATATGTGGATGAGCCATACGTTTAAGGCTACCAAAAACGTAACATTTGAGCCACCCAATATTTGGTTGTAGCCAGTTAAAATTCAGATTTTTGTGATGGTATTGAGGATGCTCGATTTTGTCGGGCGAGGGTGTTATGCTATGGCTAACCTTTCCAAAGAACCAAGGCTGTATTTTTTACAATAAGCTACAGTACCTTTGTTTCCCAATTGTTTCCAGATTTCCATAGTAAACTTTCAGCATGAAAATATTAGTAATAGAGGACGAGATTCAATTGCTCAAGAACATCAAAGAATCCTTGGAAAAGGAAAACTTCCTAGTTGAGACGGCGATGGGTTTTGAGACGGCGATGGAAAAAGCCATGGTCTACGCATATGACTGTATCTTATTGGACATTATGTTGCCCAATGGTAGCGGTCTGGATATTTTGGACGGACTTAAAAAAGAGGGCAAACAAGAAAATGTCATTATAATATCTGCCAAGGATTCACTCGATGATAAATTGAAAGGACTCGATCTTGGGGCTGACGATTATCTCACCAAACCATTTCATTTGGCCGAGCTCAACGCCCGTATCAAGGCTGTCCTGCGGAGGAAGGACCTTGATGGGAGCAGGTTCATGGAGCTGGGCAATACCAAATTAAATATTGAGAATCGGCAATTTTTAGTGGATGGAACGCCCATCCCCCTTAATCGGAAGGAGTTTGATATCCTGAACTATTTCATGTTGAACAAATCACGTTTGGTCACCAAAAATGCCTTGGCAGAACATGTTTGGGGCGATAACAGCGATCAAGCGGACAACTTTGATTTTGTCTATTATCAAATAAAGAACCTTCGTAAAAGACTGTTGGAAAGCAAGTCCGGACTGGAAATCGATTCCGTTTACGGGGTTGGATACAAACTGATCGTAAAATGAAACTGCTCAATAAATCGATATCCTATCTTTCCCTGTCCATTTTGGCTATTGTGACCCTATGGGCGATCATCTTTTATGTTAACATGCTCCAGGAGATCAAGAGCAGTATTGATGAGGGGTTGGAAAATTACAAACGCCTGATCATTAAAAATGCGGAGCATGATCCCAGTATACTGACCAAGAATTATTTTGACGAAAGTTTTTTTACCATCCATCCAATCGAGAAACAGGAAGCGCTGGCGTTTAAGGACCAATATCTCGATACGATCATAGCCATGCAAGATGCAGATGACCAGGCCCTGGAACCAGAACCCGTCAGGATGTTGGTATCTGCTTTTGAGTCCAATGGAAAATTTTATCGGCTCAAAGTTGCCAATTCCATGGTCGAGGAAGATGACCTGATCGGGGAACTGCTCTGGGATGTTGTCTGGCTTTATCTTGTTTTGATCATAGGGATTTTGGTCATCAACAATATCGTCCTCAAAAAGTTGTGGCATCCATTCTATAGTTTGTTGGCACAGTTAAAAAGCTTCCGCTTAGGGACTTCCCATGAGCTTGTCCGAACCAACACCACCGTTAAGGAGTTTATGGATCTCGAAAGTTCGATGAACCATCTTTTGCAGCAAAACATCAATGCATTCGAACGGCAAAAAGAGTTTGTGGGCAATGCTTCCCATGAGTTGCAAACTCCATTGGCCATAATCACCAACAAATTGGAATTGCTTTTGGAAAATGCTTGGGTAAACGCAAAAGAGGCCGAAAGCATGTCCGAAATTTACCAGATTGTGCAGCGATTGATCCGTCTCAACAACTCCTTGCTTTTGCTGACCAAAATTGAAAACAAGCAGTTTTTTGACAATCGGTTGGTTTCCATCAATGAAACGGTCGACCAATGTGTCAGGGATTTGGAGGATATGGCAACATTCAGGAAAATAAAGATTACGGTCAATGCAATCTCCCCATTGAAGACCTATGTGGATATTTACTTGGCCAACATATTGGTCGGTAACTTGGTCAAGAATGCAGTCCATCACACAAGTGGGAAGGGAAATATCATTATCCATATTACCGAAGCGAAGTTGCAGGTCCAAAATACCGCAGCCGATGGCCCATTGGAAGGGGAATTGATTTTTTCAAGATTTTATGGGTCTAGAAAGGAAACGGGCCGATCCGGGCTGGGACTGTCCATTGTCAGGGCCATTGCAGACCTGTACGGTCACCGTGTCCAGTATGGTTTTGACCATGGGATGCACAGCTTTGAAATCTTTTTTTCCCCTAATAAGCCTTCCAAAACATAGAATTCCCATTTCTTTCCAAATTCAGGAAGTTGCTTTGCGGTATAAATTAAAATGTATACCATATGAAAAAGCAAGTATTGCTGTTGGGTACACTTCTAGGTATCCAATTATTGGGCCATGGGCAAGATATCCCCCAAAATGAAGTTCCCTCGGTCATCGTGAACCAATTCAATGTACAATTTCCCAAAGCGACGGATATCGAATGGGAATTGGATGGGCACCACTATCAGGTCGAGTTTGAGACCGGTTGGAACATAGCGCATACGGTCTGGTACGATCGGGAAGGGAAGATGGCAAAGCACAAGGAAGATGTTACCACAAAAGACCTGTCCAATGCAGTGGTGCAAACAATCAATTCGGAGTTCAACACGTATACTTTGGATGATATCGAGCGTATTACTGAAAATGGAAAAGTGGTATACCGTATCGAGCTCAATTCCTTGACACACCAAGATTGGGAGGTCATTTTGGATGGAGATGGCAAGGTATTAAGCAAAAAGGTGGATTGATGCGAAAATTTCAGTTCATGCTGCTGCTGTTTGTGCTGCAAAATACACTTTGGGCACAATCCGATGGTAAAGTCTCCAATTGGTATGATAATATTCACATCGGGGGGTATATGCAACTGCGTTATGACAACCTTTTCGAGACCAATGAGAATTTGGACTGCGAACAATGTGATGAAAATTGGGGATTGGAAGGTGGTGGTCTATCATTCAGGCGTTTACGGTTTAAAATAAAGGGCCAAATCACACCACGCATTTTCTTTTACTTTCAACCGGACTTCGCAAAGTCCATAGGGGAAGAACACCATGTGGGACGGTTAAAGGATGCCTATATCGATGTCGGATTGGACAGCAAAAATGAGTATCGCATCCGTATAGGACAGAGTAAGGTGCCCTTTGGTTTTGAGAACATGCAGTCCAGTAGCAATAGGTTGCCATTGGACCGGGATGATGCCCTGAACAGTGCGGTCAAGGATGAAAGAGATCTCGGCGTGTTCTTTTATTGGGCCACTAAGGAGAAAAGACAGTTGATCAAGGAACTGCGCAAGGCAGGATTGAGTGGAGGGGATTTTGGATTGATCGCACTGGGGTTCTATAATGGGCAAACGGCCAATCATTTTGACCAGAACAATGAGTTTCATGTGGTGTCCCGTTTTTCCTATCCCTTGGAATTGGGCCATCAGGTGATCGAACCGGGCATTCAGGCCTATACGGGGAAATATGTGGTCACCGAGCATAGTTCGTCCATTGCTGTGGACACCGAAGGCTATCTTGATCAAAGGGCGGCAGTATCGTTCGTATTGTATCCAAGACCTTTCGGAATCCAGGCAGAATACAATGTGGGAAAGGGGCCCGAATATGATAAAGCGACCAACACCATACAGGTCAAACCACTCCAAGGAGGATATGCCACCTTTTCGTATTATGTTGAAAAATGGGGCCAGAAGTTCTATCCCTTTGTACGCTTACAATACTATGATGGAGGAAAGAAGCACGAGTTGGATGCAAGAAGTTATGATGTTCACGATGCAGAGGTCGGATTGGAATGGCATCCCTTTCCCCATTTTGAATTTTTGGCGGAGTATACCTATTCGGATCGTAGGTACGAGGATTTTACAAATACAGCGAACCATCAAAAAGGTAGCCTGTTCAGGGTTCAGGCACAGCTGAAGTTCTAGTCAATGTGGGTTTAATTTGGTCTTTCCCGGAATCGGGATGCCCTAACCCCATTTGTTTTAAATGGCCCCGGTTGGATGACGGGGCCATTGTGCAATGATAACGTATAAAAGTCCAGGGCATGTTTTATCTCGCTTTCCCATTTTTTGATCAAGTCCAATTTTTGTGGAATCGTTTATTTGAACTTTTATAAAGGTTACCTTATCGTCCGCTTCAATTATCTCCAAAATCCTTCTAATGAATTGCGGCTTAATTTAAATATTCGATTGGGTTTATAGAGTTGCAATGGATTCATGCGACAGCACCCAGTTTCTTGTTTTACTAAACTTTAGATAATTAACAGAAAGTCGTTAAAAATCAGTAAACGTTGTTAAACTCTTATTACATGACATTTTTTTGATATTCTTGAAGGCATATACAAATCAACAGAACAAGAAATCATGTCCGTATCACCGTCCGCCGACGTTATTGCGTCGCTTGAAAAATTAAACCTCAACCCCA
>NZ_JAHZSV010000052.1 GCF_019457905.1 Flagellimonas abyssi | reverse complement strand
CATTTTTTTGATATTCTTGAAGGCATATACAAATCAACAGAACAAGAAATCATGTCCGTATCACCGTCCGCCGACGTTATTGCGTCGCTTGAAAAATTAAACCTCAACCCCAACAACATCCACTACCAATTGTCCCCGGAAGAACTCCAGGACATCACGGTCGACAATGGAAGGGGCAAAGAGGCCTCTTCAGGGGCGTTGGCGGTAAACACTGGGGAATTCACGGGCCGGTCGCCAAAGGACCGCTTCATCGTCAAGGACGATATCACCAAGGACAAGATCTGGTGGGGCGACAT
>NZ_JAHZSV010000051.1 GCF_019457905.1 Flagellimonas abyssi | reverse complement strand
GATGGTTCTCGTCGTAGGTGATCGTCTTGTAGAGTTCGCCAACGTCGTACATGATGTTGGGACTTTCCTCAGTCAATATCGATTCAAAAGTTACGATGCCATTAACTGTAGTTTTTGTTAGATTTACCTCAAATTGTCGCACCTCATCCAGACTGATATTTGACGTATAATTGAATTCTATCTCATTACCTTGATTCATAGCCCAATCAGTGCCAGGCGCAGCTTGTTTTAAAATCCTGTTCAAGGGAGAGGACTCAAATTGCTTTTGCGAAAACGCATTAATATCCTGAACGTTTGTTATCCCTGGGAAGTCTAAGGGATAACTGTCCAAATAATATTGTTTTGTTGCTGTGGTATCCCCGACCCGTAAACTTCCTAAACCTTCTACTATATCTACATAAGGCAACCATTCCTTATGCTTTCTATTTACAGAATCATAACCTATAGGGGTAACCACATCATAAGCTTGGCCATTACCATCTTTTGGGGTTAAAGCTATCCCGACTTGCTGGATAGGTCGCCCAAGACCATCAAAATAGGTAATGTTCTGTACTAAAGAGTCATTCTGTGTAAAACGTAATGGATCTATAATCTTCGCACTCTTTTTCTGATAAGTACGTGTATAGATATAATTTTCACTAGGGATTGAGGCGAGATGCTCTTGAGTCACAATAAACGTGACCCCCATACCCATATAATTTCCATTTCCATCAGACATCATAGGGCTCAAAATTGTATTGTGTACAGTGTTTTCGCTATTTTCTTCGACCGAAAGAATAAAGGTCGTTCCTGGACCTGGGGTTACCTCCAACCACTCAGGAATAGGTTGATACGGATTTCTTAGTTCAAGTGTACCAACGCAATCACCAGAATAATTTACAGTAACACTTTGGGTTCCCCCGGATGCCCCAAAGGATATATCGTCCATCGAACTCGCAACACAAGGGTCGGGGTCGGGATCAGGATTACTAGATGTCCCCCTTTGTACCTGTATTCCAAACCCCATAGATCCATACTGAGAGTTCCCATTTATGGTAACAGCAACTGTTGCTTGTTTTACCTCATTGCCCGCATCACATGTTATTTTGAAGGTACGTGAAGTGAGGCGTTCAACTTCCAACCAATCATCGTAAGAACTATTTGGAACGACCTCAATGTTGTAACCTGAACTACAGGGCAAACTATATGTAACGGTCTCCTCTCCTCCCTGATTGGAAAATACAATTGTCTGGTTCAACATTGTTACATTTTCCAAACAATTCGGATTACACCCATTGGTACCATCGGCATCATTAAAATAATTGATACAAGAATCTACAATGGGCTGGGGATCATCCGTCCAATTGCCACTGGGCGAAGTACATTGGAGTTCTGCAGGCACTCCTGGGTCTCGATACCCATCTCCGTCGGTATCCTTATACCATAAAACCGGTTCAGTGACAGATATTGTCCTTGTCCTAATGGTAGAGTTATTACATTCATCTTCAACTTCTACTCTGACCGTTGCAGTTCCTGAAAAATCAGGATCCCAGGTTATAGAGGCGGAACTTCCTGAACTATTAATAGTCGAGTTTCCTGCATTAGTAATTGTCCAAGCATAAGAACTATCGCCAGATGGATTGTTCACACTTATTGACGAAGTTCCCGCTCCTTTACAGCGTGACCCTGGGTCACTTAGAACAGGGTTTCCCAAACCTTCATATTTAGTTATAGTAAACTCCCCCCATTCCTCACTACACGGCGAACCATCCAATTTACCCCTAATTTTATAAGTACCTCCAAGGGCTATTTCCCAAGGTTGAAAATAAGGCGATCCATCCGGTCCTGTGTCAATACTTGCTACGACGCTCCCATTCCTCAAAAGCTCATATAGTGTATTGTCTCCCAAATTTTGTAAGGTCACCGTCACAGTATTGGTGCCACATATCTCAGTCACAGGTACATCCAGGTTTGGCCTATCAACCGCAGTAACCGTAACATTTCTTGTAGCTGTCGATGTACTGTTATTGGCCCCATGTGCTGTAACACTAATAGTCGCAGTACCCCAAAAACCAGCATCCCAATTCACGGTACCCGAACTATTTATTGTGGAATTCCATGCGCCAGATATAGACCAGCTATAACTTGTGGCGTTAGAGGCATTGGCATCATAATCCGAGGTATCTGAACCTTTACACCTTTGTGTTGGACCTGATGTAATACTGACCTGACCTACGGGAAATACTCCCGCAGGTTGGGATACAGAAACCACACCTATCGGGTTTCCGAACTGTAATATGGTAATACTTCCACTTCTGGAAGATCCCGTACCGTTGGGGGAAGCTGTCGCAGCAATGGAATAATTCCCTGTTGGATATGCTGAAATCCAATTAGGCTTTGACCCAACCTGTATTTGAAGGGGAGAGCCATCCGAACATCCACCTTGCAGCGTGGAATATTTTGTGACCCCGCCTTCACCTGGAAAACTCATACTTGGCCCCGTTGCATAACAACTCTGCGCTACACTTTGAGATGAAAAACCCAGTATTAGGCAAATCAGTAATATTTTGAATATTTTATTGACTAGTTTCATTTTAACAACATTTAAACGGTTATCCTATTGTTATTCAAAGGGGATAATTAATTTTTATATCGATACTGATAATCGGTCACAATATGATTGTTCGTATCACGTACTTCCTTCAACCGGTTGAACTCGTCATACAAATAATAGATGGTTTGTCCTTTAGGGTCGGTTATACTCGTCACCCCCGTCAACGGGTCGTAGGTATATGTAGTAATCATAGCAGATGGTAAATTTGCCCTAACATCATCAAGTGCTTCTCTTAGATTAGCCTCGTCAATCGTCGAATCATCAATATCAGATGCCGCTATAGAAGCATTGATGAGACTTTGAAGATTGGAGTCAATCTCATCTGATTTCAAGTTTTCAATTTTGGCAATGGGGTATTGTTTGTCATAACCCCATATGTAACACACATGACTTCCATTTGTTTTGGAGACCTCTAAAACATTGCCCTCACTATCATATTCATGGAAAACATACCTGCTTTCCAAGGGCGTATTTTCCTTTGAGGTTTGAATACTGTCAGGTAAGACCATACTAGTGTTCCATAAACCAAAATAGGTTCTTTCAATACTCTTTTTACCGTTGAAAGTTTTCACAGTTTGGATAACTTGACCCACCCTCGAATGGGTTGCATTTTTTTTAAGTAAGTTTATTACAGTATACTGCGGTGTTGACAGGGCACTTCCCTCCATGCTAGAGGTTCCATCGACATCATCCGGGTAATACATTTCAACTTCAATACTATTCCCCTTACTGTCCGTTGTTTCCTCCCTCGCAAGATTGGCATGATCCAATTCAAGATCATAGTAAAAATTTTGCTCTACGGAGACACCTCTTTCCTCTGTGATTTTAGATGCCAATCGTTTCCAAACAATCGGTTCGGTATAGTACCCCAAATAATAATGTGCACTTCGAAAAATACTCGGGTCTTCCCCAGGAGGATAGTACCCATAACCCTGAACGTTGAATTTGGTAAATGGTTTAAATCCTGATATTGGAGACCTTACCTCAACCTCTTCATAAGTATATGTAATTGACTTTATTGGGCTAGAGTTGCCCTCCTCATAAACCTCTTCTTTAAGCAATTGCCCCCTATCCCAACTTCTGTCAATATTAAAAAAGATTGATCCCGGACCGGATAGGCTATAAAAGGTATCTTTGGTAGAACTATAGGTATACCATGTATAGCCTTCACCATGGGTTGGACTACCATTATACTCCTTTACATTCCCATAAAATACATTTGCAGAACCGTTTGCATTCACAGGATATGAACTAACGGAAAACACTTTTGTCTCACAATTCTGATATTCAAAAGTTGGTTGGCAACTACCACATTGTTTAGTACTCTCGTGCTTATCCATTACCTTGAAAAAGCTACTATCATCCATCAAACCGGTGTCGTTATATACACCTGAAGAAATGGCGTTGTTATCCTTACGAACATATTCATAGGATTTTTGCCATTGTAACGTAGAGTCAAAATCAAAGTTTTTAATAGTTTTAATACGCAATCCCCCTACATCCCTCTCTTCAGTACTTCCATATGAAACTGGAACCTGATTTCCCTCAAATTCAAATTCTGTATATCCTTTGGTTGGATAAACTATCCGTTCCAATATTCCCATTTTGGATAGCCATGGCGCAGGTTCCCGATCGGCACTACCAAAGGTTAGTCCGGCATAGGAATAATAGGGAATCAACGTAGCTGAATTGTTCCCATTAAAATACCCCCAATAATCCTGTGCCGTGGAAAAACGGGCAGGAATTCCCATATTTTCTATATATGAAAATTCATATGGATTTTTTGTGGCTCCATTACCCCCTTCTTCTATAAGCTGTTCTAACTTTAGCCGGACTTCGTATTCATCAGGTGTGGAATCTTGATTGTCTATAGAACCAAAATATCCGTATTGGAACTGAAACTTTTTTATCAAGGTGCTTTGTCCATTTATGAAGCTATAGAGTTGGACATCATCCAGCCTCAGACTTTCATCATCTGGATCATCCTGTCTATTTCCTGCGGAAGAATTAAAATAGATGTAACCGTTGTTGAAATTTATCCTTTCGAGGCGTTTAACCTGGGAAAATGTACCCCCACCGTTGGAACCAGTTATAATATTACCTGAATTATTGCTTGGATTACAGGGGTCGTTCAACTCAACGGATTCGGTTCTACTATATCTTTCATTAAACACAGTTCCCGGTAGCGTCTTATATTCAAAACTGATCTTATCTACTCCATTAGGAGCAGTCACCTCTTTGAGATGCCATGCACTATTGGCCGTAACAGTTAAACTCTGTTGTATACCCTGCCGGTATTCACTGGATCTTTCAGGATAGTCAAATTCAGCGACATAACCCTCAGGTGTTGTTATGGTAAAGGATTCAATGGATTCATTTCCTCCTCCACCCGAAAACGTTGGGGTTATAATCAAATCGTTATGAGGTATCAAAGAAATTGTAGCAGTACCACGATTTTCTGAATGATCAAATATGAACTTCCCGGAATAACCCATAAAATTATAATTGAAAATATCGGGCTCCGTATCTATTAATCCCAAAATCATTTGTTCCGTAACAGAATAATTATCTTCAAATGCCGGATCAAATTGTCCCTGTTCATAATAAGTATTATTGATATATCCTTGTGACCATTCATCCACACCACCCCTTACCGTACGGGTTATGGCACCCCCGGCCATAAGCGTCCATCCTAAACCAACCCAAGTTGCCTTTTGGTCGACCTTTATTCCAGAGGCGTGGTACCGTAAGGAAACTGGAATCTTTAACTCTCCAGATTGAGCGAAGACCAATGGGATTGAAATGTCGGGCACCCCAGTGTGCATGGATACTGGATAATTACCATACTTCTCAAATTCCCACATGGTCGGTGTGGTCGGTATCTCATGGATTTGGGTTACGTCATCTGAGAAACTTTGGCCAAAAGAATTTAGCCCAACGATAAGAAGGACTATAGTGTAAATATTCACAGGGGTCTTAAATTGAATATGCCCCTTATTGTTTAAAACTTTTAATATCATGATTTACTGTTTTCGAGGTTAAAGACAAGATTTTGGGTTTTTCAGTTTGAGAGGATTCAATGATTTTTTGGACAGTTATCCTTATTTGAATTCATCGCCTCATTTAATGGACCAAGGTTTTTGTTCGAGTTTAAACACCATGGACTCCCTAAGGACCAAAACCTGAACAACAAATTGTTTTTATAGGTTTAAATCAAAAAACTCCTAGTTGAACAATGGCAAGGTTGTGCCCGTTTAAACAATATTATGTATAAGGGTATTTATTGGGAATCTTAAATGACTATGGCCGCAGGCCACCCAGATAATTGAAATATTTGTCTAAAATTAATTTCAAAATACCAACGAGCACCCCATTGGGCAGCTATCCTTAAGTAACAGTTCGAGAATTAAATAATTAGGTAGAAATAAAGATCTGTTCTTTATTAACCGAATTGGTAAGCCTTCTTCCAGTTTTATCTTTGGTCCTGGGTACACCATCAGTTTTTTGCGCATCCGCAATTGATAGAAATAAAATGCGACTTAAAGGCTTGACAGTCTTTTTTAATTGAAGTTGCTTTTGCTTGTTTTGAAGTTGAATGTACATGGTATGTAGGTTAATGTTTAGTATGTATTTTCTTTCATTTAAAAATGCAATACTTGACAAGTATATAAGTTTTATCTTATAATTATTAATGATTCACATTTTTTTCGATGAATTACATAAACATCAATAAAACCATTGTTTTTTTATATACAACTCATAATAACTAACCGTTTTTAAAGTTATTCATATTACCAAGTCTGATTTATCCTTTTATGACACTACCATTTCCTACAAAAAAAATCAAGGCTTTGAACCTTCAGGAAACCCTGATCGTTTTGGCCATCATCGGTATATTGCTTCTTTTGGCATTGCCCAATCTCATGCCCTTGATCTCCAAGGCAAAGAGTATCGAGGCACAGACCCAATTGAAGGCATTGTACAATGCCCAGACCACCTATCGGTACATGTACAGCAAGTATACCTTTGAGATGAACGAACTTGACTTTGTCCCACCACGGACCGTACAGGAAAACGGCACCGCCAATTACCGTTACGAAATCATTTCAGCGGACAATGCCGCCTTCAAGGCCAGGGCCGAGGCCATCACCGATTTTGATGGCGATGGGGTGCTCAACGTCTGGGAAATCGATGAGAACGGCAATCCCAAACAAATCATCAAGGATTGATGTTCATGTTACAGTTGTTTTCTTTGTTCAGCTATGGAATCATAGCCTATCAGGACGTAAGGGACCGTGAAGTGACCTGGATCTGGTTTCCTTTATTGGGAATTAGCCTTGGACTGGTACATGGGCTTCAAGTAGGTTTTTTTGTTTTTGCCTATGCCGCAATCACCAATTTGATGTTGACCAGTAGTATCCTATTGATGCTCTGGGCAGTCGTTAGGTATATTTTAAAAAAGCCTTTTTTGAACGTTAGTTTTGGTCTGGGGGACCTATTGTTCCTGTATGCCATGGCCTTGGGCTTTCCCACGATGACCTATGTATATCTATTGGTGGCGTCGCTAATATTCTCGTTAGTAGCTTTTATACCCATGAAGCTATTTCTTAAAGTAAATACCGTACCCATGGCCGGTCTCATGGGTTTATTTCTTATGGCTATCACCTTACTCTCCCTGTTACCGGGAGCGCCATCTTTATATGCCTATTGAATGTCCGAAAAATCCTTTAAAATACCGCCCCATTTGCAACAGTGCATCTCTGCCGATCAGGCGTTCCATTATCGGATCGTGCCGGTATCCAAAGATGATAATGGCATTGTTTTGAAAACCGATAGTACAGCGTTGGAAACATTATTGTCCGAGCTGAACATCGTGTTGGACACTCCGGTCATCCTTCAATCCTGTGAACGGGAAGAACTCCAGCAGTATCTGACGACCAATTACCGGCAGCGCAATGGAAACAATGTTTCCCAAATGAGCTACTCCACCGATTTTTTGGAAAAGATTTTACTGGAGGCCAAGGCCATAGGCAGTAGTGATATCCACTTTGAACCTTATGAGAACAATAGCCGTGTAAGACTTAGATTGGACGGAAAGCTCTTGGAATACTACAGCGTACCCATAGCGGATTACCCGACCATGGTCAATAAGATCAAGATCAGGGCCAATCTCGACATATCGGAGAAACGAATGCCACAGGACGGTCGGATCACGGTCAGTTCCCAGGGAGAGGAATTCGATATCCGGGTATCTTCCCTCCCTACCCTCCATGGGGAAAAACTAGTGCTAAGGATCCTGAGCCGGGACACGGGCAGTATCGACCTGACTTCCTTGGGAATGAACGATAACGAACTGGTACGCTACCAAGAAGGCATCAAAAAACCCAACGGAATCGTATTGATCTCAGGGCCTACGGGGTCAGGAAAGACCACTACCCTATATGCCACCCTGAAGCAATTGAACGACGGAGCCACCAATATCCTGACCATAGAAGACCCTATCGAGTACACGCTGGAAGGGGTCAATCAAGTGCAATTAAAAGAAAACATCGGACTGGATTTTTCCAGTGCGCTGCGGACCTTCTTGCGCCAGGATCCGGACATTATCATGGTCGGTGAGATCAGGGATGTCAAAACGGCCAATATGGCCATTCGCGCCGCATTGACGGGGCATTTGGTGCTTTCCACAATTCATACGAATTCCGCCTGGGCCACTATTTCAAGATTGATCGATATGGGGGTCCCTCCCTTTTTGATCGCCAGCACCTTGAACATGAGCGTGGCCCAGCGTTTGGTGCGTAAACTATGTGACAATTGTAAAGAAAAAAAACCGATTGACACAGGGTCCTTCCCATCCGGTTTCACCATCCCCAAGGACTTGAAACACCACTGGACGGCCATGGGTTGCAATGCATGTCACCATACCGGATATCATGGCCGTAAGGCCCTCTATGAGATACTGCCCATCCGAAAAGACCTGGAAACGGCCATCAAGGAGAATGTCCTTGAAATCGACAATTATATGAACGAACACGGAATATCCAGTTTACGGGGCAATGCCCTTGAACTGATCCGTCAAGGGGTGACCTCCATCGAAGAGGTCTATGCCCTGTTAAGCCACTGACCTATGCACAAAAACCTGATCATACCAATATTGATGTTTGTGTTTCAGATTGCCTATCCACAATATGATAGCGATCGGATACAACGTATCGAAAATCAATTGGAGCTATTGGCGGTAGACCATCCCGCCTACAACGAAACCTTAAAACTGGAGGTGAACGTCACCAATGTGACCTTGCCCAATTTCTTGATCGCGGTCTCGAAAGTACACAATCTCAACCTCAGTGTTTCCAATGATATTTCCAATATCACCATTGTCAACAATTTCTCGAATGTCACCATAGCGGAGCTTTTGGTCTTTCTCTGCAAGGAATATAACCTGACCATTGATTTTACCGGTAGCATCCTTTCCATTAAAAAATATATACCTCCCCAGCCAGAAGTCGTGGAAAAAACTTTTGTTGTGGACGTAGACCCTGATTCGAAACTCATCACCTTGGATGTCTCGGATATTGCCCTGGAACGTGTTTTTCGGAGGGTCATGGAACTATCGGGCCATAATCTGCTCTTCGCCAACAATCTGAAAAGCCGTCCCTTGAACATCTATTTAAAACAGGTACCCTTTGATGCCGCCATGGAAAAATTGGCCGCCCTCAATGGGCTTTCCCACTCCAAATCCCGTGATGGGTTCTACCTGTTCAGTGCCAAGGAAGCACAGAGCGATCGAACCGGGCCCAATTTTGGACAGGGCATACGTTATGAGGTCATCGACACGGTCAACCAGATTCTTAATGTGGATTTCAATGCCACTCCCATAGCCGATATCGTAACAGCCCTTGGACATGACCTTCATTTGGACATCTACACGGCAACACCACTGGAGGAGGCAGGCAATGTCACCTTCAATGCCAAACATATTTCATTCGACGACCTTTTGACACATATTTTTGAGGGACAGACCACAGGAAGCGGACCGGTATCCGAAGAACCAAATCCCAATGGACGTACACGTAATCTTGCCCAAAACGATATGGCAAATCAAGGCATGGACAATCCTTTTACCCGTTTTACATTTAAAAAGGAGAACAATATTTACTTTTTTGGAACGGCCGATCAACTCAGTGTTCGACAGGTCGAGATTATTCAGATGATGCACCGCTCGGTGGAGTTGTTGAGCGACCCTTCAACCTATAACGGGTACCGCAGTGCAGGTCGAACCAATACCGGTAATATCAATTATTATGGGAATGGCCAGAATCAAGGCTTTGGCAGCAATCAGAACAATTTTAACAATACGAGGAACATCAATACCAATACCACTAATGGCTTTGGAAACTATCAAGATACTGCCGAGGCACTGGTGAATATTGTTCCCGATGAAATCAAATCCGAATTGGACATCAAGGTGGATTTTGAACTGAACAGTTTTTTGGTCAGTGGGCCCTCTGCCAATATTGAGCGGTTCAAAAGCTTTATAGCGGAAATTGACAAGCCTGTCCCCGTGGTATTGATAGAGGTGATGATCATTGAGGTCAAAAAATCCTCTATGGTCGAAACCGGCATCAGCTGGGGTATTGGTGACCAGCCCGTAGAGACCCGTGGAAATCTGTTCCCGAGGACCGACCTGACATTGGGAGCCAAAACCGTCAATAAGGTCATCGGTGGTTTTGACGGTTTCGGTTCCTTCAACATTGGCAAGGTAGTACCTGAATTCTTTGCCACCATCAAAGCTTTGGAGGAGAACGGGAACATCAAAATACGCTCTACACCAAAACTCTCCACTCTCAATGGGCATAGGGCCAACTTATCCATAGGTGAGACCACTTACTATGTCATCACCAATCAAAATTTCTTTGGTTCCCAGGTACCCACAACATCCGAGATCCGAAACTATGCCCCAATCGATGCCGAACTGGGCGTAAGCATTAAGCCCTTGGTGTCCGGTGATGGACAGGTCACCTTGAACATCAATGTGATCCAGTCTGACTTTAGCGGAGAGCGCATCGAAGAGGATGCTCCCCCAGGGTTGACCTCAAGGGAGTTCAGCTCCATTATCCGTATGCAGAACCAAGATCTGGCCATACTAGGTGGGCTGGAGGAGAAGATCAAGGATGATTCGGGGAGCGGGGTTCCCTTTTTGGCAAGGATTCCGGTGATCAAGTGGCTGTTCAGTCAACGCCGACGCGAGGACACCAAGCAAAAACTGACCATATTGATCAAACCAACGGTAATCTATTGATTATGTTCCAAAGGGTATTACAATTATTTAAGGGCACCGTCTTTCAAGGATTGGAAATCTTTGAGGTGGATGGTACCCTACACTATACCCTCCTTACGTTAAAGCGAGAAAAAGGAGAGTTGACCCTGTTGGATGCATCACAGTTCAGCTCGTTGGATTCCTTGGAGCGGAAAGTGAACAAAAAGAACGTATTGGTGATTACTATCAATACAGCCAAAGTACTGAACAAACCGGTACCCGAAACAAGTGCAAAAATTCCCGAACAATGGGTCGAACTGGCCTTTCCAAATTTAGATCTGGAACAGTTTTATTTTCAGGTCATGGATAAGCCAAAGCTCCGCGTGGTCTCCATTGCAAAGCGTTCGGTGATCGATGAAGTTTTAGTGCAATTGCGTGAAGCAGGGATTTCTCCGGCAGCGGTCTCCCTTGGCATCAGTGGACTCTCCCCCGCCCTCCCCTTTTTGGAGGTTCCGGTTTCAGGGTCCAATTTCAGTATCCATCAAGGAGATCATAGTGACTGGAAAGTTTCCTTAGGGGCATCTCCGACATCGGAACATATCGATATCCAGGGATTGCGCATCCCTTCAGGTCACCTCCTATCCTTCTCACAGCTATTGGGACATGTTCAGAACCTATTGCCCGCATCCAATCTTACCAAAACCAATTCAGGGCTTAAGGACCATTTTTTGAACCGGAAGTTCTATCAACAGGGATTGCAATGGGGCTTGGGCCTTCTTTTGACCTTGTTGTTGGTGAACTTTTTGATGTTTTCCCATTACCGTTCCAAAACAATGGCAAGCGAAGGACCGATAGATCCCGAACAACAGGAAGCGCTTTTGGTGCGCATGCAGAAACGTGTAGGTACCAAGGAAAAAAAGCTGCGTGCCCTATTGGGCTCCTCCAATACCCGGACGACGCAATATGTGGACCAGATCGGGGAGGGACTGCCCGAAAGTATCCTATTGGAACACTTGACCTATCAGCCCCTTACCCGGCCCATCCAGGCGGACAAACCCATTAGCACGGGGTCCGACCAATTGATCATATCGGGCCAGACCAATGATAAAAAAGCTTTTGCCCAATGGACCGCCCAGTTGGAATCCATGGAATGGGTCAGGGACTTGGAGATCGAACATTACGAGTACACCTCAAAGACCGTGGACAACTTTAGTCTAAAAATATATTGTGATGGTATTGGACAAAAGAAATAAACTATTGATCGGAGGCTTTGTACTTGCCCTCTTTGTATGCTATCAACTGGCCATTAGAAAAACATTGGCGCTCCGGTCGCAGTATCTCAATGAGAGCGAACAACGTGAACAGGCCAAGGACATCCCTGTTAAACTTGCTGACCTTCGAAAAAAACAGCTACAATTGGACCTTCAATTTAAAGCGCTGAACCTTGGGTCGACCAATGTACAGAACGAACTTTTGCGTTTCCTCAATGAACAGGGCACCCTTCACTCGGTTAAGATCATGGACTTTAATGCGCCCCATATGGTCCGTGATGAAAACACCGTGATAAGGACGTATCGGTTTGTGCTGGAGGGCGGGTTCACCAACATTCTAAAAGTTACACATGGATTGGAGACCCAAGCAAATTTTGGAGGGATTACGCACATGGCATTTGAAAAACAACTTGACCCACGCCAAAGAAAAAGCTATTTGCAGGCCACCCTACATGTGCAGCAAATGGAATGACAAACCAATTACTCTTTGTCTTTCAAAATAAAAGGAGAGCGAAACCCTGTTTTGCGCTGCAAGCGTCCCAATTCTTACCAT
>NZ_JAHZSV010000050.1 GCF_019457905.1 Flagellimonas abyssi | reverse complement strand
GCAGGCCACCCTACATGTGCAGCAAATGGAATGACAAACCAATTACTCTTTGTCTTTCAAAATAAAAGGAGAGCGAAACCCTGTTTTGCGCTGCAAGCGTCCCAATTCTTACCATAACTTTTGCGCATGGATCCTATCGGGTTTTTGTAGTGTTCCGGTAGATAAGCGTGAAGCAAAAACACGATAGGGCGCAACCTACTTTTTGGATTTCAGTAGCCCATATCCTTACCTGTGCCCCTAGCCTTATCGATACCCCTCCCAAGTGCCTTCATAATCTTGGCCGCAATCTGCACTTTATTGGTCGGTATACTGGGAGCTTTGACTCCCATTGTTTTGAGTAGTTTAAAGGCCATGTCCTTTTCCTTGGTGGGCAGCCCCATGACCTTGGCAAAGAACTTCCCCGGTTCCTTGGTATGGGCCTTTCTACCAACATAGGATTCCACATAGTTCCTTTTGAAGCCCGTTGTCCTGTCAAAGGTCTTCTCGACCGATTGGTAAAAGCTGTCCCGATCAAAGCCCCTTTTTACCATCTTTCCGTTTAGTTCCACTTCCGAAGCCTTATGTTTTGCCATTGGGGAAAGCGTATAGGTGTTGGTTATGTCCCTTCTGCTTACTATGATATGGATATGGGTCTGAGGCCCCTCTTTTTGCATCCCTGCGGCCACCAACTGTCCATTCTGTTTGTGTGGGGCCAATCTTGTTTGTTCTGCAATCTGCTTTTCAAGCTCTTTGACATTCCCGATGGATTCGCCCCGTTCCACTTTTCGTATCTCATTCCTGAGCCTTGCTATTTCTCCCCGGTATGGTGCATTCTCCTGTACCTGTTTGTCAAAGCCGCGATAGGTGCGCTCATGCTCGATCTTTGCGTAATATTTCAAGTTCTCGGCCTTGACCTCTTGGTTCCTATGGAAACTCTTGGCATAGTCCTCCATAAGTTTCCTTGTGTATTCCCTTAGCATATTTGGATCACTGCCGATAGCCTTAAGTTCCCTTTGGTTCGGACTGACCACTATGGAATAGAATTTCGGGTCCTTCCGCCTTAGTTTGGCCGTATTGGCATCTATTTCATCGATGACCGTTTGAGGGCTTACGTTGTCGTTCTCTTGGTCAAAGAATTCCTCCCTGAGTTCGGGCAATCTGTCCTCGTTTTCCTTTTCCAGATAGTCCACATAGTTCCCTACACTGGAGTTGTAGGTACTGCCCATTTTCTGTGCTGAGATGGTAAGGTACATGAGCGTTATCTTAATTGATGTTTCAAGCTTTCAAAATCCCCGATGCCTATATTGATTTTCAGATAGGTCTTTCCCATCATCGGCTCCACCTTCTCGACATTATGGAGGATTTCATTGCAGCGTTTTTTATATTCATTGAATTCTTGCAGCATTCTTTCATGCTCCACTTTTGGAACGGTGTTCCGAGGCTCCAAAAAGTCCATTCGCTCTTCCTGTAACTTAACGGGTTCACGTTTAGGTGTCCTCCCATCCTTTACATAGGCCTCATAAAGAATGAGCATCATTTCATAGGTGGGCCGGATACTGGTCTTTTCCATGTTCTTGATAATGGCGATGAGCCTATCGAATTTCTTCATCATTTTCACCTCCAACTTTTTGATACTGTCAAGGATGATCTTTGTTCCCTCCCCAAAAGGGTCAAGGTTGTTCTCCTTGAAGTATTGTATCATCCCATCCAAAACATCGCTATGGGACTTGTTGAACCTTTTGGAATAATTGCGGAAGCGTGTGGCCGTTTCTTTCTTTATGGTGATATTGGAATAACCACCGCTTCCTTTCTTTGTTCTCTCATTTGTTGATTGCTTTTCCATAGGTGCGATTTTGTTTTTTAGTGAAATTGCGTCAATTTTTTCGTCAAAAATTCTCAGTGTTTACAGGGCTTCCCAAAGGGTTTACAGTAGATTTTGGAAAAGTCTACTGTAAACCCTGATTTTGTACAGTATTCCGAAATTTTTTTAATTAACTGGTTTTCAACTTGTTGAAGACCCGAAAACAACCGTGATGGCGCAATTTGCGCATCACCCTCTTGCTTTACATTTTTCTTTTGCGAAGCAAAACAAAAAAGAAAGCGATCAAGTTTTGGAAGCTAAATCTTTCATTTCATGACATTATTTAAAAGCCTTACAGAATTCCACACTTAACAATTAATTGAAATTTCTTACATTTAGCTTAATCTCCCCCAAATTTAATGTTCGTCCAGTAATTTTCTGGGCATAGCTAACCAAATTAGTAAAATATACTAATAAAAGTTGGGTATATATTCAAGTTAGGCACAATTATGAAAAAACATCGAGAACATCCATTGACTTCTTCGGAATTACAAAAAGAACTTACTAAAATGAAAAACGCTAAAGACAATTTAAATGACTTTGTGATTCCCAACGACCGATATTATACTGACACAATCGGAGCGAATGAAATGATTGTTTCTCAAAATAATTCAGCTAAAGTAGACTCACCGAATTTTGACAGTGTTGAAACACATTTTAGGAATATTGAACAATCTTTAATAGACAAAATTTTAGAATTTAAGGATGACTTAATTGTTGGCTGTGTTGCTTGGTTAACATCTTATCGAATTTTAAACGCTTTAGCAAAATGTAAAAATGTTCAAATTGTAGTTCAAAAAGAGGATTTTTTAAGACCAGACATGAATTACAAAAATAAAAGTGATTGGAAATCGACTTTACAACAAAAATATAATCAAGTAAATTGTGATATGGAGAGATTTATGTTTAAGTCGCCAATGGGAGATTTAAGCGTTTGTGCTGACCCCACTGTGGATGGAATTAGATGTGTCGGAAATCATAATTCAGAGAAAAAACCAGCATTCCCGAGAATGCACAACAAATTTTTGGTTTTCTGCCGTGTAAAAGAAAGTGAAAAGGTGGAGAGTTTCAGCTACAAAGCTGTTTCTGCCTGGACTGGTTCTTTTAATCTAACCCAAAATGCGACTTATTCAATTGAAAATGCGATTTCATTGGACGACAACAGCGGAAAAAATGAAATTATTAATGGCTATTTAAGAGAGCATCATCAAATTTTTTGTATTTCAGAAAAACTGAACTGGGAAAAGGACTGGATTGAACCTGAATTTAGAATTGGAACATAAATAGCAGGCCTAACATTGTACAAAAATAATAGCGGTTTAATCGCTAAAACGAAAGTGAAATTTATAAAACAAACAACAGTAATAAACCGAAAAGTAAGCGTATAAAATCCGCTAATATTCTTATACTAACCGTTGTAAACAATGTCAAAAACCGAGTGAAATACTACATTGGAGCATATTATCTGATTAAATTAAAACCTGTCGAATATGGAACGATTAAAGGGTCGGAAATCTATACTTGTAGTCGTTGTATAAATGACTCTTTTTTTGACTCTTGGGCAATTTCTTGGGCAGCAACAGAAAAGAAAGAATTAGAAGAAACTAAACTAACGTTTAATCTGACTGATAAAAATGTTGAGGAAATACAAGTTTGGGCAGACAAAAAATTGGACGAAGAAAAACTCGGTTGGATAAACACTTTTTCGGACTTAAAAACATTGACTGAATACAAAGAAAAGTTCTTCCCGAATGATTCTTACTTTGAAATATTAAGTATCAGCTTTCCCGAATCAAATTTGAACGCAGCTCTGGAAATGATAAAACCGACTGAATCAAATAGCGGAGAAATTGGAATTTATGGCAAACTTAAGAACAAAGAGCTTGATTTAGAAAAAGACGAATTTTTAGGTTACGACATAATCGGAATTGAAATAAGTGGAGACTTCCATTCTTTTCATTGTAATGACTTGGCAAATGACTTAAAAGATAAATTTGGACTTAAAATAAACGAATTCGGACTTTTTGAAAAAGTTGAGAATTGGAATCAAATTATTGGGTTTTTAAATGACCCAATGAACGCTGAACCTGTTCCTTGGTTTTATGTCAAAGTAAATAGAATTAGAAAATGAAAAAAGCTGTGTTTACAACAATGTAACCGAAAATTAACGCATAATAACCTAACTGACGGTTATACGAGACCGCTAGCAAACATATGACGAAACCAACCTGCCGACTTTGCAAAGAAGAAAAGAACTTAATAAAAAAGTCCCATATTATGTCGGATTTTCTTCACAAAGATATGTTCGATGAACATCATAAACTAAGAGCTTTTGACCCGAAAGAATTTTTAAAAAAGAACCCAAGAGTTTCAAAACCATCATCAGGTACTTATGAAGGTGGACTCTTATGTAAAAAGTGTGATAATGAAACAATTGGAAAACATGAAACTTATGCTTCAAAACTTTACAATGGACGGTTAAATAAAAACGAAAAAATAAAATGCCATTACTCTTTATCTGTGGACGGAATAAAGACACTAGAACTTTCGAAAATAAATTATAGTTCTTTCAAATTATTTTTGTTATCCCTTCTTTGGAGAGCACATATTTCCAGTAGAGACGAATATGCGGAAGTTGACCTTGGACCTTATGCTGATAAAATTGCAAATTGTCTTCTAAATGAAGACCCTGGAAAAGATCTTGACATTATAATATCCATAACCAAATTAGATCCTGATGCAAATTTTTCGACTTTCATTGGACAACCAAGAAAACATAAGATTGGAGATTCGACATCATACTCAATTATAATCAACGGATATATCATTGTTTATCATCTCAAAGAAAATAATCTGACTAAAAAAATTAATCATCATCGACTTAAAGAAGACGGGACAATGACAATATTAGAAGTACCAAAAGGAAAGGTTGAACCATTCGTAATGAAGTATGTTGGAGTTGCAAAATAAAATACGTTTGCTAAAAATGTAACCGCAATTACTTCGGATTCGACTACGTCCGAATCCACTCGGAATTGCTAAAGCCTGTGTCAAACCGAAAATTAACGCATATCAACCTGTAAATGAAGGTTCTACGAGACCGTTGGCAAACATTTAAAACAAAATTATGAAGTCCTTATTATTAGATTATTCTGAAACTAGAAAAGGTATAGCCACTAAATATTATGAATATGATTTTAATCAATCATTAAATGTCGTAACGATAAAAGGAAAACAAAAAATTTTCATCGAAACAAATAATGATGATATTTCCTTACTCACAAAAACAAAAGTTAAGCAAGAAAGTGATGATAACAACCAAAGCATTTTAGAACTTCAAACGAAAACAGAAGTAAAACAAGAAAGAGATGATGAGGCAAATACAACTCTAGAACTTCAAACAAAAACCTTGGTTAAGCAAGAAAGAGATGACGAAAGTTTTAGTAATAACTAATAAATCAGATATAACCTCAGATTTTATAATTAGAAGTCTAAAAAAAGAAAATATAGATTTCTATAGATTTAATACAGAGGAGCTAACAAAATCCTTAGAATTAACTATAGATCTCTCCTCAAAAAAATATTCAATTTTTGATTCTAATCAGGAGTTAAATATAGATTTAACATCATTTTCTTCAGTCTATTATAGAAGACCAGAATTACCATTAATTTCTAATGAAGGATTAACCAATGGAGAATTAAAGTTTATACAAAATGAAATAATTTTTAGTTTAGAAGGCGTCTATAAAATATTGAAAAATGCTTATTGGATTAGTCCTTTATATTCCATTAGGGAAGCAGAAAACAAAATTTACCAGTTACAATTAGCCGAATCTTTAGGTTTTAAAATTCCAGAAAGCATTATTTCGAATTCTGCAAAGAATATTAGATCCTTCTATTCAAAGAATAATGAAGAATGTATTATCAAACCAGTCAAATCAGGTCTGATTGATGACGAAAAAGAATCAAAAGTTGTATTTACCAATAAGCTCAAAATCTTACCGACATCTGATAATAAAATTAAAGTAAGTCCCAATTTTTTGCAAACCGAGATAAAAAAGAAAGGGGATATAAGGGTAATTGTAGTTGGAAATAAAATCTTTTCGACATTGATAGATTCACAATCAAATGACTCAACTAAAACAGATTGGAGAAAAGGTGAAAAACCATTAAACCACCAAAAAATTAATTTACCAAAACAGGTAGAAAATAAATGCATCAGTCTATTAAGAAAATTAAATTTGAGGTATGGTGCAATAGATTTTATTTTGGATAAATCAGGAAACTATATTTTTTTAGAAATAAACCCTAATGGTCAATGGGCTTGGATTGAAAATCAAACGGGCTATCCAATCTCGAAGGAAATAGTAACACTTTTAAAGAATGAAAATTTTTAGTCAAATTCGTGAATTTTTCTGGCCTCTTCTTGAAAAAGAGGAAATCAAACCTAGAAAAAAATTAGAGGAAAAAGATATTAATGTTGATAAAAGACATCTTGAAGAAACACTTAAATATGCTATAGAAAATTATAAATCTGAAGAAGAGCGCAGAAAGAATATAGAGAGTAAATCTTCATTATTCATTAGTATCATTAGTGTTGTAACAGCTGTAATTTTAGGTGTAACGACTGTTATAATAAAGGTTGATAATTTCAATTTTATCCTACTTATATTAGTTTTTATTCTATTTATCCTATCAGTCTATATGTCTAGAACAATTTGGTTTGCCTTAAAAACTTTGGAACGAAAAGCATATTTTTCTATATCCATAAATGACTTTTTAATTAGAGAAAAGCAAGATGATTATTTCAAAAAATTAATAGTTAAAATATCAAATAAAATAAATCATAATTCACTAGTAATTAATGAAAAAGTAGATAATATGACTATGGCACAAGAATATTTTAAAAGAGCAATAGTTGTAGTTTCCATATACTCACTACTTATCTTGATATACTTTGGTTCGAAAACGGGATTGGATTATGAATTATATATCAAGAAAAGTTTTGAGACATTTAATTCCCTTAATATATCGGGATGGAACATTTTGATTATGTATTCTTTGATAATAATTTCCTTATTTACAAGTATCAAAGCGATTAGGAAAAATTAAAACTGTAGATACCCCGATTTTAGGATAGATTTTCTATAAAACTAACATATTATCAAGCCGCTCTCTTAATTAGATTGATAGGTCTTGATTTACCAGGCCCATCCATTTTTTCGTGAAAAATTTGTCGATTTTATTGGGCTGTCGGTATTTTTCCGTGAAAAAATTCAAATATCTCCCTTTAAATAATTTTTAAAAACTATATAATTAATTGAAAATAAATGCTTTGTAAAAAATCACATACATGAAACATGGCGTTAGCCTGTTACCCTCTTGCTCTACCGCTTTTCCAAAAAGTGGAAAACCGCTACGACCTGTGACCGCTGGCCCCAGCATTTAAACAACATTTAGTGGTTTTAAGGACTCCTAAGAACATATGACAATAAATGTCCCAATGATTTTTGTATAATCCGCTAAGCTCTTTGTTCAAGAATCTTTTCAATTGTCCCATTAAATAGGACGCCATAAATTAATCAACTTCGATTGAGTTCATTTCAAATTAATAGCTTTATCATCACCAAAAAAATAATTTTAGATAATAGATGTATTTTACATCTCTATAAACAAGTTGTAGTACAATTAAACATTGATGAAGGATTCTTATAATATTCCAGGATATGAAGATGCTAAGAGATATGTAGAGAAACTTCAAAATGTCGATTGGCCTATGTTCAATAACTATTCGACAACAAAGGAGTATATAAAAGCGGTTCAAGATATTATCTTCACTGACTTTGAATTTATCCCTAATATCCTTAAAAGACTTAAACCATCTAAATTTCTTTTACCGTTTTATAGGGTAAGAGCTGTAAGTTCCTTTACGGATATCAATCTCTTTTCAGAACACAGTTATCCACCAATCAAATTAACTGGCTTCAATAGATGTAATTTTCCGAACAGTCCAGTTTTCTATTGTTCAGACAACCCACTGGTAGCCCTAAAAGAAGTTGTGCGGAATAATGATTATAGTTCAATAAAGTATTGCCTGTCCAAATGGGAGCTCGATGATTCCGAAAATGAAATTATTTTTCAATCCTTTTTACATATGCCATTACTTGATGGTAGTGATTATAAATCATTAAGAGATGCTGAAATAGAACAATTCCAAACTCTTTTTAATGGAATTACTGATGATCAAGTGCTGGGTCTGATAGAGCTCCTAAAGTTCCTACACAATGCATTTATAAATGATGCTAATTATGAATTATCCGCAGCACTAGCATATCGTTCCTTAAATCCACCTCATAACTATGCAACTGACATATTAATGTATCCCAGCATCCAAACTGATTATAAAGGTGTGAATATGGCCATACATCCAAATTTTGTTGATAATCGGATGAAACTGTTGAGGTTTTATATTGTAGAATTAAAGAGTCACAATCTTGATTCCGGAAGATTTAACATTTCTATTACCAAATATGGATTAATTAATAGAAATAAAATTACATGGTATAATGTAAGGCCTGATGACGATAATTACCTAAAAATGTTCAGGGAAGACTTTAAAAATCAAATGAATGATGGGGATGAATATTCGTTCATAAGGACAGAATAAACGTGCCACAACAATGAGCCATAAATGAGACCTTTGGCAAAGTTTAAATAAATAATGAGTGTTTTTATTCTTTCCACCAACATACGCATGGTATAATCCACATATTTTTTAAAACCTGATATATTTTTAGAAAGCTTGTGACAATCCCTACTATTTTGAAAACTGATCATTGAATCCCAGACTTAATGTCTTGTACTGATTTCTTGGAATAAATCTGCATCACCTTCTGCATGTCCTCCCCTATTTTCTCTTGTAAGACCCTTGCATAAATTTGGGTGGTCGAGAGTTTACTGTGTCCCAACATCTTTGATACCGTTTCAATTGGGACACCATTGGACAAGGTTACGGTTGTCGCAAATGTATGTCGGGCCATGTGAAAGGATACGTTCTTGTATATCCCACAGGCCTTTGCTATTTCCTTTAAATATGCATTGGTCTTTTGGTTGCTATAAACGGGCAAGAGACCAATATCCTCCATTGGTGCCTCTTCATATTTCTTCATGATCTCCACGGCTCTGGGAAGCATTGGAATCTTTACAGGCTCATTGGTCTTTATCCGCTTGGTATAAATCCAATAGTTACGATCGATACCTTTGCTGATATTGTCCTTGGTAAGAAGCTTGATGTCCATAAAGGTGAGTCCCGTATAGCAACTGAAAAGAAAGACATCCTTTACCCTCTCCCTACCTATGCTTGTGAAAGTGGTTTCGTCAATCAGATCGATTTCTCTTTGTGTAAGATAGTTTCGGTCAAATTTGTTGAAACGTAGCTTGAAGTTTCGAAACGGGTCTTTGTCCAACCATTCCAACCTGACACCCAATCGCACAACCTTCATCAAGCGTTCCAAGTGCTTCATGGTTCCATTGTTGGTACAGGTCTTGCGATTCTTCTTTGGTTTGAAAGTCCTGATATAGTTTTCGAAATCCAAAATGAACTTGTGCTTTAGATTGCTGAGTGGTACATCGCTGGTCCTTAGTTTTGTAGAGATGTAAATCTTTAAATATTTCTCTGTGGAATAGTAATTCTTCATAGTTCCGGGCTTTAGGGTATTGACCATGTTTGTATTGTGGTATTCGAAAAGCTCCAAAAGGGTATGGTTCACTTCATCCTCCCCGACATACCTGGCCTTGATCAATCTTGCCGTTATCAATGCCCTTTCCATGTGCAACTCCCTATGAACATTGAGGATTTCCCCATAAACGGTATCAAGATATGCGTTCAAATCTTCCATGATTCTACTGGTTGGGAACGCTTTTCCACGAATTTTGTCCCAATTGCACACCGGAATGTCCCGTTTGATACTGATTTCTGCACGCTCCTTATTGACCGTTATGCGAACATATATATCGTATATGCTCGGGTCATTGCGCTTTTTCCTGACGAAGAAATTGATTCCTAAAGTACTGTCTGTCCGCATGTTGTAATCGTTTTAATTGAACAATTGTTACTGGTCGGACTGCCCTTTAACCTCAATCGTTCATACCTAAAACTACAACAATCTGTGTACCAGTGTGCACACCTTATTGCACACCAAAAACTTGGTTTCAAATGATATCAGATGGAATCATAAAAAATGAAAAGCACTGATAATCATGCAATTAACAGTGCTTTGTTTCTGCCAAAATGGCGGTTCGTCGGGATGACTGGAAGAAAGTAGTATTTACAACTAACTAATAATCAACACATTATACTGCTTCCCAATACTGATTAACCGAACTCTAAACTGTCTATAAAACAGCACATTCAGATGCAAAACTTATAGATATTTTGCAGGTTGAATTTAATAAAAAAATTCTTCAAAAAGCGAATTTAATAAACAGCAGATAATATTGTTTTATAACCTTTTCAAATTTTCAGATAATTATTTGCCGTTGTAAATCTTTCTTTGGGCCAGTATTTAAATGGAAATCAACTCACATAAAAAACCTATTTGAACTTGTATTGGTTATCATATTTTTCAAGACTAATGCGCAAGTAGACAAAAAACTACTTCAACAAAAAGTTTCTAAAAAGTCTAAAAGTTCCAATTTTGTCAGCATAGTAAAAGCTCTAGGTTATAGAGAAGGAGATGAATTACTCGTTTGGACAATATTCACTACATTTTAGAATAAATTCCAAATCACCTACAAGTTTTTCTTTGATATTTTGTATTTTCATGTAACTTAATTCTTACAAAAATAGCTTCCTATCCCTATGATTTGTGCTAATTTCGTTGAAATATTTACTGAAATCATGAAAAAAATAGATTTTCCATTCTTTGTTTTTATTTTAATTATTACAACAGCAGCGGTATCTGCTCAAACCTTAGTTTTTAAAACTAACCGAAAATGGAATGAACCATTAATTAATTTTCAGGAAAATTTTAAAGATTCCTTGACATTATGGCCAGAACGCGTGATTTTACAAATTGCAAACACCCACGTTAATCCAAATGAACCTATATTTTTTAAAGCGTACCTAGCATCTGGAAAACAACTTAAAAGATATACCAAAAGTGGAGTCTTAATTATAGAAGTTTTAGAAGATAATGGTATTTTGTTAAAACGCCAGTTTCATAAAGTAAACGCAGGGATTGTTCATGGACAGATAGAACCACTTGAGAATATTGAAGCAGGAAGATATACCGTTAAAGCCTATACTCGTTGGTCAAAGAATTATGGCCCTGATTTCGCAGCATGGAAGAAAATTCAGATAGGAGTTGTGACAGGAATTGAAGAGCAAAAAAATAAAACCTCTGGGATTTCTATAATACCTGAAGGAGGTGTTCTTTTGAATGGTCTTGAAAATAGGGTTGTTATTAAAATCCCATCAAATCAAGTACAAAAAACAAGAAGTAAAGGAAAAATAATAGATGAAAAAAAAATAGAGATAGCTGAAATTTCTTTTTATTCTTCGGGTCTTGGCTCTACGACTTTTAGACCAAAGAAAGGGAAAACTTATAAGTTAGAATTAGAAGACGGAACTCTAACTCCAATTCCAAATGCAAAAGAAGAGGGTTTTCTTGTACGTGTAAACAATCTAGAAGCAAATACTACCAAAATTCAAATTACTGCTTCAGAAGGAGTTGTAGACTCAGACGTAAAGTTAATTGGAATATCAGGAGGATTGAAATATTTTGAAAAGAGATTAGATTTCAGTAAAACCAGAATTTTAGATGTTAAACTTTCCAAGTTAAATTTCCCTTCTGGCATTTTTACTTTAAAGTTAGTAGATAGTCTTGGTTCTGTTCTTGCGATTAGACCAATTTGGATAGATGGAGAAAGATTGAATATAGATATCAATCCAATAAACAAGAATATGAAAACCTATAAAATAAAAGTAACTAATTATAATGACTCTCCAGTAAAATCACAGTTGGCTATTAGTGTCAATAGATACCAACCTGATATCACAAAGAATTGGAATCAAAATATTTATGAACGTACCAGTTTGTTCACATTTGGGGAAAGCTTTGAAAAAAACAAAATATCAAGCTACAGAAAAGATACTTTTTTAAAAGACCTGAGCCTGCTGTCATGTATTGATGATATTGAAATTTCTTCTTCAGAAAAGGACATTACTGCAAAAGCATTATTTTCATTACAGAAAGGACTGGAAATTATTGGTTACGCATATGATTTGAACAACACATTATTAAGTAATTCAAAAATCCAAGTAGTAGTGACTAATGAAAATGATGTTTGGATTGGAGAAGTAAAAACGGATGCCCAAGGCCTACTAAAATTAGAGAATATCCAAATCAGTGGAAATGCAACCTTAATTGCCAGAACAGAAGGTGAAGATGTTAAATCTAGATTGGTGAAAATAATACCTATTAACGATAAGGATAAAAAAACCAACACTTTGATACCCTATGTCATAAAAAATCCAGTGCGGCAGGACAATCGCCAGAACATCATCTTCGAAAATTTTGATATTGACTCAACAGGAAAAACTATTGTATTGGATGAGGTGGAAGTAGTTGAAAAAAATAATAAAAAGAAAAAATACACTCCCTCTGTATATGGTATTGAAGTACCTCCCCAGCGTGTGAAATACCAAGATTTTGAAAAGCCTAAGAGCCTTATTCAGTTGCTTTCTGAGTTTTCAGGAGTCGTGATAACTGGAGCCGAAACATTAAATCCTTCTCTAAGAGTCGTAAGTGCTTCCGGACCTGTTTTATGGGTTTTGGACGGTTTTCCATTATCTCAGAGAGGAGGCGGAACAACAATTGATTCAGGCTTGGGGAATAGAAATGAAACTCAAAATTCCTTAACCGACATTATGGCTTTGGCCAATCCACGGGATATTGAAAGAATTGAATTACTAACAGGACCAGATGCAGCAATCTATGGTACCAGAGGTTCTGGTGGGGTCTTCGTAATATATACTCGAACTGGAAGTGAATTGGATTCCTTCTCCAGAAAGGAGGGTGAAATGGCTTTTGAAGGTTATACCGTCCCGCTTAATTTTAGTGAATACAAGGAACGACTTTCTAAAAGAAGAGAACAAAATACTAATTTATTGTATTGGAATCCTAAATTGGAAACAGATGAGAAAGGAGAGGCTATTATTACCGTTCCCGAATTACTTAATAATTCTGTAATTAAAATTAAAGCAAGTGCTATTTCATCAGATGGTGAAATTGGGTCCACAAGTATAATTAATTGAGTTTAATATACTACCCTAGGAGGAGCATATAAACTGAACTTGTTTGGAAAATTAAATAAAACGTTAAATTAAATATAATTGATTCACCTTTACTTAATTTGGAAGTCCTGTAGATACCCCAACCTTCAGGACAGTTTCTCTACAAAACTAACATATAATTATCAAGCCGGTCTTTTAAATAGATCAATAGGTCTTTCATAGTCGATGGATTGTTATCTTCTTTCATGGTTGTAATAATCAAAGCATTGTAATAATTGAGTTGATGCCTAGCACCAAATAACTAAAGTCCGAGGCTTGTTGGTTGCTATTTGCATTTTCTATAAAACGTAATTGCTCAAAAACTCAAGTCTAGATAGAGATAAATAAATTATTACCGTTATTGGAATGATGATAGCTACATTTTTCATCCTTTCAATGAAGACTAATAGTAATTTATTTTATATTTTCAACAAATAAGTAATTTCTTTATTGAAAAGAAAGAAATTTACTATACAAAAATGTCAAGAATGGTTTTCAAATGAAATATACTAAACATTTTAAAAAGACTTTGGATGATATCGGCGAAATCATTGTTTCAAAATATACGAGTCAAACTGAATTGGGGGTTTTGGCAGGGCTTTCGGGATTGGCCATGTTCCAGTTTTATTACTCAAAATATCTAGAGGATGGGGACAGTTCAAATATTGGTCTGGAAATGCTTTCATTTGGTATTGAAAAAATTAACTCAGGCTATTCCAATCCCACTTATTCAACTGGTATCACTGGTTTCGGCTGGACCATTCAACATTTGAACAACTCTAATTTTATCCAGTTAGATTGTGATGAGCTACTTTCCCCATTTGATGAATATCTCTATAACTACATGTTGGCTGAATTCAAGATTGGCAACTATGATTTCCTACATGGAGCACTTGGTTATGCATTTTACTTTTTAAGTAGATTTGAAAGCACTGGGGATGTCGACTTAAAAAAACGCTATAAGGCCTATCTATTGGAGTCTTTAGCCTATCTTAACGATTTATCGATCAAAACGGATAGTGGTTTAACTTGGGAGTCTATTCTCGACATACACAAAAGGAACAAAGGCTATAATCTGTCCCTTTCTCATGGGATCTCCAGCATACTTAATTATTTGGCACGGCTATACCATACCGGAATTGAAAAAAAAACCACTTTAGCCTTAATTCAAGGAGGTGTCAGCTACATAACCAACTTAGAAAATAAGGATATAAACAATTTTGCACTTTTTCCCAGTTGGGTAGAGCCTGGTGAAAAGATAGATTACAATGGAAGGGTGGCATGGTGTTACGGAGATCTGGGAATCGGCCTTTCGCTTTTACGCGTGGCAGAATCCATCTCGGATAATCAATTAATGAACTACTCCCTAAGGGTTTTAAAACAGACAACAAAAAGAAAATTACCTAAAGACACTTTGGTGAACGATGCTTCCATTTGCCATGGATCTTACGGAAACGCATTGATATACGACAAACTACAAAGAAAAAAATCTGATAGGACCTTTCAAGGTTCG
Source organism: Flagellimonas abyssi (assembly GCF_019457905.1). GTDB lineage: Bacteria > Bacteroidota > Bacteroidia > Flavobacteriales > Flavobacteriaceae > Flagellimonas > Flagellimonas abyssi. The sequence continues at coordinate 1,930 of NZ_JAHZSV010000050.1, read as the reverse complement.
TATAAATTTTGGATTGAGGACGGCATCCAAAAAGCGACCCACAAGGATGGTTATTGTGGTTACAAGCAATGGTATCCATCACAACAGAAGTGGTCTCCTGAGCTTTCTTTATTAGAAGGAATAGCTGGAATAGGTTTGGTGATCATCGATTACCTTTCCGAGAATACTACTAAATGGGACGAATGTCTAATGATTAGTTAACAAAAAAAATGAACAAAAATAAGAATCCCTATAAATTTTTCTCAAACTATGTTCTTAGAACGCCCTTGTTAAGTTTTGATTATTATAAAAAACTAACGCAAGATGAATATGTCTCCGATGAAGCCTTAAAGGAATGCTTCAATGATCCATTGATAAAGGAGTCCTGCTTTTTGGCATCTCCAACTCTTTTCTTTGAGTTGGAAAAATGGGTGAAAGGTGAGCTGGATACCGTTAAAGAAGATAAAGTTAGGCTGTCATTTTTTAAATACCTGACCAGAATGTGCACTCGTTGTACACCTTTTGGTCTTTTTGCAGGTTGTAGTTTAGGGTCTTTTGGTGATCATACATCCATAAGGAATTCGAGCCCAGTCCAGAATAAAAGACACACCCGTTTGGATATGAATTATCTAGTGGCACTCTCTCAAGATATCTCTAAAAAAAAACAGATTCGTGAAGAATTGATGTTCTTTCCAAATACAAGTATCTACCAAACAGGAGATCAGATAAGATACGTTGAGTATTATTATATTAACAATATCAGGCAGCATCACGTGGTCGAGGTTGAAAATTCCGACTACCTGCAAAAAATATTTGCCAAGGCAAAGGTCGGTGCAAATATTCAAGAACTTACCGAAGTACTGATTGAAGAAGAAATATCACGTGAGGTAGCAGAAGGTTTTATTGAGGAGTTATTGGATAGCCAATTGCTCATAAGTGAGTTGGAGCCCTCGGTTTCGGGTCCAGAATTTATGTCCCATATTTTAGAGGTTTTAAAAAAATTAAAAAACTCCAATGAGGAAGTTAAATTATTAACCGACATCGGAATGCGGTTGAAGGATTTGGATAAACGCTTGTGCAACCCGCCGAACACCTACATCTCCCTTAGCGACAAAATCAAGGACAATCCGACACCCTTCGATATCCGATTTTTATTTCAGACTGATTTGGAGCTGAGGCCCGAGGAGAACAAACTTTCATTTAGCCTTATGAAGTCCTTGAAAAGAGGAATGGTATTAATGAATAAACTAACCCTTCAAAAGACAGACGATAATCTATCTAAATTTAAAGAGGCTTTTCTTGAGCGCTACGATGAAAGAGAAATGCAACTTTCAAAAGTTCTGGATGTTGAAACAGGAATTGGCTATATTCAAGGAGGGGTAATTGGCGACTTCAATCCTTTGGTGGATGATATCCTACTGCCCCAACAGGACGATTTCTATCGTAAGACTACTATTGTCCATAACAAGATCCATCAAATTCTTGAAGAGAAGCTGATTCATTGTGAGAAAACAAATGGAAAGAAAGTGGTTTTCACCAAAAATGACTTTGATGATTTCCCGATAAATTGGGATGACCTTCCAGACACGTTATCCGGTATGATCAGAATTGTATTGGAAGATAATTGCGAAAAAATACTTTTTGCCGGGATGAGTGGTTCAAGTGCGGCAAACTTACTGGGCCGGTTTTGCCATGGAGACAAAAAAATAAATGATTACACGCAAAAAATAGTCGATACAGAGGCTGAGATGAACCCTGAGTGGAAACGCCGGACATAGTATACCACCTTCGCCGGATAATATTGAGCACACTTTAACATAATACAAAAATCTGAATTTCATAACACTATATCAAAATATTGGGTGGCTCAAATTTTCCGTTTTGGGTGGTCTCAACCATCCGGCCCATCCACCTGGCGGTGGAAGCCCTCCACGGCATTGGTGGTATAGAT
>NZ_JAHZSV010000005.1 GCF_019457905.1 Flagellimonas abyssi | reverse complement strand
TGCTACCTCATTAATAAAATGCAGATCAGGTATATGTCGAACCTAAAAATAGGGAAGCTATTGCCTCGACCCCTATCCGGTTCAACTGATTGACGGAAGACCCGATCAAGGTCGGACAATGCCACAAAAAATGGTTCAAAATCGAACCAAAAAGACTATTCCCAAGTTTCATCTAAACAAATGTATGATTATAATAAAAATCATATAGTTCAACCAATATTGAAACCAAACCTCCAATATGTATCAAAATCCATCGTTTTATATGTTAAAAAGGTTAAAATTTGTTAAAAGGTGAGCAATTCGGTGCCTCCCATTATTGACCCTCTGGGAGGCCCTGAAAAACGAGGTATTTTGGAAAAAATTTCGAGTCCCGTCCACCGGACCGCTTGGATAGCATTTAAAAAAAGGCGCAGCACTATTAAAGTTGCTACACCAATCACCAATTAAACAAACACAATACCATACGGTTTGACGCTTTGATTTCTATAAGTTTTTATCCAGCGACTTGAAAATCCTGAATCTTAAAAAACCATTCAATCACAGCCCACTACCTTTTCGAGCTTGTTCTTCACGCGCTGTTCCTTTGCATAATCCGTATACAATCCTTCATAGGGCCTATCAGATACCCCAAACATCACATCAGTACAGTGGATGTTGTCATATTGCCCATTACCGTCTGCACTTTCCATATGGAATATACGGCTGATATAACTGTCATCCTTTGCATCGATATAAGCACCTATATCATTGCCATACTTATTGGGATGCCTCCAATCTGGAGACACCAATTTATTATTTTCCCTATAGCGCTTGAGCTGAAGAAAGTTTTCTTGAAGTATTCCATCCGAGGTTTTGAAAGGTTCAAAATCATTGGTGTATTCACTTTTGGTAATCTTGTTGTTGGGCTGAATGTAGAGAATGACTTTTCCCAACAGCCCACCTTCCTTAGATCCCTTTTCATCCATAAAATAAAGGGTTTTACCATCAACAATCTTGTCAGTATCCACTAGAGGCTCATTGCGGAACCCACTTGAACTGTGATACCTTAATTTGTCTCCAAACTTGTCCTGCATCAGCTTGATGATATTTTGCCATTTGGCATCTGCCAGCCATTGTTCATATTCTTTTAGCTCCGTCATGATGAAAAGGGGTTCATGGTCAGGATGTGCATTGCTCCATTGAGCTATATATTCGATCCAATCCGCCAGAAAGATGGATTGCGGATTATCAACCGTAAGATCTACCTCATCTCCAGGAGCATCATGGCCCAATGAAAGGACACCGATATCCATTTTCGACAATTGAACGGACACCCCCTTGTCCAAAAGCAGGAAGTATCCACCCTTGGATGGGTACACCCCTGCATCGGCACTCGACAACATATCATCTTCGTTATTGTACTCGTATACCAATATGGGTGTTCCGCTGTCCATCACCAATTGTGAGCCCACCACGTCGCCGTTGGCCGCATAAGAGTTCACAAATAATTTTCCGTCCGCTTGAACTGCCTGCACCGCTCCCTTGAGCAAATCTGATATACCGGTTGTGCTGCCACTTCTAGACCACATACTTCCACTGGTATCTACAGATTCCACCGAAAAATTGGTCACGGTGTTCACATTGTGCCGAAATAGGTATAGCCTATTGTCCTGCTCAAATGGGTACAAGGTCTCGTCCGAAGAGACCGAGGCCAGTTCATATATGGATGCTCCAATGGAAACACCTCCTTCCTCAAATGATACTTTAAGAATATCGTATCTGCGACCATCCTTTGCATGCACACCCAAATAGACGTTGTCATTAAAAACAAATGCGGAAAGACCTATGTTGGCAACACCGATATTCTCTGAATGGATTTCTTCCAAACTGCTACCGTTGAAGCTATAAATCGTCAAATCACCATTTCCCGGAGCATAGTTAAAGATATATTCACCCGTAGATCGGGACACTATTGAAAATTTTCGTTCCACCCCTTCCCATTTTACCTCCGTCTTTTCCGATGATATTTCGGTTTCACCGTCCAATACTTTATATACCGTGGTTTTTCCCGTTGCATCCATATAGGTGATCATAAACGTATCTCCCATAGAATCAAAAACGGAAAAGGCATCTACTTCCTCGGCCCATGTCGCCTGAAGTTCCTTTCGTGTATGGAAGGAAAACAGGTCAAACTCAAAAAAACGAAGTCCCGCTTCCAATTGGGTCTCGATACCCTCCCTTTTCATACCCGCCAAGTTCCCTGAATAGGAGTTATGGGTGCCCTCAAAGAAAAATTGTCTGTAAATTGCCGTTGTGGAATCCAACACCACTGGTTCCGGACCTGGATCAACGCTGTCATCCGTTGGTGTTGTGATCGATGGGTCCCCTCCATCGGATGAACATCCATAGTTAATAAAAAAACTCAAAAAAGCGAGACTGAACGTAATCCACATTTTCATACTACCCGAAGTTATATTTAGAAGGGACTCTTTCGGAGTCCCTTCTTTATCAGTTATGGTCATTAATTATCCCTATTGCAGAATTCGTTGTTATCTGTCTTATCTGCGTTAAACTTTGGTTTAAACGCATCTTCCCATTGTGGTGCATCTTTATCAAAATCATAGTTACACTGTACATTACCAACGTCCCAACCGGAAATATCTTGATTAAAGGCAAGGTTCTCCTTGAACAGGTTCTGCATGTTCACCACATTGCTGACATTCCATCCGGAAATATCTTGATTAAACGCGCAATCATTGCCCCCAAACATAGTTTCCATATTGTCCAGACCGCTCACATCCCAATTAGCAATTGAGGGATTGTTAAAACCACTGTCCTTGAACATATCCCACATGCTAACGACCTGACTGACATCCCATGCGCTCAAATCACCATCGTAATCAGAGTCCCTGAACATCTCCCGCATGGTGACAACATTATTGAGTTTGTCCCCCCAACCTGATAAATCTTGGCTGAACGCATCATTGCCCCTAAAAGTGGATTGAAAACTTGTGACCTTGGAAACGTCCCAATTGCCTATGGGTTGATCAAAAGGAGCATCCCGGAACATATTTTTCAACGTAACGGCATTGCTCACATCCCAACTGGAAATATCTTGGTCAAATGCAGATTCCCTGAACATGGTTTCGAAGGTATTGACATTGCTTACGTCCCATTGATTCAAGGGCTGGTTAAAGTTGGTGGCCTTGTAAAAAACATCTTGCATATTGGACACACCGCTCACATCCCAGTGGTTGATGTTGCTGTTAAATGATGTGGCCTCTCTGAAGATGGCCTTCAACGTGGTGGTTCCGGTAAGGTCAGGGGCATCCACTGCACTTATCTGAAGGTTGGAACACCCCCTAAAATAAGCCTCATCATTGCCGAGTTTTACTTGCCCCCAACGGGTAATATCCAATATATTATCGGCACTTTGGTCCGTTTGATAAAAATTAAATCCTTCAATATTCCCCCATATGGTTACCGTATAATCCCCTGCCTCGGAGTACATGTGGGTGGCAGATTCAAGATCATACCCGGCCACAATGCTGTCTTCACCATCCCCCCAAAACACTTTAAAATTATATGTTCCATTTTCGGTCAAGGGCAGGGTAATGGCCTCGTCCGAAGCAACTCTCCAAACCGTCACAAATTCCTCATCGGATTGAAATGGTTCCAGTACATTCAATTTTACCGTAAACTCCTCTTCAAGGCCAAAACCTGAGACCAAAAGTGAGGAATCCCCTGTAGTGAAACCCGACCCTGAGGCAGGGGACACAGAGATACCTTCCTTTGTATAAATGGTCAGGATAATTTCACTTGCATCACATTCCGTGGGCAAGGTCGCAGCAATGGTTCTGGAGGAATTGGACACCGACACCTCGATATCTTCCCCGACACAGTTGTTCTTGGAAGCTTCAATAACTATGGAATCGATATAGACATCTCTTGTATCCAAAGAATAATCAGTATTATCCACATTGCATGCATGTAGGATCGGCACTATGCAAGCGACCCATAAAAATATGTTATAAAAACGTTTCATTTGGTTTTTTGATTTTAGTTTAATACCCGGGATTTTGCTCCATTTTGGTGATGTCGACTTCGGCCTGTGGCAAAGGTGACAACAATCGATAGGCTTCAACGGTAATTTTACTTCCGTCATTTTGAAAGAAAGCATTCATGGTCTCCAATGCCTTGCCGGTACGCAGTAAATCAAACCACCTATGGCCTTCTCCGGCGAGCTCCAAACGTCTTTCCATTGCAATGGCACTTCGCATGTCCGATTGGCCGGAAGCAGTTGTATCATCCAAATTTGCCCGGTTTCTGACCATATTAAGGTACGTTGCCGCTGCTGCAATCTTGTTATTCTCATTAAGACATTCGGCATAGAGCAACAGTACGTCCGCATATCTAACCACAAAATGATTGTCACCGCCATCGTCCGTGCTATTATTGGGGGAAGGCGTCCATTTGTTGATGTAGTAGACATTACTGGATTCGGTGACCAACCCTTTCCTTAGGTCGTCTGCAGCATAAAGTTCATACAGGCTACTTTCCATGGCCATGGCCCCAAGGCCTCCTTGGTCATCAGGTTGTGTGAACATATAGTAGTATTCACTTCCCTCGCTCATTCCATCCAGATTGGATGCATACTGGATACTGAAAACATCTTCATCGTTGCCTTCATTTTCAACACCAAAAAGTGCATCAATGTCCACAAGGGAATACTTTCCCGAGGAAACAATGATCTGCAATTGAGCTTCTGCCTTATCAAAATCCCTTGTTTTCATATAATGTTTGGCAAGGATGGCGCGGGCCGCATATGCATTGGGCCTACCGGCACTGTTGGATGATGGCAAGAGTTCGATCGCATCCAGTAGATCTGTCTCGATTTGGGCATATATCTCCGTTTTCGGGGTCCTTGCATCATCAAATGCATAGGTGGGGTCATCAATGGTCAACACCAAGGGGACATCGCCATAAATCGTGGTAAGGTTGTCATATAAAAATCCCCTGATAAACTTCATTTCCCCAATCCTGATATTTTTAAGCGACTCGCTGTCATATAGCACGTCATCAATAACGGACAACACCGTATTGGCATAAAAAATCCCTTCATAGGAATTTTCCCAAATACTGCCCACAAACCCAGAAGTACTGGTCCATGAAAAATCCTCCAAAGGCCTGGCGCCCCCATTGGAGTTCGGTGCTTGGATATAGGCATTATCGGAGGGAATTTCGCCCCAAAGTATCATATAGTAATCATACAATGCTTGGAGTTCATTATAGGTTGCAGTCACGGTCGACTCCACATTTTCCTGGGTGGAGTAATAATTTTCTGCCAATATCCCTGTTTCAGGAAGTTGTTCGAGCTCATTCTCACAAGCAATGCCAATAAGCAATGCGAAAGAGTATATAACGATTCTATTGAATTTCATAATGCTTTTTTATTGAAGTGTTAGATTGATGCCGACGGAAATAAGCCTTGGCACCGATGTGGTTCCTTGTATATATCCCCTATCAAGCGGATTGCCCGTATACCCGCCATCAGGGTTCATGCCCCTGTACTTGGTCCATGTATGGAGATTGTTCGCCGAAACATAAACGCGCATGGCCTGCAAGTGAAATTGGTCCAAAACACCGGAAGGCAAATTGTATCCCAACTGCACACTTCGCAACCTGAGATAATCCGCGTCCAAAACATTATAGCTTGTGGGATTTCTGCTGGCCTTACGGGTCGCGGTGTTCCCGTAGGCATCCGGCGGTGCCAAATAGCCCTCGGGATTGCTTACAGGGTCCCAATAGTTGTTGAAATAATTGTAGTTTGTATTGGTAAAGGCTTCCCCATATTCCAAATAATTAGAGGTCATCAAATCATAGGCTACCCTCCCCATCGTTCCATTAAAGTTCAGGTTCAGATCAAATCCCTTATAAGCTAGATCAATTCCAAATCCATAGGTCACTTCGGGGTTATAATCCCCAAGGAGCACCCTGTCATCAGCATCAATAATGTCATTCCCATCGGTATCTTGGAAAATATAATCCCCAACTTCAGCGGACAATGTGGTGTTCTTCCTGCTCTTATATTCGGCCACCTCTTCCTCGGATTTTAGAAGTCCAATGATTTTATAGCCGTATAGATTGGCCAATGACTCCCCTTCCCTGGTTATAAACCTTTGATTGCCTCCTTCGTAGAGTTCATCGGCACCGCCCAAAGAAATGATCTCATTTTCATTGGTGGTCAGATTTGCATTGAACCCCAAAGAAAGACCACCAATATTGAAATTGGATCCATTGAGCTCAAATTCCCATCCTTTGTTCCGCATTTCGCCGATGTTCTGAAGTGAACTGTTAAAACCTGTATGCTTGGGAACCGGCCTGTCCAATAGCAGGTCCGAAATATCCGCTATATAATAATCGACCCCTAAATTTATTTTGTTGAAAAAACCAAGATCAACACCGAAGTTGTTCGATGTATTGGTCTCCCAACCCAACGAATATGAAGGCGCACTGGAAGGCGCGGCCCCTGGGGAAAGGGTACCGTCATAGGGATAATCCCTTCCTGTACTGATAGAGGCATATTGGGCATAGTTCCCTATTTGGTTATTTCCTGTCTGCCCCCAGCTGTATCGCAGCTTTGCATAGGTTAAAATGTCATTTTCAGGAAAAAAGGATTCATTGCTCAACACCCATCCAGCGGAGAAAGAACTAAAAGTTCCATATCTATTGTCCTTTCCAAATCTTGACGACCCATCGGTACGAATGGACCCAGAGAGAAAATAACGGTCATCATAATCATACAATATCCTCCCGAAATAGGAAAGCTGTGTCCACTTGCTGCGAGAAGCTGATGCGGTCTGTTCCGTGGATCCATCTATATTCTGAATGATATCGTTTGGAAAATCATATCCGTTCACTGATAGCGATGTGTATGAACTTTTCTGGAAACTCTGTCCCAATAGGGCATTGAAGGAATGCTTTCCGATATCGAAGGTATAGTTCGCCGTATTTTCCACAAGTATGTCCCCTTGGTCGCTTCTGCTTTCCGAACCTTGGTTGGAATCCCTTTCACTGATCAATCGTCTATACGAACCGGTAAGCATGGGTGCGTATTGATCGGTAAACTTTGACTCTAACAAATATCCCAGGGATGTTTTCAGCACCAAATTATCGATTGGTTCAAAAGAAAGGTAGGTGTTGCCAAAAGTCCTGAACTCCCTTCTATCGTATTTGGACAATTCGGACATTGCCACAGGGTTTTCCTGCATATTAGCATTATAGGGCCTATTGGCCAATATCTGCGCCTCGATGTTGTAGCCCGTAGGGTTGGTGTCATCATAGGCTGAAAAAAATGGGAACATGTACACCATTGCCCTTCCCGCGGGGTCAATGGGGAAACGGTATCCATTCCCGCCATTGGTCAGCCCTCTTTCCGCATAGTATCCATTTAGGTTTATACCGAACTTAAAATATTTTCCAAGTTTCGTATTCAGTTTTAAATTGGTGGTATAGCGTTTCTGATCTGCCGTAATCACGATGCCTTCCTCATTGGTATAACCCAATGAAGCAGCATAATTGGTGGCCTCGGTGGATCCGGAAATGTTCACATAGTGGTTCTGTACCAGGCCTGTCCTATATACCGCGTCTTCCCAATCGAAATCTGTCAACCCAGGTTCATTGTTCAAATAGGGCACCGTGTAATCCAAAATGAGCTCTCGGACATTCGCCCCATTGGCAATACGCTGTTCCTCCGAATCGTTGACACCCACGTTACCATGGTTTTTTAGATACGCATTGTTACGACCATCCCTAAAAAATTTAGCTGCATCGTAAGCATTCAACAAATCGTAGCTTCCTGTTTTTTCCTGAAGCCCCATAACAGAACGAAGTTCAACGGTCAACTTTTTCCCCTTGCCCTTTTTTGTGGTGATCATGATAACCCCATTGGCTGCACGAGATCCATATATGGCTGCGGAGGCAGCATCCTTGATCACATCTATGGATGCGATATCGTTGGGATTTATTACATTCAGTGAGCTGCCCTCTGCCAATGGAAAGCCGTCAACCACCACCAATGGATTGGCATCCCGTGTAATGGATCCCGCCCCTCTGATGGTAATCGTGTTGCCATCACCGGGGTTCCGCGCATTGGTCAGAATATTTACACCCGCAAGTTTCCCCACGATGGCCTGATCAAAATTGGCATTGGAATACTGTTGGATCTCCTCTTGATCCATGCTGGTTACCGCTCCGGATATTTTTTCTTTTGAGCTGGTGCCATACCCTATCACAACGACCTCTTGCAGTTTCTGGGTATCCAATTGAAGACTGATGGTCATCGAGGTCTGTCCATTGACAGGGACTTCCTTGGTCAAATAACCAATGTACGATACCAACAAAGTGGCATCTGAATTTACCGCGACCTCAAAGTTTCCATCAAAATCGGTAGTGGTACCGATGCTGCTTCCTTTTGCAACGATTGTCGCACCTGGCAAAGGCTGTCCGTTTTCATCCAGCACCACCCCACTTACCTGCAATTGTTCCACAATTTCCGGTTCCTTTTTTTTCTGCTGTATTTTGGATATCGCAATGGATTTGTTGATTCTATTGAAACGAAAATGTTTCTCCAAGGATAGGTCATATAATAGGTCAAATAATGAATCGTAGGTTCTGTCAATTGAATATGCAGCGCCCAAATCAACTTCACTTTCATAATAGGTAAAGTTGAAATCAGTCTGGTCTTCTACGTTGTTGAGAATATTGCGTACCGTATAGGAACCGCGTTCAAGGGAGATTTCTGTGCTTCGCAAAGATTGCGCATTGGCCCCATTGGCCAAAACCCCTTGAAGACCCAATGCCAGCAATATATAAACTGAAGTAAGTTTCATTAGAAGTTTTCTAAAATCATGTTCATTTTTTTTCATAGTTTTAGTTGGAATTTTTTCATTAAAAAAGTGGTTCAAATGTATTTTCACTACATTATCATTTTTTGCTCGTACGAATTAATTTCATGGGGAAGCGTTGGAGCGCTTCCCTTTTTTATGGCTCTCTTTTTACATGGAATTATTTTTTAGGGGTTTAAAAATCAGTATGTGCTGTTTGTCATTGTATTTGTAATCCAAGTTGCCGGCCTGGGTCACGGAAAGCAGAATGGCATTGAGGCTTTCATTCTCATAATGTCCGGTCACTTTTTTTTCGGCCATACCGGATTGTTCAAATGTTATCTTTTTATGAAACCGCCGTTCCAGCATGGTGGCGACCCGGGATAGTTTGGTGTTTTTAAAATCGAAATCATTGGTCATCCAAGCGAGTTCCAGCTCCATGTCCATTTCAACAATCGCGATACTGTCATTTCCATGGCCGAACACTGCCTTTTCCATGGGTTTCAACAATACCTGCTCGGCATTTGCATTGACCTCGACGCTTCCTTCAATCAATGCGACATCCGTTCTTTCGTTGGATTCCTTTACATTGAATTTGGTGCCCAATACCTTGGTTTGAAAGCCACTGGAATGGACGATAAATGGCCTGTTTTTGATTTTTGCCACTTCAAAGAATGCCTCCCCATGCAAGGTGATCTCCCTAAATTCGGATTCCATGAACTTTTTGGCAACGACCAGTTCGCTGTTCCGGTTTAACCAGACCGTGGATCCATCCATCAATGCAACCTCCTTGATTCCCATATCATTTGAAACGATCCGTTCATATTCGATGGGCTGCTCTTTTTGGAAAAGAAGCATTTTGGTCATTGCCCCCAACCCAATGACAAAAAGTATTGCGGCGGCCACCTTCCACAAGGGAGAGATGGATTTTCGATTCCTTTCCTGAAAATCGATTCTTTGTTTTATTTTTTTTGATAATTCCTTTCGTATTCGCTCTTTCTCAACAATTCCTTTCGTGTCCCAAATATTGTTATCATCTTGGAAAGCATCGAAGAAGCGATACAGCAGTACAAGTTCTTCCTTGGTGCAGGTACCCTTATCATATTTTGAAAGTAAATCAATCAATTTTGATTTATCCATGGCTGTGCTTTTACCTATAAGTACCCCAACAAAGAACATTTACTGGGGCCAATACTTGGATTTAACCCATAGATAACACAGCTAACCTTAAGGTAACCTTGACGGATGATGGACTCATATCACTGATTTTAAAAGCTGGTAACATCAGCGGTAAATCAATAGAAAAGGTAGGATAGGATAACAAGAACAGAGACGGTCAACGCGGTTTTAAGTTCCTTAACAACTTGATACAAATACCATTCAACGGTTCTTTGCGAAAGATTAAGGTGGTTTGCAATTTCTTTATTGGACAGGTTTTGATACCGGCTCATTTCAAATATTTCTCTTTCCCTTGGCGACAGGGCACCCAGCTTTTCCCCCAATTTTGTTTTAAGGTCAATAAGGTCCAACTGTTCTTGGGTGGTGTTGACCAACAGCTCCTTAAATCTATCTTCGTGAATTTGCAAAGGAGCGTTTTTCCTCAATTGTTTCAGTGATTGATTTCGTACAGCCTTATAAAGGAATCCCGGTATATTTTCGACCTCAAGTTGAAGTTTGCGCAACCAAAGATCAAAAAAAACCTCTTGAACCGCATCCTTGGCCATATCCTCACTCAACAAAACTTTATAGGCAGCTTGGTACAACCCATCCCAATGGGTCTCAAAAAGCCTATTGAACGCTTTTTTGTTACCCTTTTTGATTTCTTGAAAAAGAAATTGATCAGAGGTCGATTCCAAACTATCCAAAACCCGAAATTTAGATGGTAAAGTTTATAATTTGCCTTTTCATACTGTAACATAAGCCGTTTAACAAAAGGTTAATTTTCATAAGGGGTATATCTTCAATTTACAGTCATGTTGTTAAAAACGGACATAGAATACCACCCTCGCCGGAAAAGAGTGAGCATAGTAATACAGCCAACAAAGAACTGACGTACAACCTGCTACAACAAAATGTTTGGTGGTTCAAATTTGCCGTTCTTGGTGGCTCCCACAATCCATCCCATCCAGTAAATCCCTAGTGGCCGTGGCTTTGGATGTTCCTGTCAATGAAACGTATTTTCGTGCGTTCATCACACCTTCAAAGCCTTTATTCCCTTCGTCCAACATGTGACGAACCGCTTTCTCTTGACGATCATTGAAACTATCCTCGTGCTGATCAAAGAACTTGGTCTTTTTTAAAGTGAACTCGATTTCTTGTTCGGTATCTATTTGTGCCTCAAGAACGGTCTGTACAAAATAATTCATCCACTCCGTTATTTCATTGGAAGGGACGGAAAATGAGAACCGCTAAAGGCGGATAAATTGAAATACCTTGATTTTATATTAATCAGTCACTTATTTGTGTTTTACCATGCTCACTCTTTTCCGTTTCGTGTGGATACCGCGACCGCTTTTACAACCAGTATGCTTTTTTCTGATAGCAAGAAATCACGTGATTCCCAAAAGGCCCCTTTGTCGGGGCCTTTTGAGTATCTGTGTGCCAACTTAAGTTCTAATGAGAACAGGTCAATCCAGGCTTTTCGTCTAAAGTCCATTCGGAGGAGGTCCCATCACTAAAATATTCACAAGAACTCACATTGTCTACGTTCCAATCCGAGATATCCCGGTCGAAAGCGCTTGCACCAAGAAACATCAGAGTCATACTTTCCACTTTCGAGGTGTCCCAGTCCCCGATATCCTGATTAAAAGAGCTTGCAAGACTGAACATATATCCCATATGGTTTACGCTCGAGGTGTCCCAATCAGAGATATCACTGTTAAAGGCGCTTGCTTCATTGAACATATCACTCATATTGATTACGTTCGAGGTGTCCCAGTCTCCGATGTCCTGATTAAAAGAGCTTGCAAGATTGAACATTCCCTCCATAATTCTCACGTTCGAGGTGTCCCAGTCCCCGATATCCTGGTTGAAGTCCTTTGCACTATCGAACATATTTGACATATCCGTCACGCTCGAGGTGTCCCAGGAGGAAATATCCTCGTTGAAACTATTATCAAAGAACAAGTATGACATATCGGTGATCTTGGTGGTACAGACGGTGGGCAATAGACTTGGAGAACTACTTATAATTTCTTCCAAATTGGTCTTGTCCTCTGCCACATAATATTGGACCCCGTCGATGACCCCCGTCTCGCCGCCCTCGGTCCATTCCCTGGCCACCACCGTTTTCCCGTTCTCGTGAAGGTACACGGGCCCCTGTACCGTAAAGGTTACACTGGCCGAGCTCTCCGGGCAGTCACCGTTGCCCCCGAAGCCCGTTTCCAATACATATGCGATCTCCACCTCGGTGTCCTCCTGCACCGGATCCGCGGTATAGACGTAACCGTTGGCAACACCACCGGAAATGTCCTCGGTTATGTTTCCTCCCCCCGAGACGATCTTCCATTCTCCCTCCGCGGGCGTTCCGATCAGCTCCTTGGTGCCCCCGGAGGCTATCGGGTCTTCAGAGGTGCCGTTCACGGCCTCCTGGCAGGGGACCACCTTGATCGTCACCCCGGCCTCCGAGGTCTCCATGCCATCGCCCACCGCAACGGTCAGGGCGAACTCCTGTGCACCGAGCTCCCGGTCGAACGATCGCCCTTCGGCAAGGCCCAGTTCGCCCGATCCCGTGATCGCAAAAAGGCCCGAGCCGTCCTCTGCAATCGAAAAGACAAGCTCGTCACCGTCCGCATCGCTCGCCGCAACGGTTCCTATCACATCCCCCTCCGTGATGTCGAGGCCCACGGTGAACTCCTGCGCCTCCATCACCGGGGCCAGGTTGAGCCTCACCGAGACCTCCGCCTCCGCGGTGTCCATGCCGTCGCTTACGGCAACGGTCAACGTGTGCTCCACGGTCTCCGGGTCCAGTTCCCTGCCCTCTGCCAGGCTCAGCACGCCGTCCTCCGTGATCGAGAAAAGGCCCTCATCGTCCCCCGAAATCGAAAAGACAAGCTCGTCACCGTCCGCATCGCTCGCCGCCACCGTGCCGATCTCGTCCCCCTCCGTGATGTTCTCCTTCGTGGTGAACGACTGGTCGGCGATCACCGGTGCGGCGTTGTCGATATCGTCTTCGTCACACGACTGCACCAAGGCAATCGCCAGTGAACATAAAAACAGGCTCTTCAATCTCTTCAATCCAAAATTCTTCATGGGTCTTTTTTTGTCACAATCGGTGCGCCCCCTCCAAGGGAACCGCATCCACCGCTACGTTATTTTATAGGTTAAAAAACAAAAATAGAGCCCTCTCGGGCACCGTTGCCCATCTTTGGTGCCAATACCCCTTATGTTGGGACGAAACCTATCTTTTTGGGGATATGATATGTGTTTTGTGCTGATTCCCTGGCACAAAAAACTATGTACCTTTAGTTAAAACAGTTTTTCAATTCCCAAAAAGGTCAAATCATTTTAGCTAGTACAGTTCTTAAAATACCGATCCTATTTCTTGCAAGCAACAGGGTTGGAGAGAACGCTGGCCGATGCCATATTCGACCGTTGGTCCATACAGTGCACAAAGTCGACATAAAAGAGGAATCAATGAGAGAGAAAAATTAAAAAATGAACGTTAACTTAAGCTCTCAAAATGAGTCAATCTCGTGCACTTGATTTGCACTGCTCAATTTGGTCCGTCTCAGGTGGTATACATTGACCGTCCTATCCATTCTGACATTTGAATTTGCGTGTTTTTAGGAAGATAGTGGTCTTGTTTTGAAATACCGGGAAATCTGATATTGTTCTGGTATAACGATCATGGATTTTATTGCTGTGTTTTTCACAAACGGGACACTTTGCCCGTTTGGCTTTTATTGATGCATATATTTTAACCAGGGAATGGGAGCAATCAATATTATTTACAATTAGCCCAGGCATGCCGATCAGTTGTTTTACGGTCATAAGTAGTTGTTTGTTAGCTACTTAAAGATAATAAATATCGCCCTATAAAACAAAGGATAAACGTATTTAAATTACTGAACATCAATACATTAAATCTAAAGCCCTAATGCATGGATTTCCCCAAATATGACGAAGAACCACTATGTCCGGTGTTTCCACATTGGTTCACATTCCTATAAAACCGTAAACAAGATGGTTTAAATTTGCCTTTTTCAAGGACTCCCATTATCCATCTCATCCATGCAGAGAACGGAACAAAAGACAAGGAGTTTTGAGTAATTAAAAAAATATGATTTGTTTTGGAGAACTATTTTTTCTTCTTCTCCGGATTTTGCCAAGTGTTGAACACGGAGTATACAATTATCTTGTTTTTTGTGATCTCGTAAACAATTAGAAACGGAAAACGTTTTATGAATGCTTCCCGGAAAGGTTTCCGCTTTTGAGGAAAGTGTTTCGGGTTCGCTACAATCCTCTCAAAATAACCGTCCAAATGTTCCAAGAATTCCTCGCCCAGTCCTGTTCGTTTTTCTTGATAATAAAGATAGGCCTCTATGATTTCCCGGTTGGCCTCATCCTTGATCTCCAAAATATAGGTCATTTACTAGCTGGCGTTTCTTGCATTATTTTTAACCTCTTCCCAAGTAAGTGATTTGCTATCGCCTTTTAAATGCGCTTCCCTTCGCCTGTCCATCATTTGGTATTGCTCTTCGTCCAAGGTAAGTTCTTGCTCGTCCTTTTGGTAGCTTTCGGCCAGTGCCTTTATCATTTTTAAAAGTCTTATGTCCGCAGTGTCCACGTACTCCTTGACCGTTTTCCTTAAATCGATTGTTGCCATGATAGCTTCTTTTTTCTTAGAATAAAGGTACAAATTCTATTCCATAGGGACTGTTTTTTCAAATGTATAACCAATAAGACATCGGCTATACTTCTAATTAAGTACCCAATTTTTTATTGCAAGTCCAAATTAAGGAACTATTGAAGTCCTGAAGGCCAGAAAGGCTAATTTCGGCTTGATTTATGAAGCTTTTTGAAATCCTTTGGAAGGTCTGTTCTTGCCCAAAGAATTTAAAGTTTTAAACGGTGACAAGTAGAACTTCTATTAATCGACAAAAACCTTCTTTAAAAAAAATATAAGAAATCATGCACTCAAACATACCATTTACCTTATCATTAGCGCAATGCCAATGTTTATACCTGTAGCTCAATTTTTTTTGCGGACAGAATGGCCCTAATGATTACCGGTTTTTTTCCATAAAAAAGTTACATGTAAATCTAAGTGGTATTTTGGAAAAATAATAAGCTAAAAAATACCTTTTAAGGTCCAAAAAAAAAGGATGAAAAATCTATTCCAAGAAATGGACCACATAATACTTATCTATAATACAAAATCGGCATTTTTATCAATGTTGAAACCAAACCTCTATTTTAGGTCAAAATCCATCATTTTTAATGTTAAAAAGGTTAAAATTTGTTAAAAGGTGAGCAATTCGGTGCCCCTCAAAAATGATCCTCTCGGAGACCCTGAAAAATGGGCTTTTTTTGTATAAAGTTCGAGTCCCGTCCACTATTTTATGACCAGAGATATGCCGTGGAAAGGACCAATGCTTCGATGGACAGCTTCCGCCCGTTGCTCAACAGATTCTATACAACCATTGAGAGCTGGAAAGGATTCAACTACCTCACTTTTTATCGTATTGTCCCTGAAAAATTTCAAATCAAAAAAGTTTAAATGAGTTTCATAACTAAACGATGCATTATTTGCTTCTTATTGGTTGATTTTGACCTTTATTTGTTAAATTTTAGTTAAACTAGAGCCCCTTTCGGTGGCGGCAAAATTTTACTCCTGTCAAAACTCCTAAAAACACTGAGTTTTTCCAATTCGAAAAAGACCCTCTTCCCTCCGCAAAAAAGCTCGCAACCAATGTTGCGGGTTTTTATTTTTAATGATGTCGTTGAAAACAATTCATTACGGAATTATTCTTGTTGATTGGATGAATAATTGGTTTCAAAAGGACTGCAGTTTTGTTCTGTATAATATAAAAAACCATTGGAGGACATTCCTTCAATTATAACCTTTACCTCCCGTTGTTCATTTAAAGGAACTGTAATTGAATATGGGACATCTGAGTGTATCTCAAATTGACTTTCCCACCAAATGGCTCCATATCTTTGATATAACGATGAACCATAATCTGGGTAATTTGGAGCAAAATAGGCTTGTGCCCTACTGAATCCTTTTGGTACAGCAATACTTGTGAACTTATCCCTACCATATAATCCATCATAATCAGACCGTAACGACAAAGAAATAAATGACCCTTGATGAGGAGTTACATACCTATTATAAACCATCGATTTTACCATGGAAAGGGGCATGGACATAAGTTGTCCCGAATCAACCGGAAGTCCTTCTATTAAAACAGGCACTCGGGCTAGGTAAGGAGGATCGGGAACATAAACATTAATACCTCCTGCTTTTCTGTTGAGACGTGTTTGAAACCCCAATTTTCGTATGTAGCTTGTAAAACTTGGATACCGTTTCACGGTTGTTTTATCAATGATTCTCATTTGAATTTCAGGAGTTATTTGAAACTTTGTAGTCTCCTTTGCTCTTTCCGAAACTACCACTTCGTCCAGAGATATGATTCCATCCGTAAGATTAAAACTTTCATTCATTCTTAATTGCGAAACCCCTGATTTAAACCGACCCGCTTTGCTCAACCATTTGGTATAATCAAAAGTATCTGCATTGTTATCATCAAAATAGAGTTCCGCTTTTGGTTTTCTAAGTTTTCCTTTGTGGTTCAGTACGCTGATCATTATGGAATCCCCCTCAAACAAAGGCAGGTTTCCTTCAAAATTTTTGTTGGTTGAGAGCTCAAAAAAATTGACTGTACCCAATGCTTGGGAAAACAACGAAACTTGTTTTTCGTTTTCGAGGTCGGCATCCAAAATCTTACCGTTGAAAGCAATGTCCTCTTCATGTTTGTAAGTGCTATTTTTAGCATTTCCTGCTCTGATATACTGGTCAAACCTTTCGGTCCTCTCCATAAGTAATCTGGTGTCCATTTGATAATCCCTTGAACGTTTATTGCCACCAAAAAAATAGCGGCCTTCAATATGTTTATGGAGATAAGGCTGAATCAAAAAAGAAGAGGCTATGGAATTATCAGGGAAGTTTGCATTTGATTCAGCGGGTAAAACCGACAAACTTAAATTGGCCATTTGATGCCCTTGAGGAAGTATCATATCTATCTGTAAGGAATCTTGAGCTTTGTTTAAACAATAGCTTACATTTACAGAACCTACCCTTTCCTTCAAATTTTGTCTATTAAAGAACATACGTTGTGAAATGGGTCTCATAGTTTCATCCAAAATCACCGCTGTATTGATTCCGCCAGGGATTTGATTGCGATTTATGGAAATGGGACCACTATCTCCATTAAACTCATAACGATAAACATAATTTCCGTTTACATGGTTATAAATAGCCATAGAAAATTTCTCGTTATTTAAAATAGATTTAGACCGTTTGGGGTTTAGTACAACAACATCCTTTGCTGTATTATCGATGTTTATTCCTATTCCATGGTGTGGTTTAACTTCGAGCTCCTTGGTAATCCAAAGACCGTTTGTATTTTGTAATTTCAAAAAATAGGTTTCGGTTGGGTCGGCAAAAAAACCAAATCTACCTTGCCCTAATTGGTTTGTTTGAATGTTAGATTGTATTCGTTCACCTTTTCCCGTAATCAGTTGTATTTTTTTGGCATTTATTGGTTGTAAGGCTGGGTTAAAAATCTTAAAGCCGACATTATTGTATGTGTTCGCTACAATTTGTTGCCCTTCGGGATAAACTAAAACAGTGATGCCACCTTTGTTCTTTGATTCTGATTGTTCCCCTACTCCAATGATTTCTATATTTTGAAGAAAAGGAGTAGTAAACTCAAAATTCTTCATGTAGTTGGTCCAGGCCATTATGGTATACGAATCCTCAATAAAAGTTGAATCAACTTTAAAATCACCAAAAGAAACACCATTGCGTACTAAAAACATCTTTTTTGTTAGCATGTTTCCATCTTTTGAAAAAACTCCTACATGTAGGTTTTTCGTGGCCAAGGATGGTAAATGTTGATTCTGATTTTGAACATATGCCTTGAACCATATGTGCTCTCCCTTTAAAAAGGCCGTTTTATTCAATTGTAGGTGGATATTTTCAAGTAAATGCAGATCTTCTGTCCCTTTGGCTGCCCGTTCCTGTGCAAGGGCAACAATTGACAGAATAAAAAAAAGAAGGGATATAACTATGTTTTGAATACGGTACACTGTAAATAAAGGTAAGACATTACCGTTGGATACCAAATAGTTAAACATCATTCGAAAAAAAATGATGCAATACGTTTTGTTTAAATAAGAACAACATTATCCTATATTTTTTATTTGGAGTGAATATTCTATTTACCGTATAGATGCTTAACTTTAACCGTGATGAAAAGCGAAAAAGAACTAAAAATACGTTGCTGGATAGATATTGAGGGAAAGAAGTTTTTTGGTCCTGGACGCGCTCAATTATTGATGATGATCGATAAAAATGGTTCCCTGTCCAAAGCGGCCAAGGAAATGGGCATGTCCTACCGCAAAGCTTGGTCCATGGTGGAAGATATGAATCAACGGGGGCAGCAACCTTACGTGGAACTTCACAAAGGTGGGGCCCAAGGCGGAGGTGCCGAATTAACCGAGACCGGTAAAAAAGTGCTTTCCTCTTTCATCCAAATGAACGATAAAATCAAAGAAACCGTAGCGCAACATGCGGATGAAATGCTGGGACTGATTTAAATCTTTATACTAAAACCGTGCAACAGAATCAATCGAAAGCCCACGTAAAGTACCAAAATACTGGTTAGCACGCCCAAAAACTTTAGGTTGAATTTTTTGTTGGACAAATAAGAACCGATACTTCCTCCAATCACTACCGCCAATACCAATCGTAACATCAATTCATTGTTCCACTTGAAGGTTCCTGCCATATTGAGGCCAATGACACCCGAAATGGAATTCACCAAAATAAAAACGGATGCCAAGGATGCAATGGTTCTTGGGTTGGCCCATTTTAAAAGGTTTAGCACCGGTGACAAGAAAATACCTCCGCCGATACCCGATACGCCCGATAGCAATCCGATACTTCCGCCCAACAGCAGTTTTTTGGGGTTGGAGAACTCGTAGGTATCCATTTTTTTCTTCACAAAACGCAGCAGCATAAAAATACCGGCCAGGACAAGGGCAATTCCCAACACCATAAAAAAAGAAGTTTTGGAAAGTCGTAACTGTGCTCCGAAATAGGCCATTGGGATGCTTGCCGCCAGAAAAGGCCAAAACTTTTTTAGATTAAATACGCGATTCTTGATAAAAAACAGCGTTCCAATCGTGACCACACAAATATTTAAAACCAGTGCCGTGGAGCGTATCTCGTAAAAATCCGTCAAGAAAAGACTTAAAATCGCCAAATAGCTGGAGCCACCACCAAATCCTACGGAGCTATAGAAGAGCGCAATCAGAAAAAAGACAATGGGCAGGTATTCAACGCTCATCGATTAGGAAATTAGCTTGCATTTCATCAGGTCGCCTTCCTTGAACTTCTCTCCATCTTCCACAAAAGCCAGCGCATTCCCTTTGGCCATGGATTGAATCATAGAAGAGCCTTGACCGTCCAAAACCTCTACTTTTCCATCTATAACCGCAGCTTTTAGAAAGGAAGGACGTCCAAAACGATTTTCATACGGATGCTTTATAGGAAATTGGTAAGTGGGCAATCCATATTCCTGATATCCCGATAATTTTTGAAGCAACGGAAGCACGTATACATAAAAACAGGTAAGCGAAGATGCTGGGTTTCCTGGCAAGGCAAACACAAATTGATTTTGCTTTCGTCCAAAATACAAAGGCTTCCCTGGTTTTTGAAATACCTTGTAAAACAATTCATCGACTCCGTTTTCTTCGAGGGATTGCTTCACGAAATCATAATCGCCCACGGATATTCCACCAGAGATAATAAGCACATCACAAGAATTCAATGCGGTTTCGACACCAGCTTTGGTAGCCTCAAGATCATCCCGTAGCTGTATTTTTTGGTGGTGATGAAACCCGAATTGCCGCAGTGCTCCTGCAATTGCATAGCTGTTGGATTCATAGATCTGTCCCTCGGTTTTGGATTCACCCGGTTTTACCAGTTCATTTCCCGTTGTGATGATGTTGACTCGCGGTTTGGAAAAAACCTCTAGTGTTGACAACCCCAAACTGCCCATCAACGCCAAGGAGGGTGGGTTCAACATATGGCCTTTTTCAAACACCGCTTGTCCTTCGACCAACTGACCACCTTTTTTACGGATGTTTTGTCCTGCTTTGGGCTTCTCATCAAGAAACAACGTGCGCTCTTTCACGGAGGTTTTCTCCTGCATCATTACGGCAGAAGTATTTTGGGGCACTTTGGCTCCCGTAAAAATGCGAACGGCCTCGCCATCTTGCAACACAATATCCTTGGAATCACCAGCAGCCACCTCCCCTACCAGTTGATACTCTTGATAAAGCCCACCAAGGGCATATCCGTCCATCGCGGAATTGTCAAACTCGGGCACATCAAAAGGGGATGCCGTATTTGTGGCAAGGGCATGGCTCAGCGACGCTTCAAGCGGTTTTGTTTCCCTGTTTAAAGTGATTTTTTGATCTTCAATAATGCGAAGTGCTTCTTCAATCGTAACCATTAGCCCCCTATTGAAATCATTGAGCGGTTTTGCTCGTAGTGTTCGGCATCCATCTTTACATCCATTCCATCTCTGGAATGCTTTTTGGATTTTATGGCCTCCAAAATGGTGCTTTCAATCTTTTCCCCATTACGAAATGGCGTCAACAAATCGGTTTCGGAGGTGGCAAAAAGACAATTTTTCATTTTCCCATCCGCCGTCAAACGAATACGGTTGCAGTCATCACAAAACGGATTGGTAATCGTGCTCACAATGCCAAAACTGCCTTTGTGTCCCTTTACCCTAAAGTTGGTGGAAGTGCTGTGTTTTGGATTTTGCAAAGTTTCTATTTCCCCGAACTTATCGCCAACCGTCTGTAAAATTTCTTCTTTGGACACGCCCTTGCTCCAATCCCATTTATTGCCTTTGAAAGGCATAAACTCAATGAACTTGGGCGTAATCTTCTTATCCTTGGTCAAAGCGATAAAATCGTTGATTTCCTTGTCGTTCACACCTTTGATCAATACAATATTGAGCTTGATGTCCATACCCATATCCAAGGCCATGTTCAAGTTGCGCATAATGCGCTCGTAATAATCACGCTTGGTAATGAACACCGATTTCGCCTTGTCCAGCGTATCCAGACTGAAGTTGATCTTGCGAAGCCCGATTTTATCGAACAGTTCCAAGTATTTGTCGAGCACAATGCCGTTAGTGGTCAATTTTAGGGTTACGCCCAATTTGGCCAACTCTTCTACCAAATAGCCAAAATTCTTCCGAACCAAAGGTTCACCGCCCGTTAAACGCACCGTATCCACCCCCAAATCCCGAAATGTCCGTGTCATTTCAATGATTTCCTCCAGCGTCATGATGCTGGGTTTTTCCATCAGCTCAATTCCTTCTTCGGGCATGCAGTAAAAGCATCGCAGGTTGCATCTATCCGTCAACGAAATGCGGAGATAGGTATGTGGCCTACCGAAATTGTCGATTATTTGTGGTTTTTTGTCAATCATGTCTTCTTCCTTCTATCACTTTAAATGCGTGCAGCACGTGGGGGAAAATCGCATCCATCGATTCTGCAGCACCTTTGGTGGAACCCGGCAGTGCCAGAATGATTCTGCCGTCCTTGATGCCCGCGATGGAACGCGAGAACATCGCATATGGCATCCGATTTTGCCCGTAGCTACGCATTTGTTCTTCTACTCCCTTTAGTTTGATGTCCAACAAGGGCTCCAAGGTCTGTGGAGTGACATCTCGGGGTCCCACGCCCGTTCCTCCTGTGAAAATCAACAAGTCCGCAGTGGTACTGTCCACTTTTTTGATGATTTCCTCAGCTTCATCGGGAATAATGCTTTTTTGAGATACCACTCCCAAAGCCTTCAATTTCTCGATGATAGCCTCCCCTGCCCTGTCCTCGCCTTTTCCTTTGGAAATGGTATCGGAACAAACAACAACATCCGCAGTCAACCCTTCTGAATTGATTTTGAAAGAGGATTTTCCTCCTTTTTTCGATTTGAGACGAATGGTGCTGATTTCTACGTTTTTATCAATCGGTTTGAGCATATCGTACATCGTAAGTGCCACAACGCTGGCGCCGTGCATCGCCTCTACCTCCACCCCTGTTTTATAAATGGTCTTTACCGTCATCGAAATGATGATGTCCAAACCATCGATTTCATAATCGATTCCGGTATATTCGATGGGCAATGGATGGCAATCGGGCAACAGGTCCGGCGTTTTTTTGACGCCCAACAACCCGGCTGCCTTGGCCATTTCAAACACATTCCCTTTGGGAACGGCATTGTTTTCTATCGCATCAATCGTAGCCTGACTGCTCGTTTTCACGATAGCTTCCGCGGTGGCTTCCCGCAAGGTGGTCACTTTATGTGTAATGTCTACCATTTACTTGTTTACTTTCCATTGATGGGTTTCGTCCTCAAAAATCTCTTTACCGAATACGGGCGCTTTCGCCTTGATTTCCTCTACAAAAAAGTTGGTGGCCGCTATCGCAATCTTTCGGTGTGCCGATGATGTAAACACAAATAGGCATAGCTCGCCCACCTGAACCTTGCCCAAACTGTGGTAAATATGGGCACAGGTAATGTCGAACTTGGAAAAAGCCGCCTCCCGAATTTCGTGGAACACTTTTTCCGCCATTTCCTCATAGGCCGTATAATCGATGGCTGTTACGGTTTTACCGTCCACTTCGTCGGCCCTGATCTGTCCCAAAAAAATACTATGGGCGCCAATATTGGTCTTGCTTTGGTGATTGGCCACCGAATTGGCTATTTTTTCGGGAGGAATCGCTCCTTGTACAAATACTTTTTTTGGTTTCTTTTTATCCATCAATAATTGTTTCTATGCCGCCTTCCACATTTTTAAGGTTGTGAAAGCCAAATTCATTTTTAAGGATTTCTATGGCGTTTTTGCTTCGCTTTCCTGACTGGCAGAATACAAAAACTTTCTGATTGTTCGGTATTTCTTGATATCGCAATGTTAAATCGCTCAAAGGAATGTTCAGTACTTTTTTGCCTTTTGGTTTGGGCTGCTCGAACACTTCCCGAACATCGAGGTACCAGTGTTCTGCATTTTTCAAATCGCAATCAATATAAACAGGGGCTATGCCCTCCTTGCGTATTTTGTCCACTTCTTCGGGGCGCTTGTTTATTTTGATGGTCTGCTCGCTGCCACGCATCATATTTATCAACTTTAGCTTGCCTGACAATACTTCTCCCGCGCCTAAGATTATTTTAAGAACTTCAGCAGCTTGAAGGCTGCCCAAAATACCTGGCAGCACGCCCAGCACGCCTGTGGTCTCACAACTGATGTTCTCTCTCGTACTTTTCGGAAACACACAGCGATAGGTGGGCCCATCCTTATAATTGAAGACCGACAATTGTCCTTCATTTTTGTAAATGGAGGCAAAAACCCAAGGTTTGTCGGCCAATAGGCAAGAATCGTTGATGAGATACTTGGTTTCAAAGTTGTCCGTACCATCCAAGACCATATCGTATTGCTTGATAATTTTCTCGGCGTTTGCAATCGTCAACGGCTCTTCGTACACTTCAAACTGTACGTCAGAGTTCTGTTTTTCCAGACGTTCCTTGGCAACGATTGCTTTGGGTTTCCCAATATCCAACTCTTGAAAGAGGATTTGCCTATGCAGGTTGGACTTATCGACCCTATCGTGATCCATCAAACCAATGGTACCCACTCCTGCGCCGACCAGATACATTGCGGCAGGACAGCCCAATCCTCCAACACCAACAATCAACACCTTGGCATTGCGAAGCTTTTCCTGACCCTCTGGCCCAACTTCCTTGAGTTTTATTTGTCTGTCGTATCTACTCATCCTCCCGCGAACGGTGGCAACAAAGCCACTTCATCCCCATCTTTTAGGGTTGTTTTATCATCCAAATTTTGATTTACCGCAATCTGAACCGAGTCTTTATCCACAATCGAAAGTCCGTTCAGGCACTGTGTTTTTAGCTCCGAAGCGGTAAGTTGTCCTTTGAGTTCCATCACTTCTTCGGACTTTTCTGCGGCTTCGGCCACCAAACCGAAATATTTAACGGTTACTTTCATCTGTTCTTTTTTTATTTGCTTTTGAACGGTCAGATGGAATGCCCCTGAACATATCGTTTGACACATCAACTTTGATTAATGGGCATTTCATACTTCCATTTTCTTTAATTGCCGAAGGTCTTCTTCGGTATCCACATCGAATCCACCCCTTTTAAAGGTCTCCGTACAGAAATTGAAATCATCCAGTTGCAAGAGTTTTTTGGCTCCTTCGTCGCCATCCAATTGCAACAACAACGGAAATGCGGCTTTTCCAAAAATAGCCGGAACGCCAATATTTTCTCCATATTGGGAATAGGTCGCTTTTGGCTTTTTCGTTAATTGGGTATGCACCAATTTGATTAAGTTAGTACGCTCTAGAAAAGGTTGGTCGGATACCAGAAATAACACGCAATCCAATCCTGCTTCTTCCGCCAATGCAGCTTCCAAACCTATTTTGATACTGGATGCCATTCCTCGCTCCCAATCGCCGTTAACGACCACTTTAAAGCCTTTGGAATCAATTTTATCCTGAATTTTTTCTTGCTTTGCGCCCAACACTAAAATCTTGTTTTGAAAACCGAGCATACCAACTTCGTCCATCGTATGTTCCAAAAGTGTTTTTCCCTTGAATTCCACGAGCTGCTTGGGCCGTCCCAAACGAGTTGAACCTCCCGCGGCCAAAACAACCACTGCTATGTTTGCTTCTGCCTTCAAAGGTTTATTTTTTGGAATTGATTTGCTGTTGTATCGTGAATCGGTTCGGTTTTCTGCTTTAATGGTCGGGCATTTTTATTCTTCAATACACTTTGAATTTCTGCGAGAACGGACAATCCAATCTCTGCTGGTGTCTCCGCTCCGATTTCCAATCCTACGGGTGCGTGGATTTTGTTCAAATCATCTTTTGACACTTCGATGCAATCATCAGCCAACTCGTTGAGCATACGCTCATATTTTTTTAAAGGTCCAAGAATACCAATGTAAGGTATCTCGGTTTTGCCCAGCAATAGCTTCAAGACAGCCAAATCATAGTTATAATTGTGGCTCATCAGCACAAAACAGGTTCGCTGATAAATTTTGATGTTTTGTAGTGTTTCTTCGGGTTTCGTGACAATCACTTGGCAAGACCCCACAAAACGTTCTTTGTTGGCGTGGGTGGGACGTCCGTCAGTTATGATTACCTTCCAACCCAACAATGCTGCTTGTTGAGCCAGAATCTGCGCATCGTTCCCTGCTCCCACTAAAATCAATTTGACTGGTGGTCGATGCCATTGTATAAATACAAAGTGCGTTTCCGCGTTAGTTGTTAGCTCTGCAAAACAAGGTGCTTCATTACCAATAGTTTCTTTCCCTTTTAAAAATAATGCCTTCTGTAAATCTTCAGGGATTTGCTGTCCTAAAACAACCTGATTTTCATCAGACACTACAACCGTTCCTAGCTGTTTTTGGGTTTTATCCAAATCAAAAAGCACGGAAATGGCCATCGGAACTTCCTGTTCGGCAACGGTTCTCAGCAGCTCACAGGGATTCTTCGCGTCAGTATAATCCATTGGCTCAAAAAGCACCTGAATGATGCCATTGCAGCCCAATTGTGCACCGATTACTGCATCATCCTCATCACTGGTATCGTAAGTAACCAGTTTATTTTCTTGACTATCCAAGGCAAAAAGTGCTTTTCGGAGCGCATCCCCTTCCAAACAACCTCCACTGATGGCACCTGTGATATTTCCATATTCGTCCACTAACATTCGCGCGCCTGCGCGGCGATACGATGAACCATCAACGTGCACCACGGTGGCCAAAATACAGCGAATGTGCTGTGCTTTCAACTCTGAATAACGTGATATGATGACGTCCAACTCTCTCATACCAAATTGGTTTTTAGTTGGTTTACGGCTTTTTTTATTTCTGTAACGGCCTTCTCTATATCTTCGGAAGTAGTATTTCGACCTGTGCTGATCCGTAAACTGGCCAAAGCAACATCATCTTCAATTCCCATCGCTTTTAACACGTGGGATGGATTGACTTGATTGGCGGTACAGGCAGAACCTCGGGATACAGCCAAATTATTTAAATAGCGAAGTAGCTTGGTGCCATCCACTCCTTTGAAGGATACATTTGTGGTATTGGGCAAACGCGCTTCATCGTGGGAATTGATGGTTGCCCCCTCTATGGTCAAGAGTTCTTGCTCCAATTGGTTTTGAAGACTTTTAAATTTTTGCTGATTTTCTTCCAAGCTATTTTGGGAAAGTTTGCAAGCCTCTCCAAAACCAACAATGCCAGGAACGTTCAAAGTACCTGGTCGGGCTCCTTTTTCGTGGCTTCCACCAAAAAGGTGTTTGTTGATGGAAATGTTATTGTTTTTATTTAAATAAAGTGCGCCAACACCTTTGGGTCCATAAAGTTTGTGTGAAGAGAAAACAGCGATATCAATTCCCAAATCCTGTACGTCTACTGGAACTTTCCCGACGGCTTGTGTGATGTCCGACATCACGGGTACATTACTGGCATGTGCTGTTTCGGTTATTTTTTTTATCGGATGAATCAGACCTGTCTCGTTGTTGGCCAGCATTAAACACACCAAAATTGTGGAGGGCTTTATGGTATCCCCAAGCTCGTTCAAATCAATATTTCCTTGCCTGTCCACATCCAAATAGGTGACTTCAAAACCACCTGACTCCAACGCTTCCAATGTATCGAGAACCGCTTTGTGCTCCGTTTTGCAAGAAATGATATGGTTTCCCTTGCCCCTGTTCTTTTTGCAAAATCCAAACAAAGCCAAATTAGCGGCTTCTGTAGCACCCGAGGTGAAAGTGAGTTCCGTTGGTCTACAACTCACAAGCTTTGCCACCTGTTCTCGCGCCGTTTCCACAGCATCCTCGGCATACCACCCAAAAGAATGATCACTGCTGGCATTGCCAAAATGCTCGGTAAAATACGGCAGCATCGCCTCCACTACCTTTGGGTCAACAGGTGTGGTTGCATTATAATCCAAATATATTTTTCCGCTTAGTGACAAATTGCAATCGTTATATTTGCGTGTGCATAACGCAATTTAATAAGAATGAATCAGTATTCAACTATGTTTTTCAAACCATTTAGGAAATAAAATCGAAGAAAATTTTTGATGGCTACGTTATTAATCGTAATATTGCAATGAATAAATCAAACTGATGGGTCTTACCAAAACAGAAATATTTACCGATAAGCAAAACCAGATTGCACAGTATGCAAAGGTTCTGGGCCACCCTGCACGCGTTGCCATTTTACAGTATTTATACAAATTGAATGCCTGTGTTTGTGGTGACTTGGTGGGTGAAATCGGTTTGGCTCAACCTACCATTTCCCAACACTTAAAGGAATTAAAACATTTGGGGCTGATTAAGGGAAATGTTGAAGGCACCAGTGTTTGCTATTGTATTGATGCCGATAACTGGAAGAAAATGAAGACCGTTATGTCCGAGTTTTTGGACCAAGACCTCAATCAAAAAGATTGCTGCTAAAAAAATTTGAACACATTAATCGTAATATTACAATAAATAGAGATAGTTATGAAGTTAGACGATGTTAAATCAGCATTGATCCAATTGGATACCATTGCGTTTCAATTGCCCAACGGGGAGTTGGTCCCCAATCATTTTCATGTGACCGAAGTCGGTAAAATCACAAAGCATTTTATTGATTGTGGCGGTACCGTTCGCCATGAGGAAGTGGTCAACTTTCAGCTTTGGAACGCCAATGATTATGACCACAGACTTCATCCCGAAAAATTGGTGCACATTATTGAACTGTCCCAAAAAACATTGGATATCGGCAATTTTGAGGTTGAAGTGGAGTATCAGGGACAGACCATTGAGAAGTTTGCCCTCGATTTTGATGGCACCAACTTTCTGCTCACCACCAAGCAAACGGATTGTTTGGCGAAAGATAAATGCGGAGTCCCTGCGAAAAAACCAAAAGTAGAACTTTCCGAACTGCAAAGCTCAGCATGTTGCACGCCTGGTAGCGGCTGCTGTTAACCCAAATCTAGTTCTTATGTCACATTATTCAGTGTTGAACGGTTTCATTTCCAATCTGGATGCAAAATCCATCACAACGGAGAGAAAGCAAACATTGTCCCCTCTTGTGGAGTATATTCAGGGAAAGATGGCTAAAAAAGAGCCGATTCGTCTCAATTTTATCTGTACACACAACTCTCGACGGAGCCATTTATCCCAAATTTGGGCACAAACCATGGCCCATCACTTTGGGGTCGGGAACGTGAGCTGCTATTCTGGAGGAACGGAGGCCACTGCCCTATTTCCCATGGTAGCTTCAACTTTGGCGAACACTGGCTTTGAAGTGCGAATGCTTTCCGAAGGAAAAAACCCTGTGTACGGCATCAAGTTTTCGGAAAATGAACATCCTGTTATCTGTTTTTCCAAACGAATGGATGATGATTTTAACCCAAAAACAGACTTTGCAGCCATCATGACCTGTTCACAAGCCGATGAAGGTTGCCCCTTTGTGCCTGGTGCCGAGAAACGCATTCCGATCATGTACGAAGATCCAAAAGCATTTGATGACAAGCCTCAACAGGCAGAAAAATACAGCGAGCGAAGCAAGCAGATTGCCACCGAAATGTTGTATGTGTTTTCCCAAAATCAGAAGTAATGGCAAACAAGAAACTCAGTTTTTTAGATAAAAATCTTACTCTTTGGATTTTTGTGGCCATGGCCGTCGGGGTCGGAATTTGTTACTTTTTTCCAAGTTTTCCCGATTTCGTCAATTCGTTCAGTAGCGGGACCACCAACATCCCTATTGCCATCGGGTTGATTTTGATGATGTATCCTCCCTTGGCAAAGGTCAGGTATTCCTTGCTTCCAAAAGTGTTCAAAAACACCAAGATCCTGTCCATTTCCCTTGTCCTGAATTGGATTGTGGGACCAATTTTAATGTTTGTCCTTGCCATCATCTTTCTAAGGGACTACCCCGAATACATGGTAGGACTTATTTTGATTGGTTTGGCCCGCTGTATTGCCATGGTGCTTGTTTGGAACGATTTGGCCGAAGGCAGCAGTGAATATGGCGCTGGTTTAGTGGCCTTGAACAGTATTTTCCAAGTTTTTGCCTATAGTTTTTATGCGTGGTTGTTCATCACACTATTACCTCCCTATTTTGGGTTTGAAGGTGCCATTGTGGACATTTCCATTGGGACGATTGCCGAGAGCGTGGCCATTTATCTTGGCATCCCTTTTTTGATGGGGATTTTGAGTCGTCAATTCCTGGTGAAACTAAAAGGCGAAGCTTGGTACACTGAAAAGTTTATTCCCGCTATTTCTCCCATGACCTTGATTGCCCTTTTGTTTACCATTGTGATCATGTTTTCCTTAAAAGGTGAGTTGATTGTGCAAATACCCATGGATGTCTTAATTATTGCAGTTCCCTTATTGATTTATTTCGCCTTGATGTTCATTATCGGTTTCTTCACTACAAAAGCGATGGGCGCCGAGTATGACAAAACCACTTCTGTGGCCTTCACTGCGACAGGAAATAATTTTGAACTCGCCATTGCGGTTGCCATTGCAGTCTTCGGATTGAACTCAGGTCAAGCTTTTGCAGGGGTTATCGGTCCTTTGGTGGAAGTGCCCGCGTTAATTTTATTGGTCAAAGTTTCATTTTGGCTAAGAAAAAAATATTTCAATCCTAAAAAAGTAGGAGTCCAAGGTTAAATCACCATTTTAAAAATTCATGGAGTTTAGTAAATTCGACTGCACAAAAAATTTCAAACAAACTAAACTCATTATGACTAGAAGAATAGCTTTTCTTGGATTATTGGCATTACTACTGTCCTGCAATTCAAAAAAGGACGATGCCCAACGTGAACTTGGCTTGGTTTACAATGTTTTAAGGGATTTTGACATTGAGAACTATGAGATTTTTTCAATGAACCTCGATGGGTCCGACAAAAAGAACATTACAGACCTATACCCAGTGGATTGGACCTACTACTCTTATAAAGATACCTTGTATTTTATTTCGGATAGGGGTGCTTGCAAGCGCTGCTATTTTTTGTACAAGACCAATTTTGATGGGGAAAATGTGCAAAAAGTCAACAACTTGGAGCTGGCCGATAGTTGGATGAGCAGCAGAAAGGACGGCACCGAGCTTATCGTAAAGCCCAAGCTGATTACGGAATCAACCTTTTATGTTCTAAACCAAAAAGGTGAAATTATAGATCGATTGGACACAAAACTTCCTTTTGCAGCGGACCCCTTGTTTGTAAATGATGGCAAACAGGTCGTTTTTAGGGGAGGAAAAACGGTCCGTAAAGAAATCAACGGCTTCGACGAAGAGCTTTACATTATTGATGCGGATGGCAAAAACCGAAAGCAACTTACCCATTATCCCGAAAAGGATACAACAGCAGGTAAATATGAATACAGGGCGGGTGCCCCAAAACTCCATCCTACGGAAGACTTTGTTTCTTACCAAAGCAAGCAAAATGGAAAATACAGCTTATATGCCGTTAGCTTGGATGGAAGCAAAACTTGGAAACTAACGGAAAACGAGCAAAACGAAGGGTGGCACGATTGGAGTCCCGATGGCAAATTGCTGGCCATTGAACTTTTTGACGACGAACAATCGCAGTTTCATATTGGTTTAATGAATTGGGAAACGAAAGAGATGCAGATTTTGACCGATGATACTTTTAAGTTTCAACAGGCTCCTAGCTTTATCTACAAAAATTAAATTGTAGGCTCTACAAGTGCTCTTTATCGATAAAATTAATTTTTCTTGTCATTGGAGTAGGGTTTATTCCGCTCAACTTGTTTATTGGGTAGAAATCGCACAGGGATAATTATGCCCTGAAAAATTTTAAAAACCCCCATACTATGAGAACAAAGATTTTTAGCAGTTTATTTGCCGTAATGACCTTATTTTTTGTAAGCTGCTCCGATGATGAAGGAAACGGAGGAAATCCACAAGGAACAGGCACACTTTCCGTGCAACTCACTGATGCCCCTTTTCCTTATGAATTAGTTGCAGAAGCAAACGTTACCGTTTATAAAGTAGAAGCTCGTCGTGTTTCCGAGGACGACGATGATGATGCTCTTACAGTAAGCCCCTACATTACCTTGATGGAAGAAGAAATAGAAACAAACCTATTGGAACTGACCAATGGCCTGACTCTTCAATTGGCTGAAATTGAGGTTCCTGTTGGCACCTATGATCAGGTTCGCGTATACGTTAAGGGTGTAAATGTAGTTTTGACAGATGGAACTGTTTATGATCTAAAAGTCCCAAGTGGTGACTCATCTGGAATTAAAGTATTTATAGACCCAGGGATTACCGTAGTAGGCGGCCTATCTTCCGATTTGCTATTAGATTTTGATGTGAGCCGCTCATTTGTGGCGAAAGGCAATTTAGATGTAAACGGCTTCAACTTCAAACCTGTGATCAAGGCCAGTAATCTTTCCACTGCCGGTACACTTGCAGGAAATGTAAGCACTATTGAAGAAGAAACTCAAATCGGCCTATTTGGCGCACAAGTTTCCGTATTTGCAGCGGACACGCTAAACACGACTTCATTTACTGATCCAGATGGTAATTATACCATTCTAGGTCTGGAAGCCGGCACCTATGAAGTGGTTTCCGAGTTTGAGGGCTTTATTGCAAGTGATACCTTAGAAGTACAAATAAATGCTGCGAACGTTACAACCCAAGATTTTATTCTTGAAGTAGATCCAGCAGCTACCGAAGAAGAAACAACAGAAGGCGGAAATTAATATCCCCGAACACAAACAAATTAAAGAAGAAAAAGCCAGGATATATCCTGGCTTTTTTGTTAGAAATCATCTTTCTTTCATATAATTATCGACAAATTCGATTAAATCCTGTCCATGTAAGTTTTTTGCCAACACCCTACCCTCTGGGTCCAGTAAAAAATTGGCCGGAATAGTTTTTAACCGAAGTGCATCCATCAAGGGATTTTGGTCTCCCTGCAAATGTGAAGCGTGCAGCCAACGGTTGGCCCCATCTTTTTTTATGGCATTGTCCCAAGCTTTTCCGCTACTTTCCAAACCATATGCTATAATCTGAAAACCATCTGCGTTGTATTTTTCCCATAAGGGAACCAGAATCTTTCTATTTTCCAACCTACATGGCGCACACCATGATGCCCAAACATCCAATACCACCAATCTTTGATTTTCAATCAATTCCCGTAACCGTACCGCTTCACCATCTTCCATTGGAAGCAGTAAATCAGGAACAAGGTCTCCTACCAAAATGGGTAAATTTTCCTTGTCGGCCATGGAAGCCAACTCTTTTGCCCAAGGATGCTCCGGGTGCCGTTTGTTCCATTTTTCGGATTGATCGTACAGCAATTCTGCAATACGCTCATAGTTTCCTTCAGGACTGGCCCAGCGCAGGGCTACCATAGCCGGGAGGAATTCTTCCGTGCCATTTGCAAAGTCCATCAATTGCTTTTGATACTGATGGAGTTTCTTTTCCCGTTCCAATAAACCTTCATCTGAAGCTTCATTCTTTGATTGACCTTTCAAATGTTTTCGATAAGCCTCCAAACGTAAATCTCTTAATGAAAGTATTTCGCTGTTGATGGGCGAAGGCTCTTCCAACGAAAAAGAGGCTTGAAATTGGGAGATATCAGCATTCACTCTGACGCTTTTCCCTGATTCATACACAAACGGAAAGTAATTATCCGTTTCAGGATTTTCATTCAACAACTTATTCGGATACTTTTCTCCTTTACGCTGAACCACTATCTCCAACAATACCGGAGCTTTCAACTCAGGCGGTTTCTTAAACTCAAAGCTCCCAGCTTCATCAACTTGAGCCGAATCCAAAACCTTGCCAACAAAACTTTGCGCCACAGCATCAAATTTTTCGGGAATAACCAGGTATACCATAGGTTTCCAATCTTCACCACCCTCCAAATCCATGGTTCCGGATAACCATGTTTCCTTGGAGCAGGATTGCATCAAAAAAAGGAAAAGCAAAGAGAATTTCAATAGGTTTTTCATATCAGTAAAATTAACCATTTCCTTAGATGGTTTTATGACCTCAATCAACCTTAAATAAATTGAGTTCCATATCAATCCGCACATAATTATTGCCATTCAGTTATTTACAAAGATGTTTCCCGACCAAACCAATATCCAATTCAATCAATTAAAAAAATGAATACAAGATCAATTGTAAATGCACTACTGAAAATTGTCCCCGCCGTAATTTTGTTACAGACCTTATTTTTTAAGTTTTCGGCAGCCCCCGAATCCGTATACATATTTAAACAGCTAAACATGGAGCCTTGGGGAAGAATAGGCTTGGGAATAATTGAATTGATCGTAGCGATTCTGATACTTGTTCCCAAAACAACTTGGCTTGGGGCTTTGTTGGGTGTTGGAATTATGTTGGGAGCTATACTTTCACATCTCACCAAATTAGGGATAGTAGTTAGGAATGATGGTGGTTCTCTTTTTATTTTAGCTCTGGTTACCTTACTATTCTGCCTGATTTTAGCTTGGCAACGGCGTTCCAACATACCATTTGTCAAAAATTTGTTCTGAATTAAGTCCTACCCTGTTCAATACAATCATATTTTTACTTCAAATTATGAAAATGGACGAAAAAACATCCAACGAATTAACTTGGAGTGATTTTACCAAGGTAGAAATGCGGATTGGAACCATATTGGAAGCCGAAGTGTTTGAAGAAGTTAGAAACCCCGCCTATAAAATGATCATTGACTTTGGTGCTGTGGGCAAAAGAAAGACCTCTGCCCAAATCACAGATCTATACACTCCTGAAGAACTGATAGGAAAACAAG
Organism: Flagellimonas abyssi; assembly: GCF_019457905.1. Classification (GTDB taxonomy): domain Bacteria; phylum Bacteroidota; class Bacteroidia; order Flavobacteriales; family Flavobacteriaceae; genus Flagellimonas; species Flagellimonas abyssi. The sequence continues at coordinate 273,355 of NZ_JAHZSV010000005.1, read as the reverse complement.
TTGTAGCTGTTGTCAACTTCCCTCCTAAGCAAATTGCCACCATGATGAGCGAATGTTTGGTTCTTGGAGGTATTGGCAAGAACAAAGAAATTACCCTGCTGCAACCGGAACGAAGTATTGAAAACGGCACCCGAATCGGATAGACAACTATTCAGCTAGTTCCCCTGTCTACTCTACGGTTTTGGATATGGAGAGAGACGCATAGACTTTGTCCAAAATTTCGGGTTTGTCCGTAAGCACTACCAACGTATCATTTGCTTCAATTATGGTGGATCCATTTGGTGTAAGGTAATTGCCATTACGCTTGATCATTGCAATAATGGCTTTCTTAGGAAAGTTCAAGTTCACGATTTTTTCTCCTGTGGCAGGACATGACCCACTGATTATTATCTCTTTCATAATTGCTTTAGGATGTTCCGACAGCAATTCATCCGTAGGAGAAAGTGGTTTGACACTCTCAGGCAGGCCCACATGCAACCATTTGGCGACTATGGACAAGGTGCTTCCCTGAATCAATACGGAGGTTATCGAAACAAAGAATACAATGTTAAAGATAATATTGGCCTTATCTATGCCCGCCAACAAGGGATATGTAGCAAATACAATAGGTACCGCCCCCCTTAATCCTACCCAAGAAATATAGAATCTCCGTCTCAATTTCATTCTAAATGGCAAAAGGGAAAACATTACCGCCAAGGGACGGGCCACAAAAATCAAGAATAGGGAGATTAATAGCCCTATTCCAATAAATGGAACAATCTGGGTCGGGAAAACCAAAAGCCCCAGTGTAAGGAACAACACTATTTGCATGAGCCAGGCCAGGCCATCAAACATTCGCATGATGGTTTTCTTATGAATCAGGTTTTGGTTGCCCAGATATACGGAACAGATGTAAATGGCCAAAAACCCGTTCCCCCCTATAAAATTGGTAGCGGAAAATGTAATGAACATCAGTGCGATGGTCAATACCGGATAGAGTCCTTCAAAGTCCAACTGTATCCTATTGATGATTATCTTACTCAATTTACCAAACAGGAAACCTGCCGCACCGCCCAATGTCATTTGTAGAAAAAACATGGGCAATACCGATAAAATATTCCTTTCAGGAAACTGGACCAAGGTCAAAAATGCAATGGTAAGCACATAGGCCATGGGGTCGTTACTTCCACTTTCCAGTTCCAAGGTTGGCCTAAGATTTTTCTTGAGGGCCAAATTCTTGCCCCTGAGTATGGAAAAAACCGCAGCTGCATCCGTGGATGATACAATGGCACCCAGTAACAGGCTCTCATATATACTAAAGTCGGTGATCAGGTACACAAAATACCCTAAACCTACCGCAGTTAGCGAAACTCCAATGGTTGAAAGCATTATACCCTCCTTTAATACAGGCTTAACCGACTGCCAGTTGGTATCTAGTCCACCAGAGAAAAGAATAAAATTCAAGGAAACAACACCAACGAACTGAGCAATCTTTGGATTGTCAAAATAAATACCTCCAATACCATCCGAGCCAGCCAACATACCAATGGTCAAGAACAACAACAATGTAGGAATACCAAAACGGTAGCTTGTTTTGCCCGCTAAAATACTGATCAAAAGGAGCACCGAACCTATTAAGATGATATTTTCAATAGTGATATTCATTTAGGCAGGCTTTCTAGTTTGAGGTAATTGTTTTTAAAATATTCAAGGAATAGCTCCTTATAGTATGGATACGTTTTCAAAAAAGCGAAGTTAACTCAATTTGTGCGATATGTGAAGATGGAAAACACTACGATTACCATCAAAATGAGCATAAGAAATATTGATTTTGAACTAATTGAGCCTAATTTATCCGAACTTGAATTAATCTGTTAAAACACAAAAAAGAACGTTTAACTGCATTTTTATGACCAAATCAGTGTTAAATACCTAAAAAATATTCGACAAAATGCACTTTTTAGTCGTTAAAAGTAAAAACCTATGAAAAATTGATAAGTATTCGCTGCCAATGTTTTTGATCTTTGTCATGTATTAACCCCCAAATCTATACATCATGACACGTTCAACTTTTTACAGCCTTATTGTTTCAGTTACAATACTAGCCGGTCAATCTACTTTTGCCCAGGCAGACGAAAAAATGATCAACGAGACTATGGATGGCAGTGTTTCCACTGTTGATGGCTACGTACCATCCATGTCCATTACCAAAGATGGTAAAACAGCCTACTTTAGCAAGGGTACTTACGAAAAGCCACTTTACGGTGTGTTTTCTAAAAAAGAATTGATTTATCACGTTTATCGTGCCGAGAAAGTCAACGGTGAATGGACCAATGTTACTCAATTGGAGGTATGTCCTAAACATTATTCCGCTAAACACCCAACGGTAACCGCTGATGGATCTCGATTGTTCTTTGCATCCAATATGAAAGGAAGCTATGGAAAATATGACATCTACGTAGCCGATATCGCTACAGACGGAACTCCAGGTGTATCCAAAAACCTTGGCCCCAAAGTAAACACCAAAGAAGATGAGCTCTACCCTAGCATTTACAACGAAACCTTGTTGTTCTTTGCTTCTGAAGGGAGAGATGGTTACGGTGGATTGGACCTTTATGCCTCACAGGTGGTAAAGAACACGCTTACCACATCCGTGAACCTTGGTGCCCACATCAACAGCAACAGTGACGACTACGCCATTCAATTGAGCCCAGAGAAAAAGATGGGGTTTGTAGTGTCCAATAGAGGTTTCAACAATACCGTATCACAATATACTGTAGCCTATGGACGTTCAAGTAAGCGGGATCAGTACAACGATGTTGCTGATGGAGGTACAGGACTCCAAACTGTTATGAACGATAATACCATCGATTACGTGGATACATCGTTCCAAGACGAAGAATAATAGAATACTGAAAAATACTTACTGAATCGGTCAATAAACCTGAAGTGTCTTGTGATGTTGTTTCATAGCCGAATTTTGAAACACTCATGACCATGATAAGAAAGACAGGGGGAAACTGACAGACTATCATAGAAAGCGGGTTGTATTATTTCAATCTGACCGATTTACACCAAGAATAGGATGCTGATGGGACGGCATCCTATTTTTTTATTTAAAATTCTGAAAAACAATTACTTAAACATATCTTCCAGCCCTCCAATCTTCTACCTTCCTGAATTTAAAGATTTCATCAAAAGTGCATTTGAACGAAAACCACTACAAAAATTCCGCTCAATAGTTAAAAAATTCTAAATTCACTATTGAAATAATACAATCCCAAATCTATTAAGTCATGAACAAAAACTACAACACTCGAAAAAAAGGCGTCCCAAAACCTCTTTTCACCTTACTTTTTTTGATGGGGTAAAAACCTCAACCAAACAGAAATTTTAGCGACCGATCCCTTTAGGGATTACACCCATTTTTGAAGTAAACTTAAATGGAACATCTATTGGTATAGTTTTTTCCAAAGGCTATACGGTTAGTTTCATTAGCGGTTTATCCCAACTTCAACAATGCGGAGAAGGACTCCCATGTCCAAAAACTTAACCTACAGAACAAATGATGTAACAGTATTAATCCCCCTAATCTTTCTTATCATGGAAAAAAAACCATTAAAAATTGCCATCATCGATAATGATGGTGCTATCGGCGGCATTTACAATCAATATTTTGAAGAAAACGAGCAGTATGAGCTTCACGGAGCCTATGGTTCCGTACATGAACTGCTGTCCAATTTTGGACGCTCCCATCCAGATATCATTATCTGCGAAGCATTACTGAACGGTATTTCGGGAATTGATGGCCTTGATTATTTTTACCGAAAAAACAAAGACCTTAAGGTATTGATGATGAGTAAAATGAACGATTTCAAACTCATCAAAGAGGCTTTTAAAAAAGGAGCGAGTGGCTACCTCATCAAACCGATAACCAAGGATAGGTTGTTCAATGCTTTGGAGGCACTGGACCAGCATGGAATTGCTTTGGAACTGGATGTAGCAAAAAAAATCATCGACTCGTTCCAGTCAAAATCTTTTGAGGCTTTTTCCAAAAAGGAGAACGAAATCATAGAGCTCCTAACCCAAGGATTCACCTATAAAATGATTGCGGACAAGCTTTTTGTCACTCCCAGCGCGGTCAATTTTCACATTCAGAACATTTATGTAAAGCTGAACGTAAACTCAAAATCAGAAGCTTTGAGAAAACTCAAAGAAATGGAAATACAGCAGTTGAACGCGGCGTAAATTGAAAATTCCAATAAACAAAAAACCCTGACCAAATGGTCAGGGTTTTTACTTTAATAAGCTATGTTTTACTTCACTTCCTCAAAGTCAACATCCTCTACGTTATCACCTTCTGAGGCTCCGTTACCAGCAGCAGCATCACCACCTGCGGTGTCTCCTGCTGCTCCTGCTGCTCCGCCCTGTGCTTCAGCTTGCGCTTTGTACATTTCTTCGGAAGCAACTTTCCACGCTTCGTTGATTTTCTCCAAAGCAGGTGTAATGACTGCTAGGTCTTTACCTTCGTAAGCCTTCTTCAATTCCTCCAAAGCTTCCTCAATCGGCTTTTTCTTGTCATCGGACAATTTATCGCCAAACTCGCTCAATTGCTTTTCTGTTTGGAAAATCATTGCATCAGCCTCATTCAACTTATCTGCGGTTTCCTTCGCTTTTTTATCTGCATCGGCATTGGCTTCCGCTTCCGCTTTCATCTTTTGGATTTCTTCTTCGGTAAGACCGGAAGAAGCCTCGATTCGGATATCCTGTGACTTGCCAGTGGCTTTGTCCGTAGCAGAAACCTTGATGATACCGTTAGCATCAATATCGAAGGTCACTTCAATTTGAGGTGTACCTCTTGGTGCTGGTGGAATACCATCCAAGTGGAACCTACCAATAGTTTTGTTATCCGCTGCCATAGGTCTTTCCCCTTGCAGTACGTGGATTTCAACCGAAGGCTGATTGTCCGCTGCGGTAGAGAACACCTGTGATTTCTTTGTTGGGATAGTTGTGTTCGCCTCAATCAATTTGGTGAATACGCTTCCCATGGTTTCGATACCCAAAGAAAGTGGGGTTACATCCAACAAGAGTACGTCTTTTACATCTCCTGTCAATACACCACCTTGGATAGCGGCACCAATGGCAACAACCTCATCTGGGTTTACACCTTTGGATGGCTTTTTACCGAAGAACTTCTCAACGGCTTCCTGTACCGCTGGGATACGGGTAGAACCACCTACCAAGATAATCTCATCAATATCGCTTTTGGACAATCCTGCAGCCTTCAATGCTTTTTCGCATGGGTCGATTGTTCTTTTCACCAAATCGGCGATCAATTGCTCAAATTTGGAACGCGATAGTGTTCTTACCAAGTGCTTTGGTCCTGAAGACGTAGCTGTTACATAGGGTAAGTTGATTTCTGTCTGTGCAGAAGAAGACAACTCGATTTTCGCCTTTTCGGCAGCTTCCCTCAAACGTTGCAATGCCATTGGGTCTTCACGAAGGTCCATATCTTCATCTTTCTTGAACTCTTCGGCCAACCAATCAATGATTTTTTGGTCAACGTCGTCACCACCCAAGTGGGTATCACCATCTGTGGCCAATACTTCAAAAACGCCATCTCCCAATTCCAAAATGGAAACATCGTGCGTACCACCACCAAAGTCAAAAACTACAATTTTCTGTTCAGTGTCTTTTTTATCAAGTCCGTATGCCAAGGATGCGGCAGTTGGCTCGTTGATGATACGTTCCACGGTAAGACCTGCGATTTCACCAGCTTCTTTGGTGGCCTGTCTTTGTGAATCGTTAAAATATGCGGGAACGGTGATGACCGCTCTGGTTACATCTTGCCCCAAGTAATCCTCTGCAGTTTTCTTCATTTTTTGAAGAATCATGGCAGACAATTCCTGTGGAGTATACAAACGACCATCCACATCTACACGTGGTGTATCGTTGTCACCTTTCACCACTTTATAAGGAACCCTAGTGGCCTCCTTGCTGGATTCTGAGTATTTGTTACCCATAAATCGCTTAATGGAATAAATTGTTTTGTGAGGATTGGTCACAGCCTGTCTTTTTGCAGGGTCTCCGACCTTGATCTCCCCACCATCAACAAATGCGATCATCGATGGAGTGGTTCGTTTACCTTCAGCATTTGGGATTACTACAGGCTCGTTACCTTCCATTACAGAGACGCAGGAGTTGGTTGTGCCTAAGTCTATACCTATAATCTTGCTCATCGTATCTAAAAGTTATATCTGTTTAAAATTCAATTTTGTTTCGCTCTTAAAATGTCAATGATTATGCCACGACATAGAATCTGACAAGGTGTCATATTATTGTCAAAACACTTAAAAACGTTGACTCCGTTGAGGATGCCATAATCAATATTGAAAAAGCCGTCCGTATATTTAAATATTCGCATTTTTATCCCGTTTAGCTTCCTATATTTGAAACTATAAATTGAGTTTATGGAGTGTATTAGTGTTTTTGATATGCTAAAGATTGGAGTGGGGCCTTCCAGCTCCCATACCCTTGGGCCATGGCGTGCCGCCGAACGTTGGATCGCAGAACTTGAAGAGCAACATGTTTTTGATGAAGTACAATCCATTAAGATATATTTGTACGGGTCGCTTTCCCTCACTGGAAAAGGACATGCAACAGATATTGCCGTAGTAATGGGGTTGTTGGGAACAGACCCTGTGACAATCGATATTGACAGTATTTCAGGAAGTATTGACAAGATCAAGACCGAGAACAAACTCTATTTGGGCGGAAAAAGAGAGATTTCTTTTAGTTTCCTCAACGATGTAGTCTTCAAAAAAGAGTTTCTTCCCTTTCACGCAAACGCAATGCAATTTGAAGCCGAACTGGTTACTGGAGAAACCATTTCCGAAACATACTATTCTATTGGCGGAGGTTTTGTGGTAAAAGAAGAGCGTATCCATGCAAAGGAGAACAAAGAAACCTTTAAAACATTTCCTCATCCCGTTAAGACTGGGGATGAATTGCTACAACATTGCAATGCACAAGATAAATCCATCTCCACCATTGTGATGGAAAATGAGCTTTCGCTAAGGACTGAACCTGAAATAGACGAGGGCATTGCCCGAATCTGGAACACCATGTTGGAAAGCATGTACGTTGGATGTCACACCGAAGGTAAGCTCCCCGGTGGATTGAACGTAAAGCGACGTGCTTTTGAGATGCACCAAAAACTTAAAGAGGATATTCCCTACTCCAATCCGCAGGAGTGGCTGGAAAGTATTCGCGATACAGAAGTCAAATTCCGTCAGATCATTAAATGGGTAAGTTGTTTTGCTCTAAGCGTCAACGAGGTAAATGCCTCCTTGGGACGAGTGGTCACGGCCCCAACCAATGGAAGCGCAGGGGTAATCCCAGCCGTATTGATGTACTATATGGTCATTGAAAACCACGATGCCAATTTTGACGACGTGAAACAGTTTTTGTTGGTAGCCAGCGAAGTGGGAAGTATTTTTAAAAAAGGAGCTACCATCTCCGCAGCCATGGGTGGGTGCCAAGCTGAAATCGGTGTATCATCCGCCATGGCCGCAGCAGGATTAACAGAGTTGATGGGCGGCACTCCTGAACAAGTATTGATTGCCGCTGAAATTGCCATGGAGCATCACCTTGGGCTCACGTGCGACCCTATTGGCGGTTTGGTACAAGTTCCCTGTATAGAACGTAACGCCATGGGAGCCATTAAAGCCATCAACGCCGCGGAATTGGCACTGGATACGGATCCAAACGAGGTAAAAGTACCTTTGGACAAAGTAGTAAATACTATGTGGGAAACGGCAAAAGATATGAGCTCCAAATACAAGGAAACCTCCGAAGGAGGACTTGCGGTAGGGGTATTCTTGAGTGATTGTTAATCCATACAACCTTCCTTGCCCCTAGTATCGATTAGATAAATAATCTTCCATTCACCGTCAAAATTAATAAGTTGAAAGGAATTAATGCCGCAATGGCTAAATTCCCCGTTCAGCCAAAATTCGTAACCCACCCAAGCGTTGGCCATGGTCCTATCTACCTGAATGGAAAAAGAAGTAAGCTTTTCCTCGAACTTCACAGTTTCTGGTATGCCCACAATGGATTTTAAAAATTTCGAGAATTCTTCGGTTTTGAAAAGTGTCTTGCCCTCTGGGTTTCTTCCCGTGGTCTGCAGCACAATTTCATCGGCCACCGTACTTTTAATAATCGTCGAATCTTGTTCATGGAAACCTTCAAAGAAAGTTTCTATAACTTGTATTACATGGGCTTCAGCTTCTTCATTCGATGGATTCGGACCTTGTGCATATCCGAACGCACCCAAAGCAAATAATACTACACAACTGAACAGTTTTCTCATTTGATTAGTTTTTTGATCAATGCCTAAATTAAACAAATCTCCTTACTTTTAGCCATCAAATAGAATTACGATGTCTACAGCTAAAAAAGAATACAAGAGAGTAACCGTAAAATCGTTGGTGGATATGAAAAAGACCGGTGAGAAAATCAGTATGCTCACCTCTTACGATTACTCCATGGCCAAAATCGTGGATGGTGCCAATGTGGACGCTATTTTAGTGGGCGATTCCGCCAGTAATGTCATGGCCGGTCATGAAACCACATTGCCCATTACCCTAGACCAAATGATCTATCATGCAAGCTCTGTTGTAAGAGCGGCCAAAAGGGCGCTTGTTGTAGTGGATATTCCCTTTGGAAGCTATCAAGGAGACTCCAAAGAAGCTTTACGCTCCGCTATACGAATCATGAAAGAAAGCGGTGCCCATGCTGTAAAGGTTGAAGGTGGCGAAGAAATCAAGATATCCATCAGCCGTATATTGGAAGCAGGCATCCCTGTGATGGGCCACCTAGGACTCACTCCACAATCTATCTATAAATTCGGCACCTATACCGTTCGTGCAAAAGAAGAAGAGGAAGCCGAAAAATTGAAGTCAGATGCCAAATTATTGGAAGAATTGGGCTGTTTTGCCATAGTGTTGGAGAAAATTCCAGCCAAATTGGCAAAAGAGGTGGCGGAAAGCGTGTCTATTCCCATTATTGGAATTGGCGCAGGCAACCATGTGGACGGTCAGGTTTTAGTGGTTCACGATATGTTGGGAATGACCCACGAGTTCCATCCTAGATTTTTAAGAAGGTACCTGAACCTCTATGATGAAATGAGCGATGCGGTATCCCAATACGTGAACGATGTAAAAAGCCAGGATTTTCCAAATGATGAGGAATCTTACTAGTACGGTTGGATTATTAGATGGTTCGATTGTTCGATTATTCTGTTTTTAGATTTTAATATGTATTTTTAAGTATCGGCCTCCTAACCAAAATCAATTGAAATGCATCGATTTAAGGATTTGGAAATATGGAGATTAAGCCGAAGGTTTTGTCCAGATGTTTATAACATTACAGCATCATTCCCAGAGACGGAGAAGTTTGGTATTTCAAATCAATTGAGAAGGGCTTCCGTATCAATTCCATCCAACATTGCAGAGGGTTGCTCAAGGAAATCCAAAAAAGATTTTTCAAGGTTTTTGGAAATTGCCATAGGTTCCATGTATGAGGTTGAGACCCAACTATTAATTTCCAACGACTTAAAATTTATTCACAAGAATGAATTGAACTATCTCTTGGATAAATTAGATTCAATAATTAAAATGACCTCAAAATTTAAGTCCACCATAAAGTGAAATCCAAGAATCCAAAAATCGAAGAATCTAATAGATCTACTCCCTCCAATCTTCAGGTTTTGTTTGAAGACAACCACTTGATTGTGATCAATAAGCGAGTTGGGGACATTGTACAAGGGGATAAAACAGGTGATGCCCCTCTAAGCGAAGTGGTAAAGCAATACCTCAAAGAGAAATATAACAAGCCTGGCAATGTATATTTGGGCGTGGTGCATCGATTGGATAGACCCACATCGGGCATTGTACTATTTTCCAAAACCTCCAAAGCATTGCCACGCCTAAATAAAATGTTTGCTCAGGGCGATACGAAAAAAGTGTATTGGGCGGTGGTAAAAAATGCCCCTCCACAAGAAAGTGGAACTTTGACACATTGGCTGGTACGCAACCCTAAGCAGAACAAATCGTACGCGCACGAAAAGGAAGTTCCCGACAGCAAAAAAGCGGTTTTGGATTATAAAATCATAAAAAAACTTGATAATTATTTTTTGTTGGAAATTGATTTGAAAACTGGTAGACATCATCAAATTAGGGCGCAGCTGGCAGCTATAGGCTGTACCATAAAAGGAGATTTAAAATATGGTGCCGACCGTAGCAACAAAGATGGAGGCATACACCTACACTCCAGAAGCTTGTTACTATTGCACCCCGTTCAAAAAGAGCCCGTGTCGTTTTTGGCGCCTCCACCAGAAGACCCTATTTGGAACGCCTGCGTTAGCGAGTAATTGCCAATGCCTTTTCCCTGATGATTTCGGAAACAGGCTTGTTCTGTAAATGGCTTTCTAACCACGAAAGAATATCCAAATACAGGAACGCCCTTTTTTCGTATGGGTGGTTTTCATATTTCTTCAACTCATTGTACAACTTTTGGAACTCTCCTTTTAAATCGGTCGGGTAGATATCCCCAAGGTTTCGCAAGAATTTGATCATTTCCTTTTGCACCTCGTGCAAATCGTTCATTTTCAGCAAGAACTTATATGTACTTTTAAGCTGAACTTCCAAATGGTAGTCCATTCCCGCCTCATAATGTGCTACTAGGCTCAATACCCTTGCAAAGCACATCAAATCTTCCCGCATCTTTAATTTTTTGTTGGAGATGATTTTTTTGAGATAAGCAATACAGTTCTTGTTATCTCCATTTCCAAAGTACAGGCAGGCAATTTTGTAGTAAAGCAACATAATGTGGTGCTCATCAATCTGTTGTCTGTGTTTTTTGATACCGTACTCGATAATGTTCACCAAGTAAATACCCTTATCAAAAGTACCTTCCAAAAAATGAAGGTTCAATTTGTTGGTGTTGATGTACAAAAAGGCAAGTGAACTTATATTGTCGTTTTTAGGAAAACCAAGGTCTTGAACTTGCTCTTCCAAGCGTTCCAAAGTTTGTCTAAACTGTGATGCATATTTCACAAAGAACAAGGACTCCAATAAATAATGGTTCCCTTTTAAAAAGAACACGGGGTTCAGCGGGATCATATGTTCGTTTTCGTAGAAAAGGTCCACCCACTTGCTTGCGTATTTGTAGGCTGACAAAAAGTCCTGAATCAAAAGACTATACCATAGATGTGCTTTGTACAGCCATAATTTTTCTCGGAAACCCAACTTTTCAATATCATATTTGGGCAAATGCTCGTCAAAGTAACTCTTTACTTTTTGAAGGTCCTCATCGCTGCGCACATATCCTACTTTCAGCATCATCCCATACAATTGCAGTGAAAGGTTGGAAAGCTTGCTCGTCATCACATTTTGTGCGGATAGTTCCTTGGCTTCAACGGCAAGTTCATCGGCCCGGTCCGGAATACTTCGGGTAATATATTGGGTTTCGATTACTTTTTCCAACTCCACGATTTCGTAGGCCACATTCTTCTCCTCATTTTCAATGGCAAAACTTTTGGCCTTCTCCAAAATCTTCAAGCTTTGTTTGTACAGCCCCTTTTGATACAGAATAGTGGCAAAATCCAGTTGTTCCCGAATCTGGATGCGAACATTTTGGTTCACGGGGTTCAAACGTAGGCTCACCAATATTTGCTTGTACAAATGCGCTTTAAGGTTGGAGAGCTGTGATTTTTTGACAATGCCGCTGTCCAAAATTTGCTTTTCATCGTACTTTCGCATCTTATCCAAGAGGTTAAAAAGTGCCAAAAACTTGGCATCCGTATTCACCCCCAATCGGCCAACATATAGTTTGAATTGGCGTTTTTCAGATTTAGAGAGTGATTTTACCAGCACAAACAAAGCATCCTGATGGGCATTTGTCATCGTAAAAAATAATATTTAAAGTGTTGTTTTTCAGCTAATTGAACACAACAAAAAGCAGTTTAACGTTGTAACACAATCCGGGCTGCCTTTCATCTTCAACCTTGCTTTACTAATTTCGTTAGTCATAGAAAAAATCAGGTTGATATCATGGGTAAAGATAAGGTAGAAATTTTTGACACAACACTAAGAGATGGAGAACAAGTTCCAGGATGTAAACTGGATACCGAACAAAAATTGATCATTGCCGAACGATTGGATGAACTCGGAGTTGATGTGATCGAGGCAGGTTTCCCCATATCCAGCCCTGGTGATTTCAAATCGGTGAACGAAATTGCAAAGTTGGTCAAAAATGCTACAGTATGTGGATTGACCCGCGCCGTTAAAAAAGATATCGAAGTGGCCGCTGAAGCCATCAAAATTGCAAAAAGACCTAGAATACATACCGGAATCGGGACTTCCGAATCCCACATCAAATACAAATTCAACTCTACTCAAGATAAGATTATTGAGCGTGCTGTTGATGCGGTAGCCTATGCCAAGACTTTTGTGGAAGATGTGGAATTCTATGCTGAAGACGCTGGACGAACCGACAACGAATTTTTAGCTCGAATTTGTGAAGCTGTCATAAAAGCTGGTGCAACCGTACTTAACATTCCTGATACAACAGGATATTGCCTTCCAGAGGAATATGGCGCTAAAATGAAATACTTAAAAGAAAATGTGACCGGTATTGATAAGGCCATTCTTTCTTGCCACTGTCACAACGATCTTGGTTTGGCCACGGCCAACTCCATTGCAGGTGTAATCAACGGTGCCAGACAAATTGAATGTACCATCAACGGTATCGGTGAGAGAGCCGGCAATACTTCTTTAGAAGAGGTTGTAATGATTATGAGACAGCATCCGCATTTAAACTTGGATACCAATATCAACAGTCAATTATTATGGGACACCAGCACCATGGTTTCCCAAAAAATGGGAATGCCAGTACAGCCCAATAAAGCCATTGTGGGGTCCAATGCATTTGCGCATAGTTCTGGAATCCACCAAGACGGTGTGATCAAACGTAGGGAAACTTACGAAATCATCGACCCTAAGGATGTCGGTGTGAGCGAATCCTCCATTGTTTTAACTGCTAGAAGTGGGCGTGCCGCCTTGGCCTACAGAGCTAAAAAGGTAGGTTACGAACTCACAAAGCTTCAATTGGACACTGTGTATGAAAACTTCTTGAAATACGCGGACGTGAAGAAGGAGATTTTGGATGAAGATATCCACGAGATTGTTGAGACCAGCAATGTCGGAATGAAAAGTTTGGCGTAACACAAGTATCATATGACATTGAAAATTGCATTGCTCCCTGGAGATGGTGTGGGCCCCGAAGTGCTGGCCCAGGCTGTAAAATGTCTGGAAGCTGTTGAAGAAACCTTTAATCAACGATTTATATTTAAAGAAGCTCTTGTTGGTGCCATCGCTATCGACAAAAAAGGAACTCCCCTACCCGATACCACCCTAAAGCTTTGCAAAGAGTCGGATGCCGTGCTTTTTGGCGCCATTGGCGACCCAAAATATGACAACGACCCAGATGCCAAAGTGCGCCCCGAACAGGGCTTGCTCCAATTACGAAAAGAACTAGGCCTTTTCGCCAATATCAGACCTGTCTTGTCACACCCAACTTTGTTGGACAAATCACCCCTAAAAAAGAAAGTGATCAACGGTACCGATTTTGTAATCTACCGTGAGCTTACAGGAGGAATATATTTTGGGGAGAAAAAATTGAACGAGGAAGGCACAAAAGCTTCCGACCTTTGTGAATATAGCGAAGCTGAAATAAGCCGTATAGCACATTTGGCCTTTAAAGCGGCTAAAGGAAGAAAAAAGAAACTTACTTTGGTGGACAAAGCGAATGTTTTGGAATCTTCCAGATTATGGCGTAAGGTTGTGACAAGAATTGGTGAAAGCTACCCCGAAGTGGCATTGAATTTTTTATTTGTGGACAATGCCGCAATGCAGATTATACTCAACCCCAGACAATTTGATGTTATTTTGACAGAGAACATGTTCGGAGACATTATTTCTGATGAGGGTAGCGTTATCGGTGGTTCCATAGGTTTGTTGGCCTCGGCATCTATAGGCGAAGAAAATGCTTTGTTCGAGCCTATACACGGCTCATACCCACAAGCAAAGGGGAATGATATTGCCAACCCGATCGCCTCCATATTATCCGCTGCAATGCTTTTGGAACACTTTGGACTTATTGAAGAAGCATGGGCCATCAAAAAAGCGGTGGACAAATCACTTAAAAAAGGAATTGTAACTCCGGATTTAAAGGAAAACAGTCAATACGGAACCAATCAAGTTGGTGATTTTATCGCACATAACATTGTAGATATTGAAGATGATACCCTTATGAACGATGAAAACATCGACTTGGGGAAATCGACCATTATATAGCTTCGCTATTTTCTCCGGTTTCCTGTGACGTTGTCAGCTCTTGAATGGTTTTATTGAACTCTTCTTTAAATTCGATAAACTTTTCACCAGTCGCCGGTCCATTAAAACCTGTGTGAATCTTCTTGACTTTTCCGAATTTATCAATATAAATGGTAGTAGGATATGACAGAATATGGTTCAACATCGGCAACTTCTCGTTGGCCTTTTGTTTATTCGAGGTCCCATATTGCGCCAATAGAATAGGATACGGCACCTCTTCTCGCGCTTTCAATCGATTTATGCCCTCGATGGCCTTTTCCTCGGTTTTGGAATACTCGAATGCTAGCCCCACAAATTGCACATCCAAATCGGGGTTGTTCTTGATAAAATCCACATAGAATCGGGTTTCGTCCAAACAATTGGTACACCATGTTCCCATAATCTGAACCAGTACCGGCTTTCCTTGGAACATTGGGTCATCCAGTCCTATCATTTGCCCTTCACTGTTCGGGAAAGTGAAATCAAATTTATCATAACCTTCACGTAAATAGGTGAGTTCGTTCGAATCGGGAAGTTCAAAAGCTTCATTTCTAGCTCCAAGAAATTCCTGTACGGAATGTTGTCCGGAATAGAACTTTCCGTCCAAAGTACTATCGGTTACTTGGGCCAAAAAAAGAAATACGTGGGAACCATCAAAAGCGGACAGTTTCATACTATCCCCTGTCACCACTCCTTCCAAATAGCGATAATCTCCTGTGTTGGTCCTAAAAGTTCCCTTTACCTCATTGCCGTTCTGCATAAAAATACCCTTGGCAGGATATTCATCCTCCGTGTTCACTTTAAAATAGGTCTCCCAGATACCTGAAATGTTCACATCAGCTGGTTTCTCCGCATCAAAACGGTCTTGTGGACCATGTACAGCCTTAAAGGGAACACTGCGTTCCTTACTTTCCTCAACAAATTTCCCTGTGATTTCGGTAGCAGTGTATCTTCCAACTATATGACCTTCAAAAATGGGCATACGAATATCGATGGAGTCACCATCAAAGGTAAACTCATCGATCTCCACTACCTCTTCGGCGTTGTATACTTTCATTACATATCCACCTTCATCGTTTTGGGAAATGGTAAACTCAAATGGTAGCATTTGCGACTCAGAAACTTCCATAGTTCCCAGCCAGTGACCAATTATAAGATCTCCTTTCCCTTCTTTTTTGCAAGAGGCCATAAGAATCAAAAGCCCCAGCATTGCCAACCTGATTCTTCTCATAAAATGAAAGATTTTACCTAAATGTAGGGAATACATTTTAAAACAGAGCATTTCTATAGGTTTATGGTTATTATTATCGTTGAATCTGTTCCCCTATTGTTATATATTTGTGCCCTCTAAAAACGGGCTATGAAGATTTCTTATAACTGGTTAAAACAATTTTTACAAATTGATTGGGACGCTCAAAAAACAGGTGAACTATTAACTGACCTCGGGCTTGAGGTTGAGGGCATATCTCAATTTGAATCAGTTAAGGGTGGATTAAAAGGTATTGTAGTAGGACAAGTGCTTACTTGTGAAAAACACCCAAATGCAGATAAGCTAAAACTAACTACAGTAGATATAGGTCAAGAGGCACCGTTGCAGATTGTTTGTGGCGCCCCCAACGTAGCCGCCGGACAAAAAGTACCTGTTGCAACTGTTGGAACCACGCTCTACACTCCAGAAGGTGAAGCTTGGGTCATCAAGAAAGGGAAAATTCGTGGTGAGGTAAGCGAGGGCATGATCTGTGCCGAAGATGAAATAGGTGTTGGTGAAAGCCACGATGGGATTATGGTTCTCAATGAGGAATTGATTCCCGGCACGCCTTGTTCCAAAGTTTTTGACATTGAAAATGACGAGGTTTTTGAAATAGGCCTTACTCCTAACCGGGCCGATGCCATGAGTCATTTTGGAGTGGCGCGTGACCTTAAGGCTGGTTTGGAGCAAAAAGAAATCCAAAAAGAACTGGTTACCCCCTCCGTAAGCAACTTTTCTATCGACAACCGCTCTTTAAAGGTCGACGTAGAGGTTTTAGAAAGCAACCTTGCTCCAAGATATTGCGGTGTAACCATAAGTAATCTAGTTGTACAGGATTCTCCGGATTGGCTAAAAAATAGGCTAAAATCCATTGGATTGGCCCCAATAAACAATGTTGTGGACGTCACCAACTATGTGCTTCACGAACTGGGCCAGCCATTGCATGCCTTTGATGCATTTAAAATAAAAGGTAACAAAGTAGAGGTAAAAACTTTGCCAAGTGGCACCAAGTTCACCACTTTGGATGGTGTTGAACGCGAATTGCACGAAGACGACCTTATGATTTGTGATGCGGGAACCCCAATGTGCATTGCTGGTGTTTTTGGAGGGCTTCACTCCGGGGTTACGGAACACACCACTTCCATATTTTTGGAGAGTGCCTACTTTGACTCTGTTTCAATTAGAAAGACAGCCAAAAGACATGGTCTTAATACTGATGCTTCGTTTCGATTTGAAAGGGGCATCGATATCAATTTGACCAAATACGCCTTGAAAAGGGCCGCATTGTTAATAAGGGAAATTGCTGGCGGATATATCACTTCGGAGATTGTTGACTTATTTCCAAAAAAACCACAGGATAGACAAGTATTCTTGACCTTCAATAAAATTCATTCATTGATTGGCCAGGAGATTCCACAGGATACCATCAAATCGATTCTTTCTTCGTTAGAAATCCGCATCAACAATGTAACCGAATCGGGGCTTGGCTTAACCATTCCTGCGTATAGGGTGGATGTAACAAGAGAGGTTGATGTTATCGAGGAAATCCTAAGGGTTTACGGCTATAACAACATTGACTTTAAGGAGAAACTGAACGCATCCATTGCCAAAACATCACGATTCGAAAACTACAGAATACAAGATTTGGTTGGAAATATGCTTGCAGCAAAAGGTTTTTATGAGATAATGACCAACAGTCTGGTCTCATCGGATATTACTTCTACAGATGATAGCGCTGTTCAGATGTTGAATCCGTTGAGCTCCGACTTATCCGTGCTAAGAACCTCCATGCTTCATTCAGGACTCCAAACGGTAAGCTATAACCACAATCGCCAAAAAACGGACCTTAAGTTGTTCGAGTTCGGAAAAACGTATCACAAAATAAACGGAGAGCATATAGAAAAACAACATTTGGCCATTTTCATCTCAGGCGACCGTAACCAAAACAGTTGGTCGGTGGCCTCTAAAAAATCAGAGTTTTTCTATCTAAAAGGTATTGTTGACAATGTTTTAGAGCGTTTAGGGTTAAGAGACATCGATACAAAGCCATTGGCCGAATCAGGTTACGCCGAAGGTATTTCTTATGTGAAGAACGACAAAGTCCTGGTATCGCTCGGTTTAGTAGGCAAGGTAGACATTAAAAAATTCGACATTAAACAGGAAGTATTTTACGCCGATTTGGATTGGGATGCCATTCTGGAATCCGTAAGCACACAAAATGTTTCTTTCAAAGAAATTCCAAAGTTCCCAGAGGTAACGCGAGATTTTGCACTACTGTTGGACGAATCGATCTCTTTCCAAAAAGTATACGATATTGCTTGGAATACAGAGAAAAAATTGCTTAAAAAAGTAAACCTGTTCGATGTGTACACTGGAAAAAACTTGCCCGAAGGCAAAAAATCCTACGCTGTAAGCTTCACGTTGATGGATGAAAAGAAAACCTTGACAGACAAACAAATCGACAAGATCATGGGCAAACTTTTGGCCCAGTATCAAAAGGAATTGGGAGCAGAACTTCGTTAAAAATTACATCTGAGCTGGAAGGATAACGCTATCTATTTCATGGACAACGCCTTCATTTTCTAGATTTAGGTCTGCAGCTGTAATCCTGGCCGTATTTCCCATGGGGTCGGTAAGCACAATATCATAGCCATCCAAGTGCGCAATAAGCTTTTTGCCCTGCACCGTTGTAAAACTGGCCATACCATTGCCCCTGCCTATTGCACGCAACATACGGGAAGCAGTAAGTTGGCCTGCAACAATATGGTAGGACAACAACGACTTTAGGGCCCTCTTATCCTCCGCTTTGATCAGCTCGGCTATTTTATTGCTGGAGAACTTTTCGAACGCAGCATCTGATGGCGCAAAAATGGTAAATGGCCCTGATTTTTGAAGCAAAGAGCCCAGTTCAGTTGCATTTACTGCTGCCAACAAAATTTTATGATTATCCATCTTGCCCGTGTACGAAAGTGCATTGGATGTGTTTTGGGCAGTGGTGTAAAATGAAAATGCCAGACAAAGGCATAGCAAGAATTTGGTTGCGGGGGTGTCCATGTGGTTGGTCAAATTATAGGCTTCTCTTAGTTTTACGATTAACTACCAAAAACGTCGATAAGATACACCTTTTTTTGCTTACTTGGTTCAATTAATTTTTATCCATAATTCCATTTAACAGAAACTTAACGCCAATGTTTTTGACAAACACATCTAATCGAAAATTCAATTCCTTAAATTTGAGTAGATTACTGAAAAATTCGCATGATTTTGAGAGGAACAAATATTGAACACAAGCTTCAAAAAAGTAAAAATAAAAGTGCGCGTAGCTTGGATATTTTGGACGAAGTACAACAAATTCTGAATAAACATTCCCACAAGGACGAACAGATATGTAAGCAATTAAGTTCAAAAAGCAACACTCGCGAAAACGACTTTAATTTTGATCTATTGGAGACAGATAAAATCTTTCATATTGAACAAATCAAAGAAATCTGTATCGATTACCGACTGCGTTTTTTGAACAGCTCTTATTTTAAAGGTGAAATTCCACAAGAAGCGATTTCCAAAATCAAACAGTTGGAAGCAGCCCATAACACCAAAATAAAAGGTTTTAAAATTATGGCCCCATCCAAATTGTTCAAATTGGAAGATAAGGATGACCCATTGCTCTTTGCCCCTATCGGAAACGATTATTATTATCTAATCCACAAGTGGGGAAACGATCTTCACCCTTTGCGAAAATTGTTTGCATGGCCTTTTAAGAACATTGCCAACTTGGGATTGGTGGTACTTCTGATCAGCTACCTTGTCACCCTTATGGTTCCTGAAGGGCTCTTTTCCAAAAAAAACACAACGGCAGAGTTTTGGATCATCTACTTTTTTATGTTCAAATGCATTGCATCCATAGTGATTTTCTATGGATTCGCCTTAGGGAAAAACTTTAACCCTGCTATTTGGAAAAGCAAGTACTTTAACGCTTAGACTGTAACGGCGTACATTTTATCACGCTGTTCTTTGATGGATTTATCGGACATATAATCATCAAAGCTCAAGTAACGGTCAATAGCTCCGTTTGGTGTCAACTCAATAATTCTATTTGCCACCGTGTTCACAAACTCATGATCGTGGGTTGTCAACAGGATAGTCCCCTTAAAGTTCTTCAAAGAGTTGTTGAAGGCCGTAATACTCTCCAAATCCAAGTGGTTGGTGGGTTCATCCAACATAAGTACGTTGGCACGGAGCATCATCATACGGCTGAGCATACAACGTACTTTTTCACCTCCCGAAAGAACTGTACACTTTTTAAGTGCTTCCTCTCCACTGAAAAGCATCTTGCCCAAGAAACCGCGAATATATACCTCTTCCCTTTCCTCTTCGGTCTTGGCCCATTGGCGCAACCAATCCACCAAGTTGATGTCTTCTTGGAAAAAATCGGAATTATCCGCTGGCAAATAGGATTGGGTCGTGGTCACCCCCCATTGGTACTTACCACTTTCAGGTTTGAGTTTATTGGCAATAATATCGTAAAATGCCGTTGTTGCACGTGAATCTTTTGATAGAATAGCCACTTTATCCCCTTTGGCCAAGTTGATGTTCACGTCTTTGAACAACAAATCCCCGTCTTCTGAAGTTGCGGATAGTTTCTCTACATTCAAAATTTGATCACCTGCCTCACGCTCTCTATCAAAAATAATGGCTGGGTATCTTCTACTCGAGGGCTTAATATCTTCGACCTTAAGTTTGTCCAACATCTTTTTACGGGAAGTGGCCTGCTTACTTTTGGCCACGTTGGCACTAAAACGCTGAATAAACTCATTGAGTTCTTTCGCCTTTTCTTCGGCCTTTTTGTTTTGCTGCGCCCTCTGACGTGCGGCCAATTGGCTACTCTCGTACCAGAAGGTATAGTTACCGGAAAACAGGTTGATTTTTCCGAAATCAATATCGGCGATGGTGGTACAAACAGCATCCAAAAAGTGTCTGTCGTGAGAAACCACGATTACCGTGTTATCATAATTTGCCAAGAAGTTCTCCAACCAGTTAATTGTATCGTAATCCAAGTCGTTGGTAGGCTCGTCCATAATCAACACATCTGGGTTGCCGAATAAGGCCTGTGCCAAAAGCACACGTACCTTGAGCTTGGAATCCAAATCGGCCATATTGGTATAATGAAGGTCTTCCGGAATACCAAGGTTGGAGAGCATGGCTGCAGCATTGCTATCGGCATTCCATCCGTTCATTTCTTCGAAAGTAACCTGAAGCTCACCTATTTTTTCGGCATTCTCATCCGTGTAGTCAGCATAAAGTGCATCTATTTCCTTTTTTATCTTAAACAGTGGCTTATTTCCCATTACCACAGTCTCCAAAACCGGGTACTCATCATAGGCGTTGTGGTTCTGTTCCAGAATGGACATACGTTTTCCCGGCTCCAAGTGCACATGGCCGGAAGTAGGGTCTATTTGTCCAGATAATATTTTGAGAAAAGTGGATTTTCCAGCGCCATTGGCCCCTATAATACCGTAACAATTCCCTTCGGTAAAGGTTACATTGACCTCATCGAACAAAACTCTTTTGCCAAACTGTACGGATAAATTCGATACTGATAACATGCAACTATCTTAAGATTTTTTGCAAAAGTAGCTAAATACAAATGGTAATTCTAATTTTCAAACGCATATTTAAACGATGGAAAATCACCGTTTAACAACTTTTAACTACCCCTTAACAAGTTTAGCTTCTTGGGTTGCTTACATTTGAAAGTCAAATAGATTGGTATCTATATATGGTAAGATTTTTACTAAGCCTCACTTTTATTTCTTCAATTGTATCGTGCTCAGATGCCCCTGAGAACAATTCCACTGTGTTTTTTGGTGGTGAAATTGTAAACCCTACAAGTGATTATGTGGTTCTTTACCACAAAGATAACTTTGTGGATTCGGTAAAGCTCGATGAAAAAAACCACTTTTCTTTTCAGCTAGACACCTTAGAAGATGGCTTGTATCACTTTGACCACACACCTGAACTTCAATATGTGTATTTGAGCAAGGGAGACAGTCTTGTTGCACGTCTTAATACGGTAGAGTTTGATGAATCACTTGTGTTTTCTGGAAAAGGAAGCGAAATCAACAACTTTCTGATTGAAATTTTTTTACAAAATGAAAGTGACGAGGAACTGATAAAAGATTATTATAGTTTAGACCCTGAGGCTTTCAGCCAAAAAATCGACTCCCTACACAAGGACAAATTGGACTTGTTGAACGAATTGAGTTCCGACGACCAATTGCCCCCAAAAGCTTTGGCCATGGGCAAGGCTTCTGTGTATTACAATACGTTTATCACAAAGGAAAAGTACCCCTTCTATCATAAAAAGAAAACAGGGGAAGAGACCATACACGATCTCAGCAACGAATTTTACAGTTATCGGAAAGAGATAGATTTCAACAATAAGGATTTAACCTATTTAAAACCTTATTTTGATTTCATGAAATGGTATATAGGCAACGTTTCGTACATGACCTGCCTGGATGACTGTTCCAGCAACAAAAAACCCGTAAGCGACCGTTTGCACTTTAACCAACACAAGCTTGCCATTGTAGATAGTATTGTTGTTGAAAAGGAATTGAGAAACAATCTTTTCCGGAATATTGCCGTAGACTACTTAAAGTGGGAACATAATCCTGATACGGAATCCGTAGCTTTTATAGATAAGTTTAAGACGCTATCCACAAATGAGGAGCATGAGCAAGAGATTGAGCTTTTATACAAGGGAATACAAAATCTTCAACCCAACAATACCATCCCGGATATTGCAGTTTTAAATTTCAATGATGAGAAAATATCATTAAAGGATTTAGTCGGTAAAAAAGAAAATACCGTTTTCTATTTCTGGACGGCAGGACAAAAAGGACACTTTAGAAATATAAGCAAGCATATTGCTGAGTTAGAAGGAAAATATCCGAATCATAACTTTTTGGGCATCAATCTAAGAACCAGTCACTCGCAGTGGAAACAACTCATGAGCGAGAACAATTTGGATAAGGAAAAGCAATTCTACGGAGAAAATTTTAAGGAGCTACAAATGGCCATGATCATTGATGGTCTTAACAAATGTGTCATTACTAAAGATTCCGTTGTGGTAGATGGCTTTGCCAATCTTTACACTTCCCTATAAATAAAAAAAGCCCCGAATCTATAATCCAGGGCCTTTTTGGTTTTATCTAAATTCCTGTATTAGGAATTTCCTTTTTTGTAATCTTCCAAAAATTTGGCCAACCCGATATCGGTCAATGGATGTTTCAATAATCCTTCAATAGAAGATAATGGGCCTGTCATAACATCGGCACCCAATTTGGCGCAGTCAATAACATGCATGGTATGACGGATAGATGCGGCCAGAATTTCAGTTTCGAACCCATAGTTGTCATAAATCAAACGGATTTCCGCAATCAAGTTAAGACCATCGGTGGAAATATCGTCCAATCTGCCCAAGAACGGAGAAACATAAGTTGCTCCAGCTTTGGCCGCCAATAGCGCCTGACCTGGTGAGAAGACCAAAGTACAGTTGGTACGAATGCCTTTATCTGAAAAATATTTCAATGCCTTTACACCATCCTTGATCATAGGGACTTTAACTACGATTTGCTCGTGCAGTTCGGCCAGCTCCTCGCCTTCTTTCACCATTCCATCAAAATCGGTGGCAACAACTTCAGCAGAAACATCGCCATCAACAATGTTGCAGATGTCCACGTAATGTTTTAAAATATTATCCTTTCCTGTAATACCCTCTTTCGCCATTAGGGAAGGGTTGGTGGTCACACCATCCAACACGCCCAATTCCTGGGCTTCCTTAATTTGATCAAGATTGGCAGTATCAATAAAAAACTTCATTTCTAAGTATTTATAATTTGTTCGCTAATACGTGTAAAATTACAACTTATAATGGTTGAGGAGTAATTTTTCGTAGACTTTGTCCGGTAAAACATTCTTTAATCTAAGGGAAAACTTTTGTAAAAACGCTCCAACTGGGTTATGCACCTTAGGTTTTTTCTGGTTGATGATCCTGTGAACCGCCTCAGCCACTTGAATGGGATCTCCACCGCTATCCACATCCTCATCAATGCCTTTTAGGGTTTGACTGTACTTCTCCTCGTAAGCAGACCCCTTGATTACCGGGGAATGGTACCTGCCCGAAGCTATGTTGGTGGCGAAGTCTCCAGGGGCAACGTTGGTTATGGTCACCCCGAAATCCTTGGTCTCCATTCGGAGCGCCTCGGTAATAAGTCCCAAAGCACCTTTGGTGGCGGAATAAAAACCTCTAAAGGGCAATCCCATATAACCAGCAATGGATGTAATATTGATGATGGTTCCACCACCCTGTTTGCGCATTTGCGGCAAAACGGCTTTCATCACGTGTACGGGGCCGTGGAAGTTGGTGTCAAAAACGTGAAGAATCTCTTCGTGCGGAGTTTCTTCTATCGGCCCGGTGATGCCCACACCTGCATTGTTGATGAGCACATCCAATCTGCTTTCCTTAGAAATAACGTGGGAAACGGCATTTTGGATGCTTTCCACATCCTTTACGTCCAATTGAACAAGTTCGAATGCCTTAAAGTCTGGGTAATTTTTTGGATTTCGCGTAGTGCCATAAACGGTAAATCCTTTTTGGGTCAAATATGTTCCGATGGATTTACCAATACCTGAAGAACCGCCGGTGATCAGCACAACTTTTTTATCCATGATCATCTGATTTTTGGGTACAAAAAAAGGCAAGCTACCTACATCGCACCGCTACGACCACATACCCTTGCTGCGTTCCCGCCCTGGGGGATTCTGCAGGAGCTGGTCGTGTAGGACTTGCCGGTTGCAAATATACGACCTTTTATATTTGTGGCAATCCCAATTGATTCTTAATTTCGGTGTTTCACGATTAACGATTTATGACACAAGCAATAAGAACAATGGGTAAATTATTTTCCATCTCAGGGGCATTGCTCTTCTTTTTAGCATGCGGAGGGAGTGCCGACCCTGCCAAACATTTTTCCATTCAATTGGAAAACAAAGCGATACAGCAAAACCAACAAGTAGGTGTTGCCCTAAAGAACAAAAAGGACATCGAAATTTCCGACCTACATTATTATATGGATGGAAAGGAACTGGCCATTGAAAATGGAAAATTGACCTTGGACCTACCTACTCTAGGCAACAAAACCTTGGTGGCCAAGTTCAAAATTGAGGACCAAACTGTAGAAGTTGAGAAGGATATGAGGTTGCTGGCCGCATCCGCGCCAGAAGTATACACCTATGAGATTGTTGATAGTTACCCCCATGATACCGGTGCCTACACCCAAGGTTTGGAATTTAATAATGGGACATTGTACGAAAGCACAGGGAAAAGAGGCGGTTCCTCCGTTAGAAAACTAAATTTTGAGACTGGCGAAATCCTTCAGCAAATCGATATGGACAACACCATATTTGGGGAGGGCATTACCATAATGAATGATAAGCTTTACCAGCTTACCTGGCAAAGCGGGATGGGTTTTGTTTACGACATATCCAATCTGGAGAAAATCAAAAACTTTACCTATGGTAAAAGCCGCGAAGGA
Source organism: Flagellimonas abyssi (assembly GCF_019457905.1). Lineage (GTDB taxonomy): Bacteria > Bacteroidota > Bacteroidia > Flavobacteriales > Flavobacteriaceae > Flagellimonas > Flagellimonas abyssi. The sequence continues at coordinate 248,096 of NZ_JAHZSV010000005.1, read as the reverse complement.
TGGGGCCTTTGCAACGATGGCAGCAAAATCTTCAAAAGCGACGGCACTGAGAAAATATGGCTTCTTGACCCAGAAACATTGGAAGAACAAGGCTATATTGAAACGGCCACCAACAAATCCATTTTTAATATGGCCAACGAGCTAGAGTACGTAAATGGTAAAATCTATGCCAATGTTTACCAAAAGGAAAGTATGATGATCATAGATGCCACATCAGGGGCCATTGAGGGCGTCATCAACTTTGGGGGGCTCAAAAACAAGGTGAACAAGGGACCGGAATGGGACGAAGGCAATTCTGTGTTGAATGGAGTGGCCTATCACCCAGAAAGAGAAACCTTTTTTGTGACTGGCAAAAACTGGGACAGGCTTTTTGAGGTCAAAATCCGTAAAAAAGAGTAATGAAGACCTATTCCCAAGTTTTTGATGTAGTCCCGAGCGATTTGGACGACCTGAACCATGTAAACAATATTCGGTATGTAGAATGGATTCAGGATATTTCCAAAAAACATTGGAAACATGTTACCTCCGAAGAAATCCAACAATCCATGATTTGGGTTGTAAGGAACCATAATATTACTTATCATAAATCGGCCGTGTTGGGAAACACCATCTTACTGAAAACTTATATCAAAAGCAACAAAGGCCCTATTTCTACGAGGGTGGTGGAAATCAAAAATAAAACTACAGGTGAACTCTTGGTAAAAGCGGCTACGGAATGGTGCTTATTGGACGCCAAAACCTTTCGTCCTAAACGCGTTCCAGAAGACATTGAGGCCCTTTTCATGGACTAAACCCCGGCCAAACCTCTGTAAGATGCTGTATTTCATCGAAATATAGCCCTATATCCTAAAATACACTTGTCAAAAATTTTGTAACCGGGACAACAAATCGTAATATAGTAGTGAACCAAACGTAAACTAAACCTATTTGTTGAACCTATTACACGCAACCTTGACCATTTTACCTTCCCTATTTTCCTAAATTCCAATACTTGTTGAAACAACCATTTTTTTACGTTCAAGCCTTCCAAAAAGATGAGGTGAAAATTTACAATTAAATCTGTTTTAACGATTTTTTAGGGAAAAGTGTAGGAAAATAGCTCGATTTAAGGGGAAACCCATAGTTTTTTTAAGGGAAAACTGCAATGAGTTTTTTTTGTGCGTTAGTAACTTGCAATCAGCAAATTGCACATGGAATACACCTACAACATAATCGACTCCGATGCGACCTCAAAGCTTCAACTACAACTCTATTTGGATGAGTACGAAGATTTGGTATGTGCAGGTGTGGACACCACGGCTTCCGCTGGACTCAATTCTATTTTAAAATATAATCCGGATTTGGTGCTCATCAACCTTGGTGAAGATGGTATGGATTACTTTCAGATGGTAACGGAACTGAACCAGTACATGCAAACGCTTCCTATTATAATAGGGTATGCAAAGACCAAGCAGTACGCTTACAATGCCATTAAGAGTGGTTTTTTTGATTATTGGATTCTACCGCACAATGAGTTTGATGTGAGAAAGACAATACTAAGATTAAGAAAACTGTATCCAAAACAAGATACTCCATCTACCATTTGCCTTAAATCTTATAAGGACTATAGGTATTTGGATACCAAAAACATCCTTTATCTTAAATCCGACAACAACACCACGGATTTCTACATGAAGGATGGTACCGTGATAAGTGCCTTTAAAACCTTGAAATCTTTCGAGGATAAACTTCCAAAGGATTTCATACGCGTGCACCAGAGCTATATTCTTAATAGTCGCTATGTTTCCCGTATCAATTACGGCAAGTCCATTTGTAGCCTAAATCAAGGAGAAGAAGAGGAACTCCCGTTTTCCAAAACTTACAAAGACAAGGTGGATCAATTGAAAGAAATGCTCTCCAAAACAGTGACAAAAGCCCTTAATTAGCAAAATTCTTGCAGATTACCGCATAATTCTAACAGACTTCCTTAGAATACTACTCCCTTTAGATATATACTTCCTTGGCTTAAAATGCCCTGTACTTTAGCTGCATAAACTTAATATTCATACCAAAACTTATCATTATGAAAAAATTACTTAGCATTTTAGCAGTGGCATTACTAACAGTTGGATTCTACTCTTGTGAAGCCGAAACAGATGTACAGGACACCGAAGCAATGTTCGAGCAATTGACAGTAGATCAAAATGCAACTGATGGTGAAGTATCTGAGCAAGATGGTCGTGGTGACAATTAATAATCATAAATGGATTGTAATACAATAACCAACTTAGTACGAAATATAGCTTTAATTCCCGTTTTGTTAATTTTGCTTTTTAATCAAAAGGACGAATCATCAATACAAAATAACTATACGTCCCTAAATAAAAACGAGAATCTAAAGCATTATCAAAGAAAGTTACTTAAATATCAGGTGCATGCCGGATTTTTAAAACACAGCATAATCAGATTAGAGCAAACTGTCAACGATAGTCGGGAACTTTAAATTGATATTGAACATACAACTCAGCCCCAAACACTAAAAATTTGGGGCTTTTTTTGTTACCTTGGATATATAAACGAACCAAATCAGTTTGAAAAACGGAATACTTATACTAATAAGCATACTTCTTTTGGGATGCTCCCAGCAACGGCCAAAAGAGAAAAATGTTACCTCTAACCCCGAGGTAAATACCATCCAAGAACTATTGAATATTGCCAAAACCTCCAAGGAATTGTCCCTCGAAGACCGCAAAGCGTATCTAAGAGATGCTGAAGCCAAGGTGTTAGCAATGTCATCCGACACCACCAAACTGGAACAGCTCTCGCAGGTTTCACTAACCTATATGAAGTTAAAGGACTCCTTGGGTTTTAGAAAATCGAATGCTGAACTCTTAAGATTATCCAAAAAAGTAAAGGCCAACAAGATATTAGGGTACTCTTATTGGGACCTTGCCTCATTCATGGAAAATGAAGGAGTCATGGACAGTGCATTTTACCATTATCGAAAAGCTTTGGAAAATTTTGAAAAGCTACCAAAGGATTCAACTTCTCAATCGCTAATGGCAAGAATGTTTTACGGTATGGCCAGGGTCCAGGATTCCTATAAGGATTATTTGGGCGGGGAAGCCAGTGCCACAGCCGCCATAGAAATCTTTGATGACCTGGGAGATGATTATCGATTATATAATGCATACAATGTGTTGGGTATTTTGGCCAATGGGTTGGGTAATAGCTCAAAGGCAATAGAGTCTTATGAAAAAGCGAAGGACTATATTGCAAAATCGAATAGAGAAAATAAAACCCAATTAATATGGAAAATCCAAAATAATATTGCCAGCACCTATCTCAATGAGGAGAATTTTGAAAAGGCCAAAGAGGCGTTCGTTGAATTACTAGCTAACCATGAATTAAAAGAGAGTTTACCGCAGACTTACGAAAAAGCAATTGGAAGTTATGCGTTTTCCCTTCTCAAAGCTGATAAGAATATCGAAAAAGCTGAAGAACTTTTAAGGGAGGCCTTTACAATGAACTCTGCAACCGGAGATCTCTATGATCAGGCTAGGCTCCATTACTACTACGCCGAAGTATTGGCCACAAAAGGAGATACCGTACAAGCCATTGCCCAGGCCAAAGAGTCCTACGCCATAGCTAGAGAAACTTATAACAACGACCGTTCGTTGGATGCGCTAAAACTATTAACGAAGCTTGATACTGCCAAAGCATCTGCCTATGCCGAAGAATACTATCAATTAAATGAAACCATAAGCGAGGAAGAACGCACCAAGAGAGACAAATTTGCACGGATACGATTGGAAACGGACGAAATTATCGAGGAAAACCAAATCCTGACCAAAGAAAAGCAGGTGTGGGTATACTCCGCTATATTACTGATTATCTTCGGTGTAGGGTTCATGCTCATGGTTTCGTTGTACGTAAACAACAATCAGTTAAAATTTAAGCAAAAGCAACAGGAAAGCAACCAAGAAATTTACAACCTCCTACTTTCTCAACAAGGTAAGTTCGAGGAAGGGAAGCAATTGGAACAAAAACGGATTTCCGAAGAACTACACGACGGGATATTGGGTGAAATGCTGGGAATACGCCTCATTTTAAGTGGACTCAACGAACGTGATGACCCAGCTTCCATACAGCAACGAGCTGGGCTTATCGAAAAACTGCAAGAGCTGGAAGAAGAAATCAGAACCATTTCGCACGAACTGAACCATGCGGCGTACAAAAAATTTCATAATTTTATTGTGTCTCTTGAAAACATGATCGTGGAGATTGAAAAATCTTCGGGCATTACGTGTTCCTTTACTTATGACCCTGAAATACATTGGGACGATTTATTGGGGGACATTAAGATCAATGCTTACAGGATTATTCAAGAATCGCTGAAAAACTGTGTAAAACATGCCAAAAGTCAACATGTTACCATATCGTTCCATGCTATGGACGATAAGTTAAAGTTGATCATTACAGATGATGGCGTTGGCTTTGATGTAAACAAAAAGAAAAAAGGAATTGGCCTTAGGAATATTGTTTCAAGGGTCAAAAAAATAAAAGGAACTCTGGATATTGACAGTAAACGGGGCCAGGGAACTTCTATTAAAATTCTAATCCCCGCAAAATATACGGATGTAAAAACACCTGAAGAACATAAATTAATAAATGCTTAGTTCCCCAGATACAATAATAGAACCTACCATGAAAACATTGAGAATACTGGCCATAGACGACCACGAAATGACTATGCTCGGGTATAAATTTATACTGGAGAGCATTAATTTTGACGGCTATAACATTATTGTGGATACGGCGACTTCCTATCATGCGGGCAAAAAGCTCATAGAGGATTCAGTGAGTACCTTTCAGTATGATATTTTGTTCTTGGATGTACAATTGTTCGCCCCGAACGAAGATCAACCCTACACAGGTGAAGATTTGGGGATTTTGGCGCGTAAGATTGTGCCCAGTAGCAAAATCGTTTTCATGTCTTCTTTTAGTGACAATTTCAGAATCAATAGTATCTTAAAATCAGTTGACCCGGACGGGTATTTGGTAAAGACTGATATTGACCCCAAAACACTTGAAGATGCGGTCAAGACCATAATGTTGGACCCACCGTATTATTCTTCAAAAGCTCTTGGTGCCATTAGAAAGAAAATGGCCAATGATATAGAAATCGATGAGAAGGATAAACAAATTCTTTATCATTTATCCAAAGGAACCAAGAACAAAGACCTTGAGAAGTTTATCAGGCTTTCCCCCTCTTCCATTGAAAACAGAAAACGCCATTTAAAGACCCTATTCGGAACAGAGAACGAAAATGATCTGGCCCTTATATTGGCTGCAAAAAACAGAGGTTTTATTTAGTGATCACTGTCCAAAAAATTGGCCTCAACTCGATTCTGTGGTTCGTTTTCAATATTTTTTTCAAAAAAATCTTACAAACAAGGGGAAAACCCTAGAATTTTTAAGGATAATCTGTAATCCCATGCAAAAGATTCATCCTAACTTTATGTTGAAAGAATATAAGAATTCAATCAACACCACATGTCATCTTCAAATAGATCAAAAAAAAATTATAAGTACGCTGGTCCAAAAACCTATGAGGCCACAGATGGACTGGACGATTTTCTTAGAGTTCTAGAAAAGTATTTTTTTGCGACCGCAAAAGTAAAGTGCAAACACGATTCCCTAAACAATAGAACGGACCTTATTATAGATTTGTTTCACAATTTTGGAATTGCCGAATGCTTAAGGCATTTCAACAATGGCGATTGGGGCGGGTATAACTTTGCCGAGGAAAGCCGTTCCAACATTTCTTCCTCTCTTAACAAAGCACTTCAAGTGCTTAACCAAAAGAGTGCCTATCCAACTGATATTATGGAGCTTTCGATGCATTTTAAAGATACTTCAATAATCATTTCGAGATTGTACAGACATAGTATTCCCGAGCATGCAAGCAATATATTGACATTAGTTGGCAAACACTTTGTTTATTTTACCAAAGGATTGACTGAAATGCCTTATGAAATTTTTGTGCCGGTTTTTGAGGACACATCCATAGAAGACGACCCTTTCAAGGTGAATATAGAGACCAGCTATGATAATTACTGGGGGCTATATTTTGATAAAGGGAACCAAGAGCACGAAGCCTTGATCTATTCTCTCCAACAAAAGAAATTTTACGAGGAAAGCATATTCCTCTTCGAATAATATTCCACTAGCAAATACTAAGCACTGAACAAAGGTCGCGATTTCATCAAGTCGTTGACCTTTTGTTTTATTTCAGCTACCTTCTTCTCATTCCCTGCATCGGTGATGATCTCATCAATAAAGCCCACAACCGTCTCCATATCCGCCTCCTTGAGACCTCTAGTGGTAATGGCTGAAGTACCAAAACGGATTCCAGAGGTGATGAACGGTGATTTATCATCAAAAGGCACCATATTCTTGTTCGCAGTAATGTCGGCTTTTACCAATACCTCTTCCGCTTCTTTACCAGAAATATCTTTGTTCCGTAGGTCTATCAGCATCATATGATTGTCCGTACCTCCGGAAATTACTTTGTAATCCCTGTCCATAAAAGCTTTGGCCATGGCAGCAGCGTTCTTTTTCACTTGAACCATGTAGTGCAAATAGTCATCGGTAAGTGCTTCGCCAAAGGCAATGGCCTTGGCAGCGATGATGTGCTCCAAAGGTCCTCCTTGATTCCCTGGGAACACAGCCAAATCCAACAAAGCTGACATTTTTCTCAAGTTTCCATTCTTTAGTTTGATGCCGAATGGATTATCAAAATTCTCTCCCATCAAAATAAGACCGCCACGTGGGCCACGTAGGGTTTTATGGGTAGTTGTGGTAACAATATGGCAATGTGGAATGGGATCGTTCAAAATACCTTTGGCTATCAAACCAGCCGGATGCGAAATATCGGCCAACAAAATAGCACCGACACTATCTGCAATCTCACGGAATCGTTTAAAGTCCATATCCCTTGAATAGGCCGAAGCACCGGCAATGATCAATTTGGGCTTTTCCTTGTCCGCAATCTCCTGAATTTTGTCGTAGTTCAACATGCCGGTCTCCTCATCAACCCCATAAAAAACCGGATTGTACAATTTCCCGGAGAAATTTACGGGTGAACCGTGGGTCAAATGCCCTCCATGGGACAAATCAAAACCTAAAATTTTATCTCCTGCATTCAGACAGGCATGGTAAACAGATGCATTGGCCTGTGAACCCGAGTGGGGCTGTACATTAGCATAAGCTGCCCCAAAAAGTTCCTTGGCACGATCAATGGCCAATTGTTCCACTTGGTCAACAACTTCGCAACCGCCATAATAGCGCTTTCCGGGATATCCTTCGGCATATTTGTTCGTAAGCACGGAGCCTGCAGCCTCCATTACTTGCGGACTTACAAAGTTTTCGGAAGCTATTAGTTCAATACCCTCCAACTGTCTTTCCTTTTCTTGTGCTATAAGTTCAAAAATCTTCTGGTCTCGTTGCATGTTGCCCATTGTTTAATTAAGGGCGTAAAATTACGAATTGAAAGGGGATTTCCATCTATAAAAATAAGGTTGAGATGTAATTTTATTAAACGGCAATTAACAATTCTGTGAAAAAATCAAATCCTGTACAGCCCTCCATTTAAAAGGGTTTTTATTGAAGATATACTACAATATCACCTTTTTCGTTAATAGGATGAGGATTTTTGGCACAGCTATTGAATTCCCCCTAAACAACCATAAAGTTGACCAATATGAAAAAACTTTTACTCTTAACCACAATTATAGTTTTAAGCGCTTGCAGTGGCGTAAAGAAAACACAAGAGGCCTTGAATACGGGGAATTATTCCACCGCCATGAACAAGGCCATTAAGAATTTGGCCGAGAACAAAACCAAGAAAGGGCATCAGGAATACATTATCCTTTTGGAAGAAGCATTTGCCAAAAATGCCGCTAGGGAACAGCAGGAAATTGCTTTTCTTCAAAATGATGGGAACCCGGCCAACTTGGAGACTATCTACAACAAATATTTACAATTAAAACAGATTCAACAGCGCATCAGGCCACTATTGCCGTTGTATATTGAAGATGAAGGCAGAACGGCCGAGTTCAATTTTGTGGACTACGACAACAGCATTTTGAACACTAAGGATGATTTTTCCGAACATCTGTACCAAAACGCCTCCAATCTGTTGGCTTCCGCAAAATACAAGGCAGATTACAGAACAGCCTACGAAGATTTAAAATATTTGCAGGAAATAAATCCAGGCTACAGGGAAACTGTATCCAAAATGGATGAAGCCTATAACAAGGGACTCGAATTTGTAAGGGTGGATATTGCTAATCAAACACAGCAGATCATTCCAGAACGTTTGGAATCCGAACTTTTGGATTTTAATGCCTTTGGAATCGACAACTTCTGGTTGCAATACCATACCACTCCTTTGGCCAATGTAAAATATGATTATGCGATGAATCTTGATTTTATGGAAATCAATGTATCGCCAGAGCGTATCAATGAGACACAAGTCATCAAAGAAAGACAAATCAAAGATGGCTGGGAATATCTTTTAGACCGCGAAGGCAACGTCGTAAAAGATAGCTTGGGGAACAAGATAAAAATTGACAAGATGCGCACGGTAACCTGTAAATTGTTTCAGTTTACACAAACTAAAACCGCACAAATCGGTGCAAAGGTTAGTTTCACGGATTTACGGAACGGGCAGGTAATCAACTCCTATCCCCTATCTAGTGAGTTCTTTTTCGAGCATATTTTCGCCAATTACCAAGGTGACAAAAGAGCTTTGGAGGACGATTTAATGTTGTACCTGAACGCAAGGGAAGTACCTTTCCCTTCCAACGAACAAATGGTCTACGATGCAGGTGAGGACCTTAAACTACGGCTCAAGAGCATCATCTCAAAATATCAGTTCAACTAAAAGATTGTGTCACATCGAGCTCAGTCGGGATGTTTTAAGTTCTCGACTGCGCTCGAACTGACATGAACTTCTTCTTTTTTATAAATACTTCATAAAGTCCATTTCCGAAATGGCCCCGTGCGAGGTATGAAAAACCACCTCCCCGTTTTTGACCACCAATAATTGGGGTGACTCGTGCCTAACTTCAAATTTATCGGCTATGGTGTTGGACACATCCCTGTGGTCCTGTATCGTTAAAAAATAGAGGTCCACATCCGTATCCATATCAAAAGAATCGGTGAACATCCCCAAAACCATCCTACTGATTCCACAAGTGCTGGAATGCTTATAGATGACTTGGGATTTGTTTTTTGATTTTTCCACGATTTCCTCCAATTGGGCAACGGATTCCAATGTAATCCAAGGCAATGCTTTCTTTTCCTTTTTCTCTTTCTTTCCGAAGACGCTGTCAAATATTCCCATAATACAAATTTACAGGATAAGTCGGGAGCGACCAAAAAGCTTACAACTGACGAAATGTCTCGCTATTGCTGATTTTTCAAGACATTTTGACCGTAATCATGTATTGGTAGGATTGTTGACATTCCTTTACAAAAACAACAGCAATGAACTTTAATAATTTTACCATAAAATCACAAGAAGCCATTCAGAGGGCCCAGCAATTGGCCCAAGAATTTGGGCATCAACAAATAGAAAACGAACACTTGTTCAAGGCTATCGCCGAGGTCGATGAAAACGTGTTGCCTTTCATTTTGAAAAAATTGAACGTCAATACCAATCTCATCAACCAAATATTGGACAAGGAACTCCAGAGCTTTTCAAAAGTATCGGGAGGGGAAATCATGCTTTCCAGAGAAGCTGGAAAAACCGTCAACGAAGCAAGCATCGTGGCCAAAAACATGGGCGATGAATACGTTTCCGTTGAACACCTATTATTGGCCATTTTCAAATCCAAAAGTAAAGTCGCCCAAATCCTAAAGGATCAGGGAGTGACCGAAAAAGATTTGAAAGCAGCCATTGAAGAACTACGCAAGGGCGGTAAGGTGACATCACAAAGCGCGGAGGAAACTTATAATTCACTGGACAAATATGCGAACAACCTCAACCAAATGGCCGATAGTGGCAAATTGGACCCCGTAATCGGACGGGACGAGGAAATCCGTAGGGTTTTGCAGATTTTATCCAGACGCACCAAGAACAACCCCATGTTGGTAGGTGAGCCCGGTGTGGGTAAAACAGCCATTGCCGAAGGCTTGGCACATCGAATCATTCAAGGGGATGTACCCGAAAACCTGAAAGATAAAGTCATTTATTCCCTGGATATGGGTGCGCTTATTGCGGGTGCCAAATATAAAGGAGAGTTCGAGGAACGCTTGAAAGCCGTAATCAAAGAGGTAACCTCATCGGACGGGAACATTGTGCTCTTTATTGATGAGATCCACACCTTGGTGGGTGCAGGTGGCGGACAAGGCGCGATGGATGCCGCAAACATCCTGAAGCCTGCTTTGGCGCGTGGCGAATTGCGGGCCATTGGCGCCACTACGTTGGACGAGTATCAAAAGTATTTTGAAAAGGATAAAGCCTTGGAGCGTAGGTTCCAGAAAGTGATGGTGGACGAGCCCGATACCGAGAGTGCCATTTCCATCCTTAGGGGAATCAAGGAAAAATATGAGGCACACCACAAGGTCCGTATCAAGGACGAAGCTGTAATCGGTGCCGTGGAGTTATCACAACGCTACATTACCAATAGGTTTTTGCCGGATAAGGCCATAGACCTTATGGATGAGGCAGCTTCCAAACTTCGTATGGAAATCAACTCCAAACCCGAGGAATTGGATGTGCTCGACCGTAAAATAATGCAATTGGAGATTGAGTTGGAGGCCATCAAAAGGGAAAACGATACGTCTAAATTGAAAACCTTGAATTTGGATCTCGCCAACCTTAAGGAAGAACGAAACGAAATCTTTGCCAAATGGGAAAGCGAAAAAACCGTGGTGGACAACATCCAAAAAACAAAAGAGGATATTGAAAACTATAAGATTGAGGCCGAACGTGCCGAACGAAACGGCGATTACGGAAAAGTGGCCGAATTGCGCTACGGCAAAATAAAGGAGGCCCAAGAACGATTGGAAAAACTCCAAGATGAGTTGGCGGAACAGCAAACTGCGGGCACCTTGATCAAAGAGGAAGTCACTTATGAGGACATTGCCGAAGTAGTTGCCAAGTGGACGGGCATTCCAGTGAACAAGATGATGCAGAGCGAACGCGAAAAACTCCTGAAACTGGAAGATGTACTGCACAAACGGGTAGTTGGTCAAGATGAGGCGATTATCGCGGTATCCGATGCCATACGAAGAAGCAGAGCGGGATTGCAGGACGCCAAAAAGCCCATCGGTTCGTTTCTATTCTTGGGTACAACCGGTGTAGGTAAGACCGAGCTGGCCAAAACCTTGGCCGCCTATCTGTTCGATGATGAAAACGCCATCACAAGGATAGATATGAGCGAATACCAAGAGCGCCACTCCGTGAGCCGATTGGTAGGTGCGCCTCCAGGGTATGTGGGTTATGATGAGGGAGGTCAGTTGACCGAAGCCGTGAGAAGGAAACCCTATTCCGTCATCTTGTTGGATGAGATTGAAAAAGCACACCCCGATACCTTCAACATCTTATTGCAAGTATTGGATGAAGGAAGGTTGACCGATAACAAAGGTCGCGTAGCCGATTTCAAGAACTCCATCATTATAATGACGAGTAATATGGGAAGCCACATCATTCAGGAGAAGTTTGAAGATGCCGTAGATGTGGAAAGTGCTTCCGAGGCAGCAAGGGTAGAAGTGCTGGGATTGCTTCGTAAGACCATCAGACCCGAGTTTTTGAACCGTATTGATGACATCATCATGTTTGCTCCATTGAGCAAATCGGACATCAAGGATATTGTGGGATTGCAATTGGAAAACTTGAAGAAAATGTTGGCCAAGCAAAACATTACCCTCGATGCTACCCAAGAAGCGATAGACTACTTGGCAGCAAAAGGTTTCGACCCTCAATACGGCGCTCGACCTGTAAAACGATTGATTCAGAAAGAGGTCTTGAACAACCTTTCCAAAGAGTTGTTGTCAGGAAAAATAACCTCCGACAGCATAGTGCTCTTGGATTCCTTTGACGATCAGTTGGTGTTCAGAAATCAAGATGAATTGGTAGAATAATTCTCCAAATAAATTTCAGTCATGAAATCCCCTCCCCTGACTTCTCGGGAGGGGATTTTTATTTATATCATATTTTACTGTCAAAATTTTAGAAATCTACAACTTTTGAATGCCATTACATTTAAATCCTTATTTTAGCTCAAAACCATATCCTAAATATGCCACTGATCATTGCCGTCCTAGGTATTTTACTGCTCTTCTTGCTTATCGCAAAATTTAAACTCAATGCTTTTCTGTCCTTCATTATCGTATGCCTGTTTGTAGGCATTTTTCAAGGAATGGAACTGGCAAATTTGGTACAATCCATACAAAGGGGAATAGGAAACACATTGGGCTTTCTGGTTCTTATTCTGGGGCTTGGGGCCATGTTGGGGAAATTGGTGGCCGATAGCGGCGCCGCTCAACAGATCACGACGCAATTGGTCAACAAATTTGGCGTAAAACACGTGCAATGGGCCATGGTGGTCACTGGTTTTATTGTAGGTATCCCGATGTTCTACTCCGTGGGCTTTGTTATTTTGATACCCTTGGTCTTTACCGTAGCCTTTTCAACGGGATTACCCTTGCTTTATGTGGGATTGCCCATGCTTACCTCTTTATCTGTAACGCATGGCTACCTTCCTCCCCACCCCGCTCCAACGGCCATTGCTGCCATGTTCAATGCGGATATTGGCAAAACATTAATGTACGGTCTTATTGTCGCCATACCAGCAATAATAGTAGCGGGACCCTTGTTTGCCCGTACAATTAAAAAAATTGAGGCAAAACCATTAAAAGAGTTTTACAATGCCGAGCCCATACCCCAGGAACAGTTGCCATCGACCGCAACAAGTATTTTAACCGCCCTGTCCCCAATCATCTTTATCGGGGTTGGTATTGCTGCCGAGCAATTTTTGGAAGAAGGCGTACTCAGAAATATACTCACCTTTATAGGTAATCCCGTGATAGCTTTGCTGATTTCGGTACTTATTGCCATCTACTCACTTGGGCTCGTCAAAGGCAAGGAAATGAGTACCATTATGGATTCCCTGTCCACTTCCGTTTCCAGTATTACCATGATTCTATTGATCATTGCTGGAGCTGGGGCATTAAAGGAAGTTTTGATAGACAGTCAAGTAAGCGAATATATTGCCGACAGCTTAAAAGGGTCAAGCATTTCACCTTTGGTACTGGCCTGGCTCATTGCCACCGCCATACGCGTTAGTGTAGGGTCCGCCACCGTTGCAGGACTTACTGCCGCAGGTATTGTACTTCCGCTGGCTTCGGGCACGGGAACAAGCCCAGAGTTAATGGTTTTGGCCATCGGCTCGGGAAGTTTAATGCTTTCCCACGTCAACGATACGGGCTTTTGGATGTTCAAGGAATATTTTAACCTTTCAGTGAAGGAAACCCTTTCCACTTGGACCGTTATGGAAACCTTGGTCGGCGTTATGGGACTCTTGGGCGTTTTGGCCATCAACAGTATAATCTAACAATAAAACTTATGGAATCACCATCAAAAAGAATGGAGGCATTGAACCTCCAATTACCTCCTGCCCCGCCACCTGCGGGCGTGTATCGACCTGTTTTAGTGGTCGGTAATTTTTTGTACGTATCGGGTCAAGGGCCGGTTAATTTGGATGGCTCCCTAATGACGGGGCGTGCTGGAGACGATCTTGATGAGGATCAGGCCAAACTGGCGGCTCGTCAGGTGGGATTGACCATGCTATCCACGATTACGACACACTTTGGAAGCTTGGACAAAATCAAAAGAATGGTAAAAGTATTGGGCATGGTGAATTGCACTCCAGACTTTGGGAAACAACCCTACGTGATCAATGGTTTTAGTGAACTGATGGCCGATATTTTTGGAGAAGAGAACGGAATCGGATCGCGAAGTGCGGTCGGTATGATGCTTCCAGGAAATATTGCAGTAGAAATTGAAGCTATTTTTGAACTTCACCAATAAAACCCCTCATGTTTATATTTGATGCCCATCTCGACCTTTCCATGAACGCCATGGAATGGAACAGAGACCTTACCCTTCCAGTTGCCGAAATACGTGACCGTGAACAGGGAATGACGGACAAACCGGACCGAGGCAAGAATACCGTTTCCTTGCCCGCTATGCGAGAAGGCAACATTGGCCTATGCATGGCCACCCAAATTGCACGTTTTGTAAAAAAAGGCAGTCCCTTACCTGGTTGGCATTCACAGCATCAAGCTTGGGCACAAACGCAAGGGCAACTGGCTTGGTACAAAACCATGGAGGCGGCAGGTGAAATGGTCCAAATCAAAGATATTCAAGGCTTGGAATCCCACCTCAAACTCTGGAAGAGCGATGCACCAAAAAAACCTATCGGATATATTTTAAGTTTGGAAGGGGCCGACTCCATTGTAGATTTGAGCTATTTGGAAAAATCCTATGAATCAGGCCTCAGAGCTATCGGTCCAGCTCATTACGGTCCTGGGATTTATGCCCATGGCACCGATTCGGTGGGAGGAATAGGTCAAAAAGGAAAGGATTTGCTCAAAAAAGTGGAAGAGCTCAACATTATCTTGGATGCCACCCACCTTTGCGATAAAAGCTTTTGGGAGACCATGGATATCTACAATGGACCAGTTTGGGCCAGCCACAATAATTGCAGGGAATTGGTGGACCATAATCGCCAGTTTTCCGATGAACAGATCAAAGAGCTTATTAGCCGGGACGCTGTAATCGGCGTTGCATTGGATGCCTGGATGATGGTTCCCAATTGGGTACGTGGTAAATCCACCCCAAAGGAAATGAACGTGACCTTGGAAATCGCGGTGGATAATATAGATCACATATGCCAGTTGGCAGGGAATACCGACCATGTTGGTATTGGAACCGACCTCGACGGTGCCTTCGGAAAAGAACAGAGCCCATATGACCTGGACACTATTGCAGATCTTCAAAAAATTCCAGATCTATTGACGAAGAGAGGTTACACGAGCACGGATATTGAAAAAATTATGAACCAAAACTTTATTGATTTCTTAAGAAGGGTTTGGTCCAAACACTGATCAAGTTCCATTCTTTATCATTCCACCCAAAAACAAAATGGGTATTGGAAAGGTATTTTATTCCAAGAAACATGTTAAAATTCAGGGTTTTGACCGTTTAAATACCAAACAGTATTTGATTTTTTATATCTTAGATTCGACCAACAGCAACCTATTCCATGTCCAAGAAAGCAGAACGAACCACCGCTTATATTATTGAAACCGTAGCGCCTATTTTCAATAAGCACGGCTATATAGGTACAAGCATGAGCGACCTTACCGAGGCCACAGGGCTTACCAAAGGGGCCATATACGGCAATTTTGAAAATAAAGAGGCTCTGGCGCTATCGGCTTTTGAACACAATCGGAACATGTTGTTGCAAGCTATTGATGATAAACTTAGCACTGGAACCGAAGCGTTGGCCAGATTGTATTCCCTTTTGAATTTTTACAAGCAGTACGACGTTTTTACCCTTCCCATGGGTGGATGCCCACTGTTGAACGTGGGAATAGATGCCCAAGGCAACAACAAGCTTTTGGCCGCGGCCGTGAAAGAAACCATTAAGGATATTGAAGGAAAAGTTGCCCTTATCTTGGAAAATGGTGCCAAACAGAACGAAATTAAACTTCCTGTCCCCCCACTACAATTTGCAAAGCAACTGTTTACCATGGTTCAAGGTGCCGTGGCCATGAGCACCATGACACAGGACCGAAAGTATTTGGTCAATACCATTACGTATCTGGAGTTTTTGGTAAAACAGGAGCTTAAAAAGTAAAGCAACCTATCCAGCTTTTAAAATTGAAACCGTTTGTCATTCCGACAGAGTAAAGCGGCGAGGAATCTCCCATTATTGAATTTGAGAAGAGATTTCTCACCAGGTTCGAAATGATATTATACCCTAAAAATTAATTACCCTTCACCCTAAAAATCCAGGTCTTGTCCTCATACTGGCCAAAAAACTTGCTGTCGCGGGCTTTTCTGGCCTCATCCATGGTATTGTATCGTTCCAGATACACATAATTGTACTTGTTGAAGCTCCTATAAAAAGATTTCGGTTCCATACCCTTCTCCCGTAGTGTCTTCATAAAGTTGTCGAAGTACTTTTTGGTGCCGTATACATTGGCAATCAGATAAAAGCCAGGTTCCAGACCGTCTTCATTTTCAACTTCCTCGTATCTTTCATTGGGCTTCACCTCTACTGTCTGATTTTGAAGGCGCTCAATACTATCCTTCTTTCTTTGTAGTTCCATTTGCTCTTTGAGGCGTTGAACCTCTGCCAAGGAATCCTTCTCTCGTTCTATCCGTCTCCTGGCTTCAAGCTCCCTTTGTTCCTGCTCCAACCTTTGTCTCTCGACCTCTTCTTCAAGCGTATTCGATTCTTCAATCTTCTTTATCTTCGGTTTTGTTTTTCCAAAATGATAGGAGGCCAATATTTCTATGGAGGGTTCTTCCTCTACAAGAGAACCATCGGTTCCAAATTCCATCAGCCCACCAATAGAAAAGGATTTTGCGATGGTAACCCCTAAACCACCTGATGGACCGTAAAAGCTATTATAACCGCCCTGTACCCAGAATCTAGATGTGGAAAACAATCCATTCAGTCCAAATTGGGTATCGGCATTAGGCACCGTTTTGACATAGAGTACCGGGCGAATATAGCTCGCGCCAAGACCTGGGGAAAGTTCAACTGGAAAATCATTGCTCAATGTACCCGTAATGCTCTGAAAGTTGCCCACACTGCCGCTGTCGTTTCCTGAAATATTGAATCCGATGGCATTTTCAAAAGCTATCCCAGCACTGAATCTATTTACCAACAACCGCAGTCCGGGGGAAAATTGAACCTTAAGTCCCTCCAAATCCTCCAAGGCAATGGGGTCCAACTGATCATCTGGAACATATTGCTCATCCGCCACTGTTTGTTGATAGACGAATGTATTCAAGCCCGCCATTAACTTGATTCCCTCATCAAGTTCAAAGCCTTGGGAAAAATTCAAATTACCCCCTGTAAACAAAAATATACCCGTATTGTGCTGTAAAAATCCTATCGATGCCCCCGATGAAGTATTGAACTGATGCGTATAATTGGCAAAAATGGTCGTCGGGTCCCCATCGATTGTTTGCCATTGCCAACGCGTCCATACCGAAAGGGAGTTCGGATTGTTCCAATCCAAAGCATAGGTAGGATTAAATAAACCTGCATTGAACTGTGTTAACGAATGTTGTCTAAAATCAGATGGCAGAACGGGCTCTTGTGCCCAGCTTGTCATGTAAATTGCCATTATAAACAAACAAACCAAATATTTTGGCATACGAGAAAATGAAAATTAAACGTTACTTTTAGGCTAATTATCTAAAAAACACTCGTGAACTTTGAATAGAACCATGCGAACCATCAAACCTCTAATTATACTTGCATTTATATTCTTTGGAATAGTCAGCTGCAAAAAAGATACGAAAATTGGGGAAGATCCTATTATTTCCACCTTCTATTTTATTAGACATGCAGAAAAAGATAGAACCGACCCAGAAAACGCGGATCCAGAGCTCAATCAAGATGGGTTGGATAGGGCCATTCGTTGGGCCGAAGTTTTTGATGCCATTCCTTTGGACATGGTATATTCTACCAATTACGAGCGCACCTCAATGACGGCTGCTCCAACTTCTGTAAAAAAAGATATTGACATTACATACTATGATCCCAGCACATTTGATGTGGAAGAGTTCAAATTGATCAATGAAGGTAAAAATGTTTTGGTCGTTGGACATAGCAACACTACACCAATGCTTGTAAACAAAGTAATTGGAGTGGAAAAGTACGGCCCAATGGACGATTCTGACAATGCCAGTCTGTTCATCGTACGAATCATTGATGGGGTACCGACCGATATTCGTTTAAAAATGGACTAGGTTTATTCTACCACAATATTTTTGAGCTCAATTTTACTTAAGAGTTCAAGCTCACCTTCGTTGTACAACTTTCCAATGTCCAAAATAGACGCTCCTTCTTTCTTAGGTTTATAATTTTCGTAATCTACAAATCGAATACCGTTGATATAGCGTTCATTGTAAGCTTTTCTAAAGCGTTGACCACCTCCGTTCACATGAAAGTCATACGCTAAATAATCAGGTTTAAATGATTCTTTATCAAACCAATACAGATAAGTATCCTCAAAATCTTCACCCCCGCCCTGTTGGTCAAACGTTACCTTTACTTTGTAATATTCTTTGTTTTTGATAGTCTCCTTGCCCAAAAGTTCTTTGTTGACGGCTGCATCGTTCAATCCATAGGGCAACCGCACAAAATAATGCACCGAGTTGATGGAATTGGCATATTTCACCGCCATGGTATCGTGGACCATCACCAAAGAATCGTTCATATAACGTTCAAAATCGTCTCCTCGTTTCACATCAATAATGGTAGTGGAGTCCAAATCTGAGATACGTTTATATACACGTTGCCCATCCATATTTTCAGAAACATAACCTTTGTCCCTAAAATCAAAAGTCACTCTGTACTCGTCAAAACGTTTTCCTCCGCTATCGGCAATGGAATTATCCACGATTTGCTGCACTGTCAATTCTTTTTTGGATTCTTGCTTGCATGCGATGACAAAAACAAGTATCAGAGGAATTAAAATTCTTTTCATGAGTTGGTTTTGGTAGTTATTCGTAAAATCTAGTGTAACATTACAATTTTCTTGGCAAAGAGTTTATATTTTTGTCCACGATGCAGAAAAATATCAACATAAAAAATAGAAGGGCCCGATTCGATTACGAAATTCTGGACACCTACATGGCAGGTATTGTTTTAGGTGGTACCGAAATAAAATCACTTCGAGAGGGCAAGGCTTCCATTTCACAAAGTTTTTGTGAGTTTAATGACAAAGGGGAACTGTTCGTAGTCAACATGCAGATTGATGAATACAGCCACGCAAGTCATTTCAACCACGCTCCAAAGGCTGTACGTAAATTGTTGCTGAACAAGCGGGAACTAAAAAAGCTCCATAAAGAAGTGGCCACCACAGGGCTCACCATTGTCCCGCTGAAGGTTTTTATAAATGATAGAGGTCTCGCCAAGATGAACATTGGCCTGGCCAAGGGTAAAAAGTTGTATGATAAACGGGAAACCATCAAAAGCCGTGATAGCAAACGGAACTTGGACCGAATCAAAAAAAGTTTCAACAACTAGTTCTTGTCTTCCAGCAAGGGCACAAAACGGAACGAACCGAATTCCTTCTTTTCAAATTCCTTTTCAGATTTTCGTACGAACAAAGTCATGATTTGTTCATCTGTCCCCACGGGAATCACCAACCTGCCCCCTACTTTCAATTGAGCCATTAGAGGCCTTGGTACTTCAGGAGCCCCAGCGGTTACGATAATACCATCAAAAGGAGCTTCTTCAGGCAATCCTTTGTAACCATCACCAAAAATCATTTTCTTGGGACGGTAATGCATTTTATTAAAAAATAAGCTGGTGGTCTTGAACAGTTCCAACTGACGTTCAATAGTATAAACCTTAGCGCGTAAATGCATTAAAACAGCCGTTTGATACCCGCTCCCCGTACCAATTTCCAAAATTTTGGCATTGGGCTTCACTTCCAATAATTCTGTTTGAAAAGCCACAGTATAAGGTTGTGAAATGGTCTGGTCAGCCCCAATGGGAAACGCCTTATCCTGATACGCATGGTCCTCAAAGCTACTATCCAAAAACAAGTGTCTCGGTATCGTTTTTATAGCATCAAGTACCTTATTGTCGGTAACTCCTTTGGCAGCAACTATATCGGCCAAGTTCTTGCGCATTCCCCTATGTTTGAGTGTATCCTTCATGGTCTGTGGTCTGGTGGCACGAATTTATAAAGTTCCTAAAAATATCCCCTTAGTTCCGTTCAAAAATTTATGGAAACTGACATCATATCCGTATTTTTGACCAAAACAGGTATTATGCTAAAAGTTGGTGTCCTGGGAGCGGGACATTTAGGAAAAATACACCTAAGGCTCTTAAACCAATCAGATAAATACGAACTCGTCGGGTTTTATGATCCAGATGAAATCAATGCAAAAAAAGTAGCGGCAGAATTTGGGTATACCCACTACGATAACATCAATAATTTGATGGATGCCGTGGATGTTGTTGATATTGTAACACCTACCTTGTCGCATTTTGATTGTGCCAAAAAAGCCACCCAAAAAGGCAAGCATATCTTCATAGAAAAACCAATTACCAATACGCTTGAGGAAGCTGAAGAATTATTGGAGCTTTCCAAAAAACACAATGTAAAAGGGCAAGTTGGACATGTGGAGCGCTTTAACCCCGCATTTTTGGCGGTAAAGAACAAAATTGAGAACCCCATGTTCATCGAAACGCATCGTCTGGCGGAATTTAATCCCCGCGGAACCGATGTGCCTGTAGTGTTGGACTTGATGATACACGACATCGATGCCATTTTGAGCGTTGTTCCTTCCGAAGTGGAAAAAATTAACGCAAGCGGGGTCTCCGTGATAAGTCAGTCTCCCGATATCGCCAATGCACGCATACAGTTCAAAAATGGCTGCGTGGCCAACCTTACTGCCAGCAGAATCTCTTTGAAAAATATGCGAAAATCCCGCTTCTTTCAACGTGATGCCTACATCTCGGTGGATTTCTTGGAGAAAAAAGTTGAAGTGGTAAAAATGAAGGACGCTCCAGAAAAGCCTGGGGATTTTGATATGATCCTTCAAAATGCGGAAGGCGAGAAAAAGCAGATCTATTTTGAAAATCCTGAAATAGACGTAAACAACGCCATTTTGGATGAGCTGGAAACCTTTGCAGATGCCATCAACAACGATACCACGCCAATCGTAAGTTTGGAACAAGGCACCAACGCCCTACGCGTAGCCCTTCAGATAATAGAATCTTTTGATCAATAATCGTTGTCATTCTCTGTTTTTTTTTGAACTGACAACAGTTTTAAATACTATACTATGGAACAAATAGCAGTTATCGGTGCTGGAACCATGGGTAACGGAATCGCCCATGTTTTTGCCCAAAACGGATATAAAGTCAACCTTGTGGATATTTCTCAGGCATCCTTGGACAAAGGAATGGCGACCATTACAAAGAATTTAGACCGAATGATTTCCAAAGAAGTCATTGATGGGACTAAAAAGGAAGCTACGTTGTCCAATATTACCACCTATACCAACTTTAAAGAAGGGGTTTCTGATTCAGATTTAGTAGTTGAAGCCGCAACGGAGAACTTGGACATCAAACTGAAGATTTTCAGGGACTTGGATGAAGTCTGCAAAGCAGAAGCCATTTTGGCCACCAATACCTCCTCTATTTCCATCACGCAGATTGGAGCTGCCACCAATCGTCCCGAAAAAGTGATCGGAATGCACTTTATGAATCCTGTACCCATTATGAAGTTGGTGGAAATCATTCGTGGGTACAGTACTTCGGACGAAGTCACGGAGACCATCATGGAGCTGTCCAAAAAATTGGGCAAAACCCCGACCGAGGTAAACGATTACCCAGGATTTGTGGCCAATCGTATTTTGATGCCCATGATCAACGAATCCATAGAAACCTTGTACAATGGCGTGGCTGGCGTTGAAGAAATCGATACCGTAATGAAATTGGGTATGGCACACCCCATGGGGCCGCTCCAATTGGCCGATTTTATTGGGTTGGATGTATGCCTTTCCATTTTAAATGTGATGTACGATGGATTCAAAAACCCTAAATACGCTCCGTGCCCCCTACTCGTCAATATGGTTATGGCAGGTAAATTGGGCGTGAAATCGGGCGAAGGCTTTTACGATTATTCCGAATCCAGAAAAGCGGAAAACGTTTCCGCACAATTCAAATAGGATTCAAGGAAGGTGGTCGTCATTCCGACAAAGCAATGCGACGAGGAATCTCTTAACTTTAAACCTATAAAGAGATTTCTCATCCCGATAGCTATCGGGACTTTCGAAATGACAAAAAACACTAAGTGTTCTAAATTTAAGTAGCAATAATTAATTACAAGGGCAAGCATGCCTTCTAACTAGATAACGAATTTCATGGCCATTATAAAACCTTTTAAGGCCATTCGCCCCACAAAGGACAAAGCTTTTTTTGTAGCATCGCGTTCCTACGAAGAATATTCCAAAGAGGAGCTGAAAGCGATATTACAGTATAACCCGTTCTCGTTTTTGCACATCATCAACCCAGGTTTCAAGTTTGAAAAGACTATCAAAGGAAAAGAACGGTTTGGTTTGGTTCACAATCGATATTTGGAGTTTTTGGAGGAAAACATCTTTCAGAAAGATGAGGAGCCCAGCTTTTATTTATATCAAATTGAAAAGGATGATTTTAAGAGCCTGGGATTCTTTTGCGCCTGCAGTGTCGATGATTACCGAAATAATGTCATCAAAAAACACGAGGACACCATTCAGGACCGTGAAGAACTTTTTGCGGACTATCTGCATACGGTAGGCTTTAATGCGGAGCCTGTTTTAATGACCTATGAGGATAATAAAACGGTGGATGAAATCTTTCAGCGTAAAATCGAACGTAAGCCCGAATACGATTTCACCACTACGGACAGGGTGAACCATAAACTTTGGAAAATCTCGTATCCCGAAGGGATTGAAAAACTGGAAAGGGCCTTTGGCGAACTCAACGCGCTTTATATTGCGGATGGACACCACCGTAGTGCATCTTCCAGCTTGTTGGCAGACCTAAAAATGTCCGAAAATGAGAATCACACAGGAGAAGAGGCATACAACTATTTTATGGCCTACCTGATTCCTGAATCTCAAATGCGAATCTCTGAGTTCAACCGAATGGTCAAAGATTTGAACGGCTATTCAAAAAAGGAGTTTCTGATCCAGTTGGACGAGCATTTCAGAATAGAAAAAAGGGAGGACGGACTGTGCAAACCATCCAAAAAGCACGAATTCAGTATGTATTTGGCTGGCGAGTTCTATACGCTACATCTCAGGCAAACGAACCACGAATTTACCGATGCGTTGAGCAAATTGGACACCCAGATTCTGTACAAAACCATTTTAGAGCCTATTTTGGGCATCACAGACCTAAGGAACGATAAACGGATTTGCTACGGTTATGGCAAAAACAACCTGATTCAAATGAAGGATTTAGTGGATTCGGGCAGCTATGCGGTGGGTTTCAGTCTGGTTCCTACAACAGTTGAAGAAATCAAGGCAATTGCCGACGCAGGTTTGGTAATGCCCCCAAAAAGCACGTATATTGAACCTAAGCTCCGTAGCGGGCTGACTATTTATGAATTATAGAAAACTATGTCCATAAAAGATAATCTCAATCAAATAAAATCAGAACTCCCCGAGAGAGTTACTCTGGTCGCCGTTTCCAAAACCAAGCCCAACGAGGATATTTTGGAGGCCTACGAAGCGGGGCAACGCGTGTTTGGAGAGAACAAAGTGCAGGAGATGGTCCAGAAATGGGAAGATTTGCCCAAGGACATCGATTGGCATATGATCGGCCACGTACAACGGAACAAGGTCAAATACATGGCCGAATTTGTTTCTTTGATTCATGGGGTCGACAGCCCTCGATTATTAAAAGAAATCAACAAGCAAGCGAAAAAGCACAATCGTGTGATTCCATGTTTGCTACAAATCCATATTGCCGAGGAGGATACCAAATTTGGTCTGGATAAAGCAGAACTGGAGGAGCTTATCGAGTCTGATGCATTTAAGGCGATGGAAAACATCAAAATTGTCGGGTTGATGGGCATGGCCACTTTTACGGATGACGAAAACCAGGTAAGCAAGGAGTTCGCCCAACTTAAATCCATGTTCAATGACCTCAAAACAAAATTGGACGATATCACCATACTTTCCATGGGAATGAGCGGAGATTACCAGATTGCCATTGAGGAAGGCAGCAACATGGTGCGGATTGGAAGCAGTATATTTGGAGCTAGAAACTATTCATAACCAGTAATTTTCCATGTACGCGATACTTGACATTGAAAGCACGGGAGGAAAATACAATGAGGAAGGCATCACCGAAATCGCCATCCACAGGTTTGATGGGCACCAGGTGGTAGACAAATTCATCTGTTTGATCAATCCCGAACGGGAAATACAGCCTTTTGTGGCCAAACTCACGGGTATCAACAATAAAATGTTGCGTTCGGCACCCAAGTTTCACGAAGTGGCCAAACGTATTGTGGAAATCACCGAAGATGCCGTTTTAGTGGCGCACAATGCCCAGTTCGATTATAGAATCCTGAGAACCGAGTTTCGGCGTTTGGGGTACGATTTTCAGCGCAAGACACTTTGTACGGTAGACCTTTCCAAGCAGCTTATCCCTGACGCGGAGTCGCACAGCTTGGGAAAATTGGCCCGTTCGCTCGGCATACCCATGAGCGATAGGCACCGTGCCAATGGTGATGCACTTGCCACCTTGAAGCTTTTCAAATTATTATTGGACAAGGATTCTGACAAAAAAATCATTACCGAAGTCATCCGCGAGGAGACCCACGGGGAACTTTCCCCCACCCAATTGGATATGGTCTTCGACCTGCCATCGGAAACTGGGGTTTACTACATGCACGACAAAGATGGACAGATTATCTTTATCGGGAAGACCAAGGATATTAAAAAGCGGGTGAATCAGCATTTTACCAATGTGGGGAAGGTCGCGCGCAAACTTCAAAAGGAAACCAAGAAAGTTACCTACGAAAAAACAGGAAGCGAACTCATTGCCATTTTAAAGGCGTATTTGGAACAGAAAAAGAACAGACCCAGATATAATCACGTTTCCAAAGGAAAACTCTTTACGCACACCATAGATTTTAGTCAAAACGGAACGGAGCATATCATGTTGGTGCCGGAAAAGAATCGGTCGCTCGAACATAAAAAGTTGGCCTTTAATGGTATCGAATCGGCACGAAGCTTTGTGAAAAAGGTTTCCGAAGAGTTTGATTTCTGCCCGGCCTCATTGGAAACGGACAATAAATGCCTGAGGGCAATTAATGCTCCAGATGCTTTGGAATGTAACAAAAAAGTACAGTCCGCGTTTGAAAAGTACAGCATCCAGGATAAAAACGTGGCCCTGACCGATCAGGGCAGACATGTTGGGGAGCGAAGTTTTATTTTAATTAAAAATGGTAGACTCCAAGGGTTTGGATTTGTGGAACTCAACCATCAAATCAATAATATTCATATCTTAGAATCCATAATGACCCCGATGCGGAGCGATGAAAATACGACCTTCATCATTGAAACTTTTTTAAGAAAAAACAACCGACTCAAAACCATACCACTAACTTCTTGATCATTGAAAGAATTCAAACCACAAGCCAAATGGAAAAAAAAGCTTCATGAAGTTATTTATGAGGCCGATACACCAGCAGGCAAGTCTTTTGATATTCTTCTGTTCATACTGATCATCATCAGTGTTATTTTGGTGATGTTGGAGAGCATTGATGAGTTTGATGAGCATTACCACAAAACATTACTTACCCTAGAGTGGATTGTGACCATCTTTTTCACCCTGGAGTACATTGCTCGCTTGATCAGCATTAAAAAACCTTTGAAATACGTTTTTAGTTTCTATGGCATTATAGACTTCCTGTCCACAATACCTCTCTACCTTTCCTATATTCTGGCAGGCTCACAAGTTTTGTTGGCCGTAAGGGCTTTCCGGTTACTTCGGATTTTCAGGATTTTGAAGTTGGTCAAGTTCATGGGCGAAGCTTCGCAGCTACAATCGGCGTTAAGGGCAAGTCGCGCCAAAATAGCCGTGTTCATTTATGTGGTTTTGATTCTGTCCGTTATCATGGGTACATTGATGTATATCGTGGAAGGGGATGATTCTGGGTTTACAAGTATTCCCAAAAGTATCTATTGGACCATTGTTACACTTACCACAGTGGGCTACGGCGATATTGCTCCGCAGACCAATTTGGGACAATTTTTAGCAACGGTGATCATGGTTTTGGGTTATGGAATAATTGCAGTGCCCACAGGCATTGTTACGGCTGAATTCACCAAAAACACGAAAGACAATACAAGTGATGATGATGGTTTTCTGGTGCATGTAAATACGCAAGCCTGTCCCAGCTGTTCGGTAGAAGGCCACAGGGATGACGCCACCCATTGTTATAATTGTGGACACCCGTTATGAGCGAAAAAGTATTACTTGCAGTGGTTGGCCCCACGGGCATTGGAAAAACCGCTCTGGGAATCCAACTGGCGAAACACTTCAACACCGAGATTGTTTCCGCAGATTCCAGACAGTTTTTCAAGGAGATGGAAATTGGGACCGCTGTTCCATCAAAAGAGGAGCTGGAACAGGCATCCCATCATTTTATTCAGCACAAAAGTATTTTTGAACCTTATTCTGTGGGTGACTTTGAGAAGGAAGCACTTTTCCTGCTGGAGGATTTGTTCCAAAAAAAAGATGTGGTGGTTATGGTCGGCGGTAGCGGTCTTTACGTGGATGCTGTTATATCTGGCCTTGATGAATTCCCAGAGGTTGATCCCGAGATACGGTCCAAGTTAAACCAGCGTTTGGAAGATGAAGGTTTACAAAGTCTTCAAAAAGAATTAAAACAAAAAGACCCTGAATATTACAAAAGCGTGGATTTAGAAAACCCACACAGGCTCATAAGGGCGTTGGAGGTATGCCAGGCATCGGGCAAACCTTTTTCCTCCTTTCTGGACAAACCAAGGGCAGCAAGGCCATTCAAGTCTTTCTATATAGGCATTGATGCCCCTAGGGAAACCATCTACGAGCGAATAAACACCCGTGTTGACCTCATGATGGAAGCAGGCCTGTTGAGGGAAGCTGAAAACCTTTATGCAAATAAGGATCTGAATGCATTGCAAACAGTTGGTTACAAGGAACTTTTTGAATATATTGAGGGGAATTGTACTTTGGAATTTGCCATTTCGGAAATCAAAAAGAATACAAGACGATTTGCAAAACGGCAACTGACTTGGCTGCGAAAGAATGAAACCATTTTGTGGGTACCTTATAATGCTGAACCAGAAGAGGTACTTAGAATGGTCACAGACCGACTTAAAACCAACCTTTATGCCTAACGGTAAAACTGTACTAATAGTTATGGGAGTGAGTGGTTCCGGTAAGACCGAAATTGGAAAACGACTTTCCAAAGAACTCTCAAGACCTTTTTTTGATGGTGATGACTTTCATCCTGAAGCGAACGTTAAAAAAATGAGCGCAGGCTCTCCATTGAATGATGAAGACCGAAAAGGATGGTTGGTTGCTCTAAATAAATTGGCCGTAGAACATAAAGACAAAGGTGCAATAATTGCTTGTTCGGCTTTAAAAAAGAACTATAGAAGCCTTTTGAGGGCCGGAATGGGAAATTGTATGGAATTTGTATATTTAGATGGTTCCTTTGAATTGATAAAGTCTCGATTGGAACAAAGGAAAGGACATTTTATGCCCTTGAACTTGTTGAAATCCCAATTTGACACGCTGGAACCACCTTCCAAGGCGATAACGGTTTCCATAGATGAAACTCCTGCCAAGGTTGTGAAAAGCATTATTAAAAGACTAAACGATTAAAAATCCCCCGAATTTTCGGCAGAAAAAAAGCCACCTTTAAAGGTGGCTTTTTTATACGATATGGGACATTGGTTTATTGCTCGTTTTCAGCTTTTACAACAAGCCTAAATCCTTCCCCGTGTATATTCAATATTTCAACTAGGTCATCTTTTTTCAGATATTTCCTCAGTTTGGCGATATAAACATCCATACTTCTGGAAGTAAAGTAATTGTCATCCCTCCAGATTTTGGTCAATGCCAGTTCTCTTGGCATTAAATCGTTTTCATGAAGCGCCAACAAACGTAATAGTTCATTTTCTTTTGGAGACAGTTTTATAGGTTCTTCTTCCTTATATTTCAAGAAGCGTAGTTTTGAGTTTAAATGGAAGTTTCCTATTTCAAATTCAAATTGTTTGCTATCCGCCAATGAGCCTGATGCTTTTCTTTGAAGAATCGCTTTTAGTTTCATTAGAAGCACTTCGGAATCAAAAGGTTTGTTCAAATAATCATCTGCACCTGCTTTGTACCCCTTTAAGACATCTTCCTTCATGGTCTTGGCCGTCAAAAAGATAATAGGCACGTTCTCATTTTTTTCTCGAATTTCCTTTGCCAAGGTAAATCCATCTTTATAAGGCATCATTACGTCCAAAATACAAACATCATAATTGTCCTTTTTGAACTTTTCAAAACCTTCCATTCCGTTTTTGGCCAAAACAACATCAAAGTCGTTCATGGTTAAATAGTCCTTAAGGACAATTCCAAAATTGGGATCGTCCTCTACCAATAGTATCTTTTTTTTCTCTGTTTCCATAGTTCGTTTTTAAATTAAAGGGAGTTTTATAAAAAAGGTACTTCCTTTTCCCTTTTCGCTTTCTGCATAAACCTCGCCCTGATGATCATCTATAATTCGTTTTACGTAGGCCAATCCTAATCCATGGCCTTTAACGTTATGTATGTCGCCGGTATGTTCCCGGTAAAATTTTTCAAATACTTTTTTCAGGACCGCTTTGCTCATTCCAGCACCATGGTCCTGTACTTTAATAATGATGCTATTTTTTACCACTTCGGTATACACATCTATTTTAGGTGTTTCCGGGGAATACTTTACGGCATTGTCCAAAATATTTACCACCACATTGGTCATGTGCATATCATTGGCCAATACTTCAGAACGTTCGGCATCAAGATGGGCATTTACATAGCCGCCCCTATCCTGGACAATAAGCTCTATATGTGCAATGGCATCTGTAATAATATCGTGCATATTTACACGGTCTTTACTAATGTCCAATTGATTTTTCTCCAATTTGGATATCCTCAGTACGTTTTCCACCTGCGCGTGCATACGTTTATTCTCATCACGAATCATGCCTAGATAACGCAACACCTTTTCCTTATCCTCTATGGATTTCGGATTTCGGATAGCTTCCACTGCCAAATTAATGGTCGCTATGGGCGTTTTGAACTCGTGTGTCATATTATTGATGAAATCTGACTTGATTTCTGAAATACGTTTTTGCTTTATTAGCTGGTAAATTGCACTGGAATAGGCCAACATTATTACTAAAGTGAACACCAAGGATAACAGGGCCATTCCCATCACTGAGCTGAAAATGTATTTTTTCATGCTTGGAAACGTGAGCAACAGGGAGAAATTTGACCTCCCTTCACTATCCTTAAAAATAGGTGCCTTGTACATTTTGGTGCCAGAAAACTTGAACTTTCTGGAGCGCACCTTGGTAGGGTAACCTTGACTGTACACCCCATATTCATAATCGGTGTCAATATTCCGGTTACTCAACTCTTGACTGAGCAACAATTCCAGTTCTTGTTTGGACACCCTTTTATGAATCGGCTTTGCTTTGGCCGCCTCCATAAAAACATCTTCCCAAGCCGCTTTGTCAATACTGCTCAATCCACCAATTTTCTCCGCGCGTTGTATGGGAGTCAAGCTATAACTCTTTCCATCCAGTCCATATTCTTCTTTGAACACGGCCTTAGTACGCTTGCTGGTGAAATTTTTAATTGTGGTCGTATCCTCATTACCACCTGTATTAATATCAAAGAACGCAGAGGTTATATTGTAATCTTCTTCAAGAATTCCGTGTGAATAAAATAGAATTTCATCGGAATTCAAATCCCGATCCACGAACAAAAAATTCTTGTACTGCGTGCTCTTGGGCTCGCCAATACTGTCTGCAAGAGATGCTAAACGATCGGAGTATTCCTTCATCTCGCGCTTCTCCACCCTACTCGCCACTTTATCCAGAATGTCCGTAACTGTCCTCGAGAATTGTTCTTCTTTGTCGTTTACGGATGTTCTGATCCAGTAAACCTGCACAAAAATTATCCCCAAAAGAGATAAGCTCATAAGAACAACCAGAAGAACGAATAGCTTCTTGTTCATTAGTGTAAAATTAAAAATTTAACATTTAGTAATTTTAGCGTTTAACCAAAACTTAACATAAATGTTAAAATTTGGGTGCTGTCGCTAATAGTTTGAGGTGTAGTTCCTTAACCTTTTCTTTGGTTTTGTCCAAGTTCAGGTTTTCTATAACGTAATGGGCCAATTTCTTTTTTTGCCCGTCTTCCAATTGGTTATGTATGCGGTCTTTTATTGCTTGTTCGTTCGTGCCATCCCTGCGAACAACCCTGTTTATCCTGATGTCCTCTGGCGCAGTTACAAGTATGGTGCAATCATATTTATCTTGTACTTGGTTCTCAAAAATCAATGCGGTTTCTTGGATAATGTAAGGTGATTCTTGGCTTTTGGCCCACTCTAAAAAGTGCTCCCTGACCGCTGGATGAACAATTCCGTTAAGTTTTTCGAGCAAATCGGAATCCTTAAAGACTTTATCCGCTATGTATACCCTGTTAAGACCTTTGCTATTATAAGCCCCATCTCCCAACAATTTTATAATTGCCTTTTTAATTTCCTTGGAAGTTATCATCAAGTCCTTGGCCTCCTTGTCAGAATCATACACCGGAATCCCTAAGTCCAAGAACATTTTTGCTACGGTACTCTTTCCACTTCCAATTCCCCCTGTAAGCCCTACTATCATCATTGCTGTTCCAAAACAAAATTTACGGTCCTTTTTTCCAACTTTACGTCGTATACTTTTTGAGGGCTCTCTGTAATTTCCAAAAACAATTTGCTGCTCTCAGAGCCATCCAACTGACCATAATCCGCCACAACCTCAAAGTCCGACGCAGATATCTCTTTCAAACGTTCTATCGTGGCCTTGCAAAGAATGGTAACCGTGTTGGGAAATGTTTTTACTTGGTAACCTTCAGGAATATTGCGCACCTGAACCGAAACTTCAAAAACTTTTTCCGAGAATTTGGACACCTTGCCAAAAACCGTTGCACGCCCCACAGAGAATATACTATTGTCCAGCCCTTTCGGGAAAAGCAATGAGACATCGCTAGAAAAATCTTCACTGACATGGCTGAGTTGTACAGGTGAGGTTTTAATAACCTTTATGGTATCTATTTCACTTTTTGGTCCTTTCACCACAACTGAATCAGGAGATATGTTAACCTTTCCGTCCAATATATAATTTTGTTGGAGTTGAAGGTTCAGGTTCGCCTGAATAGGTATCTTCCTGGAGTCTACTTTGTATAGATCCACACCCAACACGTTCGGGTCCAAATCCAACAAGGATATGTTTTGAGACAGCTGTTGGTCCATCTGTCGAATCAAGACCTGCTCGTCAAGAACATATTTCCCATCTTGGTACGTTACTTGGGATACATCAATATCTACTCGACTTCTAAAAATCTTATAGTACAAAAATTGAAACCCACTTGTTCTGAGTTTTGCTTCAATCTGATTGTTTGAGTTCTCCCCCAACAGCAAAGAATCGGGAAGATTACGGTAATTTAAGGTAAAATAAGCCCTGGATTCATAAGTTTCAGACAAATTACTGATAAACCATGCGAAAAAAGAGCATATCAGAAATAGCAAAAATACTTTCGCTTTCTTCTGATTAAGACCGTGCAATACCTTTTTAAACACTTTACTTCTTCTTGAAAAATAGTTTTGGAAACAACTCCTCTGGCTTCTTATTACTAAAGTTAAGCAACATTGTGGACTTGAAAAAACCTATTCCATATCCCGTAAACTGAATCATAAGGGCAAAAATGGACAACAAGGCGACAATGAGGCTTTTACTCTTTATTAAGGCGTCCAAAAATAGTACCAAAAAATAGAACGCATAGAGCATCAAGGGCAGTCCTAGCCCTACAAAAAACAAGGCAAGGGCTACTATGAGACCCAACATGAATAAAGTCGGAAACCAGTATGTCGGCTTCGCCGTTCCAGGGTGCCACTTGTTGAGTATGGGGCGGACCATCCCAAATTTATTGACTTGAATATAAAACTTGTTCCAATCGATACGTCTTTTATGGTACACAAATGCCTCGGGGAACAATCTAGTTTCAAAACCCGCTTTCCATATGCGAAAAGTCAGGTCCGGATCTTCCCCAGGATGTATTCGGCCGAAACCTCCCGCCTTTTCAAATGCTTCTTTGGATATCCCCATATTAAAACTACGGGGCTGAAATTTACCTACGCCCTTTTTTCCTCCGCGGATACCTCCGGTGGTCAAAAAAGATGTCATTACATAATTGATGGCTTTCTGAATGGTGGTGAAAGAATCGTCCGCAGCATCCGGCCCTCCAAAACAGTGTACAAACTCCCTTGTTAGCTCCTTGTCCACTTCGGACAAATATTGCTTAGGGAGGATGCAGTCCGAATCCAGAATGATGAAATAATTTCCTTTGGCGTGTTGCATTCCAAAATTTCTGGAATCCCCCGGGCCTGAGTTTTCCTTGAAGTAGTAGGAAATGTTCAACTTGCCCTGAAACCTGTTTACCACTTCTTCCGAACTTTGTGAAGACCCGTCCTCAACAATAACCACCTCAAAATCTTTCTGGAAGTCTTGTTCTTGAAGACTTTCCAGAAGTTCCCTAATTTCTTCGGGCCGGTTGTACACCGGTACCACTATGGAAAAAAATGTATTCATCTCAAACAGAAAAGCCACCCTAAAAAGAGTGGCTTCCCATATATTTTTTTAAGGTTTATTTCGAAAACTCATCGATTACTTCTTGACTTACCCCGGTATTGGAGAAACCACCATCGTGGAACAAGTTCTGCATGGTCACTTTTTTGGTCAAATCGGAGAAAAGTGATACCGTATAGTTGGCGCAATCATCTGCGGTGGCGTTGCCCAATGGCGACATTTTTTCCGCGTAGTTGATGAATCCATCAAACCCTTTAACACCTTGCCCGGCAGTGGTCGGGGTCGGAGATTGGGAAATTGTGTTCACTCTTACCTTGTGTTCTTTTCCAAAGAAATAACCAAAGCTTCTTGCCACGGACTCCAAATAGGCCTTGTTGTCCGCCATATCATTATAATCCGGAAATGTTCTTTGTGCTGCCATATAGGTCAAGGCGACTATACTTCCCCATTGGTTCATCGCTTCTGCTTTGTATAGGGACTGCATAACTTTATGGAAAGATAATGCCGATACGTCCCAGCCTTTTTCCGTAAAGCTATAGTTTTCATCCGTGTAATGTCTTCCTTTTCTAACGTTTACGGACATTCCGATGGAATGGAGCACAAAATCCAGTTTTCCTCCCAAAATCTCCATGGATTTCTCCACCAAGTTTTTCAAGTCCTCCTCGTTAGTGGCATCTGCGGGAATAATTTCTGAATTGGTCTTTTCCGCCAGTTCATTGATTTGACCCATTCGCATGGCGATGGGTGCGTTCGTCAGAACAAACTCGCCACCTTCTTGGTGAACGCGTTCAGCAGTTTTCCAAGCAATGGAGTTTGGGTCCAATGCACCAAAAATGATTCCTTTTTTACCTTTTAAAAGATTGTATGCCATAGTTTATTGCTATTGTTGATTGTGTCACAAAGATATTTAAACTATTTGAAGTTTGGGAAGCAGCTTTGTGGTTTTATTGTAACAGCTCCCTGGCATGCGCCAAAGCGGATTCTGACAATGACTTGCCGCCCAACATTTCCGCTAACTCCCTCACACGTTCGTCAGTAGTCAATTGTTTAATGTGCGTACTCGTGCCTTCCGCTCCCTCTTCCTTATAAACTTTGAACTGATACTTTCCTTTTGAGGCCACCTGCGGCAAATGCGTAATGGAAAACACCTGCATGGTACTGCTCATCTGTTGCATGATTTCGCCCATGCGGTTGGATATTTCACCGGAAACCCCGGTGTCTATTTCATCGAACATCATGGTCGGCAGGTTTTCATATTCCGCCAAAATGGATTTAATTGTGAGCATAATTCGGGAAAGTTCACCTCCAGATGCCACTTTTTTAAGTTCTCCGTAATTGGAGCCCTTGTTTGCCGAAAACAAGAACACCAAATCATCTTTACCGTTGGTCTTGAATGATTTAGATGGACTTACCTCTATATTAAATGTCGCTGCCGACATTCCCAAAGATGATAGGTTGGCTTGAAGTCTTTCATTCAATTTGGGGATGACAGCCTTTCTGCCCTCACTTATTTTTTTGGCCCAAGAGTCTACCTTTTTGGTGATAGTGTCAACCTCCTGTTGTTTTTCTTTGATTTTGGATTCAATATTGGCAACCGCATCTACCTTTTGCGCCAATTCCTCTCGAATGGCGATTAAATCCGTAACGGAATCCGTATGGTGTTTTTTTTGAAGGTCGTAGAGTTGCTGTAATTTCCCATTGACCACTTCCAAACGTTCAGGATCAGCCTCCACACCTTCCTGCATTTGCTCCAGTTCGGATGCAATATCATCGGTTTCAATCAAAACTGATTGGATTCTATCGTACAAAGATTTATAGTCAGCCCCGAAATCAGTCAAGCCCTGGAATGCGCGTTTTAAATCAGTAAGTCGGCCTACAATACCCAATTGCTCGTCATTCAACAACTGATGCCCGGCGGACAACTGTTCCATAATCTGCTCGACGTTGCTCAATTGCTCATACTCTTCTTCGAGTTCTTCCTGCATGCCTTCCTTGAGCTTGGCATCTTCCAGTTCCTTCAACAAAAAACTATTGTAATCGTGTTCTTTATCTGCATCAGCCTGGAAATCTTCCAACTTTTGAAGCTCTTTGGACGCTGTCCGCAGCTTTTCAAGCTCCTCCGTATATTCCGTAAGATTCTCCGAGTTATCGGCCAATGCATCCAACACTTTCATCTGAAAATCGTTGTCGGTGAGCTGCATGGTCTGATGTTGCGAGTGCACATCCACCAATTGGTCGCCCAAGGCACGCATTACATCCAAAGTAACAGGGGAATCGTTTACAAATGCCCTCGATTTACCACTTGGCAAAATTTCCCTCCGCAAAATAGTAGTGTCCTCGTAATCCAGTTCGTTTTCTTCAAAAAAGGGCTGGAGCTGATATTTGGAAACATCGAACTCGGCCTCTATCACACATTTTTGTGCTGTGTTTTTTAACGACGATAAATCGGCTCGTTTTCCCAAAACCATGGAAAGTCCGCCCAATAGTATGGATTTTCCAGCGCCGGTTTCACCCGTTATGGTAGTGAATCCGTTGGAAAAAGACACACTTACGTCATCAATGAGTGCATAATTTTGGATGGATAGATTTGCTAGCAATATTGAAGAATTTACCCGTAAAGATAAATTTCTTTGGAGAACTGCACTAGTAATTTATTTCATTCCATGTGCTGGAATAAAATGGAGCCACTTTGTTTAAGGTTTCCTTGAGTTTTACAATGTCCACCTTGGGGCCGTCAGAGAAGATATTCTGGATTTCTTCAGACTTGGCATCGAAAAAGGTCTGAATCAGGAAAGCATTGGGCCTGCGACTAATGAGTGTTTCGAACAAACGAAGGCTTCCCGCAATAATTTGCTTGCCCGTGCTATTGTTGTCTGCCAATATATCGAGCCCTTTTCTATGGTAGTTGTACATGGCAATCCTGTATTCCCTGAACGAGTTGCTCAATAAGTTATCAACCAATTCAAAACGGCTTCGGTCTCCCGTTTCTTGGCTCCAGCCGGCGTAACCGGAACTTTGGGCCTGGGTGACAATATTCTGGGCCTGACGGTAAAAATCGTTGCCTCCTTCCAATGAAAATGTATCGGCATCCAATCCCAACATAATGTAGACGTAGTAGGAAATCACCCCTACCAAATTGGAATCAAAATTGTTTGGGTTGTAGACCAAAGGCTGGAACTCCTGATATTGAAAGTTAAACGAATTGTCCTTATAGTTGAATACCGGACTTTCGTACGTAGTATTAAAAACCGGTCGCGTGGATTGTATCTGAATATTGGCTTCAAAACGGTCCGATTCGTACTGGGTTACCGTAATGAACATCCGTGCATTGACTCGCTCATTTTCACGATAAGTCCTGTTGGTCCATTTCGTCTTGTTCACGAAATCGTTCAGCGAACGCTCCAAAGTCCTAAAAATCTGTTGATTGGTCTGCCCCACTTGGTCCGAGTTAACGGTTACGGAGCAACTCAGCTCTTGTGCAGAAGTTCCGATGGTCACCAACAATAAGAAAACAGAAAAAACTATGTTACGCATGGATTCTGGAGATGATTTCTTTCCAAATATCGGAAGCCACCTCGGGCTTCGTCTTCAAGTCAAACGTTTTTATCTCCGAATTCTTATCTATGAAAGTAATTTTATTTGTGCTTCCGCCAAACCCAGCGCCGTCATCTTTAAGAGAATTAAGAACAATGCCGTCCAAGTGTTTTCGTTTGAGCTTGCCTTTGGCGTTCTCCAGTTCATTTTGGGTCTCCAAGGCAAATCCCACCAAGAACTGACTCTTTTTGGCCTCGCCAAGTGACATTAAAATATCAGGGGTTCGTTCCAATTCGATTTCCATATCCCCCTCTTGCTTCTTCACTTTTTCAGAAGCTATTATTTTAGGACGATAATCTGCTACCGCAGCAGCACATATTGCGATATCGGTATCCGGGTAATGTTCATGGCAGGCTTCGTACATTTCCTGTGCGGACGTCACTCGAATGAGTTGAATATTATAATGTTCGATGTTCAAATGTGTAGGGCCTGAGACCAAAATTACATTTGCACCAAGGTTTGCAGCCTTTTTGGCCAGCTCAAACCCCATGGTACCCGTGGAACGGTTTCCCAAAAAACGAACGGGGTCGATGGCCTCTTGTGTGGGCCCTGCGGTAATGAGCACTTTTTTTTCTGATAATGGCAGTCCTTTGGCCAAATCTTCTTGCATGAAGGCTACGATGTTCTCAGGCTCTGCCATACGTCCCTCGCCATGCAATCCGCTTGCCAGCTCTCCCGATTCAGCAGGAATTAGGGTATTGCCAAAAGACTCCAACTTATCCAAAGAATTTTTGGTGGATGGGTGCTTGTACATATCCAAATCCATGGCGGGTGCAAAATAAACTGGGCACTTTGCCGATAAATAGGTGGCCAAAAGCAGATTGTCGCAGGTTCCATTGGCCATCTTTGACAAGGTATTCGCAGTGGCTGGCGCAATCAGCATTACATCGGCCCAAAGTCCGAGCTCAACATGGTTGTTCCAAGACAGGCTTCCATCTTCCTCGTTGATAAAATCCATCAACACTGGATTTTTGGAAAGTGTGGAAAGTGTAAGTGGAGAAACAAAAGAGCTGGCGCTCTGGGTCATCACAACTTTGACCTGGGCGCCAGCTTTAATCAGTAAACGAACAAGAAATGTAGTCTTGTAGGCGGCAATTCCCCCGGAAACTCCCAAAAGAATATTTTTACCGCTGAGCATTTCTTATGCGTCTTTCTCTGTATTCCTGTAGTAGATTTTATCTTCCAACCACTCTTGTACCGCCAAAGCATGTGGTTTTGGCAATTTTTCGTAGAATTTGGAAACCTCTATCTG
The DNA here is from genome assembly GCF_019457905.1 of Flagellimonas abyssi. Lineage (GTDB taxonomy): Bacteria > Bacteroidota > Bacteroidia > Flavobacteriales > Flavobacteriaceae > Flagellimonas > Flagellimonas abyssi. The sequence continues at coordinate 210,552 of NZ_JAHZSV010000005.1, read as the reverse complement.
TTCTTTGTTTTCAAAAACTTCCTCCAAACTATCGCTATAGGTAGCAAATTCTTCTAGCTTTTCCAACAATTCCTTTTTGATCTCAGAATTGATTTGGATAGCTCTTTTGGAAGCTATGGAGATAGCTTCGTAAATATTTTCGGTTTTTTCGTCAAACTCGTTTCTATTAAGAGTTTTTGTGGAAACCGGGGCCTTGGTGTTTTTCAAATCTTGCATGTGCAATGGTTTAAAAGCTAATTTTTTATTTTGATAAAGAAGCAGTGTCGTATGCACTCAACTCCTCACGGATTGTTTCGGCATAGTCGTCAGCCTTTTTCTTGAATTCCGTTTCGGGGAAATAACGCATCAACGTATTGTACGATTCAAGGGCATCTTCCAATCGCTCTTGTTTTTTGTCCAATGTACTGTTCAGGGCTAATCTCGTGGCCGATTCTATTCTATAAAACATGGCTTCTTCACGATAGATCGAACCTGGATTGTCTGTAATGAAATTATCAAAAGCAGTGATTGCAGAAATCAAAACCGGCAAATTGAATTCTCCCAACTTGTTGAATTGCTTTGCTATCTCTATTTCCTTCTTCTCCTTTTTGGCGGTCAACTCCCTGGCCATTGTATTGGCTTCCTCAAAAAACTCAGACTCAGAATAATTATTGATAAAGGTCTGTAATTTCAAAAGCGCCTTGTCTGTTTCTGTTTGATCTAAAGAGTACCTCGGGGAAAGCATATAATAACTTTTTGCTCCCAAAAAACTGGCTTCTTGAATCTTGTCGCTACGTGGGTAGGACTTGATAAATCGCTCAAACTGATAACCGGCCAAGTAATATTCCTCATTTTTGAAGTAGCTATCGGCAAAGAAGAACATCACGCGTTCCCCCTGTGGCTTTCCAACATATTGGGGCGCAATCTGCTCGAACAAACGAACCGCTCTTTTATAATCGCCTTCCTCATACAGCTTTTCGGCCATATCATATTTGGCCTTCACATCGGTTTCCTTAAGTACCTTTTGATACTCACTACAGGATACGAGAAGTACTGCTGCACAACAAAAAAGGAGTATTGACCTCATTTTCAAAAACATTTTGCAAAATTAGTGATATTGAATGGATATAAAAAAGATTTTTTACCACTCAAATGTAAAAGGTAGCATGGGCAATCCCCAATCATTTGGGCAACATTTAACGAATTTTAAACATGGGCCTTGTCCAACTGACCCAAAGAGGCTACGATTTTATCCTTTAAAACCGATGTCGCTTCCACTAATGGCAATCGCACGGTAGCACGTGTAATCCCTTTTTTTTCAAAAATACTTTTTATACCAGCCGGGTTCCCTTCTTCAAAAATTTGGGACATTAAGGGGGATAATTTGTGGTGGATAGCGTATGCTTCCTTTACGTTGCCTTCCAAACCAAGTTTTATCATATCGGAAAAAAGAGATGGTAATCCTTGGCCCAAAACCGAGATAACCCCTGCCCCACCTGACAACACCGTGGCCAAAGCCGTTGAATCGTCACCAGAGATGACCAAAAAACCTTCCGGTTTATCTTTAATGATTTTATCAATTTGAACGGCATCGCCGCAAGCTTCTTTGATTGCAACAATATTGGTAAAGTCGTGCGCCAACCTCAACGTGGTCGCCGCCAACATATTGCTGCCCGTTCTTGAAGGCACATTGTAAAGTACGATTGGAATGGGCGACGCTTCTGAAATAAGTTTAAAATGTTGGTATATGCCCTCCTGTGTTGGCTTATTATAATAAGGAGATACGGAAAGTATCGCATCGAAATCCGATAAATCCAATGTTTTTAGCTCATGTACCACCGCCATGGTATTGTTGCCCCCCACACCAAGGACCAACGGGAGTCTCCCTGCATTGGCACGCACCACTACATCTACCACCAACTGTTTCTCAGCTTGCGAAAGGGTTGCGGATTCGGCCGTTGTTCCCAACACCACCAAATAATCCACACCTCCTTGAATGTTATGCTCCACCACTCTTTCCAAGGCTTCTACATCCACCGATAAATCTTCTCTGAACGGGGTTATCAAAGCCACTCCTGTTCCGATTAATTGTTCCATCACTTCAAATTTCTTTTAAGACCTTTAAATATTTTTTCAGTTCGCTTTTGAACAACTTAAAGTCGCTCAAGGGTGTATTTAAGATCAAATCGTTGATATTGGGGTCTTGGGCGGCCAAGCCAACTTTGAGACGGGCAGGAGTTTTTACCGATAACAACTTCATCATTAAGTTATCATCTTCATAATAATTGATCAACATATCGTACTCCCTGCTCAAAAATTCCAGAACGTAACTGTTTTCTATCTGTCCCTTCCATCCAAGGTCCTTATCCGAGAACATTTGGATGGCGTAAGGGGAATTTTTATCGAACTCTCGCTTATATCCGATGATTTTTATGGCATTCGGTCTCAGCGAAAATTCTTCAATAAGTTCGTAAAAGGCCTCTGCTTTCTGAAAATTATCAACATCGACAATACAGCCCACACTGGTAATCCCCTTATCCCTGGCAACAGTCTTGGGAGACCTTTCCAGTTCTTCCCTTAAATATTTCTGCCCCGATTTAACCTTAAATTTGTCCTGGAGTCCTTTCAAAAACATATTTTTGATGATTTTTACAAAGGTAAATAATCTACCAAGACGACTTAACAAAGATACGCCTGTGAACAATCTAAAATTTAAACAATTTGTTGTATTTACAACTTTTTGTTTTTTGATGTCCTGTAAAAATGATACCGAAAAACTAACGGAAATACAGGGCAAGCAAATTCCCATCGACTCTACCTACGCACAGACCGATTCCATTGAAACCTTTGTGGAGCCGTACCGAAAGAGAATCAACGAGGTGCTGGACAGTACCTTGGCCTATGCCCCAAAACCATTGTTGTTGAACGATGGGGAACGTACCTCATCCATGGGGAACTTAATGGCGGACATTGTTTTTGAACAGGCCTCCCCTATCTTCAATTCCAGGTCCGGGAACACATTGGATTTTGTGGTATTGAACGCCGGTGGTGTACGCTCCATTATCTCCGAGGGCAATGTGAGCGCTAGAAATGCCTACGAGGTAATGCCTTTTGAAAATTATATTGAAGTGGTGGAACTCAGTGGCTCCGCTACCCGGGAACTCATCAATTTTGTGGCAAAGTCCTCTCGAAGACACCCTGTTGCAGGAATCGAGATTGTTACGGACAAAAACGGCGCCCTGGAATCTGTGAACATTCAAGGTCGACCTTTTGATGAAAGCCGCAATTACTACGTGGCCTCTTCCGATTATTTGATCAACGGAGGTCCCAGCGTTGGCTTTTTTGACCAAATAGTATCGAGAACACCAACGGATTACCTATTGCGCAATGCCATGATAGATTACTTTAAAAAAGTGGACACCTTACAGGTGGTTGCAGACGACCGTATAAAACAAATGGATTAATGAAACGAAGGGACTTTATCACCAATACAACCGCTGCATCCACTTTAATTGGATTGGGCGGGCTCAGTTTAAGCTCATGTTCCAATTTGGGCAAAAAACAGATTACCATTTTGCACACCAACGATGTGCACAGCCATATCGACGCCTTTCCCCCTACCCACTCCAGACACCCAAATTTGGGCGGGGTGGCGAGGCGCGCCACTTTAGTGGAACAAATCCGTAACGAAAATCCGAACACCTTACTTTTTGATGCCGGCGATATTTTCCAAGGAACCCCCTACTTTAATTTTTATGGCGGTGAACTGGAATTTAAGCTGATGAGCAAACTCAAATATGATGCGGCAACCATAGGCAACCACGATTTTGATAATGGTATCGAGGGGCTGCTCGCACAGATGCCCAATGCCACTTTTGAAATGATCAACGCCAACTACGATTTTACCAACACGGTGATGGACGGCTACGTGAAACCTTATAAAATCTATACGGTTGATGGCATTAAAATCGGTGTATATGGCCTTGGTATTGAACTGGACGGATTGGTGACCAAAAAACTATACAAAGAAACCCAGTATTTGAACCCCTACGAGATTGCCCTGGACATAGAAAAGCAACTCAAAGAGAAAGAGCAATGCGATTTGATTGTTTGCCTATCGCATTTGGGCTATGATTACGAATATCCAGAAAAACCCAGCGATACTCAGCTAGCACAAAAGACCTTCCATACGGATTTGATCATTGGCGGACATACCCATACGTTTTTGGATAAGCCAGATGTACGCACCAACCAAAACTGGAACTCGGTATTAGTGAACCAAGTAGGCTGCTACGGGATTAATGTAGGCAGGATTGATTTTTACTTTGATACCGATAAAAATGCCCAAGCAAAAGGGGTTAGCATTACGGTTTAGTTGATTTATTGGTTATTGGTTATTGGTTAATGGTTATTGGTTAAAACGTTCTCGACCTGACAATTGGTGATTGAGTAATTTTTTATTGTTGACTGCTTACTGCATACTGATTATTGTCTTGCTGAGCAGAGCGAAGAACCTCTGGTCTTAAACTTCAACTGTGTTAACTGCCCACTGCCCACTGCCGACTGTAATCTGACCTCTGACCTCTGACCTCTGAAATAGAAAAACCGAGAAAGCACTTGGCTCTCCCGGTCTTTTCTAAAAACAAATAGTATGAAAAATTGCTATTTCAATGATCAATTACATTCCTCAAGAAACTCTGCAGTTCCAGTGAACTCCCAATCGTGATTCAACATCAAGTTATTACCGGCAGCCAATGCCTCATCACCACAAATGGTTAAGTTATGTATTCCAATCGTAATATTTTCCGGACCATTATTGGTATCCACATAACTGTTCCAGCCAACTAAAGTGGCACTCATGTTCTCTTTGGACATGCCACTATCATCGAACATATTGGACATGTTTTCTACATTGCCGATATCCCAACCACCTAGATCTTGGTCAAAGTTGGGAGCCTCCAAAAACATTAAGCTCATATCGGTTACGTTACTCACATCCCAACCACTAATGTCTCCATTAAAATTAGAACCTCTAAACATAAATGCCATATCCGTAACATTGGTAAGATCGGGCTTGTCCGAAGCGTTGAACTCTAATTTTGTACAACCGTCAAATGCAGATCTAAAAGTTTCCCACTCAATATTTCCCCACTGTTCCACACTTAACAACTTGTCCTCTCCCGAAGCATTTATTTTAAATGAAGGAAACTCCCCCTGGACAGCAACGGTGTAGGTACCGGCTGTTGGATAGAAGTGTTCTGAAGAAATATCAATACCATTACCCGCATACTCTTCTACTGTGCCATCTCCCCAGTCTATAGTAAAATCATAACTGTAATTATTGTTTATAGGCATCAGCAAATACTTGTCTACCCCTATCTCCCAAGTGGTTATAAAAGAGGCAGGATCATCGAACATACTTTCAACTACATTTTCCACGGTTACGGTAACTGTAGCTTCTACCGTTTCTTCTCCATCGGTTACGGTTACCGTTATGCTATGTGAGGTCGCGGTCTCGTAATCCAACGTTTTGCCTTCGGCAAGGGTCAATATGCCGCTTTCAGAGAGCATAAACAGGTCATTGTCGTTCTCTTTTAGTTCAAAGGTAAGGATATCATCGTCCGCATCGGTGGCCTCAAGTATGCCGATCTCATAAGCATTGTCAATATCCTCGTTCGCTTTAAATTCTTGGTCGGCCATCTCAGGTGCCTCGTTGGTCGGGGTCACATCTTCGGAAGTTACCTTAATGGTAATGTTTGCACTTGCGGTGTCCTCGCCATCGTCCACTTTTACTTTTATAATGTGCTGTTCCTTGGTTGCCGCGTCCAGCGTTTTGCCGCTTGCCAAACTAAGGTCGCCCGTTGTGGTAATCTCGAACAGGGCGTCACTGTTTGTTTCAATGGTAAAGGTGAGCGTGTCGTCTTCATCGGCATCGTTCGCCTCTACCGTACCGATCACCTCGGTATCGGAAATGGTCTCCGCTACGGTAAAACTCTGTGCGGCTATAACCGGAACTTTGTTCTCGCCCTCCGAAGGGGTCACCGGGCCGTCATCTTTGCCACAGGACCAAAACAAGGCCACGGCCAATACTGAAAAAAGAATCTTTTTCATAAACTTAAAGTTTTTAATTATTAAAAATCAAGGCAAATTCGGGAGTTCTGCTGAAGTTTTAAGCCACCAATTGATGTATGCCCTATTTGAGTTGACGGATGAGGGGTTTGGGTTGATGGGGGTTTGGGTGAAGGGTGAAAGGATTATTGGATGGTTAGAAGCAGGGACCCTGAACGAAGTCGAAGGGACGATGAAGAATCTTTGGAATATAGTTAAAGAACATAGCGTTCTCGACTGCGCTCGAACTGACAATCGCGGTCTGTTCATTGTTCACTATAAACTGACCACTGCTTACCGCCTCCTGAATCCGATCTACTGAATTCCTACTTCCTACTTCTATGTCTTATGTCTTGGCTCTTGAGTCTCGTCTCTACTTTTGGATTGTTGCGTTATTCGGTTATTTGGTTAATGGTTTTTCGTTAATTGTTGATTGCTAATTGTCAACTGTATACTGCTTCCTGCAAACTGACTATTGTATACTGCTCACTGCTCACCGCCTACTACCTCCTAACATCTCACTACTCAAATCCCACATCTCATTATTACAAAATACAAAAACCGGAAAAGCACTTGGCTCTCCCGGTCTTAAAAAACAACTAAAGAGTATGAAAAAATTACTTTTCCAATAATTAATTACATTGTTCCTGTATTGACGCTTCTCCTGTAAATACCCAAGTGTAAATTGTACTCAGTTCCACAACGGCACTATATGCTTCTACCCCACAAATGGTCAATCCTTCGAGTCCTAATTCGATTCCTATTGGACCGGTGTTTTGCTGAACGAAACCATTCCACCCAATGAGTGTGGCATTGATATTATTTTTGGACAAACCACTGTTATTCAACATATTTTCCATAGTTATAACATTACCGATGTCCCAGTTGCCCAAGTCTTGATCAAAAGAGGTTGCGCCGGAGAACATTCCCGACATATCAACTACATTTGACGTATCCCATCCTCCTATATCAGCATTGAACAAAACCGTTCCAAAGAACATACCGCTTGTGTTTACTGCATTGGATATATCCCAATTACTAAGGTCGCCGTTAAAAGACGTCGCACCATCGAACATACTTAACATTGTTGTGACCTTAGATGTATTCCATGTGCTGATATCCCCATTAAATGCGATCGCCCCCAAAAACATACCTTCCATGCTGGTTACCTTTGATGTATTCCATTTGTTCAAGTCTTGGTTAAATTTGGAATTATTGTAAAACATCAGGCGCATATCTGTTATATTACTCGTGTCCCAATCATTGATATCGGCATTAAAACTTGTCTGTAAAAACATTCCCGCCAAACTATTGGCCAACTCAAGGTTCGGAACATCGGTTGCATTGTATTTCATCTTATAACAATTGGCGAATGCTCCCTCGAGATTTTTCCATTGTGTCTTTCCCCATTGCTCAAGAGCAACCATTCTGGAAAGTGGTTCGTCACCATACATTTGATAAACTTTATTCATATTGATACTTGGAAAATCTCCTATTATAGCAACGGTGTAATTCCCTGCCGTTGAAAAAGTATGTTCAAACAGTTGTGGGGAGTTCTTCGAAATATTTTCTACGGTTCCATCACCCCAATCTATGGTGAAATCGTAGTCATAAACTTCGTTGGCCCCAATGTAAATTGTTTGGTTGGCCGCATCGGTTTTCCAAGTGGTTACAAAAGCTGCGGGGTCGTCCGCGATTATCTCATCCACATCCTCTACTTTGACACTTACTCCCCTGAATCTATCAATAATACCATCGGAGACCATTACAACCAATGAATGTTCCTTCACAGTCTCATAATCCAGATATTTCCCTTCTGCTAAAGAAATTTCGCCATCCGAATTAATCTCAAAAAGAGCGTTTCCACCGCTTCTAATATCAAATGTAAGTACATCTCCATTCGGGTCAGTGGCCTCTATTGTTCCGATTATGGTCTGATCATCCACATCTTCCTTTACAGAAAAAGTATCCCCGTGGGCGACAGGAGCTCCATTTACATCGCCGAGCGAGTCCTTATCACAGGATTGCAGGAAACATAACAACAAAATCATGCCCCACAATCTTTCAAATTTGATAGTCATAACACTATATTTTTCGGAAAGATGGTTCTTTTACACAAGATTTTCTCCGCCCGATTTACCAATGCCCTGTTTGAGTTGACGGATGAGGGGTTTGGGTTGATGGGGGTTGGGTAAAAGGATAAAAGGTGAAGGGTTGAGGGTTGAGGGTTGAGGGTTGAGGGTTGAAGGGTGAAAGGCTAATGGATTATTCGATGATTCGTTTGTTTGGTTATTTGTTCATTGTTAACTGCCCACTGCCGACTGACTTCCGACTAAAAAAAACAAAAACCGGAAAAGCACTTGGCCCACCCGGTTTGATCTAAAAAACAAATAGTATGAAAAATTGCTATTTCAATGATCAATTACATTGCACCAAATTCAAATTGCCCGTGTAATTCCATTGGTAATTGTCCAATAAGTTTTGAAGTGCATTAATCCCATTTCCCAAACAAACACTCAAATTATCCAATCCCACTGTAATATTGGAAGGGCCGCCATTCTGGTCAACGTATGCGCTCCATCCAATAAAGGTATTGTTCAAATTAACCGAAGAAATACCGCTACCAACAAACATATCTCCAACTATCGTTATATTGCCAATGTCCCAACTGCCCAAATCTCGGTCAAAAGAGATGGCCCCATTGAACATATTGGCCATTGATTCTACATTACCTGTATCCCAATCAGCAATGTTACCGTTAAAAGATTCTGCATTGCGGAACATTCCGATCATGAAGGTTACATTTCCCGTATCCCACGCTTCAATATTTCTATTGAAGTCGGTGGCGTTCTCAAACATCGTTGTCATAATGTCCACATTGGTCGTGTTCCAATTGTCAATATTTCCATTAAAAGCGGTTGCCCCCCTGAACATATTTGCCATATTGACCACCTTTGAGGTAACCCAATCATCAAGATCTTTGTTGAACAGAATTGCTCCATCGAACATATATTGCATTTGCGATACATTCGAGGTATCCCAATCACCAATATCTCCATTAAAGGAAGTTGCACCCCTAAATACATGTGACATATTGGTAACGCTTGATGTATCCCAATCATTTAGATCGGCCGTAAAAGAAACCGCATCCATAAACATTCCCTCAAAGCTTGTTACCTCAGAAAGTTTTGGGGAATCAGAAGCATGGTAAACCATATTTGTACAATCGGCAAACGCATAAGAAAAGTCCTTCCAATTGATATTTCCCCATTGTTCAATGCTCATCAATTTGTCTGCCGTGGAGCTATTGATCATTTGAATGGCAGGAAAACCTCCTTCTAAGGCCATAGTATATTCACCTGCAACATCATAGGTATGCTCAAAGGTCTCGGGATTCATTTGTATAACATCCTCCACAGTTCCATCTCCCCAATCCACGGTAAAATCGTAACCATAATTACTATTGGCACCAATCACTATTTTTTCCCCATCGCTCTGTGTTTGCCATTTAGTTACAAAAGATGCGGGATCATCGGCCAAGCCCTCTATAACGTTCAAGACCAAAATTTTTACTGTGACCTCCATAGTTTCTGTCCCATCCGTAACACTTACGATAATATTATGCTCGGTAGCCGTTTCATAATCAAGGTTCTTAGCTGTCGACAGGGTAAGTTCTCCGCCGCTGCTTATTTCAAATAATCCGGAGTCATTGGTAGGGATTGTAAACACAAGGTCCTTAAAATCGGTGTCTGCATCAGCAATCTCAAAGTTATGGATCAATTCATCGTCGGATATATCCTCACTTACCTCGAACACAAAAGATTCATTGGAGAAGTTGGGTGTACAATCGCAAATGGTTATCTGGGCCGAATCTTCTTTTTCCCCATCCGTAACTGCTACCGTAATATACTGTATGGGAATTTCTCCCAAATCAAGGGTTTTGCCCGTTTTAATCCTCAATAGCCCTGTTGCTGCCTCAATCTCGAACATATCATCGCTATTGGTGATGATACTAAAAGTGAGTTTGGTGCCGATATTGGAATCATAAGCTTTTACTATGCCGACCTCTTCGTTATTAATTACAACCTTCTCCTGCACATTAAGGGTCTGGTCGTATATAACAGGGGCTTGGTTCGCAAAGGAGCTTGGTCCATCATCCTTGCTGCAAGACCAAAATACGGCCACGGCCATTATCGCTAGAAGAAGTTTATTAATATCCATAATCTCAATTGTAAATACCAACAAGTTTCGGGAAAACATATGTGTTTTTTTATGCTTGATTGATATATGGGGGCTATGGATTGACGAATGGTGGGTTTGAGTTGATGGGGGTTTGGGGGAAAGGTAAAGGTTATGGGAAAAGAATGGTTGGATTGTTGGCATCCTAAACCGGTCCCTGAGCGGAGTCGAAGGGACAAGAATGGTTGGATTATTGGTTTTGGTCTATTGTAAATTGATCAAAGGTTGGCCCCTACCAATACCTTCAGTTCCTCTTCCAAGCTATATTCGGGAAAAGGCTTGCCCGCTCTACCGTACCAATATTGCGAATTCCACTTATCCCCTTCTTTTCGGTGCAAGTAAGCATGTATCCAACTGCCCATTGGAGAGCCTATTTCTTGGGCAATATCATGGGAGGACTCCCAATCGCCCTTCGCATCGTGCCAAAGGGATTTTAAAGGCTCCGACCAATTGGATGGTGGTGTGTATTGGTCTAAAGTAGCTTCAAATTCTTCGTACGTTTTTGGTATCATGATTCCAACTTTTCCAAAAATTCCTGTTCTGATATGATGGGTACTCCCAAAGACTCCGCCTTGGTACGTTTACTTGGGCCCATATTGTCGCCTGCCACCAAGAAGCTGGTTTTTGATGAAATGGAGGAAGACACTTTACCCCCATTATCCTCTATCAATTTTTTTAGATCATTTCTGCTGATGGTCTCGAACACACCGGAAATCACAAACGTATTTCCCTTCAAAAGTTCCGTTTGATTTTCCAACTGTTCCTCGGACAACGAAAATTGCAATCCGTAGGATTTTAATCGGTCAATGATTTCGACATTCGCGGGCTCCGAGAAAAAATTGACCACGCTTTCCGCAATCCGCTCCCCAATTTCATCCACGGCGACCAATTCGTCTTGGGAAGCTACCATCAACGCATCAATATTTTTAAAGGCCTTTGCCAACTTTTTGGCAACCGTTTCCCCCACATACCTGATTCCCAACGCAAAAAGCACCCGTTCAAACGGTATGGCTTTGGATGCCTGTACCCCATTGACCAAATTCTCAGCCGATTTGTCCGCCATACGTTCCAAGGGCAATATTTGCTCTTTGGTCAAGGTGTACAGATCGGCATAGTTGCCAATAAGGCCTTCCTTGAAAAGTAATTCAACTGTCTCGCCTCCCAAACCTTCAATATCCATGGCCTTTCTGGAGATAAAATGTTGGATTCGACCCGTAATCTGAGGTGGACACCCGATGTCATTCGGGCAAAAATGCTGTGCTTCCCCTTCCTTTCTGATGAGTTCAGTACCACATTCAGGACAACTCTCTATGTATTTTGTAGGTTCGGAATCCATGGAGCGTTTGGTGAAATCGACTCCTACAATTTTTGGGATGATTTCCCCTCCTTTTTCCACAAAAACAGTATCACCTTCGCGTACATCTATTTTTGCAATCTGGTCGGCGTTGTGCAAAGAGGCTCGTTTTACCGTAGTTCCCGCCAACAATACCGGTTCCAGATTGGCCACAGGGGTAATTGCACCAGTTCTCCCAACTTGATACGTAATTTTGTTCAGGGTTGTAGTTGCCTGTTCCGCTTTAAATTTATAGGCCATGGCCCAGCGAGGCGATTTTGCCGTATAGCCCAATTCTTCCTGTTGCTGAATACTGTTCACCTTTACTACCACACCATCGGTTTCGTAAGGCAGATCGTGACGATGTACCTCCCAATAGTCCGCAAACTGCATAACCTCCGCAGTGGATTTACACAATTTGGCGACGGTAGGTACCTTGAATCCCCAAGAGCGTGCTTTTTCCAATACTTCAAACTGGGATGAAACGCCTAAATTTTCACCAGCTATGCTGTACAACAAACACTCCAAGGGTCTTTGGGCCACCAAGGCACTATCTTGAAGTTTTAAACTGCCTGATGCGGTGTTTCTTGGATTCATATAGGCGTCTTCCCCTGCTTCAACACGCTCGGCGTTCATTTTTGCGAAGCCTTCCAGTGTTAGGATAATCTCCCCACGAATATCAAATTTTGATGGATAATCCCCTTTCAATTGCAAGGGAACCGATTTTATGGTCTTGATGTTATTGGTCACATCGTCCCCCTGAAAACCATCGCCACGGGTTACCGCTTTGACCAAAAATCCATTCTCATAGGTAAGGCTGATGGAAGCTCCGTCATATTTCAACTCACAGGTAAACTCCACCTCTGCATCACCCAAAATACGTTGTATACGTTTCTCCCAATCTTCCAAATCCTCTTTGGAATACGAATTGTCCAAGGAATACATCCGATGCTCATGGGGAACGGTCTCAAAATTCTTTGTGACCATCCCTCCCACACGCAACGAAGGTGACGTTGGGTCGTGAAATTCGGGATGTTCTGCCTCCAATTTCTGAAGTTCTTTGAGTTTCATATCAAACTCGTAATCGGAAATAGACGGCTCATCGAGCACGTAATATTTATAATTGTGCTCCCTTAGCTCGTTACGCAGGGAGGTTATTTTTTGTTCTATACTCATTGGTTTTCTTTATCAGGATTAAAAAACACCCCTAAATTCCCCTCGAGGGGACATTTGCCTTTAGCATTCTATAGTTGCCAAACATATCTTTTCGCAGTTCAATTTCTGAAAAATTAAGATGATTGAAAAGTGCTTTGGTTTCCTCTCCCAGATATTGATTGATTTCAAAATACAACTTTCCTTTTTCGGATAGATGCTTTTCTGCGAAACTGATGATTGCCCTGTAAAAAACCAAGGGGTCCTCGTCCGGCACAAACAGGGCAGTTCCAGGCTCGTAATTCTTTACATTTTTTTGGATTTCATCTTTCTCCAATTCCCTGACATAAGGCGGGTTGGACACAATGATATCAAAATTCAGTTCAATATTGGAATTAAGGATGTCATCATGTAGAAATGTAACATCCACTCCGTTTGATGCTGCATTTTTTTGGGCAACTTTCAATGCACCTTCGGAAACATCCAAAGCATATATTTTCGCATCGGGAAGTTGTTTTGCCAGGACAATGGCAATGCATCCGCTCCCTGTTCCGATGTCAAGAACTCTCAAAGAATGGTCATTGAGCGGAGTCGAAATGACGCTTCGACTTCGCTCAGCGTCCAATTTAAACTCTTCCCTCTTCTGATTTCTGATTTCTGACTTCTGAAATCTGAAATCATCCAAAATCCATTGCACCAATTCTTCGGTCTCCGGACGCGGAATCAACACGTTTTCATCGACGTGAAGCTCCAAATCCATAAAATGGGCCGTTCCCAAAATATATTGGAGCGGTTTTTCAAGCTTCAATTCGGACAGTGCTTCAAAAAGGGGCTGTTCTTCGTCTTTATTCAAGGTAATTCCAGGCTGTATGGCGAGAATGAACCGTTCCAGATTCAGGTAATGTTCAATACAGGAGTAGAAAAAAGAATCAATTTCCTCTTTGGGATAGATTGCGCCCAATTCCGTATGGAAAATATCTTTGATTTCTTTGAGGAGCATTACAGTTTTTTAAGCATCCAAACGGGACAGGAATAGTGCCCCGTGTTTCCCATGGGGGCATCGATGTACACAAATCCATTTTTTTTGTAGAGTTTTTGGGCGGCTTCCATATAGGGCATGGTTTCCAGATAGCAGGCCTCAAAACCGAATTCCTTCGCCTTGTCCAAACAGGCCTCGATCATTTTGGCGCCAAGGCCTTTGCCCCTTGCCTCCTCCAAAAAATACATTTTTTGAAGCTCGCACACATTGCCATCGTAGTTGTCCAATTTTGCCACGCCTGCACATCCTATTACCTTTCCTTTGTGCTCCACCACAAAATATGCGGCTTTTGGCACGTTGTAATTGGAATACATATCGTCCAAAGACTTGTCGGCATAAGCGGTGCCCACCTTGGGGACGCCCATATCCTCAAAAACCTTTCGTATTACTTGGGCCACCTGTGCGTTGTCTTCGGGGGTTATTTCACGAATCACCGTATCTCCCATTTTTGTGTTTTTATTGTTCTATTTTTGCGGGGTGAATATACATCAAAAATACATCCTTCGCTGCATTGAACTGGCCAAAAAAGGACTTGGAACCACGGCCCCAAACCCTATGGTGGGATGTGTGATCGTTCACAACGACAAAATTATTGGTGAAGGTTTTACAAGTCCCTACGGAGGGCCTCATGCTGAGGTAAATGCCATTAATTCCGTAAAGGATAAGGGTTTGCTCAAAGAAGCATCCCTTTATGTGACCTTAGAACCTTGTTCCCATTTTGGAAAAACACCTCCTTGTGCTGATTTGATTGCAAAACACCGAATCAAAGAGGTTTTTATTGGCTTGAAGGATCCACACGATAAGGTAGCTGGCGAGGGCATCAAAAAATTGGAGGATGCGGGCTGCAAGGTCACGGTGGGAATCCTGGAGGATGAATGTAGGGAACACCACAAACGTTTTTTGACGTTTCAGGAGAAAAATCGTCCTTACATTATATTAAAATGGGCGGAGTCCGATGACGGTTTTTTGGCACCGGACGCCGCTGTACGAAGTAATAATCCAGAACCTTTTTGGATTACGAATTCCCATTCCAAACAGTTAGTGCACCAATGGCGAAGCCAAGAACAGGCCATTTTGGTCGGAACCAATACCGTTTTGGAGGACAATCCCAAGTTAACAACACGGAATTGGACAGGTAAAGACCCTATTCGGGTGGTTTTGGACAAGGATTTGAAGATTGATTCGAGCTACCATATTTTGGATACTTCTGTCAGGACCATTGTTCTGACGGAGGTAGAAGATGCATCAAAATATATAAGAGGTATTGATTATGGTGTGATCGATTTTTCTCAGAATACAGCACAAAAAATCTGTGATGTACTGCATCAACAAAACATTACCAGCGTGATTATTGAAGGTGGTGCAAAAACGCTTCAAACTTTTATCGATGAAAACTTATGGGACGAAGCTCGGATATTTAAGGGCGCTATTTCTTTCAAAAATGGATTGCGAGTGCCCACATTACAGGGTACTTTACAACATCAAACCCAAATACTGACCGATACTTTATCTTTTTATAGGAATGATTAAAAATATTATCCTCGATTTTGGCGATGTACTCATCAACCTGGACAAACCTGCTACGGCAAAGGCTATGGTGCAGCACGGCTTTTCCGAAGTGACCCCGAACTTGGAAAGTCTGTTTCAGGATTACGAGAAAGGATTGATCGCTTCTTCGGATTTTTTGGATGAAGTGTCCGCACATTTCCCCAAGGCCTCTAGGGAGTATTTATTACAGGCTTGGAATTCCATCCTATTGGATTTTCCCGAGCACCGATTGGAGTTTATTGAACAGCTTGCAGCGGAAAATCAATATAAGATGCTATTGTTGAGCAACACCAACGAACTGCACATGGATCGTGTTAAGGAACAAATGGGCACGGAAGGGTTCAACAGGTTCAAAAATGCTTTTGATGTATTTTATCTGAGCTACGAAATGGGGATGCGCAAACCTGACTCGGAGATTTTCAACTTTGTTTTGGAAGAGAACCAGCTAACCCCCGAAGAGACCTTTTTTGTAGACGATGTTAAGGAGAATACAGATTCCGCAGCCTCTTTGGGAATACATATCTGGAATCTACAGGTGGGCAAAGAGGATGTAACCCAACTAAAATCAAGACTGTAAATGGTATACCTTCTTCTTAGTGTTCTGAGCTCGACTTTGATTTTTGTGGCCTTTAAATTGTTCGATGTCTTTAAAATCCAGACACTTTATGCCATCATTACCAATTATGTGGTTGCGTGCGCAGTTGGTTTCTTTTTATATGATGGTCCCGTTAGCGTGAGCGATCTCGCCCATAAACCTTGGTTGATCGGCCCTATATTATTAGGAGTACTTTTTATTGTGATATTTAATCTGATGGCCCGTACGGCACAAGTCTCTGGGGTTTCGGTAGCCTCGGTGGCCACCAAGATGTCGTTGGCCATTCCTGTGATCATGGGTGTTTTGCTGTACGGCGAACGTTTAAGTGCTATACAGATAATCGGGATTGTTTTGGCCCTGGTCGCCGTGTATTTGGCCTCCATAAAAGAGAAAAGCATCAAGATTGCCCGAAAGGCACTTATGCTACCTTTACTGGTGTTTTTGGGATCGGGCGTAATCGATACCAGCATTCAGTATTTTGAGGAAGTTCATTTGACCGATGAGGAAATTCCCGTGTTCTCTTCCATGGTCTTTGGATTTGCAGCCTTAACTGGATTTATATTTATTGGAGTGAAAGCGGTAAAAACTCCATTGAAAGTCAACCTAAAAAATATTTTGGGAGGCATCGCTCTTGGTGTGCCCAATTATTTTTCTATTTATTTTTTGCTTCGTGCCCTGCGTGAGGGCATTTTGAGCAGCGCCGCCATCTTTACATTAAACAACGTTGCGATTGTAATGGTCTCCACGCTCGTCGGAATATTATTGTTTAAAGAGAAGCTCAGTCTTAAAAATTGGAGCGGTGTCCTGTTGGCCGTTTTGAGCATAATATTGGTAGCTTTGTTCTGATGGAGAAAAAAGAAGATGTTTACAGGACCGTCACCAAACCTTCACCAGAGATTTTATATAAGGACCGAAAGAGCAAATTTTATGCCGAGGTCCATCCCATTGCTTCGGAAGATGACGTAAAACCGATTGTAGAGGAACTCCGAAAAAAATACCATACGGCCAATCACGTTTGCTACGCTTGGCAATTGGGAACCGAAAACCCAACATACAGGGCCAATGATGATGGCGAGCCCAACAATTCCGCTGGGATGCCCATTTATGGACAAATACAATCTTTTAATGTGACCAATGTATTAATTACCGTCACTAGAATCTTCGGGGGCACCAAACTTGGGGTCGGCGGATTGATTCAAGCCTACAAAGCTGCTGCGCAAATGGCTTTGGAAAACGCCAAGATTGTAAAGAAAATCATTAAAGCACAAATGCGTTTGCAATTTGAGTACCCGGTTATGGATATAGTTATGCGAACCATCAAGCAGAAAGATTTGGAGATTGCTTCCCAGAAAATGGAATTGGATTGCGAGCTGATTATTTCGGTCCGATTAAGTGAATCCGAAGAAGTTTTTCAACTTTTCGATGAAATGCACGGTGTTGATGTGATTATGCTCGATTGATTGGGTCAAGACCGCTTTGGTGTTGGATAAAAGACCGCTGCGCTGCTAGACATAAGAACAAACACTCCCGTCTCCTGACTCCTGACTCCTGACTCCTGACTCCTGACTCCTGACTCCTGACTCCTGACTCCTGACTCCTGACTCCTGACTCCTGACTCCTGACTCCTGACTCATAAAAAATCAATCTTCCAATTTCTCCAAGATATAATCAGGACATTTTATGGGGCGTCCCGCTTTTTTGTCCATAAAGGCTAAAACCGTGTTTGCGGTTGCCAATAACTCCCCTTCTTCGTTCAAAAGATCATAATCAAATTCAATTTTAACCAAGGGTTTTGACTTTAATTTGGTACGCACGGTCAACAAATCATCATAAACCGCAGACTTTTTGTAGTCAATATGTAAAGAAATTACGGGCAACATTATCCCGTTATCTTCCATGCTTTTGTAAGTGATTCCCATGGCCCTTAACCACTCCACTCGACCCATTTCAAAATACTGTGCGTAGTTTCCATGATAAACAACCCCCATTTGGTCGGTTTCTGCATACCGAACCCGAAAAGAATATGAATTTAGACCCATTTTTAACTGAAAAATTATATATTTAGTGGCTTGCTTATTTTGAGGGTAACATGCGAAAAAAAAACAAAACTTTCAATGACAAATTGATTTTTTTTTTAAAAGAATTGTTCACATATTTGTCGCATCCAATGAGCATCTTGTAACCCTTTAGATGCTTGCTCTTAAGTATTAAAGCTAACCATTAAAACAAGGAAAAACTTCTATGAGTGCTACTGCTAATTCCGTATGGAACAACTGTTTGGCTTTTATCCAAGATAACATCCAACCGCAGGCATTCAAAACATGGTTTGAACCCATTAAGCCTATAAAATTGACAGATAAGGCACTGAGCATTCAAGTGCCCAGCAAGTTTTTCTACGAATGGCTCGAAGAACATTATGTAAAGCTCCTTAAAGTTGCCATGACCCGTGAATTGGGCAGCAATGCCAAGTTGATCTACGTTATAAAAATGGAGAACAAATACGGTAACAAGGAACCTTTTACGGAACAGATTCCAAGTTCTAACCGTACCGCTGTGGGACCGCAAGAATTGGATGTGCCGATTACCTCCAAAAGTCCAGAGCTTAAAAATCCATTTGTGATTCCCGGTATTCGAAACATCAAAATTGAATCCCAGTTAAATCCCAATTATAATTTCGATAATTTTCTGGAAGGCGACTCCAACCGTTTGGCAAGGTCGGCCGGTATGGCCGTGGCCAACAAACCGGGAGGAACATCCTTTAACCCATTATTGGTTTTCGGTGGAGTTGGTTTGGGAAAGACCCACTTGGCCCACGCCATTGGTGTTGAAATAAAAGACAAGTATCCGGAAAAGACCGTACTCTATATTTCTGCGGAGAAATTCACCCAACAATATATAGAGTCGGTAAAAAAGAATACTCGAAACGATTTCATCCACTTTTACCAGTTGATAGACGTACTTATCATTGATGATGTACAATTTCTATCCGGAAAATCTGGTACACAGGACGTTTTCTTCCATATTTTCAACCACTTGCACCAAAATGGCAAGCAGGTAATTTTAACATCGGACAAAGCTCCTGTGGATATGCAGGACATTGAGCAGCGTTTGCTTTCCCGTTTTAAATGGGGACTGTCCGCAGAACTGCAAAGCCCCGATTACGAAACCCGCGTATCCATCTTAAAGAACAAATTGTACCGTGATGGGGTTGAAATGCCCGATGACATCATTGATCACGTGGCCAAGAACATCAAGACCAATATCCGTGAACTGGAAGGTGCCATCATTTCATTGATAGCGCAATCCTCTTTCAATAAACGCGAAGTTACTTTGGAACTGGCCCAACAAGTAGTGGAAAAGTTCGTGAAAAACACCAAGCGCGAAGTATCCATCGACTACATCCAAAAAGTAGTATCGGATTACTTCGAGATGGATGTGGCCACGCTTCAATCCAAAACAAGAAAACGCCACATTGTACAGGCAAGACAATTGGCCATGTTCTTTGCAAAGAAATTCACCAAGGCTTCTTTGGCGAGCATCGGTTCACAAATTGGAAAGCGTGATCACGCGACCGTACTGCATGCATGCAAAACGGTGGACAATCTTGCGGAGACCGATAAACAATTCAGAAAGTACATCGAGGATTTGAGCAAGAAATTCTCTTAATTTTCACAACTCATTTATGAAAACCAAAGTTTTGATGGTCTGCTTGGGAAACATTTGCAGGTCACCTTTGGGCGAAGGCATCTTAAAATCCAAAGTTGATTCCGAAGATGTTTTTGTGGATTCCGCAGGCACCGCAGGCTATCATGTGGGCAATCCGCCCGATAAACGCTCCATTGCCGTGGCCCATAAACATGGTCTGGATATTAGCACTCAAAAGTGTAGAAAATTTTCCAAGCAAGATTTCTCCGAGTTCGATTATATTTATGTGATGGACCGCAGTAATTTTTCAGATGTCGCCGCTCTTGCTTCAAACCAAGAGGAAGCCAACAAAGTAAAATTGTTGCTGAGCGAGGTCGAACTGGGAATCAAAGAGGTTCCAGACCCCTACTACGGTGGCGAGGATGGCTTTGAAAATGTTTACCAAATGATTGACAGGGCTTGTGAGGAAATTGCGAAAAAGCTAAATTAAACCCATGGAAGAGGTAAAACCTGGTTTAGTAGTGGGTAAAATCTATTTGATTCCCACAACTTTAGGAGACAATGCTCCTTTGGAAGTCCTGCCCATTTCGGTAAAAGGGACCATAGAGCGCATTGACCACTATATCGTGGAAAATGAGAAAACGGCCAGACGTTTTATAAAACGGGTAAGCCCGAGCAAATCGCAACCTGATTTACATTTACAATCCCTGAATAAATACACCAATCCTGAGGAAATTCCCGGTTTTTTAGACCCCTGTATTCATGGACATGATATTGGCATTTTGTCCGAAGCTGGGTGTCCGGGCATTGCCGACCCAGGAGCCGATGTAGTTCGTGTTGCGCATCAAAAAAGAATACAAGTGGTACCGCTGGTGGGCCCCTCCTCTATTTTAATGGCCATGATGAGCAGTGGCATGAACGGCCAGAACTTTGCTTTCAATGGTTATTTGCCCATCGATAATGCAGAGCGCAAAAAAATGGTGAAGAGCTTGGAACGATTATCCCGTGAAAAAGGGCAGTCCCAAATTTTTATGGAAACCCCTTACCGCAACAATAAATTGGTAAAGGAACTTATAAAAACATTACAGAAATCAACCCGACTGTGTATTGCATGCGATATTACGTTACCCACAGAGTTTATCTCCACAAAAAGCGCCCATGAATGGAGCGAAATAGAGATAGATCTGGACAAAAGACCAACAATATATATTATTCAAGCATAAAAAAGCCCCGAATTTCGGGGCTTTCTTGTTTTACATCATGCCGTAGTTATACTTTGGCATTTTTCTGTTGCTTGATATTGGAAATATCATAGCCCGCAAATTTTTTCATATAGTACGAGATATTACTTCCGTAAGCATCAGTTACATCGTTTTGTCCATAAGATCGTAGATACTTTTTGACGTTACCTGCTCCAGCCAAATGGGCCGCAGCCAAAATACCGGATTCAGTTACTTTGATTCCTCCGATAGTTTTTCCGTTGAAGCGCTTGATATCCCTTCTCAAAATCCATTTGTTACGGGCAATATTGGCCATAAAGGCCTTTTCCTGAAGTTCTGGATTGTCCAAAAATTCATCCATATCGTAAACTCCCATCAAATTTAATGTGCTGCTACCAAACTGGTATTTGCCCAAATAACCCAATGTATTTACTCTTTGATACTTGCCTTGGGATTCTTTAAAAGCAAGCGCTTCTTTAAAGCCATTGAAAGCTTTACCCAGAAAAGGAGGTGTTACCTCGTCCTCGTCAAGAAGTGGTATGGAATCCAATGGTGCAAAGAATTCCAAATTGGTCGTAACCTTCAATGAATCGGGAATTTCAACATTCCCTCTTTTCATTATGGTATATGAACCAAAACTTGTCAAAACTACGATCATGGCAAGATGTAGTATAAAACCTATCCATCTTTTCATAATGTTCATATTTGTGATCTCGATACTATATACGTATCAAAAATCAATTTGGCCGGCAAATATAGATGGAGATAAGTTAAAGGGCACCCTAAAGCTCATAAAGATTTCTTAAATCAGGCTTAAAATACGTTAAATGGATGAAAATCAACGATAAAGAACCTTATCTCAGAACTTTTTGTTGATTCAACCATCGGGTGTATTGTACCTTATTTCGGTTGTGTTGCGCCAAAGATTTGGCAAACATATGGTATCCGAAGTTGGAAACGTCGGCCACAAAATAAAGATAATCGTGTTTTTCAGGGTTCAAAACCGCATCGATTGAAGTAATGTCCGGCATGGTTATCGGACCTGGTGGAACACCTGCATATTTATAGGTATTGTAAGGTGAATCCATTTCCAAATCACGAAAAAGGACTCTTTTAATAATGGTGTCGTAATTGCCCGTTTCCTTTTTGATGGCGTAGATCACGGTGGGGTCGGCCTGAAGCAACATTCCTTTTCGGATTCGATTCAGGTACACGCCCGCCACTCGCGGACGCTCATCTACCTTGGCGGTTTCTTTCTGTACTATGGCTGCCAAAGCGGTAACCTCATTGGGAGTCAACCCAAGGTTTTTTGCCTTTTGCAAACGGTCACTGTTCCAGAAGCGTTCGTATTCCGTCCGCATTCTATCCCTAAAACTTTTAGCGTCGGTATTCCAGAAAAATTCATAGGTATTTGGAATGTACATCGCCAGTTTGGTATCCTCATCAAACTTTGTTTCCTTCAAAAACTCAGGATCATTGAATGTTTGAAGCAATTCTAAACTATCTGCTTCTATCTGCTCTGAGACTCTTCCCGCCAGCAATGCCAGCGATTCTTGATTATTAAATGATACTTGAACAGGTAAGTTGGCGCTCCGAAGGGTATTGATAATCTCATTATTGTTCATCCCTTTTTTGAGAGCGTATTTGCCTGCTTTTATATTGGTGATATACCCTTTACGCTTGGCGACGGCCTCAAAAGTCGACAAATCTTGCAACAAAGGTTCCAATGAAGTTTTTACATCACTGAACGATGCATCCGTTTCAATGTAAACAAAGGCTTCATCATTATTGAACTGGGTATTGGGACTAAAAATGGCACTGTAAATTTGATAGGCAATAAAACCGCAGATCAACAATCCGAGGACGGCCGTTGCCCAAAGTACTTTCTTAAGATTCATTTGTATTGATCTTTTGATACATTATTTCGTTCTTGAACCCTTGGTTGGTTCTTATCCATTCCTTTTTAACGCCGATTTCTTCGAATCCCATTTTTTGAAACAAATGGATACTCGCCTCATTATCCTCCAAAATATTGGCGTAGAGTTGATGCATGTCCAAAGCTGAAAATGCATAATCGCACAAAAGCGACAAGGCTTCTGCACCAGCACCTTTATTGCGGTCGCCGGGCTCTACGATTATAATTCCAATGCCGGCACGGCGGTTTTTGGGGTCAAAATCGAACAAATCGATTAACCCAATGCACTCATCTTGATTGTTACTGATACACAATCGTAATTGCTTCACATCATAAATATCCCTGTGGGCATTGTCCAAATACAATTGCAGCACCTTTTTGGAGTAAGGTTTTAGCGTACCGCTCAGTTCCCATACCGATGTATCGTTTTCCAATCTATACAGAAAATCTAGGTCAGTGGGCTCCAATGCCCGCAAATAAATGTGTTGTCCCTTTAGATTGAGCATTCGATGGTTCCTTTAAACACTTGTATGGCTGGGCCTTTTAAAAAGACATTGCTGTATTTCCCCTCCTTTTTCTCAAAAGAAATGGTCAAATCCCCCCCGATGGTATGGATATGTACCTCGTTCGCGGCGGTTTTACCTGATTCGTGCATGGCCAGGGCCACAGCGGTCACCCCTGTGCCACAGGAAAAGGTCTCCCCCTCCACTCCTCTTTCGTAGGTACGTACATCAAAGGCATTGTCGCTGGTCTGTTCCACAAAATTGATATTGCTTCCAGATGCCCCATAAATTCCGTAGCGGAGTTTTTTGCCTTCCTTTTGTACATCAAACTGCTTTAGCTCCTTTACTAGTTGCACATGATGTGGGGAGCCAGTATCCAAAAAACTATGGTTTTGTTTCTCGTGTATCTTATCCACATCAATCATCTTTAAATTTACGATGTCGCCTTCTACGGTAGCTTTATGAAGACCATCTACTGCATTAAAGGTGGTCTTTTCTTCTATCACTCCCAAATAATGGGCAAACGCTACCAAGCAGCGACCTCCATTGCCACACATAGTGCTTTCGGCTCCATCTGCATTATAGTAAACCATCTTAAAATCAGACACATTGTCATTTTCGAGCAGAATCAAACCGTCCGCTCCAATGCCAAATCTTCGGTCACAAAGCTCCGCTACAAGCTTGGTATTGTTTTTGGGAAATATATCCTGACGATTGTCGATAATTACAAAATCGTTTCCCGTTCCTTGATATTTAAAAAACTGTAGTTCCATGATTATCTACAAAGGAACAAATATACGGGGTTTTTTAAGGTTTTTTTTGGAGTTAAAACAGCGTTAAACCGACTTAGCCAAAAATTGAAAACTTTTAATTTTGATAAAGCTTAATGTTAAATTGTTAATGAATTATGAAGAAAATAGCTAGTTTATTCCTTGTATCCGTATTTGCAGGTGCAATTACGCTTGGAGCTTACAAATTATTTTTTGAGAAAGAAAGCTATAAATGGGTCACTACGCAAGAGGAAACACCTTTTGTAACCACGAGTAATCTGGAAACTTCCGCCAGTGGGGCAGGTATCAACGAGGTTGATTTTACCTCTGCGGCCGAAAAAACGGTGAATTCCGTGGTACACGTAAAAAATATGACCATGAGCAGTAGGGGGCCGTCCAGTATTGCCGAGTTCTTCTATGGGTATGAACGTAAATCGACCCCACAGGTAGGAACTGGTTCCGGAGTGATTATTTCTCCAGATGGTTACATAGTGACCAATAATCACGTAATCGCCAACTCGAGCCAACTGGAAGTGGTATTGAACAACAACAAATCATATGAGGCCGAAGTAATCGGAACCGACGCCGACTCGGACATCGCCCTTTTAAAGATAGATGCCGAAGATGCTCTTCCCTATTTGGCTTTTGGGGATTCCGACAATGCGAAAATTGGCGAGTGGGTACTTGCCGTTGGCAACCCCTTTAACCTTACCTCTACCGTAACTGCTGGAATAGTGAGTGCCAAAGCACGGTCACTTTCCCCAACCGGCGCACAATCCTTTATACAGACCGATGCCGCGGTCAACCCGGGAAACAGTGGTGGCGCTTTGGTGAACACCAATGGTGATCTTATAGGCATAAACACCGCCATCACCTCGCAAACAGGCTCCTACGTAGGCTATGCCTTTGCGGTTCCCAGTAATATTGCCAAAAAGGTAGTGGAGGATATTATGGAGTTCGGTAATGTCCAAAAAGGACTGTTGGGTATTTCCGCTGCAAATACCAGGTCTCCACAAGCTATTGAAATGGGGCTCGATGAACTTGAAGGTGTTTATGTGGCAGGCGTGGAAGAAGAGTCCGGCGCCGATGAGGCCGGTTTAATGCAAGGTGACGTCATTAAAAAAGTGGATAATGTCAATATTGGCAAGTTCTCTGAACTTACAGGGTATTTAAATTCCAAAAGGCCCGGAGATGTGGTACAAGTAACATTGGACCGAGATGGCGAAAATTTGGTAAAAAATGTAACCTTGAAAAAACAGAACAGCATTATTCTACCAGCTACTTCTTTTAAGGTGAAAAACTTGACCAAAGAAGACAAAAAGAAATTTGGCGTATCCAAAGGCGTTAAGATTATTGATGTTCCCCAAGGTTACTCCCGATATGGTTTGACCAACAAGGTCATCATTGAATTGGATGGTGAACCCATCAATAATATTGATGATGCCAAGCAACTTTTTGGCCAATTGTCCCGATATGGACGAACCAGTTTCACCATGATCAATGAAGATGGTGAAAAAGAACACATGATACTTCAGTAAAAAGTGCTGAAAAAACACTTAAAAGCGTCTTTAAAAAGGCGCTTTTTTTATACCCTTTATGTTTTACGAAAACGTTTGAAATATATAATTTAGCCACGAAATTAATCATCACAACCGCAACCATCATCCATGAACAACAATTTATCTTACGAAAAAGAACTTGCCTTTCAGGCAGATAGACGTAAAGCCACTACCGAATTCATAAAGATCATAAGCGACCTTTGGTACGACAAGGCTATCGAAGTGGTTCTCTTCAAAAATCAAATCATCGACAAGAATGTAAGCGACATCATCAACCTACACGAATATGCGGTTGAGTTTGTTCAAAAGCCTATGTCTATTTTTGATTCCGTGGAGATTCTACGGGCCATCAACGACCTTAACCTCCCTCCTGCCAAACTCGATATCGGCAAATTGACCTACGAGTACAATTCCAGCCAGAACGCCCATTTAAATGTAAAGGCCTTTGTTATCGATAAACTAAAGGGCGCCCAAACCTCCAAAGCCATAAATCCAAAAGATGTGGTGCTGTATGGTTTTGGACGCATTGGACGTTTGGTAGCGCGCGAACTTATGGCCAAAACAGGCCGAGGAAGTCAGTTACGATTGCGTGCCATTGTAGTCCGCGGCGAAATGAACAGGGAAGTTTTGGAAAAAAGAGCCGCACTCCTTAAGACCGATTCGGTTCACGGACCTTTTACCGGAACTGTTGATGTTGATATGGAAAAGCAAGCACTTATCATTAATGGTACAACCGTAAAAATCATCAATGCCAATCAACCCGAAGATATCGATTACACCCAATACGGCATCCAAAACGCCTTGATTATCGATAACACCGGTGCCTTTAGGGACAACAAGGAACTATCTCGACATCTGAAATCAAAAGGGGCCAGCAAGGTGTTGTTGACCGCCCCGGGAAAAGAGGTTCCTAATATTGTACACGGGGTAAACCACAAGGATTTTGACCCGGACAAGACAAAAATATACTCTGCTGCGTCATGCACTACGAACGCCATTACCCCTATCCTAAAGGTCATCGAGGATTCCCTGGGCATTAAAAAAGGGCATTTGGAGACCATCCACGCCTATACCAATGACCAGAATTTGGTGGACAATATGCACAATAAGTACCGTCGTGGCCGTGCGGCCGCACTTAATATGGTGATTACGGAAACAGGTGCAGGGTCGGCAGTTGCCAAAGCATTGCCATCGCTAAAGGGAAAACTGACCTCGAACGCCATAAGGGTTCCCGTACCCAATGGGTCACTTGCCATCCTAAACTTAGAGGTCAAAAACAAAACCTCAAAAGAGGGCATTGATACCATCATTAAAAAATATGCATTGGAAGGTGATTTGGTGGAGCAGATAAAGTATGCGCTGAGCAACGAATTGGTATCTTCGGACATTGTAGGCACCACGGCGCCATCAATTTATGACAGCAAGGCCACAATTGTTGCTCCCGGCGGAAAAAATGTGGTATTGTATATTTGGTACGATAACGAGTATGGTTATTCGCATCAAGTTGTGCGATTGGCAAAATATATCGCAAAAGTTAGGCGTTATACGTATTATTAGTGGGGCACGAATTGTTCTTTGAACTGATTTTCTTTTTTTAAATTAGGTATATTGATGTAATTTCGCTCCACCCTTAATCTAAATTTAATACGAGAACATTATTGAACATGAAGCATTTACGCATTTTATTTGCCTTAGCCTTACTAATTCCTGTCCTATCCGTCCATGCCCAGGAAGATGAATCAACCGAAGAAACTGATAACACCCTTAGGGGGCAGTTTGAAGAATTGGAACGTAAGTCGGGCAATTATCGGGCCAATGGTATCCAATATGAGGTGGTCAAGATAACCGACCTATACAAAACGAAAGATAACGTTTTTGATTCCATCGATACAGCGAATAAGACCATCAAGGACTTGTCGGCTACCATTACCGCAAATGATGCCGAAATAGAGGACCTGAACGGAAAACTGCAAGAAACGACCAATAAATTGAACAGTGTTACCGAAGAAAAAGACAGTATTTCCTTCTTTGGCCTGTTGATAAGCAAAGGAACCTACAACTTTATATTGTGGTCCATTATTTTTGGACTGTTGTTGCTTCTTTTGTTCTTTATATATCGATTTAGAAATAGCAACTTTTTGACGCAGCAGGCCAAATCTGCGCTTGCCGAGTTGGAAGATGAGTATCAAAATCATAGGAGAAGAGCTCTTGAACGCGAGCAGAAAATAAGTCGACAGTTACAGGACGAACTGAACAAGCAGAAAAAATAAGAATTAAGGCTTCCATTTCGGAAGCCTTTCTTTTATATAGCAGTTATTGCCTGCATTCACTATTTTTGCGGCAAATCAATACACAACACCAATGTCCATGCGGATAGACATTATCACCGTACTTCCCGAACTTCTAAAAAGCCCTTTCGAAGCATCAATACTAAAACGGGCCATAGAAAAGGGTTTGGTAGAGGTGCACCTTCATAATTTGAGAGATTACACCACCGGAAATTATAAGCAGGTGGACGACTACCAATTTGGCGGTGGAGCCGGGATGGTGATGATGATAGAACCCATCGATAAATGCATTTCCCAATTAAAAGCGGAAAGGGAGTATGACGAAGTCATTTATATGACACCCGATGGCAATACCTTAAACCAGGGAATGGCCAATGAAATTTCCATGAAAAAAAACATTATTGTGCTTTGCGGACATTATAAAGGTGTCGACCAACGGGTGAGGGACATGTTCGTGACCCGTGAAATTTCCATTGGCGACTATGTGCTTTCTGGTGGTGAACTCGCCGCTGCTATTTTGTGCGATGCGGTAATTCGATTGCTTCCAGGAGTATTGAACGATGAAACCTCTGCCCTGACCGATACGTTTCAGGACAATCTATTGGCTCCGCCCGTATATACTCGACCTGCGGAATATAAAGGAATGGAAGTTCCAAAAATCCTGTTGAGCGGTAACTTTCCAAAAATTGAGAAATGGCGGGAGCAACAAGCCTTGGAACGTACTCAAGAAAGAAGACCCGACCTTTTGGAAAAATAAATCAAAAAGGTAAAAAACAGCTTGTAATTTCTAAATAATAGATTACTTTTGCAATCTCAAAATCAACCTCTGACGAAATCCGTGTAAGTTGATCTTGCAAAAAACATTAAAAAACATACAAATGGAATCCTTAATAAAATTTGTTGAAGACGAATTTGTTCCAAAAAAAGAATTTCCAAAATTCTCAGCTGGTGACACCATCACTGTGTATTACGAAATCAAGGAAGGTGAAAAAACTCGTACCCAGTTCTTTAAAGGTGTAGTAATACAACGTAGAGGAAGCGGTGCAACAGAAACTTTTACTATCCGCAAAATGTCCGGTACTGTAGGTGTGGAAAGAATTTTCCCAGTAAACATGCCCGCTTTGCAAAGAGTAGAAGTAAACAAAAAAGGTAAAGTACGTAGATCCAGAATCTTCTACTTTAGAGGTCTTACCGGTAAAAAGGCCCGTATTAAAGAAGTTAAAGGATAATCCAAATCCTGAACAAACTGAAAAAGCACCCGAAATCGGGTGCTTTTTTTTATGAACAATTGTTAATAACCATGGTTCATATCGTGTTGATTTTTAATCCTTTATAAACTTGCAAAATCTGGTTTTCTGTTCTATTTTAGACGAAGATATGATTGCGATACCATCACAATGATATTGATTTAAAGTTGACGTTCTTTAAAACTGTGGATTCCCTTTTAATTGGTAACACTACTGATCACAAAAGGAATTTTGACTTGGGAGGTGCTTTGGCAAAACCCAATGAAAAATAATAGATTTTATGTGCGAATGGAAGAGCAATTTTCCATTTTGATAAAATTTAGGAATGTAACAGTATACTTTGCTAAATGTAGATTAGTTGAAAAATTAAGAGCATGGCAGAGCAAACGTCGAAAGGGCAAAAGATGTAATCAAATAGGTTACAGTTTTGGTACCACCAAACAAATCTTGAGTCCATTCTGAAAGCCATCTCCTTGGTAAAAACGAGGAAATGGCTTTTGTTTTTTAACAAATTATCACCAAAAACCCACACTTTTAGTCACTTCCGTTCGTACTTCACCGTCCATATATCGTATATTTGCAACCGCTCAAACAAATACATATAAATGGCTAAACTTTATTATACCAAAACAGACGAGGCACCCGCCTTAGCAACATTATCCTTCTTACCCATTGTAAAATCATTCACCGAAACCGCCAATATTACCGTAGAGACCAAGGACATTTCTTTGGCCGGTAGAATTGCTGCCGTGTTTCCCGAATTGTTGACCAAGGAACAGCAAATACCAGACGATTTGTCCATTTTGGGCGAACTTGCCAAGACCCCAGAGGCCAACATCATAAAACTTCCGAATATCAGTGCTTCCATACCACAGTTAAAAGAAGCCATTGAGGAATTACAAAAAAAGGGGTATAACCTTCCCAATTACCCCGACGAACCTAAAACCGACGAGGAAAAAGCCATCAAGGCCAAATATGATAAGATAAAAGGTAGCGCCGTAAACCCAGTACTCCGTGAAGGGAACTCGGACAGACGTGCTCCAAAAGCAGTAAAAAATTACGCAAAGGCGCATCCGCATACGATGGGCGAATGGTCTTCGGATTCGAAGACCCATGTGGCCACCATGTCCCACGGAGACTTTAAATCCAACGAAAAATCGCTGACACTGTCCAATGCGGACGAAATACGTATCGAATTGGTAGGTTCAGACGGCAGCACAACCGTGCTAAAAGACAAGCTGGCTCTTCTGAAAGGTGAGGTTGTCGATGCAACTGTAATGAGTAAAAAAGCATTGGTGGAATTCTTGACCAAAGAAATTGCAGATGCAAGGGAAAAGGGCATCTTGCTTTCCTTGCACTTTAAAGCCACCATGATGAAGGTTTCCGACCCCATCATTTTTGGACATGCTTTGGAAGTCTACTTTTCCGAACTGTTCAAAAATTATAGTGACACTTTCGAAAAATTGGGAATCAATCCTAACGATGGATTGGAGACCCTTTTTGATAAGATCGGCAAATTGCCCGAAGACCAGCATAAAGAAATCGAGGCGGCCATCAAGGCAAGTATCGAAAACGGACCAGATTTGGCCATGGTGAATTCCGATAAAGGCATTACAAACCTTCACGTACCAAGTGATGTGATCATCGATGCATCCATGCCCGCCATGATCAGAAACTCTGGTAAAATGTGGGACAAGAACGGTGAGCTTCAAGACACCAAGGCCATTATTCCGGACAGTAGTTACGCTGGCGTATATCAGGCCACTATAGATTTTTGTAAAGAACACGGTGCTTTCGACCCTACGACCATGGGAACCGTTCCCAACGTAGGTTTGATGGCCCAGAAGGCCGAAGAATATGGCTCCCACGATAAAACCTTCGAAATAGAAAAAGCCGGAACGGTAAAAGTGGTAAATGCCGCTGGCGAAACACTCATAGAGCACGCCGTGGAAGAAGGCGACATTTGGAGAATGTGCCAAGTGAAGGATGCCCCGGTTCAAGATTGGGTAAAATTGGCCGTTTCAAGAGCGAGGGCAACAGGCACCCCGGCCGTTTTCTGGTTAGATGAAAACAGGGCGCATGATGCCGAATTAATCAAAAAAGTAGAAGTTTACCTAAAAGACCACGATACATCTGGATTGGACATCAGGATTCTTTCCCCTATCGAAGCTACCAAGTTCACCTTGAAGCGCATGAAGGAAGGAAAAGATACCATCTCCGTGTCCGGTAACGTATTGCGGGATTATTTGACCGACCTCTTCCCTATTTTGGAAGTTGGAACCAGTGCAAAAATGTTGTCCATTGTTCCTTTGATGAACGGTGGAGGATTGTTCGAGACCGGTGCAGGTGGCTCAGCTCCCAAGCACGTAGAGCAATTTTTGGAAGAAGGTCACTTGAGATGGGATTCCCTTGGTGAATTCCTGGCATTGGCCGTGTCATTGGAATTCTTTGGAGAAAAGAACAATAACCAAAAAGCACAGGTGCTTGCCGATGCGTTGGACAAGGCAACCGAAGAATTCTTGAACCAGGACAGGTCACCATCCAGAAAGGTAAACGAAATAGATACCCGTGGAAGCCACTTCTACCTTGCCTTGTACTGGGCAGAGCAATTGGCCAAACAAGACAAGGATAGGGAACTAAAAACCATATTCGGCAAAGTTTATGAGGCAATGTCAGCTAACGAAGCGAAAATTACCCAAGAATTTATAGATGCGCAAGGTTCGCCAGTGGATATTGGAGGATACTATCTCCCAGATCCAGAAATGGCTTCAAAGGCTATGCGCCCCAGTTCAACCTTGAACAGTATTTTGGATTCCATTGGATAATCAAAATAAACATAAATGTAGAGTAAAAGGCGGCCCTGAATTGGCTGCCTTTTGTTTTATCCTATAATAATGTTAAAATAATCTTAGGTAGCTACATTCGTTTTTTCACTGCCCGATAAATGTGTACTTTTAAAAAAATCAATCGAATGCCCAGACATTATCTTGCATTTTTGCTAGCCCTGTTTTGGCATTTTTTTGTAATTCAGGCCCAAGAGAGGTACACCCTGAGCGGCACAATCTTCGAAGCATCCAGTAACGAATCGTTGATAGGTGTTACAGTGGCCGTTTCGGAGTTAAAAACCGGGACAACCACCAACGAGTACGGTTTTTATTCCATAACGCTTCCAGAGGGAGAATATCAAATCATAGTGAGCTATCTGGGTTTTCAGGAAATTGTACAGACCATTACTCTGAACAAAAATGTGAAGCTAGATTTCAATTTGACCGAAAAAACGGAAGAACTTCAAGAGGTCGTGGTAACGGACAATGTGGAAAAACTGGATATCCGCAAACCCCAAATGAGCGTTACTTCGTTGACTTCCAGTACTATAAAGGAGATTCCCGTAGTGCTGGGTGAATCCGATGTTATAAAATCGTTATTACTTTTACCTGGTGTTACGAGTGCAGGAGAGGCATCTTCTGGATTTAATGTTCGCGGTGGCGCTGCAGACCAAAACCTTATCCTACTGGATGAGGCCACCGTCTTCAATTCATCGCACTTGTTCGGCTTCTTTTCCGTATTCAATCCGGACGCAATAAAGGATGTAAAACTCTTTAAGGGCGGAATCCCGGCAAGATACGGTGGAAGGGTCTCCTCCGTGCTCGATATCTTTCAAAAAGAAGGGAACAGCAAAGAATTTAAAGTAAACGGAGGTATTGGGGCAGTCGCGAGCAGATTATTGATAGAGGGTCCCATTCAAAAGGACAAAACTTCTTTTCTAGCCGGCGGTAGGGCGTCCTATGCACATCTCTTTCTTCCTCTGTTTGATATAGACAATAAGGCCTATTTCTATGATCTTAACACCAAAATTACGCACAGAATCAATGAAAATAACAGTGTTTTCCTATCCGGATACTTTGGCAGGGATCTTTTTAATGTAAGCGACCGTTTTGTAAACGAATATGGAAATGCAGTGGGTAATTTGAGATGGAACCACCTTTTTTCCGATAAGCTTTTCTCCAACCTTTCACTTATTTATTCTGATTACTATTATGGCCTAGAGCTTGATTTTGTGGGTTTTGAGTGGAACTCTGGCATCCAAAACTTTAACCTTAAGTACGATCTAAAACACTACTTGAACAACAAACTCCAGTTGAATTACGGAATCAACAGCATCTATTATGTATTCAATCCAGGGAAAATAGTGCCCAACAGTCCCGATTCCGGTATCGTTGAAGATCAGCTCACCAAAAAATACGCTAACGAAAATGCTGCTTACATTGATGTTGAACACGAAATCACAGAAAACCTGAGTATAGAATATGGATTAAGGGCTAGTCAGTTCAGCAGGTTTGGGCAGGACGAGTTCTTTGTTTATGCCGATGACAATCCTGTGGATTTTGACCCTTTTACCCAAACCTATGGAGAAGCGAACCCCATAGACACCATTAATCCTGGCCGGAGCGAAACCATGAAATCATTTTTTAATCTGGAGCCAAGGATTTCCATGTCCTATACGTTTAAAGAAAATAACTCCATAAAGGCCAGTTACACCCGATTGGCGCAATACTTACACCTGATTTCCAATACAAACTCCCCCACCCCTTTGGATGTATGGACACCGAGCGGCCCATTTGTGGAGCCACAGCTTCTGGACCAATATGCCGTCGGATATTTCAGAAATATAAAAGAAGGGGTATACAGTTTGGAGGCAGAAACATTCTATAAGACCATCCAAAATAGAATAGATTATATTGACGGTGCCAACCTTATTGCCAATGATGCCATAGAGCAAGTTATATTGAACGGAGAAGCAAGGGCCTACGGTTTGGAGCTTTTGCTTCGCAAAAATGAAGGTCGATTTACAGGTTGGTTGGCCTACACCCTATCGAAATCTGAGCAAAGGGCTCCTGGAAGAACCACTTTAGAAACCGGAATCAATATGGGAGAATGGTACAATACCCCGTATGACAAAAGCCACGATCTTTCTGTTTATGGAAGTTTTGAGCTTAATGAAAAGTGGAGCTTCAATGCGAATTTTATCTATCAAACCGGACAACCCACCAACTATCCAGTAGGTCAATTTGAATTTGAAGATATGACAGTTCCATACTATGGGCTACGGAACGAAGAACGCCTACCAGATTATCACAGATTGGATATTTCTGCCATTTTGACCCCAAAACGAAATAAGCGGAAGAAAATTCAATCCGAATGGGTATTCAGTATTTACAATGCGTACAGTCGCAAAAATGCCGCATCCATAAACTTTAGGGAAAATGAGGACACGGGCAGGAACGAAGCCATTCGGACATCTATTTTTGGAATCATCCCTTCCGTAACCTATAATTTTAAATTTTAACGGCATGAAAAAGTTATTGGCATATCTATTTATTGCGCTAATATTCGGTTCCTGTGAAGATGTTGTTGATGTAGATTTGTCGGAAACGGAATCTAAATTAGTGGTAGATGGACTTTTGCGTGTGGATAAGGAACAGGAATTCATAAATGTGCGCATAGGCCTTAAGGCCAGCAGTATTTTTTTCGAAGAAAATCAACCCGTGCAGGCAGAGAGCGTCATGATATCTTATGGCCAGTTGAACAGTGAAGGCACCTTCGATAATGTATCTACATCATCTTTGGTGGAAGAAATACCTGACTCCGGAATTTATATCCCGGACCCGAATTTGCCTACGGACCAACGAATACCCTCTTCGGCCGCTGAACTGGGAACCGTTTTTATATTAGAAATCAATTATCAGGATAGATACTACTTTGCCCAAACAGAATACGTACCGACCGTACCTTTGGATAATCTGGAACAAGGAGACGAAGTCTTTTTCGATGAAGATCAAACTGAAATCATCGTAACCTTCACGGACGATGGCGAAGCGGACAATTTTTATGTGTTCGATTTTATGTTCGGTGAATTTCAAACGGTTGAGGACGAATTTTTTCAAGGACAACAATTCCAGTTTTCCTTTTTCTATGATGACAAGACCGAACCTGGTGACCACGTAACGGTCAGCATTTTAGGGGCAACACAAGGTTTTTACAATTATATGGACCTGGTGCTGGAGCAAACAGGAAATGGCGGAGGGCCTTTTCAAACACCCGTCGCAACGGTACGCGGCAATGTTTTTGATATTACAGGGGCGGAGAACGTTACCGTAATCGATGATGTGGAGAATCCCAATGATTTTGCCCTAGGTTACTTTGCCGTAGTGCAAGAATATAAAAGGAGTCTTATTATTGAATAGCGGCTTCTAGACAAAAGCGTAGATCATCAAAATCATCAAAATACCAACAACACCCTGGACCAAGGTTCCCAACGTATGTCCACGCAACGCTGTTTTAACCTTCATATTGGAAAACTGTGAAACTACCCAAAAATAACTATCGTTGATATGTGACACCGTCATGGCCCCTGCTCCTATTGCAAGAACAGCCAAGGCCTTATCTGTAATGGAAACCAAACCAAAGGTTTCCAACAGAGGTGCAACGATGGCAGATGTGGTAATAATGGCAACGGTTGACGACCCCTGGGCCGTTTTGAGCACTGCTGAAACCGCAAAAGCTATCAAAAGACCACCAACTCCTGTGCTGGACTCCAAATTAATGATGGATGCAATATCCATAGTTCTCAGAATAGCACCAAATGCCCCTCCTGCTCCAGTAATCAGTACAATTGCTCCTGCTTGCTTGAAGGCTTCGGGCACCCAATCCTTTTTCTCTTCCGAAGGAACTTTTCTACCCAACGCAAAAGCAAAGAAAACCCCGATCAACAAGGCAATTACGGGACTGCCCAAAAAACCTAAAACAGAGAAGGCCCAACCATCTCCCAACGGATGGGTCGGGTAATCTGCAACGGACTTCAATGCTATCAAAATTATCGGTACCAATAAGGGCAAAAAGGCTTGAAAAGGTTTTACCGTAGATGGAACTTCCTCTTTGGTTTCCGCAGTTTCCAAAGTCTCATCTTCCTGCAATGATTTTCCGATGAACCTTGCCCAAAAATATCCAGAAATGGAAACGGGTATGGCGACCAAA
This sequence comes from Flagellimonas abyssi, assembly GCF_019457905.1. Taxonomy (GTDB): domain Bacteria; phylum Bacteroidota; class Bacteroidia; order Flavobacteriales; family Flavobacteriaceae; genus Flagellimonas; species Flagellimonas abyssi. Next base: position 174,377 of record NZ_JAHZSV010000005.1, on the reverse strand, counting down.
AGCCCGAATATCAGCACCATTCCCAAATCTGCATCCAAAATGGCGGCAGCGGCCAAAGGCCCGGGTGTCGGTGGCACAAACACGTGAGCGGAATATAACCCTGTGGCCAATGCAATGGCAAAAACAAGCACGGGAATACCCGTTTTTTTACTGATGGCTTTATTTAATGAGGAAAGTATGATGTAGCCCGAATCGCAATACACGGGGATTGAAATAACAAAACCCGCCAAGTTCATTGCCAAAGGTGAACGCTTTAGGCCTATTATCCCCAAGATACTATTGGCCAACACCTGTGTACTTCCCGTTCTTTCCAAATAAATACCGATTACCGTACCAAAGGCTATGACAAGTCCTATTCCGGAAAGCGTATTTCCAAAGCCCTCCACCATGGTGGACATGATGCTTTTTGGCGCCATGCCCAAGAAAAAACCAGAAGCTATTGCTGCTATGGTCAGCGAAAAGATGGGATGCATTTTAAACTTTACGGTAGCAATGACAATGAACAGGACGACCACCCCAAGAACTAGTAATTCCATAGTTGATTTTTAGTGCAATATCCTTTAAATATAAGCTAATATTCCTACTTTGGTCCCATGAAGCGAACCAACAAGGAACTTTTGGTAAAAGGAGTAAAGTCGTTTGGCTATACCGTGCTTGCCATGTTTATGGGACCATTTTTGATCTATGAAGCATTCAAAAATGAAGGACATCCCTTTTACTGGCCCGTTTTGATTTTGGGCATTATCTGTGCCATATTGGCCATTTATTTAGGTTTTAGATCCGTTAGTATTGTGATGGATGCTGTTTTCGGTAAAAAACAGAAAGATTAATTGCCCGTCCTGGGAGGTTGGTTTTTCCATTTATTGGAAAGTTGGGCATAATCATAATCCAAAACAGATTTTTGCCGCTCCAACCTATTGGCCGCAAAGGCTCGTTGCAATATATCCTCTATCAAATAATCCTCATGCACTTCTACAGGACGAAACTCTTCCTTTAAACTGATCTTGAACAAACTCGCGGTGGTATTGTACCAAAAGGCGCGCCATCCGCTGCGGAGTTCTTTTACCAAGTCGAAAGCGGTCTCCCCTGTTTGTCTATGGATCAATTTCACCAAAATCTGTCCTTCGGTACGGGTAAGTTTCTTTAACTCTTCGGAAAACTCACCCTCGATATATTTTTGGACCTTACGGGTATATTTTCTCTGATGCCTGGGTTTTTTGATGAGCTTTAAGCTGTCGTTCAGTTCCACCAGTCGTTCAGCCGCCAGCTTGGCGTAGGGATATACTTTTAAGGTTTTTCTGCGAAGAATATAGTAGCGTAGCTTGTCTTCCCGGCTGGCAAAGTCCAATTCACCAAATATATACACCTCTTCAAGCTCAATGGAACTCATCAAAATGGAATCCCCTTCGAACCTAATATAGTAGTCCTCTATGGAATCATTGGCAATCGAATCCATTGGTGTTTTAATAGAGTCCCCTTTCGATTCTTGGGCCCATCCGAAGCCATAAATCGTTAAGAAAATAACTAAAAAACAGATACGTAGCATCATATTTCTTTGTCAAAAGTCTTGCCAAAAGTAAGTATAAAGGTGTGATTTGGCTATTAAATAAAAGTGAATATTCTTAAGTTTGTGTTCTAAATCAGATACATGTCAAAAGAGAAAATCATCAACGAAAAATCCCTTGAGTTTTTAGAAAAATACCTGAACAATCCATCACCGACGGGTTATGAATGGGAAGGTCAAAAAATTTGGATGGACTACGTAAAACCTTATGTGGACGAGTTTATCACGGACACTTATGGTACGGCCGTAGGTGTAATTAATCCAGATGCAAAATATAGGGTGGTCATCGAAGGGCATTCCGATGAAATTTCTTGGTATGTCAACTATATTACCGATGAAGGATTGCTTTATGTAATCAGAAATGGCGGTAGTGACCATCAAATCGCCCCATCAAAATGGGTGGACATCCATACCAAAAACGGTATTGTGAAAGGTGTATTTGGATGGCCAGCTATCCATACCAGGAACAAGGAAAAAGAAGAGTCTCCCAAATTGGACAACATTTTTATCGATATTGGTGCCAAGGATAAGGAAGAAGTGGAGAAAATGGGCGTTCATGTGGGTTGTGTAATCACATATCCCGACCAATTCCATATTTTGAACAAGGACAAATTTGTTTGCCGTGCCTTGGACAACCGAATGGGTGGTTTTATGATCGCCGAAGTTGCGCGCCTGCTCAAGGAGAACAAAAAGGAACTGCCCTTTGGATTGTACATTACCAACTCGGTCCAAGAAGAAATTGGATTACGTGGTGCCGAAATGATCACACAGACCATAAAACCAAATGTTGCTATTGTTACCGACGTTTGCCATGACACCACCACTCCGATGATCAACAAAAAGACTGAGGGAGAGACCAAAATTGGCGATGGACCTGTAATTTCCTATGCCCCAGCGGTACAGAACAAACTGCGCGAACGTATTTTGGAAACTGCGGAATCCAAAAAGATTCCATTTCAGCGCAATGCATCATCTCGCTACACCGGAACTGACACGGATGCTTTTGCCTATAGTAATGGCGGCGTTGCTTCCGCTTTGATATCGTTGCCCTTGCGCTATATGCACACTACAGTGGAAACTGTTCACAAAGACGATGTGGAGAACGTTATCCGTTTGATTTACGAAACTTTATTGAACATCAAAGAAGGAGAAACTTTCAGTTATTTTGATTAATTGATTATTTTCCATCATTCCGATATTAAAATTTGTCGCCTCGAAACTTCTTCGGGGTGACTTTTTTTTATCTTTATGTGATATGGATGAGCTAGTTGACATTTGGGACGAACACGGAAAACCTACGGGGCAATCTTGTTTAAAATCGGAAGCTCACCGGAAAGGACTGCTTCATCCTACCGTCCATGTTTGGCTCTATACACACGATGGACGAGTATTGATTCAGCAACGCGGTAAAGATAAATCTACCCACCCCCTACTTTGGGATGTTTCAGTGGCCGGACATGTTTCTGCTGGAGAAAACATTGTTAATGCTGCCGCTAGGGAGGTAAAAGAAGAAATAGGACTTACGGTATCGGAATCAGAATTAGAGCCTCTAGGAACCTTCAAAGCCATTCACAAGATATCCGAGGACTTTATTGATGCGGAATTGCATCACATTTTTTTGTGCAAATTAACGGTTCCCTTGAACCAACTCAACAAACAAGAAAGTGAGGTAGAAGATTTAGCACTCATACCACTTTTTAAGTTCGCCGAGGAAACCTGGGGCTTGGCCAGTGTCGGCAAATACGTACCGCACGGACCTACCTATTACAAAACCATTATAAAGGAAATTAAAAGTCGGACTTGACTTTTTCTGCAAATTCCTGAACGGCATCCAAGGCATATTCCTTTTGGTCGCCTGTCTTCATGTTCTTTACCACAAATTTACCATCGGTAAGCTCCTGCTCTCCCAAAAGAATTACATACGGCACTCCCCTTTTGTCGGCATATTTAAACTGCTTTTGCACTTTGGTATCCATTGGGTATAAATCAGCCCTAAGACCTTGCTTGCGTAGCCCAGAAACCAGTTTTAAGGCCGCCATGCCTTCCTTTTTTCCAAAATTGAGGCAAAGCACATCCAACGAAGTATCCAAGCTGTCAGGAAAGAGATTCAATTCCTCCAGAACCAAATAAATACGGTCCAATCCAAAGGAAATTCCCACCCCGCTTACATCTTTGAGTCCAAAAATACCGGTAAGGTCATCATAACGGCCACCACCTCCAATGGAACCCATTTTAACGCCCTCTGGTGCGGCCACTTCAAAAATGGCGCCGGTGTAGTAATTTAACCCACGGGCAAGCGTCACATCTAATTGGAGCTTTGCTGATTGCAATCCCACCATATCCACGGTGGAAATAATTTCTTCCAGTTCAGCAACGCCCAACATACCGACTTCGGAGTCGGAAAGAATACTTTTTAGTTTTTCCAATTGTTCGGAAGCGGTTCCCACCATATCAAACAAAGGCTGTGCCTTGGCTATGGCCGACTCGGAAATGCCTTTTTCCACCATCTCGGCCTTCACCTTCTCCTCTCCTATCTTGTCCAACTTGTCCAAGGCCACGGTAAAATCGACCAATAAGTGTTTGGCTCCAATTACTTCGGCGATTCCAGAAAGTATTTTTCGGTTATTGATTTTGATGGTTGCCCCATTTAATCCCAAATCGGTGAAAACGGCATCGTACAACTGTACAAACTCCACTTCTTGAAGCAAGGAATTTGCACCGACCACATCGGCATCACACTGGTAAAACTCTCTAAAACGCCCTTTTTGCGGACGGTCGGCACGCCACACAGGTTGAACCTGATATCGCTTAAACGGAAAATCAATCTCGTTTTGGTGCATCACCACGTAACGGGCAAAAGGTACGGTCAGGTCATAACGAAGTGCTTTTTCGGAGATTTTCGGGGTCAACGAAGCGGAATTTTTTGAACTATAAGTCACATCATCCACCTTGGAAATAAAATCACCGGAATTCAAGATTTTAAAAATCAGACGGTCGCCTTCATCCCCATATTTTCCCATTAAAGTCTCCGAATTCTCGAAAGATGGAGTCTCTATCGGCTGAAAACCATAGGTTTCGAAGTGTTTTTTAATGATCTGGATGATATAGTTACGTCTGGACACCTCTGCAGGTGAAAAATCGCGGGTTCCTTTAGCTATGGATGGTTTTTGTGCCATGTGGTTTTAAAATTCCTATGTAAATATACAGTTTTGATTAAAGGGTCAAGGTCAAATGAGTAAAGGCTTAATCAGATTCTTCTTTTAATAGGTTCTCGACTGCGCTCGAACTGACAAGCAGGTTTATTTTTTCTTGAATCCAATATCTGAAGTCTGAAATCTGAATTATTCCACAATCTGTTCAAACCATTGATACAGTTCTCCTTTAGTGATAACGGCCCCTTGTTTAATGATTTCAAACTTGTCCACATTTTTATCTTCCCCATAAGCCTTGGAGGCCGTAAGATATTCCACAAAATCGGACTGATAATTCCGTTTGAACCAGCCAAAGCCCACCTCGGTCCTGAGGTCGATTTCCGGGTTTAATATTTTAACGGAGAGCAACTTCATTTCCTTGTCCGTTAAATGGAACAGGTGCATATGCCTTTCGGAAACATTTTCAAGATATTCCACCTTGTTCAAGACACCTTCCCATATCAAATCGCTAAAAACATCGATTTCTTCCTCGGCCACCTCTGGTTTTTCCTTTTTAAGGGTATCCCACTCCTCCGCAGTAATGGACTGGGTAGCCAAAAAGTTGATGAATTCCGGGTGCAGCTCTTCTAATTGCTCTTTTGTCAAACGTCTGTACTTCATCCTGCAAAAATAAAAAGGCTTATTATAAGCACCGAATTTATGGCGGAGAATTATTCGATTGTACCTCTAGCTTTAAGTATATATTAACCTCTATTCTTTGGTAAGCCCTTATAAATACTTTAGTTTCGGAAATTAACATGTATTAAAAGAAGATAAAATGACATTTTTAAAATCGATGAAAACGTTCATGGTTTGCATGGCAACCCTTGGTGCGACCGCTTTTTCCCAAATCAACGCGCAAGAGCAGGTAGAGGTCAGCGACACGGAACTGAACAAGATAGCTGCCGCTTTCCAAGACATCCAAAAAGTGAATATGGAAGCGCAGCAAAAAGTAATGAAAACCGTTGAAGAAAGTGGTTTTGAGGCAAATAGGTTCAATGAAATGTACCAAGCTGCCGCTTCTCCCGAAAAAACGGTAGATGCCAGTGACGAGGAAAAGGAACGCTTTGGCAAATTAATGAACGAGATACAGCAGATGCAGGTAGGCTTCACCCAACAAATTGAAGAAATCATCAGCAATGAGGGGTTGAGTATGGAAAGGTATCAAACCATTGCCATGGCATTGCAAAGCGATTCAGAACTACAGGGACGGTTAAAAGCGGCTTTGGAACAACAGCAGTAATTCAGCTTTAAAATGATTTTATAAAAAACCCCGCGCAAATTGCCCGGGGTTTTTTATTCTATATGTTTAGAAGTTTAGTTTGCTTCCGCAACCACTTCAAATGGGAATTCAACTACGACTTCCCTATGCAATCTGATAATCGCTTCGTAAGGACCAACTCTTTTAACAGCTCCACCTTTGATATTGATGAATTTTCTGTCGATTTGGTGTCCTTCTTTGTCCAAAGCAGCAGCAAGGTCGATATTGGTCACAGAACCGAACAATTTATCTCCGGCACCGGCTTTAGCGGCAATTTTGATTTCCAATTGTTTCAACGCATCGGCAATCTTAGTAGCCTCGTCGATTACTTTTTTCTCCTTGTGAGCTCTTTGCTTAAGGTTCTCGGCCAAAACTTTTTTGGCGGATGGTGTAGCCAAATCGGCCAAACCTTGTGGGATAAGGAAGTTTCTGCCGTAACCGTTCTTTACGGTAACGATATCATCCTTAAATCCCAAATCCTGTACATCTTCTTTTAGAATAAGTTCCATTCTCTGGTGTTTTTTATTTCAACATATCGCCAACATACGGCATTAACGCTAGGTGACGGGCACGTTTTACGGCCTGCGCCACTTTTCTTTGGTATTTCAAGGAAGTACCTGTAAGTCTTCTTGGGAGCAATTTACCTTGCTCGTTCACCAACTTCATCAAGAAATCAGGATCTTTGTAATCAATGTACTTGATACCTGATTTTTTGAACCTACAATACTTCTTTTGCTTGTTGGTCTCAATGTTAAGCGGGGTCAAATACCTGATTTCCCCGTCTTTTTTTGCTTTTGCTTGTTGCTCAATAGATGCCATACCCTTATGCCTTTGCTTTTAGTTTGTTTCTTCTTTTCTCCGCCCAAGCAATTGCATGCTTGTCCAATTTAACGGTCAGGAAACGCATAATGCGCTCATCTCTTCTAAATTCCAACTCGTAAGGGCTGATTGCCTCACCTGGCGCTTGGAATTCGAACAAGTGGTAAAATCCACTTTTCTTGTGCTGAATGGGATAGGCCAATTTTTTTAGTCCCCAATCTTCTTTGGAGACCATTTTGGCACCATTCTTAATCAAGAAATCCTCAAATTTCTTGACTGTTTCCTCTATCTGTGTCTCAGACAGAACGGGATTCAAAATGAAAACAGTTTCGTAATGGTTCATTATAATATATTTTTAAAGGAGCGCAAAATTAATAATATTTCTTTCACCCTGCAAGAAAAGTAAAAAAACTTCGTTTAAGTACATGAGTTATCAACAGTAAAAACCTTTTAAACCTAAATAACACATATGGCAATTTACACAACAAAATAGACCATGTTTACATCTTTTGTTGCTCCTAAACGTGTTTTTTATGTAATTTGCCGATGATTTAAAACCCTACAAATCACCCCATTCATGAAATTAAAAAGTATAATTGTAGACGATTCTTCCATGCAGCGCATGGCCGTTGCGAAATTGGTCAACAATCATCCACACCTAGCTTTGGTTGCTGAATACAGCAATGCCATTGAAGCCAAAAATGGCCTTAAAAACCACGAAATCGACCTCATTTTTTTAGATGTTGAAATGCCGATTATCAGTGGTTTTGACCTTTTAGAGGCCCTAGAGAACCCACCACAGGTAATCCTTATCACAGGAAAACCTGATTATGCACTTAAAGCATTTGACTACGATGTAACCGATTACCTTCACAAACCTATTACTTTGGCCCGTTTTGAAGCTTCCGTAAAAAGAGCTGTTGCCAAATACGAGCAAATGAACAGGGTTGATGAGGACGAGGAACACATCTTTGTAAAGAGCAACCTTAAAAAACGTAAGGTTATCTTAAACGATATTAAATGGATAGAAGCGTTGGGTGACTACATCAAATTGGTGACTGATGAAGCCAATATCGTAATCCTTTCCACCATGAAATCTTTTGAAAAGCAATTGCCTGCCGAAAAATTTCTACGTATCCATAAATCTTACATTGTGAATCTGGAGAAGATAGAGAAATTCAACAGTAAAAATGTTGAAGTAGGGGGCAGACAGATTCCATTAAGTAGAAACAAAAAGACAGAACTGGCGGAAGCGCTGGCCAACGTATAATTATATGTGGTCCACATTGTAGACCAGTCTTACACTTTTATACTTGGAAATAGCATTAAAGGATTTTTCAATTCTTTTAATGCTATTTTTTGTTTGAGCCAGCGGTTGTTTGTGAGGAATCTTGATCATTATATTTTTCAGGTAGTCTCTTCGGATTCGAGCAACGGGTGGGTACTCGGGACCAAGAATGTTGTTGCCGAGCACATTGCGCAGCGAACCGGCCAACCAATCCGATGCCTGGTTCAATTTGTTGAAATCCTTATCCTTTAGCGTAACTTTAATCAGCCTTACCAAAGGTGGGTATTTAAACTGCTCACGCTCATAAAACTGTTCCTCGAACATTTTATCATAATTGTTCGTAGTTACCTGCTGTAGAATTTGATGGTACGGATTATAAGTCTGAATAAGCACTTTACCTCGTTTTTGGGTACGCCCTGCCCTACCGGCCACCTGTGTCAACATTTGAAAACTACGTTCATGGGCCCTGAAATCAGGAAAATTGAGCATGGAATCGGCATTCATGATACCTACCAAGCTTACATTTCTAAAATCCAGTCCCTTGGTCACCATTTGTGTGCCCACCAAAATATCCATCTCCTGATTTTCAAAAGATGAAATAATTTTTTCATAAGCGTACTTGCCACGTGTGGTATCCAAATCCATCCGCCCCACCGAAACATCGGGAAACAACTGCCCCAACTCCTGTTGAATCTGTTCCGTACCAAATCCCTTGTTGTCCAAAGTAGGACTCCCGCAGGCCAAACAGGCCTGTTGCAAGGCCATATGATAACCACAATAATGACAGCGCAGTTGACTTCTGTGTTGATGATACGTTAGACTTACGTCACAGTTAGGACATTGTGCTACATGGCCACAAGTAGTGCATTCCACAACCGGTGCGTATCCTCTCCTATTTTGAAAAAGAATGATTTGCTCTCCCTCTTCCAAAGCTTCGGTAATGGCCTTGATCAAAATTTCCGAAAAATGCCCCTTCATCCTACGCTTACGGGTCGCTTCCTTTATATCCACCAAATTGATATCTGGCATCAACACATCTCCATACCTATGCGATATGCCCGCATAACCATATTTCCCTGTCTTGGCATTGAACATGCTCTCAATACTAGGCGTAGCAGAGCCCAACACAATATTTGCCTTATGGAGAGAAGCCAATACCACAGCGGCATCCCTGGCATGATAACGAGGAGCAGGATCAAATTGTTTAAAGGAATTTTCATGCTCCTCATCCACTACCACCAGACCCAAATTGGTGAACGGAAGAAATAAGGACGAACGTGCGCCAATTACAATTTGCGCCTTTTCTGCGCTCTTTAGGACATTGTTCCACACCTCTACCCTCTCGTGGATACTATATTTTGAATGATAAACGGCCACCTGGTGTCCAAAATAATGCCGCAGCCTATTGATCAATTGTGAAGTCAATGCGATTTCCGGAAGTAAATACAAGGCTTGTTTACCTTTATCCAGACATTTTTGAATGAGTTTTACGTAAACTTCTGTTTTTCCTGATGATGTAACTCCATGCAACAAAACAGGTTTTTTCTCCGAAAAGCCAATATTGATGGCTTCCAAAGCCTGATGCTGATGCTCATTTAAATCTACATGTTTGGATGCTTCGGAACGTTCATCAAAGTCGACCCTGTCTTTTCGGATGTGGTATTCCTCCAAGATATTTTTATCTATAAGTGCTTTTATCACCGCACGTGAGGCCCCACTCGCCTCTTCCAATTCGGTAAAAGCGATAGGTTTGTTGCTTTTTTTGGATTTCAGCTGAAAAAGAGAAAGCACCACTTGGCTTTGCTTGGGTGCCTTGGTGAGTCCATTCAACAATTCTGCCAGTTGCTGCTCGTCCTCATATTGGTCGGATAGCTTAACGTAGCGGACCAGTTTGGGTTTGTATTGTTCGTACAGCTCTTCTTTTTGAAGCACAACTCCTTTATGGACAAGCGTATTGATAAGCTTCAATACATTTTTCCTATCAACAATGTCACTGACCTCGGAAATTTTTAATGCGGATTGATGCTGCAATGCCTCAAATATCAAAAACTCATCATCCGTGAGTTCTGCTTCGTCTACATCCGTATTTTTGTTGGGCAAAACCAACGTTTCGCTTTCTAACATAAAAGCACTTGGCAGCGCACTTCGGATGACTTCTCCCAACGTACACATGTAATATTTGGCCACCCATTCCCAATGCTTCAACTGTATTTGGGTCACAACAGGTTGCTCATCAAGAATTTGATAAATTTCTTTGGGTTCGTAGGCTTCGGGAGCATTTTGATGCACCCTATAGGCCAATGCAGTAAATATCTTTGATTTACCAAAGGGAACGGCAACGCGCATTCCCTCTTCTATAAAATCTGCTTCGGCCTGCGAAATTTTATACGTGAAGAGTCTTTCCAAAGGAATGGGAAGAACAACATCCAAAAAATAATCCATACATTAATTCTCTTCTACCCTATGCCATGTTTGGGTCCTGTGCAGAAATGCTAAATATCCTCTGACCTTCAATCGGTTTTTATTCTCCTCGTCCAGCCAGACTTTTCCTCTAAAAGTCATGGCTTGCTCGGGGTCAAACAAACTATCGCCTTTGTAAACACCGTCTTTGTGTTCCTCGAAATTGTCCATGATCTTCATACCTAGAATTGGCTTGTTCTTTTTGTCGCCATCACATTTGGTGCACAGTGCACCTTTTTTTCCATCCTCTAGGATTTCTATCACTTTGGCGTGCAACATACCGTCTTCCTTGTAGATTTCAATAACGGCCTTTTCCACACCGTTACGGTCATCAATAGTTTTCCATTTACCAAAAACACTTTGCGACCATGTTATCTGACAAAGCAAAAAACACACTCCGCATATCCATTTAATCTTCATTCTTTTGCTTTTCATGTCGCTTTTTTAGTGAGTTTAAGGTTGCATTCAGTTCAAAACCCAATAATAAGATATTGGAATTTAACCAAATAAACACCATTAAAATCAATAATCCGCCCAATGCACCATAAAGTTCATTATATCGTGCAAATTTATCTACGTAAATACCGAAAAGATAGGACGTGAGGAGGAACAAAAGGGTTGTCATTAAGGCCCCTGCTGAAAAAAAACGGGCATTTCTTCCCTCTGCAGTTCCAAAATAATACAGTATCGCAGTTGTTAAATAGGATAGAAACAAGAAAAACAACACTTTGGCGATTTGTATGCCCACCGTATCCCCTTTTTCCACATCGTAGCCCACCAGCCTTCTTCCAAGATACTCGCTGGTGTATTCCACAATGTAAAACTCAAAATACACAAAGGCAACGGCCCCTACGATCAATAAAACGGAAAGAATCAACCCCACCATAAGCGCATAGGCATACTGACGGAAAAAATTACGGGTAAGTTCCACATGGTACGAGTTCTCGAACCCACCAAAAATGGCATTAACACCATTGGCCACCAAAAAAATAGATAAAATAAAGGCAGACGACAATAATCCCCCTTGTTTTTGATCCTTGATCTGTTGGTAGATATCTCCAAAATAATCACTCGTTGCAGAAGGCAAGAAAGACTCCAAAAAGTCTAAGAACTGGGCGTCAAAATTAGCATTGCCGACACTTACGTACGGAATTATAAAAGGAATCAATGTCACCAAAAAAATAAGCAATGGAAACAATGCCAAAAACAGGCTAAAAGCAATGGAACTGGCTCTGGATGAAAGAGTCCCTTTAACAATCCCCAGCAAGTACATTTCAATCAAATCATACAAAGAGAGTCCTTCAAAAGCTTTGAGCTTTATTTTTTTCATCAATCGGACAACCCAATTAATGACAGGTATTTTTTCTAACTGCTCTTCGATGCCTGCTGACATTTAAACGGCTTTTAAGCTTAAATCCATATTATAAACGGAATGGGTAAGCGCACCCGAGGAAATAAAATCCACGCCACATTCGGCATATTTTCGAATCGTGTCCTCGGTTATTCCCCCCGAAGATTCAGTGAGGCACCTATCCCCTATTCTTTTGACGGCTTCTCGGGTTTCGTCATAATCAAAATTATCCAAAAGGATACGGTAAACACCATCTGATTTCAATATTTCATCAACTTCATCCAGATTTCTAGCTTCTACTATAATTTTTAGGTTTTTCCCCTTTTCCTCTAAATAATCCTGTGTTTTTTGAATGGCTTTTGTGATTCCTCCTGCAAAGTCGATATGATTGTCCTTGAGCATGATCATGTCGTACAGGGCAAACCGATGGTTTTCGCCTCCTCCTATCTTCACCGCCCATTTTTCCAGGGCCCGAATACCGGGAGTTGTTTTTCGGGTATCCAAAATCCTGGTCTCGGTACCGTCCAGAAGGGACACAAAATCCTGAGTCTTAGTCGCGATGGCACTCATACGCTGCATGGCATTTAGCACCAGGCGCTCTGCTTTTAATATGCTCTGGGAGCTTCCCTCCACATAAAAAACAATATCTCCATATTTAACCTGGGCCCCATCTTCTCTCAAAATTTCCATAGTAAGGTTTGGGTCGACATAATCGAATACTTGTTTGGCAAATGCAACACCTGCGATAATGCCCTCATCCTTTACCAAAAGTTTTGCCTTTCCCCGAGCTGATGCAGGAATACAGGATAAAGAGCTATGGTCGCCATCACCAACGTCCTCTCTTACGGCATTGGCAATGATCAAATCCAGTTCGTTTTGAAATTGTTCTTCGGAAATCATCCAATTGAGCTTTTAACGAAAATAGTAAAAACATTGTTCGTTGACCATGACTTATGTGCCCATAATTTAAGCTGAAACGTTTATTTTTGGGCATGCAGATTACTTTGATTGCCATTGGAAAAACCGACAAGTCTGAACTTGAAGAACTTATAACTGTTTACGAGAAACGGCTAAAGCATTACATCAAGTTTCAAATTGACATCATTCCTGACATCAAAAACCGTAAAAACCTCTCCGAAGTACAGCAAAAGGATAAGGAGGGCGAACTTATTCTAGCTCAATTGCAACCCACGGACACTTTGATACTGCTGGATGAAAAGGGCAAGCAATACAGTTCGATGGACTTTGCACAATTTCTTCAAAAAAAGATGAATAGCGGCATTAAAAACCTTGTCCTTGTCATTGGAGGTCCTTATGGATTTAGTGATGCCGTCTATGCCAAGAGCTCAGGTAAAATAAGTTTGTCCAAAATGACCTTTTCCCACCAAATGGTGCGATTGTTCATAGTGGAACAGATTTATAGAGGGTTTACTATTCTCAGGAACGAGCCCTATCATCATCAATGAATTGGATAAAAGACCGCTGCGCTTTAAAAGACAAGACAAAAGACTTTTTCCTGATTATTTGATCATTACATCTTGACTCTTATGTCTTATGGTGTCTTATGTCTAATAAACTAGTAAAGCACCCTAAACTTGATGGTGTTCTCAATTTTCTTGAGCGCTTTGATTACATCCTTGTCATATTCCTTGTCCAAATCAGTGATTACATAACCTACTTCACTATCGGTTGAAAGATACTGACCAGAAATGTTCAGTCCGTATTGCGCCAATATTTCATTGATCTTGGCCATGATACCCGGAACATTTCTATGAATGTGCAAGAAGCGATGAGCTTTGTTCTGTTTAGGCAAACGTATATTCGGGAAGTTAACGGCATCCACCGTATTTCCCGTATTAATGTAATCCATGATCTTGTTTGGCACAAAATCCGCAATGTCGCGCTGTGCTTCCTCGGTACTACCTCCAATATGCGGTGTAAGAATAACATTGGAAAGCCCTTGTAACGGGGTTTGAAATTCTCCGTTGCTACGTGGCTCGGAAGGATAAACATCTACAGCAGCTCCTCCCAATTTCCCACTTTTTAAGGCAGATGCCAGAGCGTCAATATCAACAACGAAACCTCTAGACAGGTTAATGAGCTTTGCACCATCCTTCATTTGGTTGATCTCGCGCTCTCCTATAAAGTTTTTATTGGCCTTATTGTCATCAACATGTAAGGTGACCACATCTGAAACATTCAGCAAGTCTTCCAATGTATTGCATTTAACGGCGTTTCCGATGGCCAACTGATCGTCGACATCGTAATAATACACCTTCATCCCCATGGCCTCGGCCAAAACGGACATCTGTTTACCAATGTTGCCATAACCTACAATACCTAGGTTTTTTCCGCGAACTTCTTGCGATCCAGCAGCGGTCTTGTTCCACTCTCCATTATGGATTTCCGTGCTTCTTGGGAAAATACTACGCATCAACATAATAATCTGCCCTATGGCAAGCTCCACTACGGAACGGGTGTTGCTATATGGGGCATTGAAGACCACAACCCCTTTTTTCTTGCTGTATTCCAAGTCTATTTGGGTGGTTCCGATACAAAATGCACCTACCACCAATAATTTATCGGCTGCATCCAAAACTTTTTGGGTCACCTGTGTTTTGGACCTGATTCCAAGTACATGAACTCCTTTGATACGCTCAATAAGTTCATCTTCGGAAAGACTGGTTTTGATCAATTCTACTGAAAATCCTTCTTCCGAAAGATTGTCAAAAGCTGCAGTATGAACATTTTCCAGTAAAAGGATCTTGATTCTGTTCTTGGGGTATGATAAGTTTCTTGGCAAATCGTTTATATATAAAAATTCATCTAAATTCGGTGTAACGTGGTCGGCATTGCTTGCCGCCTTTTCGCGATGCACGTTTTCGGTGTAGGCGAAAAACTTATGGGCTATTCCGGCCTCGCGCATTACATAATCGCTATAACCGTCGCCTATTACTTGGACCTCGCCTTCCAAGTCCAGGTTCTTTAAACACTCTATTTTTCCGTTGTGTGCGGCCAAAACATTTGTTTCGTCAAAACCGATAATATTTCCATCGGCATCAAATTTAAATGTGTTGGCATACACCCTTTCGGATGGAATGTTGTATTCTTCAACTATTGGGTCAATAAATTCCTTGAAACCGCAGGAAATCACATAAATATCCTCTGAGAACTCGTGAAAAAATTGTTTGTTGGCTTCAATCGATTTTGAGATTTTTTGTCGGAGCTCTTTTACCAAATTCTCCAAATCGCTCTTGTTGGCACTCAACAAACGAATTCTTCGTTCCAAGGATTCCGTGAAAGAAATATCCCCATCAATCCCTAAATTGGTGATTTTTTGGATTTCCGCCACGATCTCGTTCCTTTTTGGATTGCCTTGCAGGGTCATTTCAGCTAAAACATCCAACGCCTCAACACGTGTGAGCGTACTGTCAAAATCGAACACATATTTGCGTCCTGTCTCTACCATGGGTCGTTTCAAAAAAATTAAGGTGTAAAATTAAACATTAATTCCATCCTTATAATCGGAAGATGCCAAAAACCTTACACATTTACAGATAAATCAAAAAACCATTACGATTTGTTTTAAATAGCACCCAAAAAAGTGAATTTTTCAATTTCCCTTTCTTAAAACCAACGTCTTGTGAGCTTACAATAGATATTATATTCTTGACCAAATATTTTTTTAAGAGCCTCCTCTTCGGGTTTAATCTGGAAATGGTTCATATAGGAAACAAATCCCGCCGCAACTAAAGTATTAAAGGCGTTTCCCAGATTGAGACCATAGGCCAATAAAAAAAGTAACATTCCCAAATACATGGGGTTACGCGTATAATTGTAGATGCCATTGGTTACCAATTTGGATGCTTTATTTGGATTCAATGGGTCCGTTGTAGTTTTTTTTATCAAAAACTGAATCACGGAAATCACAATTATTGAAACTCCGAGACCGAACAACACTATCATGAGCCAATGTTTCCCAAAAAAATCGAACTCACCTACTGGCAGAAACCTGTCCAAAACATACATCAAAACTCCAAAAACCAACATCACCAAAGCAGGTGGCACTTTCATTTTCATATAAACTTGGTTAAACCCCGAAATTACTACTTTTGAATCTCAAATAGAACCCTTTTTTGATTTGAAACTAGTTTTTGCCACACATAACGACAACAAGCTAAAGGAAGTTCAGCAATTACTTCCTGAAAATATTGAATTGTTGTCCTTAAAGGATATTGAATGCTTTGATGAAATTCCAGAAACCGGTGACACCCTAGAAGAAAACGCCAAAATCAAGGCGGATTTTGTAACCCAAACCTATGGGTTGGACTGCTTTTCGGATGATACGGGTTTGCTTGTAGATGCTTTGGACGGAGCGCCCGGAGTCTATTCCGCTAGATATGCCGGAGAACAAAAGAATGCCGAGAACAATATGTCTAAATTATTATCCGAATTGGTGGATGGTACTGACCGGTCAGCACACTTTAAAACCGTGATCCATTTAAACCTAAAAGGCGAAAGTTTCACTTTCGATGGCATTGTTGAGGGACAAATTACCACCGAACAGCATGGAAAAGGAGGTTTTGGCTACGACCCAATTTTTAGACCTGATGGATACAACAAAACCTTTGGTGAGCTGCCTCCAGAGACCAAAAACGCTATTAGTCACCGAGGTAGGGCCATACAAAAATTGGTGGATTTTTTAAAAAAGAAGGCAACTTAGCTTGCACCGATCAAAATAAGTGTACCTTTGCCGCTTTATTAACGCCGCCGGTATGGGCAAGGTGTTGTGATGGGCTTGAACGGGAAATACTAAAAATCGCTCTATACAACACAAACATATTTGCGATTTAAGGTATTTACACCGCTATGACAAAATTTGAAGCCTTGGGGTTGGACAAACCCCTATTGGATGCTATTTCCGACCTTGGATTTGAATCCCCCTCTGAAGTACAAGAAAAATCAATCCCAATTTTATTGGACCAAGAAACCGATTTGGTTGCCTTGGCACAAACAGGAACAGGTAAAACCGCTGCCTTTGGATTTCCGATGATTCAAAAAATCCAACACGACAGTAGAACCACCCAAGGATTGATTCTCTCCCCTACTCGGGAACTCTGTTTACAGATCACCAACGAATTAAAACTTTATTCCAAATACGTAAAAGGAATCAATGTTGTTGCCATTTATGGTGGTGCCAGCATTACCGACCAGGCCAGACAGATAAAAAGAGGGGCGCAGATTGTTGTTGCCACTCCCGGTCGTATGAAGGACATGATCGGCCGAAACATGGTGGACATCTCCAAAATTGACTATTGCGTACTGGACGAAGCCGATGAAATGTTGAACATGGGCTTCTATGAGGATATCAAGGACATTTTGTCCAATACTCCCAAAGAAAAGTTTACATGGCTGTTCTCGGCAACTATGCCGAAAGAAGTGGCTACCATTGCCAAAAAGTTCATGCACAACCCAGTAGAGATTACTGTTGGTTCCAAAAATGCAGGCGCCTCTACGGTACAACATGAATATTATGTAGTAGGTGGACGTGACCGTTACGCTGCCCTTAAACGTTTGGCCGATGCCAACCCAGGTATCTTTTCTGTAGTGTTCTGTAGAACCAAAAGAGATACACAACGTGTGGCAGAAAAATTGATTGAAGATGGATACAATGCCGGTGCGCTACATGGTGATTTGAGCCAAAATCAGCGTGATTTGGTCATGAATTCGTTCCGTAAAAAACAAGTACAGATGTTGGTAGCTACCGATGTGGCTGCCCGTGGTATCGATGTGGACGATGTTACCCACGTAATCAACTATCAATTGCCCGATGAAATCGAGACCTATACTCACCGAAGCGGTCGTACCGGACGTGCCGGAAAATCCGGAATTTCCATGGTTATTATCACTCGTTCAGAGTTAAGGAAGATCAAGGCCATTGAGAAAAAAATACAGCAAGATTTTATTTCCAAAAAGATTCCTGACGGCATTGAAATCTGCGAGATTCAATTGTACCACTTGGCCAATAAGATAAAAGAAACCAAGGTAAACGCAGAAATCGACAGCTATTTGCCTGCTATAAACGATGTACTTGAAGGAGTTGATCGGGAAGAGCTGATCAAGAAGATATTTTCAGTAGAATTCACCCAATTCTACAATTATTATAGCAAGACCAAAGACCTCAACAGTCAAGATGCTGAAAGAGGAAATGGTGCATCCAAAGGTGATATACCCACGGAAGGTTCCGTACGATACTTTATCAATGTTGGGGAACGCGATGGTTATGATTGGATGAGCCTGAAGGATTTCCTCAGAGACACCTTGAACTTGGAAAAAGAAGACGTCTACAATGTGGACACCAAAGATTCTTTCTCCTTTTTTAATACCGATGCCCAACTCACTGAATTCATCCTTCAAACCTTTACCGATTTTAAATTGGAAGGACGCTTCATAAACGTGGAAGTTTCCAAGAATCCAGGCGCCGGTGGCGGTGGAAAAGGTGGAAAAAAACGTCGAGGCAATAAAGGCGGTGGCGGAAACCGAAGAGGTGGCAACAAGTCATATAAAGGAGGAAAAAAAGGAGGTTACGGCAAAAAAGGAGGTAAGAAAAAGCAGGGCTTTTATTAGTTAATTCTATATTAAATGATAAGTCCCTCCTGTTTATTTTTCTTTGTTTAGTATTTTTATACCTACAAAGATTGCATGAGAAGAGTACTACTTATACTATTGTCCCTATTTCCTTTGCTCGGTTTTTCACAAACCGATAGTGGAGAATCCCAAGAAGTAAAGGATTTTACGGCTACGGTGATTAATGCCCAAACGGAATATCCCTTGGAGAGTGTTCACGTAGTCAATCTTAATCAGGTTAAGGGGACCATTACCAATCAAGATGGTAAGTTTACCATTCCTGCTGCGGTGAACGATACACTGTACTTTTCCTATCTTGGTTTTAAGACCCAAAAAGTGAGGGTCACCAACGATATGTTCCGATTTGGAGATACCGAAATTGCATTGACCGAACTTGCCTATGCCTTGGAAGAGGTTGTGGTAACACCATATCAGCTTACAGGATACCTCGAAATTGATGTAAAGAACCTTCCGGTGAACAATGCATATCAATATAGCATCTCCGGATTGAACACAAGTTACGAAGCCGGTAATAAAAGCCCAAGTGCAGTCACCAAAGTACTCGGGGCCATTTTGAACCCTGCCGATTTGCTACGGAATCTTTTCGGTAAAAAGCCAAGGCAGATGCGTAAGCTTCGTCAAATCAAGGAAGATGATAATATCAGGGACCTTTTGGCTTCAAAATTTGATAGGGAAACCTTGACCGAGCTCCTTCAATTGGAAAAAGTGGACATAGAGGACATCCTCAACAACTGTAACTACTCAAAATCCTTCATTAAAACAGCTAACGACCTTCAGATATTGGATGCAATTTCCAGTTGTTACGAAGAATATAAAGTACTCAACCGCACCCAATAAATAGTACGATAAGAATAGTTTTCGGGATTGTTTAAAACGGATATAAATAAATTTTATATTTACCAAGGCATTTTATAGCTTTAAACAAATTCCCAATTCATGAAAAAACTCCTTGTTGTTTTGTTTTCGATACCCTTATTTATTGGCTGCAAAAAAGTTAAAAAAGAACAGGAAGTGACGCAGGTAGTTGTGTCGGAAACCCCTAAAAAGGAGGTTCCGTTTGTTTGGGAAGGTGCCAATATTTACTTCTTGTTGACCGATCGCTTCAACAATGGAAATCCCAACAACGATATCAACTTTGACCGAACTGAAGAGACTGCCGTACTAAGAGGTTTTGAAGGAGGCGATATTCAAGGAATCACAAAAAAGATAGAAGAGGGGTATTTTACCGATTTGGGTATCAATGCTATATGGTTCACCCCGATAGTAGAGCAAATTCATGGCGGAACCGACGAGGGAACGGGAAAAACCTATGGTTATCATGGGTATTGGACCAAAGATTGGACCGCTATAGACCCTAATTTTGGAACTAAAAGCGACCTTTCCAAACTTGTAAAAACAGCACATAGTAAAGGAATCCGAGTAATTTTGGACGTAGTTCTCAACCATACTGGGCCCGTTACGGACAAAGACCCCGTTTGGCCAGATGATTGGGTAAGAACTGGACCAACTTGTGAGTTCACAACCTATGAAAATACTACGGAATGTACGCTAGTGGCAAACTTACCCGATATTCTTACCGAATCCAATGAACCCGTAGAACTGCCCGATGCACTTTTGGCAAAATGGAAAGTTGAGGGCCGTTTGAGCAAGGAACTCGACGAACTCCAGTTGTTTTTTGAACGCACGGGCTACCCAAGGGCACCCCGCTACTACATTATTAAATGGCTAACGGATTACATCAACGAATTTGGTGTTGACGGTTTTAGGGTGGATACTGTAAAACATGTCAACGAAAATGCTTGGACCGACCTCCATAAAGAAGCGGACTACACTTTTGAAATGTGGAAAAAGAAACATGAAAACAGCGTATTGGATGACAATCCTTTTTACATGGTCGGGGAAGTCTACAATTATGGCATATCCAGTGGAAGGGATTTTGATTTTGGTGACAAGAAAGTGGATTTCTTTGATTATGGATTCAAAAGTCTTATCAACTTTGAGCTAAAGCATGATGCGGACAATGATTATGAGAGCATTTTCACGAAATATAGCAAATTGCTGCATACCAAATTACAGGATAAAAGTGTACTCAATTATTTGACCTCACATGACGATGGCTCCCCTTATGATAAAAATCGCTCCAAACCATATCGTTCCGCAAATGTATTGCTGTTGACCCCCGGGGCTTCGCAAGTGTATTACGGTGACGAAACCGCTAGAAGCCTTACCATTGAAGGAGCTGAAGGCGACGCAACACTCAGGTCGTTTATGAACTGGGAAGATTTGGACAGCTTGCCCGAAACAAAAAAAATACACAAGCATTGGCAAAAACTCGGACAGTTTAGGGCCAATCATCCTGCCATCGGTGCAGGCAAGCACAAACGTTTGGCCAAATCACCCTATGTATTTTCCAGGACATACGAAAATGGAGATTACCGTGATAAGGTGGTTGTCGGGTTGGATTTGCCAAAAGGCAAGAAGTCGCTATGGGTCAAAGGTTTCTTTGGTGATGGCACCACCTTGTACGACACCTATTCCGAAACCCAGGTCGTTGTGGCCAACGGAAAAGTGATTTTGGACAATGATTTCGATATCGCCCTTTTGGAACTTGTGGAATAGACCTTATTGTCTGGAATGCAAAGCAATCCGATTTCCCTCAGAATCCAGAAAAACCGCCATGTACCCTATATCGGGCCTTATTTGTGTCTTGGACTGAATAATCTTCCCTCCATTAGACTCAATACGGTCCAGTTCATTTTGAACGTCCAAACTATTGAAGTAAACCAGCACCCCATCAGTTTCACTGGGCTTGTACCAATCCTTATTTTGAATTAAAGAACCTGCAGCCCCAGGCTTTCCATGATCCGCTGGAAACCACCCCATTTGGGTTCCCCCAAAATCCTCTAAACTTATTTCAATCTGAAAAACAGCTTCATAAAACTTTTTTGCACGGTCCATATCCGCTACGGGTATCTCGAACCAGCCAACCATATTATAATCCATCGCTTAATTATTTTCTAAAATTTCCTTCAAACTTGCCAGACCTTCTTCAAAATCCTTTCCAACAGCTTTGTCCATGCTCATGAACAGCATCATTATACTCATGGGGAATACATTCTTTCCCGAGAATCCCCAAATAACTTTGGTTCTATCACTCCCAACCTCTACAGTTTCTATATAAGCATCCGAAGTGGATTTAAAAGGTTTTAAAAACCTAAGTTCACTTTCAATACGTTTACCTTCAACGATTTTGGTAATCTCCTGCTCCCCTTCGCCCACTTGTTTATTTCCTTTCCAATAACTGAGAGCACCCACTTGACCATCTGTACCTGTAAATTCCTGATGCATATTGGGGTCACGTTTGGCCCACGGGGACCACTCATCCTGATTCTTCAAAGATTTGAGATAGTTAAAAACCTCATTTTTGGGCCGTTTAATTTCGATGGAACGGGAAACATTATAATTTTTTGGTGCAATGGCGGCCAGCAAAAGAAGAAGCGCGGCTATTGCCAAGACAATATAAAGTATTAGCATAACTGTGTAATTGATTGATTAACAACTAAAAGTACAAAAATAATTTACTCCACCAGATATCTTTTTATGATACCATCCACGTTTTTAATGGATTTTTTGGTCCAATCCAACCGTTTCTCAAGCATCTCTATATCAGATAATTGCCATTCAACTTGAGAGTTGCGCACTTTTTGGGCCAATTGCTGTATGATGATAGCTGCGGAGACGGATACATTCAGACTCTCGGAAAAACCCACCATCGGAATTTTAAGAAAACCATCTGCTTGCTCCATTACCTCCTTGGACAGCCCCTTTCTCTCCGTACCAAAAAAGATGGCGGACTTCTCCAAAGGAGAAAAGTCGGGCAACAGCGTGGAATCGTTGTGAGGTGTAGTAGCGATTATTTGATAACCATCTTCCCTCAATTTGGAAATGCAATCAGCTACATTTTTATAGCGGTACACGTCCACCCATTGCTCCGCACCCATGGCAATATTCTTGTCCAAACGTTTACCAAAACGACTTTCTACTACATGAATGTCTTGGACTCCAAAAGCATCGCAACTACGTAGAATCGCACTGGTATTGTGCAATTGATATACATCTTCGACCGCTACCGTGATATGCCTCGTTCGTTGCTGAAGTACTTCCAAAAAACGCCGCTTTCGCTCTTCGGTCAGGTAGGTTTCCAAATATGTCAACAAGTCATTATCAAACATAAAACCAAGATAGGAAAAATTGGAAATGTTATCTTAGTTACAAATTAATGCCTTATACCCTAAAACGAATTCAACTATCAATGAGCACCAAATATCTTTACCTTCTCAGTTATATTCTATTGGCAACATCCATGAGCGCACAAGAAGTCAACAAAAAACAAAACAACCCAATTTTTGAAGGATGGTATGCCGACCCCGAAGGAATCGTATTTGGGGACACCTATTGGGTCTACCCTACCTTTTCGGATGATTATGATAAGCAACTTCATTTTGATGCATTTTCATCCAAGGATTTGGTGAATTGGGAAAAGCACGAGCGTATTTTGGACACGACCAAAATCAAATGGTTGAGACAGGCACTTTGGGCGCCATCCATTATTGAAAAGGACAATAAGTATTACTTATTCTTTGGTGCCAACGACATTCAACGGCCCGGAAGAAGTTCCTACGACCCCAATAACGACATCAATCATTATGGAGGCATTGGTGTAGCTGTAGCAGACAATCCAGGTGGACCCTTTGAAGATCATTTGGGCGAACCATTGATTTCCGACTTCTATAACAATGCACAACCTATTGACCAATTTGTTTTTAAAGATGCGGACGGCACTCATTATTTTTTCTACGGTGGATGGAGCCATTGCAACTTAGGGAAACTCAACGAAGATTTTACGGGCTTTGAGCCATGGGAAGATGGCAGTTTGTTCAAAGAAGTTACCCCGGAAGGTTATGTTGAGGGCCCATTTATGTTTTTGCGCAACGGCATCTATTATTTTATGTGGTCCGAAGGAAACTGGACCGATGGAAGTTACAAAGTGGCCTACGCCATGTCTGATAAGCCAACAGGTCCCTATAATCGTATTGGCACCATCCTGGAATCAAAGGAAGGAGATATCGCCACGGGTGCAGGGCATCATTCGGTAATCAATAAACCGGGCACGGATGATTGGATCATAGTTTATCACCGCAGGCCCATTCCCAATAAAGACCGTGACCATCGCGTAACCTGTATGGAAAAAATGGAATTCAATCCAGATGGGGCCATAAAACCGGTGATCATGACTTTTGAAGGAGTTGGAGGAGAATAATTCAAGACAACCCGCGAACACCCAACAAATGATTGAAAAGGATATACTTGATCTACGGCGCCTACTACATGCAAATCCCGATATATCCAATCAGGAATACGGCACAGCCGGATTGATCAAAAACTTTTTGGCACCATACCATCCCACGGAAATCATCGAAGGAATTGGTGGAGCTGGCTTGGCCGCCATCTACAAATTTCCGAAAAAAGGCCCCACCGTGGCCATTCGTTGCGAACTTGATGCCCTGCCGATACTGGAAATCAATTCCTTCAACCACAAATCGACAAAAAAAGGCATATCCCATAAATGCGGTCACGACGGGCATATGGCCATTGTTTCCGCCCTAGCACCATGGTTAGATCATAAACCTTTGGCTTGCGGCACGGTCGTACTGCTGTTTCAGCCCGCGGAAGAAACGGGAGAGGGTGCCAAACGGCTCATAGAGGATGAAAAATTCAAAAAAATACATCCCGACTACGTTTTTGCGCTTCACAATATTCCCAAGGAGCCAATGCACAGCATCATTTTAATGGACAATGGGTTTTCTGCGGAAGTTCAGAGTGTCATCATCAAAGTAAAAGGAAAGGAATCCCACGCCTCGAAACCTGAAAATGGAATAAACCCTGCCTTGGGCATTTCTAAAATCATCCAAAAAATATCGGAACTCAACGTTCCAGAGCCATCCGATTCCAGTTTTGCCCTTTTAACCCCGATACACATCAGCATGGGGCAAAAATCCTATGGAGTCTCTCCTGCGAACGGAGAGCTGCACTATACACTTCGGACATGGAGCACAGCCAAAATGGATGGATTGAAATCAAAACTCATCAAGCTGGTGGAGAAGATAAGCCATGAGCACAAACTACGGTATGAACTGGAATGGTTGGAACATTTTCCGGCCAGTTCTGTTGATAGTGAAAGTAATACATTTGTCCGACAAGCAGCAGAGGCAAATAATTTGTCCATAGTCCAAAGAAAAACGCCGTTCAAATTTGGGGAAGATTTTGGTTGGTTTTCCAAATCCTACAAAACTGCAATGTTCGGGGTAGGTTCAGGAGCTTCTACACCAGCTTTGCACAATGCTGATTATGAATTTCCCGATGAACTACTTTCAACTGGAGTTTCCATGTTCAAAAGCATAATCTTGAATATACTTTTAGAAAAATGACCCTTTTAAAAAATCTTCTTAAACCAGTTTAATTTTTGTTCAGGTTTTGATAGGTAACTTTGTGAAAGATAAATTTAACCCAATCAAAATAGAGATATGAAAACTCCTCTGGTTCTATTGCTCGTTGTTTTACTTTCTAGCTGTAATACCAATAAGTCCGAAAACTCAGTTAAAGGTGACCTATCCGAAAATCAGTCCTCCGGAATCCAATCGGATACATTGACCAAACACTTAAAGCCATTCAAGGAAAACTTGCCCACAATCGGACTTTTAATGTATAACGGAGTACTTCAAAGCGAAGTTGTGGCAACCTCTGACGTATTTGCAAAACCTTCGGCGGATGGAGAACAACTTTTTAACGTGATCACAATAGCAGAGACAGAAAACCCGATAACCACTGAAGAAGGTATGCATTTTGTTCCCGATTACACTTTTGACAATTGCCCCAAATTGACCGCATTGTTTGTTCCCAGTGCTTACGATATGTATGCGCAGGTACACAATGAAAAAATCGTGGAATTCATCAAAAGAAAAAATGAAGAAACCCAATACACGGTAAGTAATTGTGCCGGCGCACAGCTGATTGGTAAGTCTGGAATTGCGGACGGCAAGAAAATTGTAACTTGGATAGGTGGCGGTGAACAGTTACAAAAGGATTATCCCAACTTAAAAGTTCAGGACGATAGTTTGGTAACTTTTGTGAAAGATGGTAAGTTTTACTCCTCCAATGGGAACTTGGCAAGTTATATATCCGCGTTGAATCTACTGGAAACCATGACAAGTAGTGAGCATCGTGATTTTGTTGAGAGTTATCTGTATTTGGACCGTCTTCAAAACTGGAACAGACCATAATTTAATTATGCCCAAACAAAAAATTGTAGTACTCACAGGAGCAGGAATGAGCGCCGAAAGCGGGCTTAAGACCTTTCGTGATGAAAACGGTCTTTGGGAAGGCCATGATTTGATGCAAGTAGCTACTCCGGAAGGCTTTGCCCGAAATCCTGAACTAGTGCTGGAATTTTACAATCAGCGAAGAAGGCAATTATTGGATGTTTCGCCCAACAAAGGCCATTTGGCCCTGGCTAAGCTGGAACAGGCGTTCGATGTGAGCATCATTACCCAAAATGTGGATAATCTTCACGAACAGGCCGGTAGCTCGCATGTGGTCCATTTGCACGGAGAATTGTTCAAAGTGCGGAGCACGATGGATAAAAACCATATATTGGATTGGAAAAAAGATTTGATTTTTGGCGATTTGGACGATAAGGGCCATCAATTGCGCCCACATATCGTATGGTTTGGCGAAATGGTCCCTATGTTGGAAACCGCTACCGAGATTACCCAACAAGCGGACATTTTGATTATAGTGGGCACCTCCATGCAGGTGTATCCTGCGGCGAGCTTGATTCATTACGCTCCGGCACAGATCCCGATGTACTTTGTGGATCCCAAGCCCAACATTCGGTCAGCGGATTTTTATAACCTGACCGTAATCCCCAAAACCGCGGCCGAAGGAGTTCCCCTATTGGTAAACGAGCTTTTCAATAATTAGCTCTGGCCTTGTTTGCCCAGGCCAACAATGCACTTATCTGGTCTTCGGACAAATTAGCGTCGGCATGGGTCCAAGTATATTCGTTCAAGGGCATTTTGCCTTCTTTCACCTCCTCGATCACTTCTTCCAGCTTGTGATCTTTCTTTTTGGAGTCATAATTTGCCCAATCGGAAAAATTTAAATGACGCTTTCCATCTTCAACATGATCGGCCAACCAATAAGAAACAGGAGCAATATTATTGTACCAAGGATATTCCGTGTTGGCGCTATGGCAGTCATAACAGGCTGTCTTTAAAATTTGTTTTACCTCAGCAGAGGGTTGGGTCTCTGTCTCAAAAACAGCTACATAATCACCTTTAGCCTTATTTTTTTCGGGACGGTAAAATTGCATCCCGATCAGTACGATCAAGAGGACAATTGCTATTTTTTTTACTATTTTCATTTTTTCCTTGGATTTACATAAATGTATTGATTTTTTGTGACAGAAGAACAGCTTTATACCGCACTTGATTCCGGCAGGATATCAAAATCCCAGATAGATGGCTTGGTGCTTCAATTGGAAGAACACCCCCAATTGGCACCTGGACTTTTTAGGCTTGTTTTGATGGAAGATAGAGAAGGAACCTTCAACGCAAGCTGGACCTTTGATCATTTGATGCGTAAGCAACTCATTTTTCTAATCCCCTTTATTGATGAGTTTACAAATGGATTGGCCGAATTAAAGTCCGAATCCTGTGTCCGCCCCATTGCCCATGTGTGCGAAATGTTATGTGAGGCCTATTTTAAGAAAAAGCAGTCGCTTTTTGTTGAAAATGTAAAGGATAAACATTTGGAGAATATTGTTACCGCTTGTTTTGATTGGCTCATCGGCCCCATGAATGTGGCGCCCAAGGTTTTTGCCATGACCAGTCTTTACTATCTGGGGCTAAAATTTGATTGGGTCCATCCCGAACTCAAACAGGTTTTGGAAGTCAATTATACCGCAGGGACCACAGGATACAAAAACAGGGCGAAAAAAACTCTGGATAAGTTGGCCCAATTGGAGGTCTAAACTGGCACGTTTAAGTATCTTTGTTCCTTTCAAAATTTTCTTGACCATGTCATTGACACCACTAAACGCCATTTCGCCGATCGACGGCAGATATAGAAACAAAACCAAAGCCTTAAAAGACTACTTTTCGGAGGAAGCACTGATCAAATACCGCGTTCAAGTAGAGATTGAATACTTTATCGCGCTCTGTGAAATCCCATTGCCACAATTAGCGGATTTCAACAGGGCTCTCTTTCCGAATCTACAGGCAATCTACCAAGAGTTTTCTACGGCAGATGCAAAGGCCATCAAGGATATTGAAAAAACTACCAATCACGATGTAAAAGCCGTGGAATACTTCATAAAACAAAAGTTTGATGCTTTAGACCTTCAGAAATATAAGGAGTTCATTCACTTTGGGCTGACTTCCCAAGACATAAACAACACGGCCATTCCTTTGTCAATCAAGGAGGCTATGAACGATGTGTACGTTCCTTCCTATTTGGAGGTTTTTGAAAAATTGAAGGAACTTGCCAAGGAATGGGAAACCATCCCCATGTTGGCCAGGACACACGGTCAGCCCGCTTCCCCTACCCGATTGGGCAAGGAAATCGACGTGTTTGTGGAGCGTTTTAAAGAGCAGTTCAATTTATTGAACGACATACCCAGCGCCTCTAAATTCGGTGGCGCTACGGGAAATTACAACGCACACAAGGTGGCCTATCCAAACAATGACTGGAGAGCCTTTGGAAAGCAGTTTGTACAGGAAAAATTGGGCTTGCACCACTCTTTCCCAACCACCCAAATTGAGCATTACGACCATATGGCCGCTTTGTTCGATTGCCTTAAACGCATCAATACCATTTTGATTGATTTGGATCGGGACTTTTGGACCTACATTTCCATGGATTACTTTAAGCAGAAAATCAAAAAAGGAGAAGTTGGCTCATCAGCCATGCCGCACAAGGTGAATCCTATAGATTTTGAAAACTCCGAAGGAAATTTGGGACTTGCCAATGCCATTTTTGAACATTTATCCGCCAAACTCCCGATTTCCAGATTACAACGTGATCTTACGGACAGTACCGTTTTGCGAAATGTGGGGGTTCCTTTTGCACATACCATTGTCGGGTTTAAATCCACTTTGAAGGGACTGAACAAACTGGTGCTGAACCAAGCCAAGTTCGAACAGGATCTGGAGGACAATTGGGCCGTGGTCGCCGAGGCCATTCAGACCATTTTACGAAGAGAGGGCTATCCCAACCCATACGAAGCATTAAAAGGTTTGACACGTACCAACGAGAAAATCAACCAAAAATCCATTGCCGATTTTATTGAAACTTTGGAGGTTTCGGATGCCATCAAAACAGAACTGAAACAAATTACCCCAGCGAATTACACTGGGGTGTAGTACTTGTTATTCCTACTAAGGCAGGAATAGTTAACTTTTGATGAGTTCAAGGGAGCAAAATTCATCCCTGTTTATGGATTTCCACTTGGTGTGGATATGGAATTTCAATTCCCGCCTCATCCAACGCAAGTTTACTGTTTTCATAGGTAGCAAAATAAACATCCCAATAATCCTCTGGTTTGCAATAGGGACGAACGGCAAAGTTCACGGAACTGTCCGCCAGTTCCAAAACATTTACGGAAGGTGCCGGATCTTTTAGCACTTTTTTGTTGGAGGTCAGCACCTTTAATAAAACTTCTTTGGTTTTTTTGATGTCTTCCCCATAACCAACACCAATTACGGTATCAACACGCATTTTTCCTTCCGCCGTATAGTTGATGATATTTCCGTTCGCCATGGCACCGTTGGGCACAATGGCCAGTCTGTTTTGAGGGGTCACCAGTTTTGTGGTAAAGATTTCGATGCCTTTTACTTTGCCCAAAACACCTTGGGCCTCGATAAGATCATCGATTTTATAAGGTTTAAAAATCATGATGAGGACTCCACCGGCAAAATTGGAGAGCGAGCCTTGCAGCGCCAAGCCCACAGCAAGCCCGGCAGCAGCGATTACTGCAGCAAAGGTGGTGACATCGACTCCCAAGCGGGAGATCACGATTATGATCAGAAAGATTTTTAAGGCCCAAGCAAATAGATTGAGCAGGAATTTTTGAAGTGACTGATCGTACTTACTTTTGGACATCACCTTTCGCGTTCCTTTGATGATCTTGTTTACCACCCACATTCCTACAAGATAAATGAGGATTGCGGTTACCAGTTTTGGGCCAAAATCCTTTGCCAGTTCAACTCCATAATCGAACCATTCTTGTGCTTTCTCCATGATGTTTTGGTTTTGTTAGTTTTCTTATTATGAGACACTAAGATACTAAACTAGGTCACTCATTTATTCGTTCGAAACATTCCAAAAACAAAAAGGGCGACCAATGTCGCCCTCCAATAGTTTATATTTTGATAAATCCTAGCCCTTTAGAAAGTCACCTATTTCGCCTAGCCCTTCTCCTTTATAATCGGATTTTTGGATGGCCTGCATTAATTGGATAATGTGTGCAGGGTTCATATTCTTGCCAAGCACTCGTACTAATGCAAAACCTTTATCCTCACTATCTCCATAAATGATCACCTCATCAATGGCATCTTCATCACCTAGGTATTTAATGACGCCCTTGCCATACTTTGAATTGATTTTCATCAGTTCCACAAAGTCATCACCTTTTAGGATCTCTCGAACCTTTTTCTTTTCAATTTCGTACTCTGCTTCATTATCGGCGTTCTTCTTAAAGGCCAATAAGTTGAATTTTCTCAAGGATTCAATGGCTTCCTTTTGTGTCGGATTCAAATCTACCGCGTCCATTTTAAGGATACTGGCAGGTACATCTATGGATAAAAAATTGGGGTTTTCCGAATTGTCCACATAATACTCCTGCAGACTTGGTTGCGAAGCACAGGAAGCCAGAAGCACTGCTCCGGCTACCAATACGGTTTTAATAATTTGTTTCATCTTTTTTGTTTTATTGATTGATTTTGTCAGCTAAAGATCAGTTGACAATAATTAGTTGGAATTTTATAAACTGTGTTACAATTTCCACCCGATTATTGTCAACCGATGTTGTGATCAATTCTTTTTACCTGCTTCGTTGAGCTCTTCGGGCAAGTTCATTTTTTTGGTCAATGAACTTATTTTGTTCAGGTCAATATCTCCGGTAAGGGATAAGATCACTGTCTCAAATTTATGTCCATTGGCCTCAACGTTGTTTATTCCGGTCACGAACATAAGCAGCTCGCTCACGTGGTCGGAATCCCTACCCTCTTTAATGTAGAATTTAGCATTGGCATCTTTGTCCTTTACTCTCATAAGTTCTTCCATTTTGGAAGATTTTAAGTAGCTGTCCACAGAGGATTTCATGTCTTCCCCTATTTTTTTGTTCTCGGTGGTAAACACCTTTAAGCTTTTTAGGCTGCTGGCGATATCCATAAAATCCCGTGCTTCTGGGTCGTCCACTTCTACATCGATTTTTGCGAGCAGATTGAACATACTTTTGTTCACCACTACGGATGTTACATCATCGAGGTCCTCAAACTTATCAAAAAGTGATTGTGAAAACCCTGCCAAAGGCAATAAAGCCATTACTGTGATTAAAATATACTTTTTCATGTTGTTACGTTTTTTAATTGTTGTTGTAAATTTTTTGTTTTGCTTCCTCAAACTCTTTTAGATAGGCCACTTTTTCTGTGCCTTTGTTAAAATTTTCCGCCAAGAGCTCAAAGGCCTTTTTGGTTTCTTCGTAGGCGTACTCCGCCTTTTCTTGTTCCAAGCGCTGTTCTTCTTGGTACTGATTTCCAA
Organism: Flagellimonas abyssi; assembly: GCF_019457905.1. Lineage (GTDB taxonomy): Bacteria > Bacteroidota > Bacteroidia > Flavobacteriales > Flavobacteriaceae > Flagellimonas > Flagellimonas abyssi. Next base: position 142,916 of record NZ_JAHZSV010000005.1, on the reverse strand, counting down.
AATAAATGCCAAAGGTCAAAACTACTGCCGCTGCAATGGATAGCCACTTGTAATAGTTTACTCTAGGTTTTAATGGTACCTGTTTGGTGTACTTTTCTTCCTTGGCCATGGAAAAGTAGTTGAACATAGGTTTGTACTGCTCCAAGTGAGGGGCTACCTCGTCTTGAGAAAAATACTCCCTTAATGTTCTTTCTTCGCCCACTGTTGCAGTGGCCTCGAAATACTTTTCCAATATCTTTTCTATGTTACCCAATTCCATAGTTGTGTTTTTTTATTAATTCTTCCCTTACTGTTTTTCTGGCCCTCGACAGTGCTACGCGCACTGCAGTGGGTTTCATGTCCAATAGCTCGCATATCTCATCGAACTCGTATTGCTCTACATCCCGTAGCTGCAATATCATTTTTTGTTGTTCTGGCAGGTCTTCCATTATACGTTCCATCCAACTTACACTGTCCTCGGCCTCCAACTGTTTTTGCAAGGAGGTGTTTTCGTCGCTGTAGTTGCTGTGAACCAATTTTAGGTTTCCTGCTTGTTTGGACTTTAAACGGTCCAAGCAAAAGTTTTTGGTCATGGTCATGGCAAAAGCTTCTACGTTTTTGTACTTCTCCATCGACTCGTTCTTCGACCATAACTTCAACAAAATTTCTTGAGTGGCATCCTCCGCTTCTTCCCTGGAAACCAACAGGCGTTTTGCGAGCCTGTACAGTTTATCCTGAAATGGTAAAACCACATTTAAGAATTCTGTTTGTTTCATTGGTTGTTTTGTTGTTCAGTCTGTTAATTATCGGTCTACACTATCACGACGATACATATCGAAATTTGTTACAAAAAATTTGCCATCTCCTTATATAGCCCTATTTTGCAGGGTAAATTTACATGGTAATCCATGTGATATTACTCATCTAAACCTACACCAATAATCAATTTGGAACAAAATTTGAGTAAATTCAATAAAAATTAAGCTATGAAAAAGTATTCTTTCCTTTTTTTAGGATTGTCCTTGCTGTTGACCTCGTGCAGCAATGATGATAACGGTATCAAGCCCGGTCCAACCCCAGACCCGGACCCAACTGCAGATGTGGCTGCCCAAAATTTTATGTGGAAGGCTATGAACCTTTGGTATTTTTGGCAACCGGATGTGCCGGATCTGGCCGATACTCGCTTTTCCACCGATGCCGAGTACACGGCTTTTTTGGAATCTTATCCCGATCCTGAAAATTTTTATTACAGCATTTGCAACAACCATGAGAGAATAGTAGGCGAAGAAAATGCCATAGATCGATTTAGTTTCGCAAATGAGGACTACAGCGAATTAGTGAACAGTCTTTCTGGAATATCACAAAGCAATGGACTTGAATTTGGTTTAAGACTTATTGGCAATTCCAGCGATGTTTTTGGATATGTTCAATACATCGTCCCAAATTCGGATGCCTCCACAAAAGATATCCAAAGAGGCGAGTTTTTTACACGGGTTGATGGTGTGCAACTAAACACTCAGAACTATATCAATCTTCTCTTTGGTGAAAATAGCACCTATACATTAGGAATGGCGACAGTATCGGACAACACTATTTCGGACAGTGCTAAAGAAGTTACCCTAACCAAAATAGAGAACCAAATCGAAGACCCAATATTAGTTGCCAAAACCTTGGACGTAAACGGTACCAAAGTGGCCTATTTGATGTACAACCGCTTTTTGAGCAGCTTCAATGAGGATTTAAACGATGCTTTCGCCCAATTTAAGGCGGATGGTGCTACAGAGTTGGTATTGGACATGCGTTACAATCCGGGCGGCTCCGTGAATACTTCTCGCCTTTTGGCCAGTATGATCTATGGTACCAACACCAGTGATGTTTATATCAAACAGCGTTGGAACGCTAAGATTCAAGCTGAATTTTCTGATGAATTTTTAACGGATTATTTTGCGAGTTCAACTGGTGCTAGTGCAATCAACACTTTGAATTTGAGCCGTGTTTTTGTTTTGGCTACCGGCGATTCTGCCTCTGCCAGTGAATTGGTCATGAATGGCCTTGACCCTTATATAGATGTGATTCATATCGGTACAACCACTCGCGGAAAAAATGAATTTTCCATTACCTTGGTCGATGATTTAGAAAACAGCTATATATACAGTGAAAATAGAGAGGGTAAAATTAATCCAGATAACAGTTGGGGATTGCAACCTTTGGTAGGCAGAAATGAAAATGCAGATGGATTCTACGATTACACCAGTGGCTTGGTTCCAGATATTGCACTTAGCGAAGATCTGACCAATCTCGGTGTGTTGGGCGACCCAAACGAGCCTCTATTGGCACGCGCCCTAGAAGAAATTTCTGGAATATCTTCTAAAATAGACTTTACGGTGGAAATGCCAGTTGAGAACTTCGACAGTTCCAGAATGCATAATCCATTAAAAGATAATATGTATTTGGAAAAGCCTTTGCAGTTGAACAAATAATAAAAAAGCGGCCTATCGGCCGCTTTTCTTTTTTAAAGGTTCAGGTTAAGACCAACCCTAAAGTTTCTTCCTCGGGTGGTGAACCCAAGCAATTCCCTATAATCTTCATTCAATAAGTTGTCCGCATTTACGAACACATTGAGTTTGTTCTTGATCAGTTCGTGCCTTATGGAAAAGTTCAACAAGGAAAACGGTTCCAAAGCAATATCGGTATAGGTCGCAAAATCCGTATCAAAACGTTCGCCGGTATAAGCATAGCTTAATGATGTGTTCGTACTTTCACAAAACTGATACCACAGCGATACATTCGCCTTGTGCTTGGGAATACGGATGGCATTGTCCCCTTTCCGCTCCGTGAAGGTATAATTGGCATTCACGCTAAGCTTGCTCCAAGGCAACCAAGTAGCTTCCACCTCTAACCCATTGGCATCGATTTCATCAGCCACATTAATGCTCATAAAATTGGCGTCATACCCAATGGCATTGGTCTCGTTTCTATCAAAATAGACCGTGCTGATTCGGAAAGTTCGGTCCAGTTTGAATTCCACCCCCCCTTCAAGCGTTGTATTCTCCTCTGGTTCCAAATCAGGATTTCCGCCAAAAGCACCAAACAATTGCGTTAAATTAGGGGTGATGTACGATGTGGCATAAGACCCCATCAATTTTACATACCCCTTTTCCGTATCAAATACATAGGATGGGTTCACATTGTACACAAAATGGCTTCCATATTCGGAATGATTGTTCAGTCTGGCACCCGCATTCAAGTTCAGACCAAAATCCGAAACATAGACTACATTGGCATAAGGATCCACAATGGTAAAATCCACCTCTTCTGCAAAAATGGCCTCATCCTTTATGTAGTTCACCCCCAAAATAGTATGGAATTGCTCCGCAAAAACATATTTATTGTACACATCCAATACCCAATTGCTTCCTTCCGTCGTACTTTCACCAAAGGTGTCATTGGCCACGGACTCATAATCCGTGTAAGCCGCATTCAAGTGTACTGAACCTTTTCCATAGCCCAGCTCCGAAGAAAGACCAACGCGTTGTTGTTCGTTCTTACCCAAATTGGGGGCTTCGGCCAAAGTGGCATCGTATTCATTTTTAAACTTGGTCTGATTCCCATAAACCTGAACCCCAAAACTTTCCGAAAACTGATAGCCCAGCTTTACATTGGTACTGTAGTGGGAAAAAATATCCTCTTCATTCTCAGGTGTTACCGCTGCTGAGAGCCCGCTTTTATATCTATTGGAAAAATCGACCCCATAATTGAACTTGCCCAAAGTGCCGTTGACATTGGCGGAATTTTGAATGCTCCCGATATTATAATTCTGGTCATCGACAGTTTGATTGGTTCCCACACTCGTTTCAAAATTACCTGCAATCTTCTTTTCTGAACTCTTTTTTGTAGTGATGTTGATTACGGCCGTAACCGCATTGGTACCATAAAGTGTACTGGCAGCCCCTTTAATGATCTCAATCGACTCGATAGTATTAGGAGAAAGCAAACGAAGATCGTACTCTGCCGAAAATGTGGAGGGGTCCGACACACGAACACCATCGATAATAATCAAAACCTGACGACCACGACCTCCTCGGGCATAAACCCCAAGAACGTCACCGTCCCTACCGCGACTCCCTGCAATCTCGATTCCGCTTTTGGTGTTGATGATTTCCGCAACCGTCCTGCCTTGGTTGCGCTGCATTTCTTCAGCAGTGATCTTGATCACTGTTTTTCCTGAGTTTTCTCTTTTCAACTCAAATTTTGAATCGCTTACAACAACCTCGTCCAGTTGCTGCACTTTAAGTGAATCTTGCGGTACATTTTGCGCAAAAATACCCTTACCCGCCAATAGGGCGGTAATCAACCATAAATGATTTTTTTTCATTTCGTTTAATTGAATAAACGGGAGAATAGTATGTGATGCATACGTAAACTTTTATCCCGAAAGTTTAACATTGTTTGTTTGAATTTGGCAGGTCTCCTGGCTTATGTAATGTTGTTCGCCCTTCCCATCCAAAAAAAATGGACAGTGGGTATGTAGTAAACAACATCCTCATTTAGAGGTGCCAAAACTAATTTGGCATACATTTACAGTTGCGGGAACAGCTCCAGTTTTGCACTGGATTCCCTTTTAATCCCACGGAAACTCCGTGCGAACCAAAATTCGGGGCCAAAGCTAATCAATCTGTTTAATCTTTTTCCGCAAAAATTAAATAATCTTACTTTTGACCCATGGCACAAAAACATCGATTAATTCTACCACTGGCTTTGCTTCTGGTAGCGCTGACGGGTTGTAAACAGGAAAAAAAGCAGCGACCCGTTCAAATTCAAGAAACAGCATCGAACATTACGTATGCAAAGGGCTTCACGGTAAAACAAGAAGGCGATATAACTCTTATTGAAGTCACCTCCGCTTGGCCAGGAGCCGACAATTTTACCTACGCCCTGGTTCCGAAGGAAAAATTGATAGCAATGTCCTTTCCAAGAGATGCCTACGATGCCATCATCGGCACTCCTGTTGAAAAAGTGGTGCTTACCTCCACCACCCACATTGAGCCCCTAAGGCAATTGGGCGAACTCAACACTTTTGTGGGTTTTCCCAATACGGATTACATTTCCTCTCCAGAGGCTCGAAAACTGGTGGAAAACGGACAAATCCAAAATCTGGGGATGAACGACATGCTCAATACCGAAATAGTACTTGCCATGAATCCAGAGCTTATTGTCGGGTTTAGCATCAACAATGAAAACAATGCATACGACATTATCAAAAAAGCGGGAACGCCCGTGGTATACAACGGTGATTGGGTAGAACACACCCCTTTGGGAAAAGCGGAATGGATCAAGTTCTTTGCACCTTTTTTTCAAAAGGAGACCTTGGGCGATAGTATTTTTTCAGAAGTTGCATCTTCTTACCTACAAGCCAAAGAATTGGCACAAAAAGCAAAGACCAAACCCACGGTTTTAACAGGTGGACTGTACAAAGACGTATGGTACGTAGCAGGCGGAAAAAGCTGGATGGCCAAATTTCTGGAGGATGCCAATGCCGATTATCTTTGGGCCGATAACAACGAAACGGGCAGCATAGGACTTAGTCTGGAATCGGTTTTGGAAAAAGCCCAAGACGCAGAATATTGGTTCAATCCGTCAGCCGAAACCAAGTATACCGAATTGGCCGAAGCCAATCCACACCATCAACAGTTTGATGCTTTCAAAAGCAAAAATGTGTTTTCCAATGCCATTGACAAAGGCGAAACGGGAGGGCTCATTTTTTATGAATCGGCCCCACATCGGCCCGATTTGGTTTTAAAAGATCTTATCAAAATACTGCATCCCGAACTATTGCCACAACACGAACTGCAATTCATAAAACCGTTACAATAAATGCAAGGAGGTCGAACATATCGGTTTTCGTTTTTACTGATGGTGCTCGCCTTGCTGTGTTCGTGGCTTTTGAACATCAGTTCGGGGTCGGTTACCATACCTTTTGCCGATATGTTGTCTACCCTATTCGGAGAAAGTCCTGAAATTGCTTCGTGGGAGTATATTATCTGGGATTATCGGGTACCTAAGGCATTCACATCCATTTTGGTGGGCGGGGGACTATCGTTAAGTGGCCTTTTGATGCAAACCTTGTTCAGAAATCCCTTGGCAGGCCCTTTTGTATTGGGTATCAGTTCTGGGGCCAGTTTGGGCGCCGCCTTACTTTTAATGGGCACATCCATTTTGGCAGGGTACACATCCCTTTCATTTTTGGGTGATATAACCCTATCCATCGCCTCAAGTTTTGGCAGTTTTTTGGTGCTTTTGATAGTAATGATCGTGGCCCAACGGGTAAAGGACACTATGGCCTTACTCATTATTGGGTTGATGTTCGGCAGCATCACTTCTGCAATTGTAAGCGTTCTGGCCTATTTTTCCAGTGCAGAGGATTTGCAGCGGTTTAATTTTTGGTCCTTCGGAAGCGTGGGCAATCTATCCGTAAATCAATTGTTTTTGTTGGGAAGCATCGTAGCTGTCGGCGTTTTCCTGAGTATTATCTCCATAAAATCGTTGAACGCCTTCCTTTTGGGAGAAAATTACGCGCAAAGCCTTGGTGTTTCCTTGAAAAAATCCCGATTGACCATCATTGTCGCCACCGGATTATTGGCAGGTGGAATCACTGCATTTGCAGGCCCCATTGCTTTTGTGGGCTTGGCCGTGCCGCATCTTACGCGTCAAATTTTCAATACGATGGAACACAAAGTGTTGATTCCCGCAGTGATGCTGTACGGTGCCATTCTAATGCTGTTGTGCGACACCTTGGCGCAACTGCCCAATTCCGCCAGCGTGTTGCCCATAAACGCCATTACATCCCTGGTAGGGGCTCCTGTGGTAATATGGCTCTTGGTCCGCAAACGTAAAATGATGTTCTGATGGCGAAAGGGAAGAAAAACATATTGTCCATTGCCGATTTGTCCATTGGATACGCTTCCAAAACCATAGCACAAAACATCAATTTTGATTTGGAAGCTGGAATCCTCTGTGGTGTTGTGGGCATTAACGGTATCGGAAAATCGACTTTACTGCGCACATTGGGGGGATTTCAGCCTAAACTTGATGGAAACATCCGGTTGAAAGACCAAAATCTGGAAAAATACACCTCCTCCGACCTATCCAAAGAACTTAGCGTGGTGTTGACAGAGCAGCCTGCTTCCAAAAACCTGACCGTACAAGAATTGATTGCCTTGGGGAGACAACCCTACACCAATTGGCTCGGTACTTTGACCAAGCAAGACAAGCAACAGATTGAAGCGAGTTTGGATGCCTTTTTATTGAAAGACCTACGGCACCGAAAATGTCACCAGCTTAGTGATGGGCAGTTACAGCGGGTGCTGGTGGCGCGAGCGATGGCACAGGACACTTCTTTGATTCTCTTGGATGAACCCACCACGCATTTGGATTTGTATCATAAAGTGCAGATTTTAAAAATGCTTCAAGAATTGGCCCACGACAAACAGAAAACCATCCTGTTCACTACCCACGAAATCGAATTGGCCATTCAGTTATGCGACCGCATATTGATTTTGGATGGAAAAGACAATCCTTTCGGAGACCCTTGCCAACTCATTGAACAAAAACATTTTGACCGTTTGTTTCCTTCGGAAATGGTGCAGTTTGATGCTAAAACGGGTTCGTTTAAAGTGAACAAGTAAAATTTCTGAGCGCCAACGGGCACTGAGCGTAGTCGAAGTGCATTTGGCAAACCTAATTCAATGAACAATATTGTGGATTTCTGCTTTCGCTGAAATGGCATATTTATCTTTATAATCCGTTATCTTTATCCTTCAGAATTTTTTTAATGGGCGCAGAACTTATCTATATCATTTTAGGCTTCATCATTACATTGGCCATTGGCCTGTTTGTGGGGATGTACATTCAAAAACTGAAGACCAAGTCAACAGAGAGTGTTTGGGAAAGCAAGGAAATCGAATTTAGAAAAACAGAGTCCTCACTGAAAGAGGAAATAAAGGAGATTCAAAACAGGAAATCTGAAATTGAAATCGCTCTGGCCAAAGAAGAATCCAAATCGGACAATCTGGAAGAAAAACTCTTGGAACAAAAACAGGAACTGGAAAAACTTCAGGAGAAATTCACCAAAGAATTTGAAAATCTGGCCAATAAGATTCTTGACGAAAAAAGCGAAAAGTTCACCAAGAGCAACAAAGAAAATATCGACAACATACTGGACCCGCTCAATAAAAAAATAAAAGAGTTTGAGGAAAAAGTAGTGAAATCCCAGCAGGAAAATTTTGGTCTGCACGCTGCTTTAAAACAACAATTATTGGATTTACGCAGTCAAAACCTGAAAATTACCCAAGAGGCGGAGAACTTGACCAAGGCCTTAAAAGGTGATAGCAAAATGCAAGGGAACTGGGGCGAGGTGATTTTGACACGTATTTTGGAGAAATCCGGCCTTACCAAAGACCGTGAATATACACTACAGGACAGTTTTAAGGACGAGGAAGGGAAAAGGTACCAGACCGATGTGCTGATTCATTTACCAGACGGCAAAAAAATGATTGTGGACAGCAAGGTTTCCATTGTTCATTTCGAAAGATACGTATCCGAAGAAGATGAAAAACAACGGGAAATCTACCTGAAACAACATATAGATTCCATTAAGAGGCATATAGAGGAGTTGAGCAAGAAGAACTATCAACTCTTGATTGACGAAAGCCCAGATACGGTCTTTATGTTCATACCAACGGAGCCTGCTTTTGCGATTGCCTCGGCTTTTGAGCCCAATTTATATGAGGATGCTTTTGTGAAAGACGTGATTATTGTTACGCCATCTACGCTTTTGGCCGCCTTAAAACTGGTGGACAACCTCTGGAAAAACGACAAACAAAAGCGATTTGCCATTGAAATTGCCACTGAAGCAGGCAAACTGTACGATTCCTTTACCAATTTGACCGATGAGCTTTTAAAAATCGGCAATCAGATTGGAACAGTTCAAAACACTTACCAAAGCACAATGAAAAAGCTAACAGGGCGTGGCAACCTGATCAAACGAGTGGAAAAACTTAAATCCTTGGGAGCCAAGGCCAGTAAGAGCATAGACGATAAATTGCTCAAGCGTGCATTGGATGACGATTTTGAAGAACTGAATTAGAAAACACTACCATGAAAAAATTCCTGATCATTTTTATCGCTGCCATTCTAGTTGGATTTGCAGGGTATTTTGCCTTTATCTATTATGTGCCCTATAGTGAGGGGTATCGTTCTGGGGAACTCATTAAATTCAGTAGAAAAGGGGTTTTGGTCAAGACCTGGGAAGGACAGATCAGCCAAGGGCTATCTGGCACCAATGTGTTTTCGTTCTCCGTGGAAGATGGCGAAAAGGAAATCATTGAAAAAATGAAGGAGTTCCAAGGTCAATACATCAAAGTCACTTACAAAGAACGCTACGCCACCTTTTTCTGGTTGGGCGACACCAAATATTTTATCACAGAAGTAAAGTCTGAAAAATCACCGATTTTTAGGAATTAGATAACACACCCCTAACCCCTCTTTTTAGAGGCGAAAACAATTTCCCTCCTGGGAAATAGAGATATGAAAAACCCCAACAACATATGAAAAAATTCAAATCATCCCGAGAAAGTAGGGTTTCCATCACCGAACTTATGCTGCCCTCCCACTCCAATTTTGGTGGCAAGGTGCACGGTGGGCACATTCTCAATCTTATGGACCAAATAGCCTTTGCCTGTGCCTCCAAACATTCACAAAGCTATTGCGTAACGGCTTCGGTAAATCGTGTGGATTTTCTAAATCCTATTGAAGTGGGCGAACTGGCCACACTAAAAGCATCCATCAACTATACTGGGAAAACTTCTATGGTCGTGGGTGTACGGGTTGAATCGGAAAATATAACCACAGGAGAGGTAAAGCATTGCAATTCCTCCTATTTTACCATGGTGGCCAAAGGAAAGGATGGAAAGAACAAAACAGTTCCAGGGCTTATACTAAAGACCAAGCAGGATATTCGTCGTTTCGCACGCAGCAAGGAACGCAAGCAATCCGCCTTTAAGCGGGATAGCAAATACGAGTCCAACAACTTTAAAGTAAACGAGTATTTGGAATTTTTACAGGGCGAAAACGTTAAGATGGATTTTGATTAAGCATAGAAGCAGCCTCCTCATCCAAAAACCACACTAAATTCCCTGAGGACGGGTTGACCAAGGATGCAGGATAGGCATCGGAACCTTCGGTTTTTTCTATAACAGCTTCCACTTTTTCGGCTTTGGATGCCCCTGTGACCAAAAAAGCGACTTCTTTGGCGGTATTAATAACTTTTCCGTTGATGGAAACTCGTTTTTGTCCTGAATCGGGATGCGTTGCTACTACACAATGATCTTCAGCATCCCAAAGTGCAATTTCGTGCGGGAAGATGGATGCCGTGTGACCGTCATCGCCCATACCCAAGATTACCAAATCAAATTGGGGCACCTTATCAACCCTGTCCAAATTTATTTCCAGTAGATTGGCATAACGCAATGCTTCATTAACGGGGTCTTTTTCGCCCAAAATTCTATGGATGTTCGCTTCGGGCACATCAATCTTGGAAAAAAGGTGCTCCACCGTCATTTTATAGTTGCTCTCATCATCCGAAGGAGGGACACAACGTTCGTCCCCCCAATAAAAATGTACTTTACTCCAATCTACCTTACCGGCAAAATTATCCGCCAGTACATCAAAAACGATTTTTGGGGTGCTTCCTCCGGACAACGCCACATGAAAAGTAGCTCTATCTTTCAACTGATCTACAAAATAGCTGGAAAATTGCTTAGCCACCTCTTGTTTATCCTTATATATTTTTAAATCCATCTTGAATTAATTAGTTGTTCTCGACTGCGATTGAACTGACATATTTTTTCCTGACTTCTGACTTCTGACTTCTGACTTCTGACTTCTGACTTCTAACAGATTACGCAATACCCTGGATCATCTGCCAAGTTTTCCGAAGGATTTCTCCAATAACCATCTTCCTCGATTAAATCGTCTGCATTTTCGGGTCCCCATGCACCTGCGGCATAACCGTACATTCTAACGTCCTTACCTTTTTCCCAATAGTTAAGAATCGGGTCAACAAATTCCCAGGCCGCTTCTACCTCATCGGCACGTGCATACAACGTAGCATCACCTTGCATGGCATCCAACAACAAGCGTTCATAGGCTTCCATTACATAGGTTTCGGCCAAGTTGGCATAATAAAAATCCAAATTGGCCCGCTCTACCTTAAAGCCTTGACCGGGAACTTTTACCCCAAACTTAATCAGGATTCCCTCATCAGGTTGGATACGGATAATCAATTTATTATCCATTTCCTGCATTTCTGAACCCTTAAAAATTTGATGGTGCGGTTTTTTAAAGTGAATCACGATTTCGGTCACCTTGGTGGGCATCCGTTTAGCGGTCCGTACATAAAATGGGACGCCGTGCCAGCGCCAATTGTCCACATAAAATTTAATGGCCGCATAAGTCTCAGTAGTGGAATTGGGGTCCACCCCATCTTCCTCTCGATATCCCTTAACATCCTTTCCATCTATTTTGGATGCCACGTACTGGGCCCTTATCGTATTCTCAAAAAGCTCCTTTTCGTCCGTCATCACACGTAACGACTTTAACGCTTTTACCTTTTCATTTCGGATTTCTTCCGCATCTGCACCGATTGGTGGCTCCATTACCACCAACGAAACTATTTGTAATAAGTGGTTTTGGAACATATCACGGAGCGCACCTGATTTATCATAATAGCCACCGCGCTTCTCTACCCCAACACTTTCCGCATTGGTCACCTCGACCCGCTGAATGTAATTTCGGTTCCAAAGGGGTTCGAAAATGCTATTGGAGAATCGGGTCACCAAGAGGTTCTGCACGGTCTCTTTTCCGAGGTAATGATCTATTCGGTAAATCTGATGCTCCTTAAAATATTTGTGCAGTCCTTTGTTTAATTTTTGGGCCGTCTCCAAGCTATAGCCAAAAGGTTTTTCCACAATCAAGCGTTTCCAGCCATTGTTCTGTGTATTCATCCCCGCATCGGACAGATTGTGGGAAACCGTCTCGTACAAGGTCGGCGGAGTGGAAAGGTAGTAGATTATGTTTCCCGAGGTATCGTGTTTTTCTTTCAATGCCTCTACCCGTTTTCTCAAAGGACCATAATCCGTATCGTAACTATCGCCCAAATCCTCGTAATATAACTTGTCCGCAAAACCTTTTACCTTGTCTTTGTCAATATCCTTGGTTTTTTCGGTCAAATACTTGCTTTCATAAACCACGCGATTACGGAAAGCCTCATCCGAAAGGTCGCTGCGGCTTACACCGAGTACCACAAAATTCTCAGGCAGTTGTTTGGCCAAGTATAGGTTGAATAAGGAAGGTATCAATTTTCTAGCGGTCAAATCACCCGATGCCCCAAAAATAACGAGCATCTGATTATCGGTCTTTTTCATAGTTTTTTCGTTTTCTGGCGAGTTTACGCTCCTATCGGCACATTGATTTCAATATGACGTCAATATTTTTGAGCATCACGAATATAAGGTTTATTTTAGGTTCGTAATTCAAGAAACATCAACCTTAGTGATGTCTTAACACCTAAGAAGAAGAAAAAAAATAGAATGGCAGACACGTATGATTTTGGCCTTGTGGGCCTTGGAGTAATGGGACGTAATTTTATTTTGAATGTTGCCGATAACGGATTTACAGCATTCGGAAATGATTTGGATGAAGAAAAAGTAAGTGCATTGATCAAAGAAGGCGGCAATCCTGACAAAGTCAATGCTACTTCCGATGTTAAAACCTTTGTACAGTCTTTGACAACTCCCAGAAAAATAATGTTATTGGTGCCTGCCGGAAAAATAGTGGACAGCGTAATCGAAGGGTTGTTGCCGCACTTGGACCAAGGCGATATTATTATTGATGGAGGAAACTCCTTTTATACTGATACCGACCGTCGCGAAGCTTATTTAAAAGAAAAAGGAATCAACTTTTTTGGTGCTGGTGTCTCTGGCGGGGCCGAAGGTGCCCGAAAAGGACCAAGCATTATGCCTGGCGGTTCCAAGGAAGCCTACCAACATGTAAAGCCTATTTTTGAAGCTGTTTCGGCCAAATACGAAGGAGAACCTTGCGTGGCGTATCTGGGCCCGAAATCGGCAGGGAACTACGTAAAAATGGTCCACAACGGCATCGAATACGGTTTGATGCAGCTGACTTCCGAAATTTATGACCTTCTCAAAAAAGCAGGCGGACTTACCAACGATGAGCTCCACAAAACCTATTCCGACTGGAATGAAGGTCGGTTGCAATCCTTTTTGGTGGAAATCACTTCGGAAATCTTTGATCAAAAAGATGATTTGTCCGACAACGACCTTGTGGATATGATCTTGGACAAGGCCAAACAAAAGGGAACCGGAAAATGGACATCCCAAAACGCCATGGATTTGGGCATTCCCGTACCTACAATTGATATCGCAGTAAGTATGCGTGAAATCTCTGCACTTAAATCGGAGCGTATCAAAGCGGACGAATTGTACGACCGCCCTGCCCCAAAAGCGGTGGACAAGCAAGATTTTATAGCAAAAGCTGAGCAAGCCTTGTATTTCGCCTTCATCATTACCTATGCACAAGGCATGCACCAATTGGCCGATGCCTCCAAGGAATACGGTTACGAACTGGAACTGGGCGAAATCGCAAAAATTTGGCGTGCCGGCTGTATTATCCGTGCCGCGCTATTGGCCGATATTACCGAAGCCTACCAAGCGGATAAAGAGTTGCAGAACCTGTTGCTCTCTCCTTCTTTTGTGGAAAAAGTGCAAAGCACGGTGAATGCTGCCAGGGAATTGATCAGTTATGGAGCAGCCAATGGTATTCCGTTGCCAGGATTGTCCAATGCCCTCACCTATTTTGATGCCTACACCAGTAGTCGTTTGCCGTTGAACCTGATTCAGGCGCAGCGCGATTATTTTGGGTCTCATACCTACGAGCGTTTGGATCGCGAAGGTATTTTTCATACGGAGTGGGAACGATAAATTAACCATCAAAGCATATGTCTAGAAAAAGTTGGGTGTTTCCTTTTTTAATCGGATTTGTTCTATCCTGCTCTCAAAAGAAAGAGGGCGAGGACTTAAAACGTTTGGTAAAAGCTCAATTACAAAATACGCACACCAATGAGGAATGGTTTGCTCCCACAAGTGTTGCCCTTGAAGGTTTGACTTATGAACAAGCTATTTGGAAAGACAGTACCACCAATCATTCCATAGCTGAGTTGACTTCTCACATCGCTTTTTGGAATGAAATGAATTTAAGGTCGTTCAAGGGTTTGGAGATTCCAGACCAGGAGATTGTAAATGACGATACTTTTCAAACCCCCACTGAGGAGGAATGGCTTAAAACATTGAAGCGATTGGACAGCATCCAGACCGAATGGGAGGTCTCCGTTGAAAAATCGAACGACATCAAAATAAAAGAGTGGAGCGAGGAAATTATCAATATGAGTGCCCATACAGGTTATCATTTAGGGCAAATAGTGTATTTGAGGAAACATAAAGCCTGGTGGAAATGAAAAAATCGCTCTTCCTATTAACCTTTGTGTTGACATTTTTGACCGTATCGGCTCAAAAAGAGCCCTATATAATTTACAACGCCAAAGGAAAAAAGGTCTCCTATAAAAAAATGCTGAAGACTTTGGAGAAAAAGGATATGGTGCTGTTCGGGGAGCTGCACAATAATCCCATTGCGCATTGGCTACAATACGAGCTTACGGCCGACCTTCACAGCAAAAGACAGCTTATTCTCGGCGCTGAAATGATGGAAGCCGACAACCAAGACGAGCTCAACGATTATTTATCGGGGAAAATAGACTACAAGGCTTTGGATTCCACTGCACGACTCTGGAACAACCACAAAACCGATTATGCGCCATTGATAGACTTTGCCAAGGATAGCAGTTTGGTTTTTGTGGCATCCAACGTACCCAGACGCTATGCCAGTTTAGTCTACAAAGGTGGAGGGTTCCAAGCGCTGGACACCTTGTCACAAGAAGAAAAAAGATGGATTGCCCCCTTGCCCATAACCTACGACCCCGAATTACCAGGGTATCGCAATATGCTCAAAATGATGGGGGAACATGCAACACCTTCACTTGCAATGGCACAAGCATTAAAAGACGCCACAATGGCCCATTTTATACTTCAAAATTACAAAGAGGGTGCTTTGTTCCTTCATTTTAACGGAGCATACCATTCAAATGATTATGAGGGCATTCTTTGGTATTTACAATTGCAACGACCCGAATTGGAATACGGAACCATTTCAACTGTTTTGCAAGAAGATGTACAAAAGCTACAAGAAGAGAACTACCATATTGCTGATTTCATCATTTGTGTAGACCAAGACATGACCACTTCCTATTAATTCACCTACTTTTTAATCGGGATGTCCCTGCAAGGGATAATTTGCTTATTTTTAGGGAACTAAACAACCAACCTCATGAAAAGACTACGCATCACTTTGCTGCTGCTTGTGGCCATAAATCCTTTAGTATTTGGTCAAGTGCAGTCCAATCTGGAGTTATTGGATATCTTCAACATGGAATATGTCTCAGACCCCCAGATTTCTCCTGATGGCTCAAAAATTATCTATGTTCGCAATTTTAAGGATGTAATGACGGACCGAAACCTTTCCAACTTATGGATCATCAATTTTGATGGCTCCAACAATCGACCATTGACCACGGGCAACCATAACGATTTCGCCCCAAGATGGTCTCACGATGGCAAAAAAATAGTTTTCAAATCCAATATGGCGGATGATAAAATGAAGCTGTACCTTATGTGGTTGGATACCAAGGAAACTATGGCCCTCACCAATACACCACAATCCCCAGGCTCCGTTTCTTGGTCACATGACGATAAGCACCTAGCCTTCAACATGTTTGTGCCCGAAACGAATAAATCCATCATAAAAATGCCGGGCAAACCAGAAGGGGCCAAATGGAACGACCCACCAAAATACATCGACAAAATGAACTACCGTGGTGATGGTGCCGGGTATTATAAAGGAGGTAATTCCCAACTGTTCACCCTGCCAATTAGCGGAGGAACCCCAAAACAGCTCACCTTCTCAGAGTTTGACCATGGAGGACCCATATGGGCCAAGGACAACAGTCATTTATATTTTAGTGCCAACTTCCATAAAGATGAAGAATTTGAACCCGCGGATAGCGAAATTTATAGCATCAATATAACTGACGGAGAAATTACCCCCCTCACCGACCGATATGGTCCCGATGGGAACCCTGTATTGTCGCCAGATGGTTCCAAAATCGCCTATTTGGGTTACGATGACCGTCTACAAGGTTACCAAGTTACTCGTTTGTATGTTATGAACACCGATGGTTCCGATTCCCAATTGATATCCGGCGATTTTGACCGTGATGTTGAAGATATGGCCTGGAACAGTAAGGGCAATGGCCTTTATTTGATATATACCGACAAAGGTATGGGCAAATTGAGTTCGATCAGCCTATCGGGTAAAGTAGATGAAATTACCGATGGTTTGGGAGGCCTATCTTTGGGAAGACCTTACAATGCGGCCAGTTTTTCAGCCTCTGAGAACAACAAATTTGCGTATACCCTGGGTGATACATCGCATCCTTCTGATTTGGGTGCGGCAGACACCAAAAGTTCCAACCGGTTAACAGCAGTCAACGATGACCTCTTTTCCTTTAAAAAATTGGGCAAAGTCGAAGAAATGTGGTGGGAGTCCTCCTATGATCAACGTAGAATACAAGGTTGGGTGGTAACGCCCCCAGATTTTGACCCATCGAAAAAATATCCGATGATCTTAGAAATTCACGGTGGACCTTTTACAAGCTACGGTGCGGTTTATTCCGCCGAAATCCAAGCATACGCCGCCGAAGGGTATGTGGTGCTCTACACCAACCCTCGTGGAAGTACCAGTTACGGCGAAGAATTCGGAAACCTGATACACCACGATTATCCCAATCACGATTATGAAGATTTGATGTCGGGAGTAGACGCACTTTTGGAAAAAGGCTACGTAGATGAAGAAAACCTGTTTGTCACCGGTGGTTCCGGAGGTGGAGTGCTTACGGCATGGATCGTGGGCAAAACAGACCGTTTTAAAGCCGCCGTAGTGGCCAAACCTGTTATCAACTGGACCAGTTTTGTGCTCTATGCGGATGGGGTACAGTTTTTCTCCAAATATTGGTTCGGTAAAAAACCTTGGGAAGACCCAGAAAACTATATGCGACGCTCCCCCCTCACCTATGTGGGCAATGTGACCACTCCCACCATGCTATTGACCGGTGAAGAGGATTACCGTACACCGATTGCCGAATCTGAGCAATTCTACGCGGCATTAAAATTGGAGAACGTGGAAACCGCCATGGTACGGATTCCAGGCGCAGGGCACGGTATCGCCAACAAACCCAGCAACTTAATTGCAAAAATCGCTGCTGTATTGGCATGGTTTGACAAATACAAAGAAGACGAATAAAACCAAAAAGGATGAAAAACGCAGTGATCCTTCTTTTAGTTTTGGCCTTGATATCCTGCGGAGAAAAACAGGACAAGGTGGTCGTGAAGCCTGTACAGACCAATGAAATTGATGTGGAAGCCGAATTGGCAAAAATTGAACAGGTGCGAAAATCCTTCGAACAGACAGTGAAGGAAAGACGTTACGAAGATCTGGGAAAGTTTACCACAGAGGATATGATTTCTATCGGTCCTGGCAGTGAAGATTGGATTGCCTATAGAAAATTGAGAGAGCAACACGGAAACAAATTCCGTTATGACAGCATAAAAATGAACCCCAAGGAAACCGTGATACTGTCCGATACCATGGCTTACGATTTCGGGATAAGTTCCGTGTACTATACCGATGAAAGCGGAACTGTCCATAAAATGGAGGATACCTTTATGGTCATTATGAAAAAGACCAAAGACGGCGAATGGAAGTTGCACAGGGAACTTGCATCGTCGTTGGTAATAGATTGATTTTCAAACCTATAACAGTAAACATTCCGACAATGAAACCATCTGTAAAGAACAATGTGTTCCTTGCAATTTGTATTTGTCTCTTAGGATGTTCCCCCAGTACAAAAGAAAAAAGCGAGCCAAACCAGAAAAGGGCCTATCAAGGACCCATAATCGATATGCACCTCCACGCATTGGAGGAAAACGAACTCTCGCCGGAACCCATGGCGATGTGCACTCCCCTATCCACCATTGTGCAACATTTTGACCCACAGAATGATTTTGGGGATGTCTTTTGGGGCAAAGCAGCAAATCCCGATTGCGAAAACCCCTATTGGTCTCCCGTTACCTACGAAGAGTATGTGGAAAGGCTGAGCAATCAGGTAGAAAAATATAATATTACGGCTATAACAAGCGGTAGCCTTCCCGCAACCAAAAAATTGATAAGTCATTTTCCCGATAAGTTTATCCGAGGAATCCAATTTCGAATAAACCGGGACAGTATTCCTGTGGACAGCTTGCAATCGTTGATAGAAACTGAAGGACTGAAAGTATTGGGCGAAATAAGCAATCAATATGTTGGGATTGCACCCAACGACCCAAAAATGTTCCCTTATTATGCCTTGGCAGAAGAAATGGATGTTCCTGTTTTGCTTCACATGGGGAGTGGTCTTCCAGGGACGCCTTTATTTTTAAATCCAGAATACCAAGTCGCCCATTCCAACCCATTACTACTGGAAGAAGTGCTGAAAAAATATCCTAAGATGCGGATATCCATTGCACATTATGGGGAGCCGTTCATTGATGAACTCATTGCGATGATGTACCACTATCCGCAGCTTTATGTGGATTTGGGAGGTATCCAATGGTGCTATCCCCGTGAATATTTGTACCAGAGCCACTTGAAAAAAATGGTTGATGCGGGCTTTGGCAAGCGGATCATGTTCGGTTCGGATATGATTATTTGGCCAGAACTGATAGACGAATCCATCGCCATCATAAATGATGCTGATTTTTTGACCTACGAACAGAAAGCAGATATCTTTTATAATAACGCAGCCAGATTTTTAAGGCTGCCCCATGATTAAAACAATGCTAACTTTTCAAATAACCCATTAACTATATTATTATGAAACATCAATTCATATTTGGCATCGCAACATTACTGATTATTGTTTTTGCCACCAGTTGTGAGCAACCCACCCCTAAACCGATGTCAGGAGAAGCATATTCCGCTGAAATTCAAAAAATTATTGAAGAAAAGAATGAAAAAATCGAAGGATTTTATGCTTCGGGCATGATCGACTCCGCAGCCGTACATTTCGCCGACAACAGTATCCAGTTTATGCCCAACCAACCTGCTGTTATCGGGGTCGAGAACTATAAAGCCGCTTGGAAACAGAACATTCAATTTGGAACATGGGAATTCGACCTTAATACGCAAGAAGTGAAGGCCAGTGGTGATTTGGCGACGGAATACGGCAAATACACCATGATATTTACACCAAATGAAAACTCGCCGATTCCAGCTATGGAAGATAAAGGCAACTATATGGTGCTCTGGGAAAAAATGGATGGAGATTGGAAAGTGGTCTGGGATGCTCCCGTTACCGAATTGCCGTTGCCAGGCCAAACTCCAGACTCAACTATGGTAGAATAAGTAGGCTCCAAAATGATTCAACAACTCCACATACCTAAAAATCCAACACTTTTACAGGTCGTAAAGTTTATGACCTATGTGGAGTTGACCCAAGAGGATATCTTAGAGGGTAGAACAGCCATATTTCCGAATGCGACCACCAATATTTTGTTTTCTTTGGATGAGGAGATACTGGTCAACAAAACCTCATCGGCCCATTCCATTTATACCTCCTGCAGCTCCACCGTGTTCTTTAAACCTTATGCTGGAATGAAGTTCATGACCATTCAATTTAGTAGTTACGGGCTTTCCTATTTAAAAAAAATACCTGCTTTCGAGTTACTGGACACGTTGAGCGAGTTGGATATCATTTTTCCTGCTAGCGAGATCGAGCAAATCGCCAACCAACTTCGAGAATGTAAATCCATCGGAGAGAAGTTTTCCTTACTGGAAATATTCATCAGCAAAAAAATGGGATTTCCAGAAATTGATCCCAGGCTCCCCTGTGCACTGCAACTTTTGAATTCCGAAAACTCGATCTCTATTGATACGTTGAGCCAGTCCCTTTGCATTTCAAATCGAGGACTGCAAAAGTTGTTCAAAAAACATATTGGAATGAGTCCTGCATACTACCGAAAGATCATTCGCTTCAACAAGGCCGCTCAATTGCTTTCAAGCGATTCGAATAGCTCTTTGACCGAGATTTCCTATGCATGCGGTTATTTTGACCAGGCACATTTCATTAAAGATTTTAGGGAATTTGGAGGAATCTCCCCTTCCGAGTTCTTACGGTTCAAATCAAAGAGTTCGGATTTTTACAATTACAGAATTTCTGAATCGGATACCTTGGTTGCACTCAACGACCAGTACATCAAATCATGAAGAAAATTTTAATCGGGTTGGTACTATTCTCCTTTTGGGGAACCCTGCACTCCCAAAAATACATAGGCCCCATAATAGATATGCACCTGCACGCCTACAATCAGGAACTGGGCAGCATGATGTTCGGTATGGACCATCCAAATCCATTGAAAAATGAAATGTACAAAGGCGTAAAAACACCCGAGCAGCTAAAAATCGAAACCTTTAAAAAAATGGATGAGCACAACATTGTGTTGGCACTCACCTCCGATGGTCAATTATGGAAAGCCGACAATCCTGAACGCATATTGGTAAGCGGACGAAATATGCCCCTTGAACAGTTGAAAACGATGGCCGAAAAAGGAGAATTGGTTGCCATTGGTGAACTAAATCCGTTTTACGGCGGTGTTACCGCAGATGATGCCTCACTAGAACCATTGTTCGATTTAGCCGAAAAAGCCAATCTACCCGTGGGCTTCCATATTATGCCAGGAGGGCCACCTGGTGGACTTTACCATTTGGGAATGAGTGAAATCAGGGTAAAAAATGCCAACCCAAAACAGTTGGAGGACGTATTGGTCGCCCATCCAAACCTAAAGGTTTATGTAATGCACGGGGGATGGCCTTATTTAGAGGATATGAAAGCTATGCTGTACATGCATCCGCAATTGTATTTGGATGTGGCCGCGATTGACTGGGTATTGCCCAAAGCGGAATTCCATAACTTCATTAAAGGTTTGGTGGATTCAGGTTTCGGTAACAGAATCATGTTTGGCACCGACCAAATGGTATGGCCTGAGACCATCGATATTGCGGTGGACGCCATCAATTCGGCAGAATTTCTGACACTGGAACAAAAAGAGGACATTTTTTATGACAATGCCGCTGAGTTTTTGGGACTGTCCCAAACGCAAATTGACAATCATAAGAACCCATAAAACATAAAATTTGATAGATGAGGGTCAACTATTTTATATGTGTTTATTGTTTTTTTATCGTGTCCGTAAGCTTTGGTCAACTTACCAAAGAGGATGCGCCCAAAATCGAGGCCTTTGCCAAACAACTTTTTGATGAAGGAAAAACCCACGGTGCCCTGTTGGTTGCCGAGGGAGAAAACATAATTTATGAAGGAGCGTTCGGACTTGCCGACCGTAGCCTGAACATTCCCAACTCCCCTAAAATGCGATTCTGGGATGCAAGCGTGGGCAAAATGTTTACGGCTGTATTGATCTTACAACTGCTAGAAGAAGAAAAAGTCCTTTTGGGAGACCCCATATCCAAACACCTTCCATGGTTCAAGCATAAAATGGCCGATAAAATCACCATCCACGATCTATTGAGCCACCGTTCCGGGTTCTCGAGTCAAGTTTATGAGGAAAGAGCGAAAGCGGAGCACGACCAAAAAAGCCAAAGGAGTATTCTGGAGCAAAAAATTGCAAAAACAGCTTTGGCATTCGAGCCGGGCACAGCATTTTTATACAGCAATACAGGATATGTGCTTCTTTCTGAAATTGTAATGGCTCATTTGGGGGATGATTACAATGTCATTTTACAGGAAAAAATCTTTAAGCCTCTACATATGTCGGACACGTATTGGTCCGCTCCCATTTATGGGCCAAGCATGCCCGTTTATTATCTTGAAACAGGCGAGCCATTGCTACCGGCAAAGGAGCTTGATTTTACCGGTCCTGGTGGGGAAAAAACCACCTTGCAGGACTTGCATAAATTTATGATGGCCGTTGGAACGGATAAATTGATTTCAAAACAGTCTTGGGCTCTCGCATTTCAGCCCCATTCCCTGCCCGAAGAAGCAAAAAGTGGATGGGGACCTCACCAAAGTCCATACGGCTATGGTTTTAGCTTGATCGATTTCCCGTATATGGGAAATGAGTTTGCTGCAACGGTCAGTCACGGTGGAGCTTCGGCCGGAACTTCCAGCTATGCACTTCGTTTTATTGACAACGACCGTATTGTTGTGCTTTGGAACAATGAATTTAAAAATCCGGTACTATTTGAGCTTTATCAAGCTTTAAGCGATATCGCCACAAAATAATTCATCATAAAATCAGAATCCCGGTTTACAATTGTAAACCGGGATTCATTTTGGGTAAATCAATAGCCAAGACAGCAGGTAAAGCTATCGATTTGGGACTTAATTCCAGCCGCCGCCCAAGGCGCGGTACATATTTACCTGGGCCAACAACTGGTCTTTTTTGGTCTCTACCAATTCCATTCTGGATTCCAGGGCCTCTCGCTGTGCCAGAAGTACTTCGATATATTCAACCCTTGCGGATTGGAATAAACGAGTTGACAAGTCTATAGATTCCGTCAATGCCTGTACCTGACCATTTTTTAATTCATAGCTCTTTTTTAAGTTATCAATATTTGATAACTGATTGGCCACTTCGATATAACCATTCAAAATGGCCTTTTCATATTCGAAGACCGCTTGTAACTGTCGGGCCGTAGCATTCTTATACTGGGCCTTTATCGCATTTCGGTTAATCAATGGTGCGACCATATCACCAATGGCCGAATAGATTACCGATTCCGGGGTTGTGGTCAAATACTTGGTATCGAAAGCTTCTAATCCCAAGCCAGCTTTAATGGTAAACTGTGGATAAAAATTCGCTTTGGCAGCTTTGGTGTCCAGTTTGGCCGCTGCCAATTCATATTCAGCGTTTCGAATATCTGGACGGTTCCGCAGCAACTGTGAGGGTATACCGGCATAAATGGTATCAATGGGTGTGTCGATAAAACCATCGGACGCCCTTTGAATATGCTGAGGAGTACGACCCAACAAAAAGTTCAATCGGTTCTCTGCCTCTACAATTTCCTGCTGAATTTCGTATTTATGGCTTTGGTTTTTCATCACTTCTGCCTGAAAACGCTTTACCGCCAATTCCGTGGCACGGGCAGCCTGCTTTTGCAGTTTCACCATACGCAACGCATTCTGCTGAATCTCCAGGTTTTGGTCGATAATGGCCATTTGGTTGTCCAAGGCCATTAACTCGTAATAGGAGTCGGCAATTTCCGCAACCAGATGGGTCACCATAAAGTTCTTGCCCTCTACGCTGGATAAATATTCGTAAATAGCTGCTTTTTTCTCGTTACGGAGTTTTTTCCAAACGTCCAATTCCCAAGTGGCGAAGGCCCCGACCATATAATTGGTCAGGGGCTCGGGAAACTCTTCGTCTTCCTTCACCTCAAGGTTTTTTTCCACAGTTCCATTTCGGGTATATTCACCTACTTTCTCTACCTCGGCACCTGCCTGAAGGTTGACAAAAGGCAGATACTCCCCTTTTTTGGCCTGAATCCTATTCTGGGCCATATCTACCTGCTGCAGCATAATGTTCAACTCTTGGTTCTTCACCAAGGCCGAATCTATCAATGCAATCAGGTTGGGATCTTTAAAGAACGATCTCCATTCCAACAAACCGGTATTCGTGGTATCGGAGGATTGATTTTGATATACCTCTGGGACCGTAACGTTCTCATCCCTTATCTCGCGAGTGGGCACGCAGGAATAGAGGGCCACCATGGCTATGATTCCAACTAAAAGTGATTTGCTATGCTTCATCTTGGTTGCCTTTTTTATTCTTATTTCCATTTTTTGGAGTCGTCATTTTTTTCAAACGTTGATTCATCAAGCGCAGACGGGCCTTCAATTTGAAAACCGTGTCGTTTCGATGAAAAAACTCTTCCGACATTGGTTCATCATGCTGATCCTTGATCAAACTTTTTCCATCCGCCATTTTTGCAAATATGAAGTATAGGCCGGGAATCAATAAAACCCCAAATAACGTTCCTACAATCATACCTCCCATTGCAGAACCACCAATGGTCTTATTTCCTATGGCCCCTGCTCCCGTTGCGATTACTAGGGGAATCAACCCGGCAATAAATGCAAAGGATGTCATCAAAATGGGACGGAAACGCTGTCTGGCACCTTCAATGGCAGCATCGAGTACCGTAGAACCTTCGCGACGTTTTTGCACTGCAAATTCCACGATCAATACGGCATTTTTACCCAACAATCCCACCAGCATGATAATACCGATCTGCGCATATACATCATTGGCCAGCCCCATCGCCTTCAAGAGGAAAAAGGAGCCAAAAATACCAACGGGCAGCGACAGGATAACTGCCAAGGGCAACAAGAAACTTTCGTACTGCGCGGCCAAAACGAGGTACACGAAGATGAGTACGACTATAAAAATGTAAAGTGATTCATTTCCGCGCTGTGCTTCGTCATAGGATAGTCCCTCCCAAGCGATATCGTACCCTCTTGGCAAGGTTTGCTCTGCGACCTCTTCAATGGCCTTAATGGCGTCCCCACTTGTATATCCGGCAGCCGGCAAACCGCGAATGGCTGCTGAGTTGTAGAGGTTGTATCTGGTAATCTCATTTGGGCCCAATCTTTTTTCCATGCTCATAAAGGCCGAATACGGCACCATTTCCCCTTCCTCGTTTTTCACAAAAAGCTTTTCCAAATCAGAAGGAAGAGCCCGATATTCTGGGGCTGCTTGGGTATACACTTTGAAAAACCTACCGAAACGGATAAAGCCTTGTTCATAGGTACTTCCGATAAGGATGTTCAGGTTTTCCATGGCTTTTCCAATGGATACCCCTTTCTGCATGGCGGCCTTATTATTGATTTTGAGCTCGTACTGTGGATAATTGGCCGCGTAGAAGGTGAACAATCCCTTCAACTCTTCACGTTCTCGCAAGGCATCCATAAAATCGTTGTTGATTCGCTCAAACTCATGATAGTCGGTTCCGTCCGTTTTATCCAATAAACGCATGGAAAAACCTCCTGAAGACCCAAACCCGGGCACCGCTGGGGGCTCAAAGTATTCGATAACCGCCCCGAGGTCCTTGGTTTCTTCCTCCAGCTCTTCCATAATCTCGTGAACGGAATGTTCTCGTTGCGACCATGGCTTAAGGTTGATCAAACAGGTACCGGCGTTGGAACCCCGACCTTCGGTCATGATTTCGTAACCAGCCAACGAAGAAACGGATTCCACGCCTTCGGTCTCCTCACAGATAGCCTGAAGCTTTCTGGCAACCTCGTTCGTTCTTTCCAAAGTGGCACCCGGAGGTGTCTGGATAATCGCATAGATCATCCCCTGATCTTCATTGGGGATAAATCCTGCGGGAAGGGTTTGATTGGTAAAGAAAATACCTGCACAAAAGGCTATCAATACCCCAAAGGTCACGACCCTTCGGTTCACAATCTTGCTCAATATGTTGATGTATCTTCCTGTGAGTTTCTCGAACCTTCTATTAAACCAATCTATAAATCGGTTAATGGGTGATTTTTTTCTTGGTTTACCGTGATTGTTCTTCAGCATCATAGCACAGAGAACCGGTGTTAAGGTAAGTGCAACTACGGCCGAAATAATAATCGACCCCGCCATGGTAATGGAAAACTGTCTATAAAATACACCGACAGGTCCTGTCATAAATGAAATGGGAATAAATACGGACACCATCACCATGGTAATGGCGATAATAGCGCCACCTATTTCCCCCAACACTTCATAAGAGGCCTTGTAAGGTGTCAGATTCTCCTTTTCCATCTTCATATGGACGGCTTCCACCACAACAATGGCGTCATCCACCACAATACCAATGGCCAGAACCAGCGCAAATAGTGTAATCAGGTTAATGGACAGCCCAAAGAGCTGCATCACAAAGAATGCACCTATAAGGGATACGGGCACGGCAATGATAGGAATCAAAGTGGAACGCCAATCGCCCAAGAAGAGGAACACTACTACCGCTACTAGAATAAAGGCATCCCGTAACGTATGTAAAACCTGCTCAATGGAAGCATCCAGAAAGTTGGAAACGTCATAACTAATTTTATAATCGATTCCCGGTGGCATTTCCTCCTCAAGCTCTACAAGCTTTTCCTTTACAGCATCAATTACATCGCTACCGTTACTGCCAAATGTTTGTTTTAGGACTATTGAAGCGGACGGGTCTCCATCCAAGTTGGAATAAATATCAAAGAACTCACTTCCAAGTTCCACATCGGCAACATCTCCTAGTTTTAATAGTTCACCTTCACCATTCGCCTTAATAATGATGTCCTTGTACTGCTCGGGTTCGTTGTACCTATCCTGATAGACCAGTACATATTCCAGCGATTGCGCCCTTTTTCCGGAGCTACGCCCAACACGTCCGGGACGAGCCAAAATACTCTGTTCCTCCATTGCGGTTAGGATTTCCTCGGCGGATACATCATAGGCTCGCATGCGGTCTGGTTTTAACCAAACACGCATTGCAAATTTGCGGCTACCCAAAATTTGGGCACTTGCGATACCATTGATTCTTTGTATTTCGGGAATTATCTTGGTGTATGCGTAATTGTAGAGAAACTTTTCATCATTGTTCTTGGCATCGCTGTACAGGTTAACGTACATCAACATACTCGGCTGTACGGGGGTAATGATAACCCCTTCGCGTTGTACTAGTTCGGGCAATAACGGCATTACTTGGTCTACACGTGTCTTGACCCGAACAACAGCTTGGTTGGGGTCGGTCCCCGGTTCGAAAATGACACGCAACGTTCCTTCACCAGCACTGGTGGCATCGGAAGCGATATAGCGCATACCCTGTACCCCGTTTATTGAGGTTTCCAAAGGAATAAGGGTTGATTTCACCAACACATCGGCACTTGAACCTGGGTAAGCAATAAAAATATTGACCGTGGTCGGCGCGATTTGTGGAAACTGCGAAATGGGCAGTTGTTTTATGGCCAACAGTCCCGTAAATACAATTATGACCGAAATCACAATAGCCAATACAGGTCTGTGTATGAATTTTTTAAACATTGTAAAAGATTATGGGATTGTTACTCAGAATATAACTCAAGGTGCGACAACACGGATTCGGGTTTTTCAAATTGATAATGAATCTTTTCCCCGTTCCTTACCATCCGGATGCCTTCCAAAAGTACCTTATCCTTTAAAGAAAGGCCTTTTTCAACCACGAATAGGTGCTGTAACTCTGCGCCAACTGTAATTTCCCTTTGCTGTACCTTGTCGTTCTCATCGATTACAAAAACAAATTTTTTGTCCAATACTTCAAATGTTGCCTTTTGCGGTATGAGCATTGCTCCGTCCAAGGGAACGCGCATTAAAATACTTCCTGTTTCACCATGCCTAAGAATGCCATCAGGATTTGGGAATGTGGCTCTAAAGGCAATGTTCCCCGTTTCGTGGTTAAACTCTCCCTCAATGGTCTCGACCACCCCGGGTTGATTGAACTTTTTATTGTTGGCCATTAAAAGTTCCACCTGTTGTTTCTCGTTCTTTTTGGCACTAATAATATAATCCAGATATTCTGCTTCGGGCACATTGAAATAGACCCACATTTGTGAATTATCAGAGAGTCTGGTCAGCAGCTCTCCTTCGTCCAACAAGCTACCTTCCCTAACTTCAAGATGATCCATTATACCATCGAACGGAGCATTGATATTGGTAAAACCCAAGTGGGTCTCAGCCAATGCTACTTCCGCTTTGGCCCTATCATACTCAGCCTTCGCCATGGCCAGCTCATTGGCGGATACTACTTCACCATCTGCCAATAATTTGGTGTTTTGGTATTCTATTTCGGCAACCTCTGCCTCTGCTTTGGCTTTTTGTAGGTCGGCTTGGTACACATTGGGCATGATATGGAACATACGCTGTCCCTTTTTTACGAATTGCCCTTCATCTACATAAATGTCCTGTAGATAACCCTTTTCCAAGGCCCTTAATTCGATATGCCGAACGGAATGAATTTGGCAAACATAGTCCTTGGTTATAGAAGTATCCAACTGTATTGGACTTGAAACCAAATATTTGGTTTCTTCTTTGTTCTCGTGCTTTTTGGATTCGCAGCTCACATAGCACATCGCTACTAGCAAGCCGATGAAGATGGAAAATCTCCTCATAGTTTTACTGGTTTAAAAAATATTTAGAAAATGGTCAAGGGAAGTCCGAATCCATATAAAGGGACCTGCCCTTGGTTATTGATTGTTACCCAAAGGTTTGTGGATTCAACAAAGCACAGGTTCGGCTTTGCTTAAATGATAATTCTAAATTCGGAAAACCTGAAATCTAACATGCTTCTTTATGGGAGAAGAGGATTTGGGATGTTCCAGCCCAAAATTGGTGTTAGATTCCAAAAACAATTGCCCCCAAGAGGCGCAAAATAAATTGGCAGTAAAAATACTGCCATACTCAAAAGAAAAACTATGTGATGCTACTTCTTCCTCACGTTCATCCTTTTCTTCTATATCTATTTCAGCACAGTGTCTTTTTTCGTGCCCTAGCTGCAATAGATTATAGGTAGCTGAGGAATGGTGATTCTCTAAGTTTTGAAGATAGCAGACATTGTCCGCAACTGAAGATTGTTGCGAATCAGCATATAAGTTTATGAATCCCCCTAACAATAGGAGAAAGAGTGGAAACAAATATTTTGCGAATGCCTTTTTCATTTCGGGGAACAAAGCTATGTTACCCAGACTTCTCGAGCAAATAGTAGTTGTTAATTATGGTTAAAATCGATTAGCGGGCTATTTTTCTTGATGAAAATTTTGTAAACGATGGCAAAAAATTAGAATCAGACAAATTGTGTTTTTAAATTTCCTCATAAATACAACTTTATCCTTGATGGTTTGAATAAAAAATTACTCGGATTGAATCTTTTCCATTAATTTACATCTAAAAGTTACCATTCCATTTTGAAAGCTACCGAACACCCTTTTTACCACCATCTAAAAAAATATGTTTCTTTCGAGGATTTCGATTTTCCAAAAATGCTTTCCTATTTTGAAACTTTAAAATTGGACAAAAAAGAAATGGTGATGCAGGCTGGAAATCTATGCAACTACAATTATTTTGTGGTAAAGGGATGTCTCCATATGTATTTTACCTCAGAAAAAGGTACTGAAAGGACTGTACAGTTCGCTTTGGAGGGTTGGTGGCTGACCGATTTTTTGGCTTTCCAAAACCGCAGCAGTACGGATTTCAACATACAAGCCGTGGAAAAAAGTCAGGTTTTATCCATTTCTAATGAACAACAAGAGCTCTTGCTCGAGGAGTTTCCATTGCTAGAGCGTTATTTTAGGACCATTTATCAAATTGCTTATGGGGCATCCTTGATCAAGGTAAAATACCTCTATGATTTGTCCAAGGAGGAAATATATCTTCATTTTACAGAGCATTTTCCAGAATTTGCTCAACGTGTACCACAATATCTTATCGCTTCTTTTTTAGGTTTGACCCCTGAATATGTGAGCGAAATACGGGCCAAGAACCGTTCTTAATCCCGTTTAAGTTTTCTGCCTTCCAACTGGAATACCTTAGCATCATCAATCTAAAAGATATTATTATGGAAAAAAGAATTCAAATTGATGCGGTGGAACCTTTAGCCTTTAAAGCCATGTTTGGCCTGGAAAAATATCTGCAACAGAGCCCACTCGACAAAATTCATTATGAATTGATAAAAATTAGGGCTTCGCAAATCAACGGTTGCTCCTTTTGCCTGAACATGCATACTAAAGATGCCCTAACGTTGGGCGAAGACCCTACACGGATATTTTTGTTGGATGCATGGTGGGAAACCGACCTATTTTCTGAAGAAGAGAAGGTTATCTTGAAGGCTACAGAAGAAATTACTTTGGTGCATAAAAATGGGCTCAGTACCGAAACTTACCAAAAAGCTACCAAGCTGTTCAATGAAAATTACATTTCACAAATTATAATGGCCATTGTTACCATAAATGCGTGGAACCGTATTGCGATAAGCACCCATAAACCTATACAGAAATAGGTGTTTTTCGGCAAATAATCTTGAGGAGGCCCCATTGTGGGCCTCTGTTTGTTTACCACATATCAAACAAATATATTCTATATTAGTGTGTCCTAAATACCTCTAAAACTATTATATGAGAACCAAATTTGCTTCTATATTTGTTTTGTCGATGCTTTTCTGTTCAGCATGCAAAAACTTCAAGGCAAAAGAAAACGATTCCGAACCAAAAGATGAAAATTTCAATATCATTGGGGTCAATAACGAGTATCAAATAGAAATTCCTCGTTTTATGAATGGCACTACTGGTTTGAACGAGGAGGCATCTTTGCAATATCAAAGCTTGCGCCATGAGGCTTACCTGCTTATAATTGATGAGCCTAAATTAGGTTTTGAACAGGTATACCGTGATTTGGAGCAATATGACGATGAGCTCTCCGTATTACAAAACTATAGGGATGCCCGTATTCAAATACTTTCCAGAACAACGAAAATCATTAATAAATTCAATTCAAAACCCTTTAAAATAAATGGGCTAGATGCAGAATTTTTGGAACTCGAGGCCAAAGTAAATGGTGTGGACGATGAAATTTTCTATTTTCTAACCTTTGTTGATGGTGGTGAAAAGGTTTATATGATAATGGCCTGGACCCTTAAAAACAGAAAAGAGGAGCATAAAAAAACCTTTAAAACGATTGCCGAATCTTTTGAACTTATTGATTAGGAAACCGCTTTAAAGGCTTGTAATGTGTTTGATATAGTCTATTACTTGCTCAAGTACATTTTTCTTCTTGCATACAAGTTATAGAACTCATCGTCTTTTAGGCTGTCGATAAACAGAATACTCTCTCCGGTACTCTTCATTTCAGGCCCCAAGTTTTTGTTCACATTAGGGAATTTATTGAAGGAGAACACGGGCTGTTTGATGGCATATCCATCCAAATGGGGTTTAAAGTCAAAATCCCTGACCTTTTTCTCGCCCAACATTACTTTGGTCGCATAATTTACGTAAGGCTCTTTGTATGCCTTCGCTATAAAAGGAACCGTACGCGATGCCCTTGGGTTGGCCTCGATGATGTATACGATATCATCTTTAACCGCAAACTGAATGTTGATCAAGCCCACCGTATTAAGCGCCAAGGCAATCTTTTTGGTATGGTCCTTTATCTGTTGCAACACAAATTCACCCAAGTTAAATGGTGGCAATGTGGCGTTGGAGTCTCCCGAGTGGATTCCACAAGGCTCGATGTGTTCCATAATCCCGATGATATAAACATCTTCCCCATCGCAAATGGCATCGGCCTCTGCTTCGATAGCTCCGTCCAAATAATGGTCCAACAGCAACTTATTGTTCGGTATTTTGCGCAACAAATCCACAACATGGGCTTCCAACTCCTCTTTGTTGATCACAATTTTCATACCCTGACCTCCCAAAACGTAGGATGGTCTCACCAACAACGGAAACTTTAGCTCATCAGCCAAATCCAAGGCTTCGTCCGCTGTTTCCGCGACTCCAAATCTTGGGTAAGGAATATCATTGTTCTTTAACAAAGTGGAGAAACTACCCCTATCCTCTGCCAAATCCAACGATTGGAAACTGGTTCCGATAATGTTGATTCCGTATTTATCCAGTTTTTCGGCCAATTTCAATGCGGTTTGCCCTCCCAACTGAACAATTACACCTTCTGGCTTTTCGTGAAGGATGATATCGTAAATATGTTCCCAGAATACAGGTTCAAAGTAAAGTTTGTCAGCCGTATCAAAGTCCGTGGAAACGGTTTCCGGGTTACAGTTGATCATGATGGTCTCGTAACCACATTCAGCCGCGGCCAAAACCCCGTGAACACAACAGTAGTCGAACTCGATTCCCTGCCCGATACGGTTTGGACCCGATCCAAGTACAACAACTTTCTTCTTGTCGGTCACCACACTATCGTTGGCCACGTAGCGCTCACCAGTTGGTGTCTCTATCTCTTCTTCAAACGTTGAATAATAGTAAGGGGTAACTGCCTTGAACTCCGCGGCACAGGTATCGACCAGTTTGTACACACGGTTGATGTTCAAATCCATACGTTTGGTATGCACTTCGCTCTCCCAACAATCCAACATGTGAGCAATCTGTCTGTCCGCAAAACCTTTTTGTTTGGCTTCCAAAAGCAAGGCCTTCGGCAAACTTTCTATGGTGTATTTTGATATTTCCTGTTCCAAGTAGTGCAATTCCTCATATTGTTTAAGGAACCACATATCTATTTTCGTGATTTCGTGAATGCGCTTTAATGGAATCCCAAGTTGAATGGCATCGTAGATGACAAAAACCCTATCCCAACTTGGCACCCTCAATTTTTCGATAATGGTCTCATAATCCTTGTACCCTTTTCCATCGGCACCTAATCCATTTCGCTTGATCTCGAGGGATTGCGTGGCCTTGTGCAAGGCTTCTTGGAACGACCGTCCAATACCCATTACCTCTCCTACGGATTTCATCTGTAGACCAAGAGTTCTGTCGGAACCTTCAAATTTATCGAAGTTCCAGCGTGGTATTTTTACGATTACGTAGTCCAAAGTCGGCTCGAACAAAGCAGATGTGGATTTGGTAATCTGGTTGTCCAACTCGTCCAAGGTATAACCGATGGCCAGTTTAGCGGCAATTTTTGCAATCGGGTATCCAGTGGCTTTGGACGCCAGTGCAGACGAACGGGAAACCCTTGGGTTGATCTCGATGGCTATGATATCCTCTTTTTCATCTGGGCTAACGGCAAACTGAACGTTACATCCACCTGCGAAGTCCCCTATACTGCGCATCATGTGAATGGCCATGTCCCTCATACGCTGGAAAGTACTGTCCGATAGTGTCATAGCTGGTGCAACAGTAATCGAATCCCCTGTATGGATACCCATTGGGTCCATATTTTCAATGGTACAGATGATTACTACGTTGTCGTTTTTATCACGCAACAGCTCCAACTCATATTCTTTCCAGCCCATCAAGGCCTTATCTATCATTACTTCGTGGATTGGCGACACTTCCAAACCATGGCTCAACATATCATCAAAATGCTCTGGATCGTAAACGATACCAGCTCCAGCACCACCAAGGGTAAACGAAGCTCTAATCACCAAGGGAAAACCAAATTCCTGGGCAATTTCCTTTCCTTTTAAGAATGAGGTAGCGGAAGCTTGAGGTGGCATTCCGATTCCAATTTTAAGCATGAGTTCCCTAAATTTCTCACGATCTTCGGTAATGTTGATGGCATCGATATCTACGCCTATGATCTCCACTCCAAAGTCTTCCCAGATACCTTTTTCGTCGGCTTCTATACAAAGGTTCAATGCCGTTTGTCCTCCCATAGTTGGCAATACAGCATCAATATTTGGGTGTTTTTGAAGTATTTCTATGATTGATTTGGTAGTCAATGGTTTTAGATAAACGTGGTCCGCCATGGCCGGATCGGTCATAATGGTGGCGGGATTACTGTTTATCAAAATGGTTTCGATACCATCTTCCCGAAGAGAGCGAAGTGCTTGGGAACCAGAATAATCGAACTCACATGCCTGACCGATAATGATTGGGCCAGAACCAATAATCAAAATGGAATTTAAATCTTTTCTTTTTGGCATTTTCTTTAGGGGTTTCTCGTTATTTGCTTATATGTCAAAAAAAAGGTGTTACCTAGAAAAGTAACACCTTTAATTTAAATAATAGGATACTATCATTATTTTTTATGTCTTGGCTCAGAGGAAACAGTTAGTCTTTTTCTTCCCTTGGCTCTTCTTCTCGCAAGAACTTTTCTACCATTGGCAGTCGCCATGCGCTCCCTAAAACCATGCTTGTTTCTTCTCTTCCTTTTGGATGGTTGATACGTTCTTTTCATTTCCGAACTGTTTTATGGATTTTGTTGATGGGAAATTAAACTTCCCTAAAAAATTCTGGGCGCAAATATACAAAGACTTTTTACTTTGGCAAGCCCAAACTTAAAATATTTAATTAAGTTTTTAGTACTTTTGCCAGCGCTAAACCAAAGGTAAAAATTACTAGACGATATGTTCAATAAAAATATTAAGCTTGTTATTGCCGTTCTCATTATTGCTTATGCCGTTTACCAATTTGTGGAAGGCAACATTGGCAACGGAATTGCATTGATCTTGCTCTCCCTTGTTTTCATCTTCCTTTACTTTAGAAATGAATTTATTCTTTTGGCCTTTCTTAAGATGAGAAAGCAAGACTTGGACGGAGTGCAAAACTGGCTTGATAAAATTAAGAACCCTGAGTCTGCCCTTATCAAAAAACAAGTAGGTTATTACAATTACCTGCACGGGATTATCTACTCACAAAAAAACCTGACCCAAGCAGAAAAGTACTTTAAAAAGGCCCTCAAGTTTGGTCTCACCATGGACTACGATGTGGCCATGGCCAAATTGAGCTTGGCGGGTATTGCCATGCAAAAACGCAGAAAGCGCGAAGCAACCCAGTTGTTGAACGAAGCCAAGAAATTGGACAAGAACAACATGCTTACCGACCAGATCAAGATGATGCAGCAGCAGATGAAGAAGATTTAAGAGATTTCGGTTATTGACATTTATCCCAGAATAAACACATTCCATAAACTTTACTTACAATATCTTGGTTTTATAGCCTAGAAGAAACAATTGGCATTGTTGTTGACGTGGTTCAAGAAAACCACCAACCATGAACTTACGATTTCTAATTGCTCTTTTCTTCTCCATCATAATAAACCACACCACAAGCTCTCAGAACAATCAAAATCAGACCATTGAGCTCTTTCTACAAAAGGAATACCCTGAAGATGGGCCAGGTGCAGTCATCCTAATTGCAAAAAATAACAATGTTATCTTCAAACAGGCCTTCGGTCTTTCCGATATAAAAAAACGAAAGCCTTTAACAACGGACATGATTTTTCAGATAGGGTCCATGACCAAACAATTC
This sequence comes from Flagellimonas abyssi, assembly GCF_019457905.1. Taxonomy (GTDB): domain Bacteria; phylum Bacteroidota; class Bacteroidia; order Flavobacteriales; family Flavobacteriaceae; genus Flagellimonas; species Flagellimonas abyssi. Next base: position 107,659 of record NZ_JAHZSV010000005.1, on the reverse strand, counting down.
ACGTCCGCCGCAATACTTCAATTGATAGCGTCTGGGAAAGTTTCGTTGGAAGATCCGATTCAAAAATACGTTGAGTACTTCCCAGTAAAAGAATATCCGATAACTATTCACCATCTACTATCACAAACATCGGGGATTCCAGAATTTTTTGATATTGATGAAGAGGAAATGTATTTACTATCTCAAGAACATACCCCTAAACAACTTATTGATTACTATAAAAATGAGCCCTTAGTATTTGAACCTGGCACTAAATTTCAATACAGCAATTCCAATTATCCTCTTCTTGGGGTTGTTATTGAGAAGGTTTCGGGCGTTTCACTGAAAGAGTACATGAAGGCAAATATTTTTGAGCCTTTGGAAATGTCATCTTCCAGTTTGTGGTACAACGATGAAATGCAGAAAAAAAGAATTGCCAAAGGCTACAGGTCTTATAAAGGCAGTTTAATGCCTTCCCCAGCAATCGTTGGGTCGGTCCCTTATGCAGCGGGCGCCATTGTTTCAACTGTTGATGATCTTCTTAAATGGAACATGGAATTAAAAAATAAATCCATGTTAACCGATTTTGTAGTAGAGCATCTGATTACAGAAAAACTGACAAAACAAGGAAGTGGCACGGGATATGGGTATGGATTTTTTATAAAAAATCTTTTAGGGAACAAAACCATACAGCACGGTGGAAACCTGTATGGATTTACAAGTTATGGGCTATATATCCCAGATGAAAATCTGTTTGTGTGTATTTTGGCAAATAAATCCATGGAAAGAACCGAGGAAGTTGCCAACTATTTGGCCAGTGTGGTTTTAGGAAATCCATTGGACATTCAAGATAAAAATCAAATACAATACAACATTTACCAAGAGTTCTTTGGAACGTATCAACTTAAGGGAGCATCTAAATTAATAGAGATCTTTATGGTGGATGATGTATTGGTCCTCGATTTTCCAGGAGCAAAGGGAACTGGAACCGTACTGACCATGACGGGTATGGATAAAATGGAATCCAAAGCTGCCAAGGCCAAATTTCAATTCTCCAGAAACCAAGAGGGTGAGGTTATCGGATTTACCGCCGACCAGAATGGAATTACCGAATGGGAAAAAATCAAATAGTCTGCTCTTATGCATTAAGCCTATATCAACCTCAGCACTACCCCTAAACCTAAGATTTTTGTCGATTTTTGTTAGGCAGAACCCTATATATTTGATTTTTCAACCAGCAAACTCAAAGGAGTATATTTCTGATGTGGAAAATATTTTAACTACAATGTAGTTTATTAAATTATATTAACTACATTTGGGGTAAATATATTGAAATGAGCAAGCCAACTCTTGGGGAATTTGAGGAGATTGTTTTACTGGTTGTTGCCATACTTAACGGTGATGCCTACAGCGTAACCATTATTTCAGAAATTGAAGAGCGGTTGGATCGGAATGTCAGTTTGGGAGCCGTACAGACCGTTTTAAAAAGGTTGGAGAAGAAAGGTTTGTTGAAATCAGATCTTGGTGATGCTACCAATGAGCGGGGCGGAAAACGAAAACGTCTCTATGAAATTACCGCGGAGGGTCAAGAATTACTAGACTTGACAAAAGCCCAAAGAAATTCACTTTGGAATGCCATACCCAAACTATCATTCAATTTTTAGGCAATGAATAAAAAAGAACATAAGCCGCTACAAATTGCATTGGCATTCTTTAATTGGTATTGCCATCCCGATTTTCGTGAAGAAATCGAGGGGGATTTAATGGAGCGGTTCAACAATTATTATTTAAAATATGGATACGCAAAAGCAAACAGACTCTTTATAAAAGATGTTCTCTTTTTGTTTCGTCCAGCTATTATTGGGAATATTTATCACTTAACACATACAGATACTATGGAACTTACTCATCAAAACAAAAGACTTATCACTATTTTGGCCGTTGCCTTGTCAATTCTGTCCATCCCCCTTATTGCCATGGGTTTTACTAACGAGGTAAACTGGTCGACCTTTGATTTCCTCGTCGTAGGTATTTTATTGATCGGCACAGGACTGGTGCTTGAATTCATTTTAAGGAAAATAAAAACCTTGCGATATCGAATTATCTTGGGCATTGTATTGTTCGTGGTCTTACTTATGGTTTGGGCCGAACTGGCTGTTGGCATCTTTGGAACACCATTTGCGGGCAGCTAAACAAGTGCAGATAGCTTCATATAAAACATGTTGCCGACAATATAACGACCACAAAACCTCCTTTTCAGATTATATAATTCAGACCTAACCCATCTTTCACTCTAAATAGTTGTTATTTTTGAGGTTATTTTTCAACTATGTACTATCCGCTCTGCCTTAATGGTGTCGATATTTATCCTTTATTTGGCGATTTCCTTGTAGGTAAGCCTTACCTCTTTGATTTTTCATCAAACAACCCAAAAACCTTGGAATACAACTTATTGGATTTCAAGGAATTTAATACTATGGTTTTTGATGAGTTGCATGCATCGTCCCATCAATGGGGCGTTGGCAGGTATTTGGAAGAGCGCAAAAGCCTTTTAAGGGCCTACCCCAATATTATCGAGGAGCAACGGTTTTACCATCTTGGTCTGGATATCATCGTTCCGTTTGATACCCCAATGTATTCCCCGTTGGACGCTGAAGTCTATAAAACAGGAAAAGAAACCACTATTGGCAATTATGGTGGCTACATTATTCTAAAACATGAAATCAACGGAGTTGTTTTTTATTCCATGTACGGGCATTTGAAAACGCCGCACTTGATCCATGCTGGCGAAAAAATCGTGGCTGGGCAAAAATTCGCTCACATAGGACAGGAAGAAGATAGCGGCGGTTGGTTTTGCCATCTACATCTTCAAGTTCTTACTCAAGCAGCGATGGATGTTGGTTATTCGGATTGGGGCTATATCTCACCCAAGTTACTACCAAAAGTTGAAACCTACTTCCCTTCTCCTTATTTTCTGTTTAAATATTAAAAAAATCGCCGTGGGAAGAATATATGCTTCGGCGCTCCGTTTATTTTATTTCTTTGCCTCGTTACTCTCACCAAAATAGAACAATGCAAATGCTTAAAATATTCATCTTTTTTAGTTTGTCACTAAACGGCCTTTTATGCTGTTCCCAAAATATTACTACAATGGATAAAGAAGTAGAAGAAATTGTACAACTGGGAAAGGATTCCATTGTACAATTGGCCTTGAAGTCAATGGACAGAAAAGTTGGAATTCAGAATTTCTCCAAAATTGATGTAACTACCGATGGTAAAAATGTTTTTGTTTCATTAAGAAACCCCATAAAATACCTTCCCATCGAAACCGGGTTTTATTTTGATGTGGAAATAAGTGTTTTGGAAAAAACAGCCAGCTACTGTCCTGTTGTCAATTGGATTGTAGATTCAGAAAAAGATAGTATTCCCTTCTACAGCGAGACCAAGGAAATAAATCAGAATATTCAATTTGTCATAGAATCGATGAATAGAAGTACTGCCGTTGGTTCCATTGACGCATCAAATTTTGAGGATGACATGACAATTCGTGAACATGATAACTACTATGATGTCATTGTTGTTTCCGCACTTCAAGAATCATCATTCAAAGTGGAAAAGACGTCTGGAAAAATAATTGATGTCGAACACGCCCATTTAACCCCCTCACCATTTAAAAATCTGAACAAAGATGTTGGGAAAGTTATAAATTAACATTCCCTTGATTTATATAAAGTAGGTAAGTTTTTTTGTTGAGCCTATTCCCTACTTACCAGTACTCCCCACACGGTAATACCCCTTGTTCGGGATTTCGATGGTGTATTTTTTACGGGATGAGTTGTTCAAGTGTGGTTCGCGCAACCATGGGTTGTGACGCTTCAACACTTTGTAGTTGATTTCGTAAAGTTCAGCAAAATCTGCCCAATTGGTCACGGCGGTATCTATCTCAACCGTAAAGGTGGGTACTTTTTCGTACATATCGCCCTCCTCCAATTGAAAACCATATTTATCACGATTGGAAATAATCTCTTTGATGGCCAAAATACGGAACACGTAGCGTCCTGTTTCTTGTCCCAATAGCAAGTCATAATAATCATCTACCTGCTGAATGCCCATATACTTTTGAATACCCGCGGGTCCTGCATTGTAGGCTGCAGCGGTCAAAGTCCAACTTCCGAAGCGTTCTTTCCATTTGTTCAAATAATCGCAGGCCACTTGGGTAGCTTTTTCAACATGGTAGCGTTCATCCACATTATCGTTCACCTCAAGGCCGTACTCTCTTCCCGTACCTTTCATTATCTGCCAAAAACCTGTGGCACCAGCAGGCGAAACAACATTCTCCAATCCGCTCTCTGCAACGGCCAAATATTTAAAATCATCCGGAATACCATTTTTCTTTAATATCGGCTCAATGATCGGAAAGTACTTGTTGGCTCTCTTCATCAACAATAAGGCGTTGGATTGCCAATATGTATTCACCAAGAATTCACGATCTACGCGCTCCATAATCTCAGGGTCTTCCTGAGGCACAGCTTCGCCCGCGAAATTTAAATCTTTGGGAATCTCGATGGCACTGATTTGATAGGTATCCGCCACATTTTTGTCCGTAACCTGCGGTTCCACCTCCTTTGCTTCGGGCTTCTCCTCTACTCCATCCGACTGCACGGCAAAAATCAAGGTGCTCACAACAGCTATCAATCCAATAAATGCCAATATATTTTTTAAATGTTTCATGTCATCGCAATTTTTATTAAACGTAAAGATACTATTATAAAGACGAAATTATTCCAAAATAATTGTGGGGAGATGCTCATTAAACCATCTAGCTCGATGGATTATCATGGTATGGGTTCCATTTTTCACTACAATGCAGTCCTTGATATTGACCAAGGGAAAAACGGCATCCCGATCGCCCTGAATATGCACAACGTTTGGAAGAGGCTCATCCTGCTGCCAATTAACGATTTGGTCGATTGACCAATCAATATAATATTTGTCACGGATGGATAAATATTTCTCGTACAAATGAAGCCGTTTGGTCACTGTTTCGCCAAAGGCATATTTGGCCAAAAGTTCAACATTGTTCACCAAACTTGTGGGCAAAAGTTTATGGACTTTGGTATACTTGGCAAAAATCATTCTTTTGGGCAACTCGTGCTTACTTTTTACGGATGATACAACAATCACTTTTTTTACCTGGATAATTTTGGCCATTTCCTGCACCAGCATTCCACCAAATGAAACGCCCAAGAGAACAGGGTTGGGTGCCTCGACTTTTTCACACATTCTTTCGGCATACTCGTACAGGCTCATGCCTCTTTCGGGCAAAAACCACTCCAACGTATGGATTACAAACTTGTCTTCCGGAAGATGGATTGCTTCAAAAATTGAAGGATTGGCCGCCATTCCTGGCATCAAGTAAATATGGGTTTTTATATCGGGCATATATCACCAAATATCGACAAGGACTAGGAAATTAGCAATATTTTGACTAATTTTGTATCCCTTTTGCAGCCAACCCCACTTAATGAACACATTTTTTTAATCAGGGGAAATTTAGAAATACCCGTTTCGGGTTTTTCTACAAGTCATTTAAAAAAACAAGTACTATATGACACCATTGGAAATCACTGACAATAGTTTCTTACGTCAATTTGAAACTACGGTCAATGGGCATTTAGCCAAAATTGAGTACTCTTCACAGGAGCGCAAAGTATTTTTGACAAAACTGGTTATTCCGGAAGAAATTACAAATGAGGGCTTTAAAGAGGATTTCATTAAAGCTGTATTGAACGAAATCCAAGAAAACAACCTTAGAGTTGTTCCAACAAGTCCACAGATTGCAGGTTTTTTAAGAAAAAATAGGCAATACAAGGAAATGTTACCAGTTGGTATCCGTATCTGATCTAACCTATCATCAGAAAAGCATGTAAACCTCCTTGACCGGGAGGTTTTTTTATGCCATCACTTCACTGGAAACAAATTCAAACCGAACCAATCCATCGGTATCAATATCCGTTAGCTCCACTTGATGCAAGGTATTTACCAATTCTGGGTCCCAAGGTGCTTTTACCTTTACATAGTTTTCGGTAAATCCGTGGATGTAGCCTTTTTTGTTCTCTCCTTCGAACAATACGGTTCGTACACTGCCCAATTGGCTCTCGTAAAATGCCCTGCGTTTTTTGGCCGATAGCCCACGTAGCATTTTACTGCGTTTGCTCCGTACTTTTTTGGGTACGACATCGTCCATATCAGCAGCAACGGTATTGTCCCTTTCGGAATAGGTGAACACATGCAGATAGGAAATATCCAATTCGTTAAGAAAATGATACGTTTCCAAAAAATGCTCATCCGTCTCGCCAGGGAATCCAACGATTACATCCACTCCGATACAGGCGTGCGGCATGGCGTTTTTGATACGCTTTACCCTGTCCACATACAAATTGGACAGGTAACGACGGCGCATTTTTTTAAGGATATCATCACTTCCGCTTTGCAACGGAATGTGAAAATGAGGTACAAAAGAATTGCTCTGGGCCACAAAATCGATAGTCTCGTTCTTGAGCAAGTTGGGCTCAATGGAAGAAATTCGAAGACGGTGTATACCATCTATCGTGTCCAAAGCTTTTACCAAATCCAAAAAGGTATGCTCATGCTTTTTGTTGCCGAACTCCCCTTTTCCGTAATCGCCAATGTTGACGCCTGTCAGTACGATTTCCTTAATATCCTGTGAGGCAATTTCCTCGGCATTCTTCAGTACATTGCTCAAGGTATCGCTACGCGAAATACCTCGGGCCAAAGGAATGGTACAATAAGTGCACTTGTAATCGCACCCATCTTGAACCTTTAAAAATGCACGGGTACGGTCGCCGATGGCATAACTGCCCACATAAAAATCGGCCTCCTCGATTTCACAGGAATGCACTTCACCCTTATCATTTTTGGTAAGGTCGTTCAGGTAGTCCGTTATCTTGAATTTCTCTGTGGCGCCCAACACCAAATCCACCCCATCAACTTCGGCAAGTTCTTCAGGTTTTAGCTGCGCATAGCAACCTACGGCCGCAACAAACGCTTCGGGATTGGCCTTTTGGGCCTGCTTTACGATGGTCTTAAAACGCCTATCGGCATTCTCCGTCACCGAACAGGTATTTATGACGTAGACATCCGCTTCCTCCGAAAAGTCCACACGCTCAAACTCCTCCTTTTCAAAACCTCGTGCAATCGTAGAAGTTTCGGAGAAATTGAGTTTACAGCCCAAGGTGTAAAATGCGACTTTTTTGTTCATAGACTTGCCTTGCGTTTTAGGGCCGCAAAGATAGTGATTTGTTGGGAGTTATCGCAAATGGCTGGGTTATGGGTGAAGGCTTAATGGATTATTAGATAGTTCGATGGTTGAAAACATGGACCCTGAGCGGAGTCGAAGGGTGTATTGTGCGATTGTCGGATTTTTGGTGAAGGGTGAAGGGTTAATGGATTATCAGATAGTTCGATGGTTGGAAACACGGACCCTGAGCGGAGTCGAAGGGTGTATTGTGCGATTGTCGGATTTTTGGTGAAGGGTGAAGGGTTAATGGATTATCAGATAGTTCGATGGTTGGAAACACGGACCCTGAGCGGAGTCGAAGGGTGTATTGAGCGATTGTCGGATTTTTGGTGAAGGGTGAAGGGTCTATGGATTATCAGATAGTTCGATGGTAGGAAACACGGACCCTGAGCGGAGTCGAAGGGTGTATTGAGCGATTGTCGGATTTTTGGTGAAGGGTGAAGGGTCTATGGATTATCAGATAGTTCGATGGTAGGAAACACGGACCCTGAGCGGAGTCGACGGGTGTATTGTGCGATTGTCGGATTTTTGGCAAATGGTGAAGGGTGAAGGCTTAATGGATTGTTAGATAGTTCGATGGTTGGAAACACGGACCCTGAGCGGAGTCGAAGGGTGTATTGTGCGATTGTCGGATTTTTGGCAAATGGTGAAGGGTGAATAGCAAAAGTAAAACGTTCTCGACTGCCTGACCGTCCGGCAGGCGGGCGCTCGAACTAACAAGCGACGTCTATTAATTGTTCACTGTATACTGCTTCCTGCAAACTGCCCACTGACTTCTGACTTCTGATATCTGGTTATTCGGTTATTTGTTATTTAGTTATTGTTTATTGCACATTTTTAACTGCCTACTGCCTACTGCCTACTGCCTACTGACTCCTGACTCCTGACTCCTGACTCCTGACTCCTGACTCCTGACTCCTAAAAAAACAAAAACCGGAAAAGCACTTGGCCCTCCCGGTTTTTACAATACATATTGTTACATTAATTACAATCTACAAATTCCCAATCAAAGGTCCAGAAATTTGGATCACCTGACAGAATAATAAATGCATTAATTATACCATCATCGCCGCTACACAATTGTAAGTTTTGAGCGCCCAGATTAACATTAGGTTGCACAGTTTGCTCGGCCCAACCAGCTAGTGTTTTTGAAAAATTCTCAGAGGACATAACGCTAAAGCTGAACATATTATCCATATTAGCAACATTACCAATGTCCCAACCGCCCAAATCTTGGTCAAAGGAAGTGGCTTCAAAGAACATTAAAGACATATCCGTTACAGAGGAGGTGTTCCAACCGCTAAGGTCCTGGTTAAAGGACTTGGCTCCATAGAACATACCTTCCATATCCGTTACAGAAGCAGTGTTCCAACCACTGATGTCCCCGTTAAACGAAGTGTTAAGGCTGAACATAGCTTTCATATTCGTTACAGAAGAGGTGTCCCAACCACTGATATCTCCGTTATAGGAGAAACCCTCCCCACCCAACATAAAGCTCATATCCGTTACAGAAGACGTGTTCCATTGGCTGATGTCCCCGTTAAAGGAATTGGCTCCATTGAACATATAACCCATATCCGTTACAGAAGACGTGTTCCATTGGCTAAGGTCCTGGTTAAAGGAAGTGGCTCCGTAGAACATACCTCTCATACTCGTTACATTGGAGGTGTCCCAATCATTAAGGTCGCTGTTAAAGGAAGTGGCTCCTTCGAACATAATCTGCATAGTCGTTACAGAGGAGGTGTCCCAACCACTGATGTCCCCGTTAAAGGAAGTGGCTCCGGCGAACATACCATGCATAGTCGTTACATTGGAGAGGTCCGGGACATCCGTTGCATTATAAATCATATTTTCACAGTAACTAAATGCAAAGTAAAAACTCTGCCACGCTATGTTGCCCCATTGCTCTATACTCACCAATTTTTTCACTGCATCCAAGTCCATAATCTCATAAACAGTAGACATACTAATTCCCGGAAACTTTCCCTGTATGGCAACACTATAGGTGCCGGGTTCCGCATAGGTATGCTCGAACATAAAGGTATCGGGCACCGCATTGATATTCTCCACGGTACCATCGCCCCAATCTATGGTAAAATCATACGCATCCTGATTAAAATTTAAATCGGACCCAATATAAATGGTCTCTTCGGCAGCGGTGGTCTCCCATTTGGTTATAAAGGGGATAGTGCCCGTTTCTTCCACTTCTTCCACTACTATGGTCACCGTGGCCTGTGTGGTAGTGTTGCCATCGCTAACGCTTACGGTAATGCTGTGCGAGGGCGCGGTCCCGTAGTCCAGCGTTTTGCCCTCTGCAAGGCTTAAAATACCCTTATCGGATACAGCGAACAGGTCGTTGTCGTTGGTCACCATGGCAAAGGAAAGGTCATCGTCTTCTGGGTCGGTGGCCTCTACCTGGCCTATCTGGTCCGCATCGGTAATGTTTTCGGGGACCGTAAACTCTTGGTCCGCCATTACTGGGGATTCGTTATCTGGGTCGGCCACTGTAACGGTAAAGTCCGTGGCGCTCGCAGCCGTTTCGCCGTCCACCGCCACCGTTATCTTGCCCGTTTGGGCACCGGCCGGAACGGTCACCTTCAACTGGGTGGCACTGGCACTGGACACCGTGGCCACCGTGTTCCTCACCTTGACCACATTGTCGGCCTTGGTGGTGGAGAAATTCGTCCCGGTGATGGTCACCTCCGTGCCCTCTGGGCCGGATTTAGGGGTAAAGTCCGTGATGGTCGGCTTGCTGGACGCGGGGGGCGTTGTCGGCCCATCATCCTTGCCGCAGGACCAAAGCATAGCTATGGCCAACATTGAAAAAAGTATATTTTTCATAATTTTTTGGTTTTTATAATTAAACATTTGGGCAAATTCGGAAGTTTCCACAAGGTTTTAGTCCACCAATTGACGGATGCCCCGTTTGAGTTGACGGATGAGGGGTTTGGGTTGATGGGGTGTTCGGTTATTTGGTTATTAGTTGATGGGTCAAGGGGAAAAGGTAAAGGGTGAAGGGTAAAGGGTGAAGGGTGAAGGGTGAAGGGTTAAAGGTTCTCGAATTGACAATTGCCAACTGCTTACTGCTCACTGTTCACTGCATACTGACAACTAACTCCTGCCCACTGCCCACTGACTTCTGACTTCTGACTTCTGACTTCCACTTTTATGTCTTTTGTCTCATGTCTTGGTTCTTGAATCTTATATCTGATTTCTAGACTACTGGCAATTGTTCATTGTTCACTGCCTACTGGCGACTGCCTACTGCCTACTGACTCCTGTCCACTGAATTCTAACTTCTTTTAATTAACTTGTTTGCCCATACCAACCCTAAAGCAACACAATGAAAAAAATAGCTCTGCTCATCTTACTCGCTTCATTTGCCTATACATCCACTGCCCAAGAATATCAGCCTTCCAAAGAAAATCTTGAGAACCGGGAATGGTTTCAGGATGCCAAATTCGGTATGTTTATCCACTGGGGCGTGTATTCCGTATTGGGTCAACACGAATGGGTGATGGAAACCGAGTCCATCGATGTGAAAACCTACGAGAAATTACCTGCGTTTTTTAATCCTACCGAATTTAATGCAGAAGAATGGGTGTTATTGGCAAAATCCGCAGGGATGAAGTACATCACTATTACCTCCAAACACCACGATGGCTTTGCTATGTTCGATAGCCAATTGTCCGATTGGGACATTATGGACCGGACCGTGTACCAGAAAGATGTGATACAACAAATGGCCGAGGCCTGCAGAAAACACGGTTTAAAGTTGTTTTTGTACTATTCTCAACTGGATTGGCACCATAACGATTACTACCCCCGAGGCGATACGGGCAACAAAACAGGAAGGCCGGACAGCGGAAATTGGGAAAAATATCTGGAGTACATGAACGGTCAACTTACGGAACTTTTAACCAACTACGGGGATGTTGGCGGTATTTGGTTTGATGGTTGGTGGGACAAAAAAGAGGCCGACTGGCAACTTCGCAAAACGTATGATTTGATTCATAAACTGCAGCCTCAAGCGATGATTGGCAGCAACCACCACCAAGCACCAAACCCAGGAGAGGATTTTCAAATGTTCGAACGTGATCTGCCCGGAGAAAACAAGGGCGGGTATAGCGCAGAGGCCACAGTAGGGAAATTACCATTGGAAACCGCTGAGACCATGGCACACCGATGGGGATTTTCGCTGCAGGACAAGGCGTATAAATCTTCCAAGGAACTCATTCAATATTTGGTGAAGGCGGCAGGATACAATTCCAACTTTTTGCTCAATGTTGGGCCTATGCCGAACGGTAAAATTCAGCCTGAGTTTGTGGAGACCTTGAATGTTATCGGAGAATGGACAGATACCTATGGTGAAACCATTTATGGAACTAGAGGAGGCCCCATTTCGCCACAGAGTTGGGGCGTATCCACTCAAAAAGACAACAAAATCCACCTTCATATTATGGACTGGAAGACCGACACCTTCTTTTTTCCGACCATTGAGGGAAATATTAAAAGTATAATCAATTTTCAAACCAAGAAAAAATTGAAGCACAGCACCAATTCCTACGGAACCTTGGTAGAACTCCCAGAAAACCGGGATTACGACCAAGCGGATTTTGTCATCGAAATAACTCGAAAATAAGCCCTTGAAAAACCTAAAAAGGTCGTTCTAACCAATTTTATGTTTATTTTAGCACCTGTCAGTCCATAAGCGACCTTACTGCGCAAATGTAACCCCATTACATTTTAACACCTTTGGGTGTATACGTCATGGCCAAGAGCCCGTTGACAATTTTACTATTTTAATTTTTTTAGAGACTTACTTAAAATGAAAAAGGGCATCAAATTAGTTCTAGTCATCCTAGGTTTTTTAGTATTAGTTGTGGTCATCCAATTTTTAGTCATCAAAAAATTGGACAAAAATATTATGAATGTCAAACAATTTGCTGAAATTCCTGAGAATCGGGGAATCCCCAAAAAACTCCCATCGATTTTTATGGACAGCTCCAGGTTTTTCGTCAAACTTCCTTTAATTTCAAACGATACCATTCTGGCATATTGCGACACTGGCGGCGGGTTTTCAATGGTTCTACCAAGAGTCACAGAACAGGAGCACATAAATCCGTATGTAAAAACCGGGCTTTTAAAAGGGGTGATGCCTTTTAACTATGTACTGTTCAATGATATCGTAGACAATCCCGATATACCACGTCCCTACCCTATGCGGAACTTTATCGTACGCACACCTTTCAGTCCCGTAAAAGAATCATTTTTAATAATTCCCCCAATGGATGGAGAGCTAAAAATGGTATCGGAAAAAGTTCCTGAAATGGATGCTTTTCTTGGACAAGGCTTTTTTATGGGGAAATCCTGGACCATAGATTACCCAAATCAGGACATTTGGACCAACACACCTTTGGGAGCAAAGGATTTATCTAACCCCGATGTACAAAAAATCGGATTAAAAAAGAACGAACAAGGCTCCGTTGTTTTTGGGCACCCCAGTATGGAAATTATTGTTGATGGAGAGCCGATTGATGTGCTTTTTGATACCGGTGCCAGCTTTGTGCTCTCCGATGAGGGTAAAAAATTGTTAAATACCCAATCAGAGACCATGGGCGGTTCCTTCATTGCTTCTTCAATCTTTGAGCGTTGGAAAAAGAATCATCCCGATTGGAAAATTTATCCCGCCTCGGATTTGGACAGGGATATCATCGAAGTGCCAGTGGTCAAAGTAGGTACGCACGAAATAGGACCTGTGCTCTTTGCCAGACGAAAGGATGAAATTTGGTCAGAAAGTATGGTACATTCCATGGATAAAATAGTTAAAGGAGCCATAGGCGGTTCCCTGTTAAAGCACTTTAAAGTTACCATAGATTACAATTCACAATTGATAAAGTTTGATCACACCCCAAAGGCCACTCCTTCTGCTACCAATAGCGAATAAATAAAATGAAGATTGTTTCATTTTGATGTAACTTCGTAAGATGCTATTTTCTTTATCGAAGATAAATTGATTCAACCTTGGAACAACTCTTCAAAATATTTAGGTACACCACCGAAGATGCCAAAGCTCTGGAAATCAAACAAATCGAAACACATGTCCACGATTTTGAAGAATTGATCATTGGCGCCAAAGGAAAGATTTCCCATTTCATTGATTTTGAGGACGAAACGGTCTACGCTCCGTTTGTTAGTTTTGTTACCAAAGGAAAACCCCACCAGTTGCTCCCTCAAACACACCAAGGGGAGTGCGACCTTTGGGTTATCCGTTTCCGAAGTGAATTTATGTCAGAGGTGATTTTTAAGATGTACGGCTATTTTCACAACCGTGCCAACGTCACGCTTCCCGGAGACCAATGTTTTGACAGGCTTATGGCATTGTGCCAAATGATGTATGACGAAACCCAACGTCCCGATCCAGGGCTCATCGTCATAAAACAATTGTTTATGACCTTGCTTACCATCATCAACCATGAAAGGCCCACTAATATTAAATCCGATTCTGCAAATTCCGCCTCAGAGACCTATACTCATTTTCTGCATATTTTGGAAGATAACTTCCGACGGAACGTTAAAATTTCATTCTATGCTGAAAAGCTTTTTATGAGCGAGCGTAACCTCAATATTGTATGTCAGGAGGTAATGCAACAAAGTGCAGGCGAAATTATTGAGACACGAAAGCTGAACGAAGCAAAAAACCTTTTGGTGAACAGCAATAAGACCATTTCAGAAATTGGTTTCGAAATCGGGTATAATGAAAAAGCTTATTTCTCCAAGGTCTTTAAACGAAAAACAGGTTACACACCAACCATTTTCCGAAAAGAAATGAAACAGCTCATTTCTTAAAAGTACAACGTTTCTTCCCAAACGTATTACCCACTACCTCTAAATATATCCAACCTTTGTGGCAGAAACATACCATCTAAACAGGGTATGCAGGTATACTCCAATGACAGATTTAGAAACTTTACGCTCTCTTAATCAAAGTCTGCCTTTTACGCAGAAAATGCCTGTTTTGTTTTTGGGGCATGGGAGCCCAATGAACGCCATTGAGGAAAATGAGTTTGTTGCCAGTTTCAGACAATTGGGAAAGGAAGTAATCAAGCCCAAAATAATTCTTTGTATTTCAGCACATTGGGAAACCAAGGGCACCAAGGTAACTGCCATGCAGAATCCTCCAACAATCCACGATTTTGGTGGTTTTCCGCAAGCACTCTTCGATGTGCAATACCCTGCTCCCGGAAGTCCAGAATTGGCAAGAGTTACCAAAGAAATCATTACCAAGACCGATGTGGAGCTGGACACTCACTGGGGATTGGACCACGGTGCATGGAGCGTCATCAAGCACATGTATCCAAATGCAGATGTACCTGTAATTCAGCTAAGCTTGGATTACACAAAGCCTCCAAAATATCATTACGAATTGGCCCAACAACTGGAAACGTTGAGACACAAAGGAGTATTGATCGTGGGTAGCGGAAACGTAGTACACAACCTGCGCAAGGTAAAGTGGGATAAATTGAATGATGCCTATGCTTGGGATTGGGCCGAAGAAACCAATGAAAAAATAAAATCCTTCATAGTCGACGGAAATCATCAAGCATTAATAGACTATGGAAAACAAGGCACCAGTTTTGCCCTGTCCATTCCAACGCCGGAACACTATTTACCCTTGATCTATATATTGGGACTGAAAGACAAAAAAGAGTCAATAGACCTGTTCAACGATAAAACCGTTGGGGGTTCCATTGGGATGCTTTCCCTTAAAGTTGAATAATGATTTAATAATAGAGTCCATCATATGAGATAAGCTCTTAAAAATATTTGCCTCTTTACTTTGATTGATGATGGGACCCCCAGTTGCCAATGTACCAGTGGCGCTGGGGGTTTTTGTTTCTTACATCTATCAAACATACCGATAAATAAACCACCAAAATTCGTTAACTTCAACACCTAACTTAAACCAACCCGATGAAACTACGATCAATTCTTGCTGGCCTTATAATTTTGGCCGGCTATTCCTGTAAAACAGAACCAACCTCTTCCTTGGCCGATTATCAAGGGGAAGAAAACTATTCCGTGATCATGGGCGAGGCCAAAGTGGGCTATTTAAAAGCCGAAACTTCTGGTGACACCATCAACATCGATTACGATTACAAAAACAATGGCCGTGGTCCAACCATGAAAGAAACCATTGTGCTCAACGCCGAAGGCTACCCTATAAGCTGGGAAGTAACCGGTAACACCACTTTTGGAAATGCCGTGGACGAGAAGTTTTCCCTTGAAGGCAACGAAGCCTCTTGGACGGACGCCACCGGCTCTGGAAATGCTTCCGTGGATGCCGCGCAGCTTTACGTAAACCAATTTGGTAGTCCCTACTCAGCTGTGCTAGCTGCCCGTTTATTGATGAATGCCCCTGAGAACACGCTGCCCGTGCTTCCGGCAGGCAACCTTACACTGACCAAAATGGAGGATTTGAGCGTTCCCAATACATCAGGCGAAGGTGAATTGGCCCTGACCACCTACGCACTTTCTGGAGCCGAAATGAATCCATCTTACTTTATTATGGATGACAGCGACCGCTTCTTTGCCTATATCTCACCACGCTACATTGTGGTGCGCGACGGCTACGAAGCCGAGGAAAAAGACTTGCGCCAATTGGCGGAGAACTATTCTGCGGAGCGCTACGAGAAACTTCAAAAAGAATATGCCAACAACTACGATAAAAAAGTTCGTATTAAAAATGTAAAGGTGTTCGACCCGAAGAACCTATCTCTTACCGAAGCTGTATCCGTAGTTGTGGAGGGTGAAAAAATTACGGCCATTGAAGCAGCCGATGCCTCAGGTGAAAACGAGGTGGTGATTGAAGGCAACGGAGGCACCTTGATTCCCGGCCTCTACGAAATGCACGCACATACCGGCGACAACGGTGCCCTATTGAATATTTTGGCAGGTGTCACGTCGTTCCGCGATATGGGGAACAACAATGAAGTACTCTCCAAATTGATTGAAAAAATTGAAAGCGGCGTTCTTGCCGGTCCCCGAGTAACCAAATTGGGCTTTATAGAAGGAAAAAGTGAATATAATGCCAATAACGGTATTTTGGTCGCTTCCGAAGAAGAAGCTCTGGCAGCTGTGGACAAGTATGACAGCTTAGGTTTTTACGGCGTAAAACTCTACAACAGTATGAACGGGGATTGGGCGCCGGCCATCGTAAAAAAGGCACACGACCAAGGCCTGTTCGTGGCAGGGCACGTACCTGCATTCTCCAATGCAAATGCCATGTTACGCGCCGGGTTTGACGAAATGACCCACATTAACCAGACCATGTTGGGTTGGGTACTTGAACCTGAAGAAGATACCCGTACCCTTTTGCGCTTAACGGCCATGAAACGTTTCCCTGAGCTGGATTTGAACAGCGATAAGGTACAAGAAACTATGGATTTGTTTGTGGAAAACAAAACTGCCATGGACCCTACCCTGGCCATTCATGAGCGTTTGATGCTCTCCCGAAACGGGGAGGTCACCCTTGGTGCCTTGGATTATGTGGACAACATGCCGCCCAACGAACAGCGCAGCCTAAAGGTAGCCTTGGCCCAGATTGCGGATGACGAAGAGGACAAAGCTTATCGGGAGGCTTATGACAAAATCGTGGAAACCTTAAAAATGATGAAGGACAAAGGTATCTTGATCGTACCTGGAACCGATTTGGGCGGAGCCTTTAACCTACACCGAGAACTGGAATTGTATACTGAACAATTGGGCTACACCCCTGCCGAAGTCCTAAAACTGGCCAGCTACGACATGGCCGAGTATTTGGGTCACGATAGCTTGGGAAGCATTGAAGAGGGCAAACTGGCCGATTTCTTTCTAGTACCAGGGAATCCTGTGGAGGACATTAAGGCCATAAAGACCATCGCTATGGTTTCCCGTGGCGGTACGTTCTATTATCCTTCGGATGTGTATCCTGCATTCGGTATAACCCCATTTACCGAAAAACCAGAGGTGAAAGAATAAAAGCATGCCTAAATAATTCACAAATGGCCAATGCAAATGTGTTGGCCATTTTTTTGTCCTCTAATTGCATAAAAATCATATCTTTAGAGAAACCAACCCCTCTTGTCTTGTTTAGATTTTTTCGTACCATACGATTACGCTTGCTAGGCGAAAATAAAATCAGTAAATACCTGCTGTATGCGCTAGGGGAAATTATTCTCGTGGTCATCGGGATATTGATTGCCCTTCGCATCAACAATTGGAACGAAAACAGGAAATTGTACCAAGAAGAAAAAGCCACTATTGCTAGCCTTAAACTGGAGTTCAAAAAAAACCTCGGTGCCCTCAACGGTGATATTGCCGCCATCCAAGGAATTATTAATTCGTGCAACACCTTACTGGAACATACAGGCCCTGATTACCAATATGGCACCTTACCCGCTGTGGACAGTCTGGTGAGCATGACCTCCAGAATGTCTGTTTGGGACCCGAGCCTATACACCTTGGGCAATATTAAAAACTCGGGGAAGCTATCCAGCTTGTCCAATGAGGAACTGAAAGTATTATTGATAGAATGGGAAACCTTTTACGCCAATCTATTGGACTGGGGCGACTTTTATGTGAATAGGGGCAACACCTATTTTGATTATCTGTTGCACAACTCCCTGAACCGAAACCTGTTTGCCGGGGCACCGTTTCAACTCAGCCCCTCCAAATTTGAACGGAACAACGAGGAACTGTTGCTAAAACCGGAATTCGAAAATTACATTACCAATCGGGTTTTTATCAATGGATTTATGTTAGGTTTTTACCAAGAAGCCAAAGCTCGCTTAACGGCCATTATTGAACAGTGTGAGACGTATGAGAATGTACAATAAGATTTTAATGTTCGTACAACAATCCTACAACTCTTTTTCTCGTACCTTAAGAATCCCCATCCCCCTCCGACCAAAGTAGTATAAATCAAAAGAAAGATGATGTTGTTTCACTTACAACTTTAAAAATTCCGCCACTTTTGGGTAAACTCGAACACATGCTCTAAAATTTGGGCCTCTGTATCGTTGAATTCCATGTTGCGGCGCTTCATCATGGCATCGGCAACCTCAAATGCCTTGTTGGTTCTAAAAGTGGTATAGGTGCCCGTAGCACCGCCCCAACTAAAACTAGGGATAAAGTTTCTGGGGAATCCACTTCCGAAAATATTGGCGCTCACTCCAACCACCGTACCTGTATTGAACATGACATTAATACCACATTTACTGTGATCTCCCATCATCAGCCCACAAAATTGAAGTCCTGTTTTGGTAAAACCCTCAGTTTTGTAGTTCCAAAGTCGAACTTCGGCGTAGTTGTTTTTTAAATTAGAGGTATTGGTATCCGCCCCAATATTGCACCACTCCCCTAGCACGGAGTTGCCCAAGAAACCATCGTGACCTTTGTTGGAATTAGCGAACAGCACGGCATTGTTTACCTCACCTCCGAGCTTGCACCCCGGTCCGGCAGTAACCGCACCGTATATTTTGGCTCCCATTTTTAAAATAGCGTTTTCGCAGAGGGCCAATCCACCCCGTACCATACAACCTTCCATCATCAAAGCGTTTTTACCTATGTAAATGGGACCCGTAGAGGCATTTAAAATACAAAATTCCACTGTGGCTCCTTCCTCGATAAAAATATTATCAGGGCTCTTTACTTGATTCGTATCGGGTATGGGTTGACTTTTTCTTCCTTTTGTAATCAAATCAAAATCAGCCTGAAGGGCCGCTGCATTATTGGAAAAGATATCCCAGGTATTTTTTATGGTCAACACCTCTTCATCAAAAGGAATAGCAGTGTATGCCGATTCTTCAAAACCTGTTTCCAGATTTTCAGTTACGTAAGCGATATAGCCCTCTTCGCCTATCAAAGCTTCACCCAACCTTAAAGTCTTGATGGCCTCTACCAAACTTGTATTGGGCAGATAACTACCATTGATCACAGTGTTTTCAGCAGTAGCCGTCAAAGGGTACTTTTTCGAAAGATATTCTTCCGTTTGGTGGCTCATAGGTGCATTCAACCATTTTTCCCATTTTTCGCTAATGGTCAAAATCCCCACCCTGATCTCCGATACTGGACGGGTAAATGTAAATGGGAACAGGTCTTCGCGGTGATTGCCGTCGGAAAGGATATAGTTCATAGCTTAGCTTTGAATACCAAAAATAAAAAACGCCCCCGAAAAGCATCGAGAGCGTCCATATATTTCGTTAAAAAGTACGACCTACTCGGCCTCCTTCGTATCTTCTTTCTTGAACTTCTTGTATTTGTTCTTGAACTTGTCAATTCTACCAGCGGTATCGACCAATTTAGTCTTACCGGTATAGTAAGGGTGAGAAGTTCTTGAAATTTCCAATTTTACCAAAGGGTATTCAACACCATCAACCTCGATGGTCTCTTTTGCTTCGGCAGTGGACTTGGTAAGGAACACATCATCGTTGGACATGTCTTTAAAAGCAACCAATCTATAGTTTTCTGGGTGTATATCTTTTCTCATCGTCTTAAATGCTTAATCTCAGAATTTTCAGGGTGCAAATTTAATGATTTCTTTGAGACCTCCAACTTAAAATCACTAAAAAAATAAAGTTAAATTTATATGTAACAAAAATAAGCAATCTATAACTAACCTTCTATAAGCAACACTAATTTTAAAAATCATGGAAGAACAACAACCAAAAACTGGAAAATTTGCACTGAACTACGGACTATTGTTAGGTCTCATTTCCGTGGTGTTCGGCGTAATGCTCTACACTCAAAAAATGCACTACGAGACTAGTACGTCGGTAGTGGTGATTTCGATTGTCATCTTAGCAGCTATTATTTTTGTCGCCGTCAATGCCTTTAAAAAAGCAAACGGTGGGTATTTGACAATTTCGGAAGCTTTAAAAGTGGGCGTGGGAGTTGCCCTGGTAGGCGCCATAATTACTTTGCTCTATCAATTTGTACTCACCAACTTTATAGAGCCTGACTTTATGGACAAGGCCATGGAACTTGCCAAACCAAAGGCTATGGCACAAAACCCGAATATGACCGAGGAGCAATGGGAACAAGGCGTGGAAATGCAAAAAAGTTTTGCCTGGATCCAATATCCCGTTATTTTGATCATGAACACGGTACTGGGTCTGATTTTAGGTCTAATTACCGGTTTGATTTTGAAAAAGTCCAAAGCGGAATACTAAAACAAAAAATGCTACTTTTGGAGGGAATTCCAGAATCAGACAATGCAGATTTCCATTGTAATTCCTTTACTCAACGAGCAAGAATCGCTTAAAGAACTACATGATTGGATTGTACAGGTAATGCAATCCAATCATTTCTCTTATGAAATCATCCTTATTGATGATGGCAGCACCGATGCCTCTTGGGAAACCATTTTGGAGCTATCCAATATCAACAAAAACGTAAAAGCCATCCGTTTCCTCAAGAACTATGGAAAATCGCAAGCGCTCCACGCCGGCTTTAAAACTGCCGAAGGTGAGGTAGTAATTACTATGGATGCCGACCTACAGGACAATCCCGAAGAGATTCCCGAACTGTATCGAATGATCGCCCAAGAAAGGTACCACGTAGTATCAGGCTGGAAAAAGAAACGCTACGATTCCGTCATCACCAAAAATATACCGTCGAAACTCTTCAATTGGGCCGCTCGGAAAACATCCGGAGTAAAATTGCACGACTTTAATTGCGGTCTAAAGGCTTTTGACAACAAAGTAGTAAAGACCATCGAGGTTTCGGGCGAAATGCACCGATACATTCCCGTTTTGGCCAAAAACGCAGGTTTCTCCAATATTTCGGAAAAAGTGGTACAGCACCAAGCCAGAAAGTACGGCTCCACCAAATTCGGAGCGGAGCGTTTCATCAACGGATTTTTGGACCTGATCACCATTTGGTTTGTATCCAAATTCGGCCGAAGGCCCATGCACCTCTTTGGCGCTTGGGGTGTTCTTATGTTTATGGTAGGATTCGGATTCGCCCTTTATTTAGGTTTGGACAAGCTCTTTTTAAACCCTTTGGGTCGCTTGATAACCCAACGTCCCCAATTCTATATTTCATTGACTGCAATGATTATCGGAACCCAATTGTTCTTGGCGGGTTTTCTTGGAGAAATCATGGTGCGTTCCCGAAAAAATGACACCCGATACAATATCTCCGACAAAATTAACCTTTGAGCACCAACAAACCTTTTAAAGTTTGTATTTTTAAGCATCTAAACAATGATAAACACTATGGATTCCATTACCAAAACAGCGCAATCTTGGTTGACTGATTTTTTTGATGAAGACACCAGAAAGGAAATCAAGCATTTGATAGACAATGACCCCGAAGAACTTAAAGAACGTTTTTATAAGGATTTGGAGTTCGGTACCGGTGGCATGCGCGGTGTTATGGGCGTTGGAACCAATAGAATCAATAAGTACACCTTGGGCAAGAACACCCAAGGACTCAGTAATTACCTTAAAAAATCGTACACCGACGACGATATCAGAGTTGTGATTGCCTATGATTGCAGACATAATTCCAAAACCTTGGCCAAAACGGTAGCGGATGTTTTCTCTGCAAATGGGATAAGGGTTCACCTATTTTCTGATTTAAGAACAACTCCGGAACTTTCTTTTGCCGTAAAACACATCGGTTGCCATGCAGGAATTGTCTTGACTGCATCCCATAATCCCCCAGAATACAATGGATACAAAGTATACTGGGCCGATGGTGGGCAGATTGTGCCTCCTCAGGATGGCGAAATCATCGCAGAAATCAACTCCCTTTCTTTTGAGGATATCAAATTTGATAAGAATGAGAGCCTGATACACATTATTGATAGTGAAGTGGATGAAGCCTTTTTTGAAGCATCGGTAAAAAATGGAAGTTTCGATGCTAAGGGAAAAGATGATTTTAAAATTGTATTCACCTCACTACACGGAACTTCCATTACCGCAATCCCTGAAGTTTTGAAGAGAGCCGGTTACAAAAATGTGACCATCATAGAGGAGCAAGCAGAGCCCAATGGTGATTTCCCAACAGTGGAATCCCCCAACCCGGAAGAGCCCGAAGCATTGTCCATCGCCATTGCCAAAGCAGAGGAAATCGGGGCCGATATGGTAGTGGGTACCGACCCCGATAGTGATCGTTTAGGTATTGCAGTTCGCAATCTAGATGGCAAAATAGAACTCCTGAACGGTAACCAGACCATGGTTCTCATGACCAAGTTTCTTTTGGACCAATACAAGGAAAAAGGATTCAAGGGCAACGAGTTTATTGCCACAACCATTGTTTCCACACCCATGATGCAACAAATGGCAAAATCATACGGCGTGGAGTTCAAAACAGCATTGACAGGCTTTAAATGGATAGGTAAAATGATCAAGGATTTCCCAAACTCACAATTTATTGGAGGTGGGGAAGAAAGCTTTGGATATATGGTCGGTGATTTTGTCCGCGATAAGGATGCGGTCACCTCTACCCTATTGGCCTGTGAAATTGCCGCTAACGCCAAGGCCAATGGCAGTTCTTTTTATAAAGATTTGATCGATGCCTACGTGGAATTCGGTTTTTACAAGGAAAAATTGATATCCCTCACCAAAAAAGGGATGAGCGGAGCAGAGGAAATCAAACAAATGCTGAAGGACTTCAAAGAAAATCCTGTTGAGACCGTGCAAGGCTCCAAATTACTGTACATTGAAGATTACAATACCTCTACCGTTAAAAATGTACAGACCGGCGAAGAGTTTACGCTGCATCTACCAAAATCCAACGTTTTGATCTACGAAACAGAAGATGGCACCCGAATAGCGGCAAGACCCAGTGGAACAGAACCCAAAGTAAAGTTCTACATCAGTACAAATGCAAAATTGGACAAGGCAGCGGATTATAAATCCGTAAATTCGCAGTTGGAAACCAAAATAGAAGGTATCCTGTCCGAGCTGAATTTATAGTGAATGAACTACTTTAAAAAGATTCTCCGGTTTGCGAAACCATATCGCAGATACGGTATTCTGAATATTTTCTTCAATATTCTATATGCATTGTTCAGTGCGCTGTCCTATGCTGCATTAATTCCAATGCTCAACGTTCTTTTTGATAAGACCAAGCAAATCAACGAGCCGCCAACCTATGAAGGCATTGGTAAGCTCAAAGATTATTTTGAGGGGTATATGAACTATCAAGTGACCCAATTCTCTGGTGAAGACCCCATGAAAGGGCTTTTGTTGGCGGTAGGCCTCATCTTATTTTTGTTCCTCTTCAAGAACATCTTCAATTATATGGCAATGTACTTCATCACGTTTTTGCGTAATGGCGTGCTCAAGGATATTCGCAACAAGATGTACCAGAAAATCGTGGATCTCCCTATCTCCTATTTTTCAGAAAAAAAGAAAGGTGATGTTATTGCAAGGATTACGTCAGATGTTCTGGAAATACAGCACTCTTTCCTTTCCATTCTAGAGTTGATAGTTCGCGAGCCTTTGACCATTCTGTTCACGATTATTGTCATGTTCATCATCAGTGTGAAACTCACCATTTTTGTGTTCATTTTTATTCCTATTGCAGGAATGATCATTTCACGCATTGGGAAATCTTTAAAGAAAAAATCCGACCGGGTACAAAAAGAACAAGGCGAATTTCTGTCAATAGTTGAAGAAACTTTGGGTGGACTTCGTGTCATCAAAGCCTTTAATGCAGAATCTAAATTCTACGGTACCTTTAAGAATTCTACATCTCGCTTTTTTAGGTTTTCAAATTCACTTTTGAACCGTCAAAACCTATCATCACCAACAAGCGAATTCCTTGGAATCGTGGTATTCGGTGTACTGCTATGGTTTGGCGGAAGAATGGTACTTTTAGAGGGATCCTTGGATGCTGCCTCATTTATTTCTTATATGGGATTGGCCTTCAATATTTTAACGCCTGCCAAGGCCATCAGTAAAGCATCTTATGCCGTTAAAAAAGGGAATTCCGCTGCTGAGCGGGTTCTGGAGATACTCGAATCTGAAAATCCGATCAGGGATGTTGATGGCGCTAAGGAAAAAACGAATTTCAACTCCGGTGTAGAGCTCAAAAACATATCCTTCAAATACGAAAATGATTATGTCCTGAAAGACTTTAACCTAAAGGTTGACAAGGGCAAAACAGTGGCATTGGTCGGTCAGTCCGGTAGTGGAAAAAGTACCGTGGCAAATTTGGTAACGCGTTTTTACGACGTTAACAAAGGTGAGATTTTGATAGATGGAACCAACATTAAAAACATCACGAAGAAATCACTACGTGGACTCATGGGATTGGTCACTCAGGATTCTATTCTATTCAACGATTCGGTAAAAAACAACATAGCGCTTGGAAAGGAAAATGCTTCGATGGACGAAATTATGGAGGCTGCCAAAGTAGCCAACGCACACGATTTTATAATGGATTTGCCCAAATGCTACGAAACCAACATTGGCGATAGCGGGAATAAATTGAGTGGAGGTCAAAAACAACGCCTTTCCATTGCTAGGGCGGTGCTCAAGAATCCTCCGATAATGATTTTGGATGAGGCCACTTCTGCCCTCGACACTGAAAGCGAGAGATTGGTACAGGACGCGCTGGAGAATATGATGAAGAACAGGACTTCCATTGTAATTGCACACCGTTTGTCCACCATCCAAAACGCTGATTCCATTGTGGTAATGAGCAAGGGAGAAATCGTGGAACAGGGCACCCACGAAGAGCTGATGAAATCTGCGAAGAGCTATAAAAAGCTAGTGGAGATGCAGTCTTTTTCTTCGTAGGTGGTGTTGGCTTACTGCTTACTGCTTACTGCTTACTGCTTACTGCTTACTGCTTACTGCTTACTGCTTACTGCTTACTGCTTACTGCTTACTGCTTACTGCTTACTGCTTACTAAAATTAAACCTTTTCCCATTACCTTAGTCAAAGCATCAAACAACAAGAACATTGATTGCTGAGGAAACTTTAGTCCAAGAACTACAAAAAGAAGAAAGTCGAGCAAAAGCATTTGAAGTGTTGGTGAACACTTATAAAGAACGTTTGTATTGGCATATTCGTAGAATTGTGCTTGATCACGATGACACGGACGATGTGCTTCAGAATACTTTTATCAAAGTCTACAGGAATATCGAAAAATTCAAAGGAGATAGTAAGCTATATTCTTGGATGTACCGTATTGCCACCAACGAATCGTTGACGTTTTTAAAACAGAAATCAAAAAAATTGGGGTTGAGCGACCAAGAACTAAAAGAGCGGATGGTAGAGAACCTTCAAGCCGATGTCTATTTTGAAGGGGACGAGATTCAACTCAAATTACAAAAGGCCCTGGCTACGCTTCCGGACAAACAAAAGTTAGTGTTCACCATGAAGTATTTTCAGGAAATGAAGTACAAGGATATTTCCGAAGCTCTGGAAACTTCGGAAGGTGCCTTAAAAGCATCGTACCACTTGGCGGTAAAAAAAATCGAAACCTACCTCAAAGAAAATTAAACCTTTGGCTAGTTTAGAAGTCATACCACAGTAATGAAAAAGGATAAAAAAAATACATTTAATACCCCGGAAGGCTACTTTGAGAACTTCAATGACCGTCTCATGGACAAAATCAAAGCGGAAGAAGCTCATGAAAATGACGGTATTATTCCAAAAACTGATGGTTTTACCCTTCCTGATGGCTATTTTGATAAAGTTGAATCCAATATACTTTCCAAAACTTCGGAAAAAGAAACAAAGATTGTTCCTCTGGGAACAAATCGATACCTGCTGTATACAGGTGTTGCTGCAATAGCCGCCATCTTTATATTGATTTTTAGTATCACCGGAAACCCTACCTCCGACCCCATCACGTTTGATGATTTGGCCAATGCAGAGATAGAAGCTTATTTGGAGAATACCGAATTAGAAATGACCTCTTACGAAATTGCCGAAGTAGTTTCTTTGGAAGAAGTTGAACTGAACGATATTTTGGTTGATGACTTAGAAGAATCCATCATTATGGAATATTTGGACGAGAATGTGGATGACATTGAAGAATTAAATTTAGAAGACCTTGATTATGAATAAGAAAGCACTTGTACTCTATATCTTATTGTTCGGGACCTTTTTGGCTCATGCCCAAGGACCTGTTCGAGACCGCATTAAGACCCTTAAAGTGGCCTTTATTACAGAGCAAGTGGGTTTAACCTCGAAGGAAGCCCAAGAATTTTGGCCCATCTATAACGACCATGAAGAAATCATGGAAGATATCCGTAGAAAGGAGCGTGCAGAGCTGCGTAACAATATTGCCCATGCACAAGAACTCTCCACTAACGAATCTGAAAAATTATTGGATAACCTCATCGCCCTACAATTCAATAAACAAAAGGCGGAACAAGAATTTTTATCCAAACTGCGAACAGTGATCCCTGCCAAGAAAGTGCTTTTGTTGGTCAAGGCCGAAGAGGATTTTAAAAGACAGATGATTCAACAGTTCCGAAAACGGCGGGGACGGGATTAGATAATCAAAAAAACAAAAAAAGTATTCTTTTTACTTGAATACCAGTTTTGCAATCCGATTGCTCCCCGCAGCAAATGCAGTGGAATCGTTAAGGAAACGAAGAGTAAAGAAAGGCTCCTCACTCAATTCTTTCCAGTTTGCCCCTCTATCCGAAGAGTAAGAGATTCCGGTAAAACCAATTGCGACCAGAGCTTCTCCGTTTGAATTTGGTACATATTGCACACAACTTTTGTAATCCGGCTCTTGACCATCGGCCATCAATTGCCACGTTCTACCACCATCGGCTGTTTTTATCTTGTTGCCCGTGTTCGATTCCGGTTTAGTGTAGTCCCCTCCAATGGCAAACCCATTCATTTCATCAAAAAAATCCATGGAATAGATGCCTTGGGTAGGTTCGTCCGAAATTATCGGGGTCTCCTGAATGTCCCAAGTAACTCCTTTATCCGCAGAAAAATAAATTCTTCCCTCCGTGGTACCTATCCAAACTTTATTTCCCTGTACGGCAATATTGCTGTTGCTTGCCGCGAAGGCACCTTCACCTTCAATGCCATCAGGTAATTCCGAACAAGCCAACTTGGTCCAACTGGCACCTCCATCCCTTGTGATAATTATGGAAAGACAACCATTGACCGTATCGCCCACTGCAATACCTTCGGTATCGTTCCAAAAAGCAAGGCTGTCATAAAAGACACCCTCACCCTCTTCGGTATAGACCAATTCCATCTGGCCCTTATCACCTGTTTTGTACAACAATGCCGGGCTTTCAATGGAAAGCATAAAAAAATCTTCGGAAGTTCCGCCGACGGCCCTAAAACTTGGTGTGATGGAATCATAATATTGAGTGCTGGCCCTTACCTTATTGGAACTTACATCTACCGTACCGTACATCCCATTGCTACCTGCAAACGCTAATGTTCTACCATCCAAAAATGTAATCGCACGAATACTAACCGAATCCTGAAAAACAGGAGTCATTTCCACGGATTGAAAAGGTTGTTTTTTGGCTTCTTCGGTACAAGAAAACAAAACTAGAACGGCAAAAAGAGATAGGATTGACCTCATTATATTTATTTTCTTCAAAAGTAAGGAGAAATCATACCTTTGCAACCTTATTTTATATGATGCGTTTACATAGAAACTTGGTATTTGCCGTGATTGATGCCCTTCACATGATTTTCAACGAAGGGGAATATGCCGATAAGGTGATAGAAAAAGTATTGCGCTACGATAAGCGTTGGGGCTCCCGGGATCGTGGCTTTATCGCCGAGACCACTTATGATATTGTTCGATGGAAACGCCTATATTCAGAAATCTCAGAAATACACGAACCCTACAGCAGGGAACATTTGTTCCGTTTGTTCGGAGTTTGGTGCGTTCTTAGAGGTATTCGCATTCCGGATTGGAAACAATTGGAAGGCACACCAGAACGCCGCATTAAAGGTAGGTTCGATGAACTTTCCAAAATTCGAAAAATTCGGGAATCCGTGCCGGATTGGATGGATGAACTCGGTGAAAAATCTTTAGGAACAGAACTTTGGACCAAAGAAATCGCGGCCCAAAACAAACAGGCCGATGTCATCCTACGAACCAACACGCTCAAAGTTCCCAAACCGCAATTGAAGTCATTTTTGGCAAAGGAAGATATCGCTACAGAATTTATCGAGGGCTACCCTGATGCCCTGAAACTTGTGGAACGTCAAAATGTATTTGTAACCCAAGCCTTTAAAGATGGATTGTTCGAAGTTCAGGATGCCTCTTCACAATTGGTCGCCCCATTTTTGGAAGTAGAACCTGGTCAACGCGTGGTGGATGCTTGTGCAGGTGCGGGTGGAAAGTCCCTTCACTTGGCTTCACAAATGCAGAACAAAGGGCAATTGATCGCTTTGGATATTTATGAAAGTAAGCTCAAAAAACTTAAAAAGAGAGCAAGACGCAATGGGGTCCACAATGTGGAAACCCGTGTTATCGATTCCAATAAAGTCATCAAAAAGCTTCACAATAGTGCCGATAGGGTTCTGCTCGATGCTCCATGTTCTGGTTTGGGGGTAATCAAGCGAAATCCTGATTCAAAATGGAAATTGGAGCCTGAATTTGTGGACCGTATCATGGGAGTCCAGCAAGATATCCTTCAGAATTATAGTAAAATGGTCAAAAAAGGCGGGCAAATGGTCTACGCCACCTGCTCCATTCTACCACAAGAAAATTCAGAACAGGTTAAAACTTTCTTGGCATCCGAGAATGGAAAGGAGTTTGAATTTGTCAAGGAAAGAAATGTTTTTGCCTCTGAAACAGGGTTTGACGGCTTCTATATGGCGCTACTAAAAAGGAAATAAAAGTTTACTTTTTATATCCCAACCAGATTTAGACTACAACAATCATAGATTAGGCTACATACCTTCCCTCTACTAAGGGCAACTTTGCTGTGTCAATTCATAACAACAAAAATTCTAAGAAAATGGACACAAAAAAAGTATGGTTGGTCACTGGTGCATCAAAAGGGCTAGGACTTGTTTTGGTGAAAACATTATTAGACCAAGGCTATTCGGTTGCAGCTACCTCTAGAAGTCTAGCTAATCTTAGCGAAGCTGTCGGCAGTTCACCAAAGTTCCTGCCCATTCAAATGGACCTTATGAACGAGGAAAGTGTGGAAAATGGTATTTCCAAAGCAATTGAAACTTTTGGTCGACTTGATGTCATTGTAAACAATGCAGGCTATGGACAGAATGGAACACTGGAAGAAATTTCAGATGAGGAGGCACGACAAAATTTCGATGTAAATGTATTTGGCCTTTTAAATGTTATCCGCAAATCCATGCCACAACTCAGGTCTCAACAATCAGGACATATTTTCAATATTGCATCCGTTGCAGGAATCGTCGGAAATTTTCCTGGTTTCGGAATCTATTGCGCGACCAAATTTGCAGTTGTAGGTCTTACGGAAGCTTTATCGGTGGAGGCAAGCCCTTTCGGAATCAAAACAACCTTGGTATATCCCGGTTATTTTAGAACTCAATTTCTATCTGACGATTCATTAAAACTAGCTCGTAACCGTATGGACGTTTATGCCCAAGCTCGTGAATCTGAGCGTATGCACAAAGAAGATATTGCCGGAAACCAACTTGGAGACCCCAAAAAAGCTGCGGAAGCACTTATAACCATGGCAGAAAGTGAAGAACCAGCTTTACACTTGTTTTTGGGGAGCGATGCTTATGGCATGGCAAATGAAAAGTTGAAAACCTTGGCAGACGCACTGGAAGCCAATAAAGAGTTGAGCTATTCTACCGATTTTAAAAACTAGTTTGTAATTTAAAACGGGCAAGGTCCTGCCTTGCCCTTCAATTAGCATTGAAGATGAATACATTTCAAACCTTGAGCGAGTTCCATAAGTTTTGTGCACTTCCAAATCCAGAGCATCCTCTGATTAGCCTAATAGACTATGGACAGGTTAATTATCAAACCATAGAAAGTCAAATTACATGGATGCAAAGCTTTTACAGCATTGGTTTAAAACGCGACATCCAGGCCAAAGTGAGATACGGTCAGCAGGAGTTTGATTTTGATGAGGGACTGCTATCCTTTATAGCTCCAAGGCAGGTTCTCCAGTTTGAAATGTTACCTACGGAGAAAAAACCTTCAGGTTGGCTATTGTTGATTCACCCCGATTTTTTGTGGAACACCCCCTTGGCCAAGACCATAAAAAACTATGAATTTTTCGGATATGCCATAAACGAGGCCTTATTTCTATCGGATAAAGAAGAACGGACCATTACCGAAATCCTACTCAATATTCAACACGAGTATAAGTCCAATATGGACAAATTCAGTCAAAACATTATTATAGCACAAATAGAACTATTGCTCAATTATGCCGAACGGTACTATCAAAGACAATTTCTTACCAGAAAAATCAATAACCACGAGATTTTGGTTCGGTTGGAGCATCTTCTCGACAGCTATTTCAACGGAGAAGAAGCCATCAATAAAGGAATTCCGTCCGTCCAATTTATAGCCGACAGCCTACATGTTTCTTCAAGTTACCTAAGTAGCTTACTAAAAGTGCTAACAGGCCTGAGTACCCAACAGCACATACACGAAAAACTTATTGAGATAGCTAAAGAGAAATTATCCACCACACAACTTTCTATAGGTGAGATAGCCCATACTTTAGGGTTTGAGCATTCACAATCCTTCAGCAAACTTTTCAAGACAAAGACCAACCTATCCCCTATGGCTTTCAGGGCTTCGTTCAATTAATTGCCCCAAAATGGATGCTGTTCGAGAAATTTGTACAATTTGTATTGAACTCCTTTCGCAGGAATGAGCTCAATCAATGACTCTAAACCGTCATTATAGTAAGAGTGCAAAGACTAAGATTGTATTTTGTCCCATTTGCTGGATTTGTCACATCGAGCACAGTCGAGATGTTTTTAGGTTCTCGACCCCGCTCGAACTGACAAAGAATTAATTATTGTTTCACCGTAGGATATTCCACACCCAACTGCTCCAAATAGCTATCGTATTTGGTTTCATCGTAGTAGAACTCCTCCAAAGCGGGTCGGAACATATCTTGCTTGTCCTTGTTTAAGAACGTAGGCGGCATATCATCCGCAGAGATCATAGGCTCGTATTTGGTTTCCTTTGTCTGCTCATTGTTGAAATAATCCCATGCTTGGGTCAACAACTCTGGCTTCAACAAGAAATCCATAATGGTCATTGCTTCTGCCTTAGCTCCGGCCGTAACTCCTTTGTGGGCAATAGGTGTTGCCATCGCAATCGCATTGGCCCAATGATGCCCAGGCAATCCGGGAATGTTGGAAGGAAAACGCATGGTAACCGTAGGCACCTTCCAAGAAATGTCACCGATATCATCCGAACCACCGCTAACAGGCTCCAAAACCGGTAATCCTATTTCAGATAGCTTGGTGGGCAATCCTT
Organism: Flagellimonas abyssi; assembly: GCF_019457905.1. Lineage (GTDB taxonomy): Bacteria > Bacteroidota > Bacteroidia > Flavobacteriales > Flavobacteriaceae > Flagellimonas > Flagellimonas abyssi. Next base: position 75,917 of record NZ_JAHZSV010000005.1, on the reverse strand, counting down.
CGATTTTTTTAGATGCTACTTCGGTCTGTACCGCTTTGGCCAATTTTTGGTCTGCTTCCGTCCATTCAGGAAGTCCAACTTCCTTTATGTTTTCATACATGGTCTCGGCAATGACTTTATTGTAGTGTCTCGGCCATGCAGTTCCCAATACGCGTGATGTCATGGTAGTGCCTGTCATCATGGCCGCACCCTTGGCAATATCGTTCGCCTCGGCATACATTTCCATGATTCCCTCATAGGTAATATCTCTAAAATAATACCAAATAGCCGCCTTGGAAGGAACCACATTGGGCTGGTCTCCCGAATCCGTGAAAATGGAGTGGGAACGCTTTAATGGATGCAAATGCTCCCTTTTATAGTTCCAACCTACATTCATAAGTTCAGCAGCGTCCAGAGCACTTCTACCTCTCCATGGGGCTCCTGCGGAATGCGCGGCTTCACCTTCGAACATATATTCCACAGAAATCAGCCCAGTTCCGCGGGTAGGGCCCCAAGATACACTCAGATTACTGCTCACGTGGGTAAAAATGCACATATCAATATCATCAAAAAGCCCGTCCCGAACGTACCAAGCTTTTGCTGCGACCAACTCTTCGGCAATTCCGGGCCAAAGAATCAAAGTGCCTCCAATGCCTTCCTTTTCCATTACTTCCTTAACCGCCAAGGCCGAGGTAATGTTCAATGGAATACCGGCGTTGTGTCCCTCACCGTGACCAGGTGCCCCTTCCACCAAAGGTTTATGGTAGGCCACTCCAGGGGTTTGTGATGCTTTCGGTATACAATCCACATCGCTTCCCAGGGCAATTACAGGTCCTTCCCCATTGCTCCAGGTCGCAAACCATGCGGTCGGGATATTGGAAATGGAATGCTCTATGGTAAACCCGTTTTCTTCCAGAATTCCAGTGAGGTATTTTGAGCTTTCCTCTTCTTGAAAGCCCAGTTCGGCAAAACTGAAAATTTTATCCACCATTACCTGCGTCTGCTTTTTATTGGCTTCCACTAGGGCTTCAACTTCGGCCTTAAATTTTTTGATTTGACTTTTGGAGTACTTTTTCTGTGCTGATGATGTGACTACACCCGCGAACAGCATCATCCCGACGAACAGGATTTTGGTTGTTTTCATAAGGTTGGTTTTGAGTTAGCTATTATTCTTCTAATATAAGGAAAACTACCTCAATGAGTTCAGTCGGAAAGCCTCTATATATATACTTTTGGGGATTTGATAAAAATCTACATCTGATTTTTTCAACCATTTAAGCTATCAACATGGGTTAGTTAACAAAACACCATTGCGGTAGGATAAATTAAGCAGCAAAATCGTATTTTTGCACTTTCTTAAACCGTTCAACGCACAAATTGTATGATCCATTTTTTTGGGGACAAGGCTACCAAGGTTTTTGCCGTCCAAACCACTCAGGAAATCGCTCAGGAAGATAGTAACAAACTGACTTGGTTGTTTGGCGACCAACCTAAGATTGAAGCGGCGTCTCTCGACGCCTTTTTTGTTGGGCCACGGGCCGCAATGATTACTCCTTGGAGTACAAACGCCACTGAAATCACCCAAAACATGGGCATCACGGGAATTATCCGAATTGAGGAGTTCCACGCTGTTTCAGAGGATTTCACTGATTTTGACCCCATGCTTTCCCAAAAATACACCTCTTTGGGCCAGGATATTTTCACTATTGATATTGTTCCAGAATCCATCAAGGAGATTGATGATATTGCTTCTTACAACGAAAAAGAAGGATTGGCCTTGAGCGATGAAGAAGTCGCCTATCTGGAAGGCCTTGCCACTAAGTTGGGACGAAAGTTGACGGATTCCGAAGTGTTTGGGTTCAGTCAAGTGAATTCTGAACACTGCAGGCATAAAATTTTCAATGGCACTTTTGTGATTGATGGAGAAGAAAAGCCCTCTTCCCTATTCAAATTGATAAAAAAGACCTCCGAAGCACATCCAAACGATATTGTTTCGGCCTATAAAGATAATGTGGCCTTCATTAAAGGGCCAAAAGCAATACAGTTTGCACCAAAAAGTGCCGATAAGCCTGATTTTTACGAAGAAAAAGAATTTGATTCAGTCCTTTCGCTAAAAGCGGAGACCCATAACTTCCCAACCACTGTCGAGCCCTTTAATGGAGCCGCAACGGGTTCTGGAGGTGAGATTAGGGACCGTTTGGCTGGTGGAAAAGGTTCGTTGCCATTAGCAGGAACCGCTGTTTACATGACATCCTATTCCCGTTTGGAAGAGAATCGTCCATGGGAAAAAGGAATGGAGGAAAGAGATTGGTTGTATCAAACCCCAATGGACATCTTGATTAAAGCATCCAATGGAGCGTCCGACTTCGGAAACAAATTCGGTCAACCCTTGATTGCTGGTTCTGTTTTGACGTTTGAGCATCAGGAAGAGGCCAGAAAATTAGGCTTCGACAAAGTAATTATGATGGCAGGAGGTATCGGATATGGTAAAACCGACCAAGCTTTAAAAGATACACCGAGCAAAGGAAACAGAATAGTTGTTCTTGGTGGTGACAACTACCGTATCGGGATGGGGGGAGCCGCCGTATCTAGTGCAGATACGGGGGAATTCAGCTCTGCCATTGAGTTGAACGCCGTGCAACGTTCCAACCCAGAAATGCAAAAACGAGCTTCGAACGCCGTTCGCGGATTGTTCGAAAGTCATGATAACCCCATTGTTTCCATTCATGATCACGGAGCTGGCGGACACTTGAATTGTCTGTCCGAATTGGTCGAGGAAACTGGAGGCACCATTGATACCGACAAATTGCCCGTTGGCGACCCTACGCTTTCCAAAAAGGAATTGATCGGGAACGAGTCCCAAGAACGTATGGGATTGGTAATCGGTGAGAAAGATTTAGATCTATTGGAAAGGGTCTCGGCTCGTGAACGTTCTCCCATGTACAACGTGGGTGAAGTTACTGGCGACCACACCTTTAAATTTACTTCTGGTGAAACTGGTGAAACACCTATGAACCTGGAACTTTCCGATATGTTCGGAAGCTCTCCGAAAACCATAATGGCCGATAAAACGGCACAGAAAAAATATCCGGCACTCTCCTACTCCTTGGAACACTTCCACGACTATTTGGAGCAAGTACTTCAATTGGAGGCGGTAGCCAGCAAAGATTGGTTGACCAATAAAGTGGACCGATGTGTTGGCGGACGTGTTGCAAAACAACAGTGTGCCGGCCCATTACAGTTGCCGTTGAACAACTGTGGTGTAATGGCTCTTGATTTTAAAGGAAAAGAAGGAATCGCCACCACCATTGGCCACTCCCCCATCTCGGCCTTGATAGACCCCGTGGCAGGAAGCAGGAACAGCGTAGCGGAATCCTTGACCAATATCGTTTGGGCACCATTAAAAGATGGACTAAAATCCGTATCGCTTTCCGCCAACTGGATGTGGCCCTGTAGAAACGAAGGCGAGGATGCTCGTTTGTATTCGGCCGTAGAATCTTTGTCGGAGTTTGTAATAGATTTGGGCATTAATGTGCCCACTGGAAAGGATTCGCTTTCCATGAAGCAAAAATACAAGGATGGTGATGTCCTGTCTCCCGGAACGGTAATTGTTTCGGCCGCGGGCAACTGTAGCAACATCAACCAAGTGGTAGAGCCTATTTTGCAGAAGGATGGTGGAGCTATCTACTACATCAATCTATCCAAGGACAGCCATAAATTGGGCGGTTCTTCCTTTGCTCAAATTTTGAACGGTATTGGTGATGAAGCCCCATCCGTTTTGGATGCTGGCTACTTTAAGACTGCTTTCGATACATTACAACAACTTATAAAAGAAAATAAAATATTGGCAGGTCACGATGTGGCTTCGGGAGGATTGATTACCACACTTTTGGAACTTTGCTTTGCCAATAATGATTTGGGTGCCAATTTAGACCTGTCCGACATCAATGAGCAAGATATCATCAAACTATTGTTCTCTGAAAATATTGGTGTTGTTTTCCAAGCCCAAGATGCCTCTGTGGAAAATGAATTGAAATCGGCGGGTGTTGAATTTGCCAAAATCGGTGTTCCATCATCAGAAAGCACTTTGAAAATCAAGAACAGGGGCATTGAAATCGGATTGAACATTGCCTCCTTACGAGATACGTGGTTTAAGACCTCCTATCTACTGGACAACAAACAAACTGCCAATGGTTTGGCCAAAAACCGATTTGATAATTACAAGAATCAGCCATTAAACTATATTTTCCCCGAAAATTTTGATGGTAAACTCCCGGTGGCTTCGACTCCGCTCAGCCCCCGACCCAAAGCCGCTATTCTTCGTGAAAAGGGAAGCAATTCCGAGCGCGAAATGGCCAATGCCATGTACTTGGCCGGCTTTGATGTGAAAGATGTCCACATGACCGACCTTATTACAGGGCGGGAAACCTTGGAAGATATTCAATTTATAGGTGCTGTGGGCGGATTCTCCAACTCAGATGTTTTGGGAAGTGCAAAAGGTTGGGCAGGAGCTTTTAAATACAACGATAAGGCCAACAAAGCCTTAAAAGATTTCTTTGCAAGACCCGATACCTTGTCCGTAGGGATTTGTAACGGATGCCAGTTGTTCATGGAATTGGACCTCATCAACCCAGAGCATGTCACCCATGGTAGAATGACCTATAATGATTCCCATAAACACGAGAGCAATTTTACCTCGGTAAAAATCCAGGAGAACAACTCTGTGATGCTTTCCGACCTAGCAGGGAGCACATTGGGTGTTTGGATAAGTCATGGTGAGGGCAAATTTAGCTTGCCACATACCGAAGATCAATATAATATCGTGGCCAAATACGGTTACCAGAGCTACCCTGCCAATCCAAATGGAAGTGATTACAACACAGCGATGCTTTGTGACAGAACAGGTAGGCACTTAGTGACCATGCCCCACATAGAGCGCTCTACCTTCCCTTGGAACTGGGCACACTATCCAAAGGATAGAACAGATACGGTATCACCATGGTTACAAGCATTTGTGAACGCAAGGGTTTGGTTGGAAAACCGTTAGAAATGATTATCAGAAAAGCGGAACGAGACGATGTACATTTCATAGTTCAAATGCTTGCCAATGATGAGTTGGGAAAGCTTCGGGAAGATTTTCAAGAACCTCTTCCTGAAAAATATTATTCGGCATTTGAGCATATTGATAATGACCCCAATCAAGAGTTGGTCGTGATTGTAAATGATAACAATCGAGTAATAGGAACATTACAACTGAGTTTTATCCAATATTTGACCTATCAAGGCGGTATTCGCGCTCAAATTGAAGCTGTACGGGTTCATGAAGATTATCGGAGCGAAGGCATTGGAAAAGAGTTGTTCCTGTGGGCCATAGAACGTTCAAAAGAAAAAGGTGCGCATGTGGTACAATTGACCACCGACAAAAAAAGACCGGATGCACTCAAGTTTTACAAATCCTTAGGATTCACAGATTCCCATGAGGGCATGAAATTGCATATTATATAAAATTACCAAAGAATTATGCTTTTTTTTGAATAACTCGTTTTAAAATACGGTTCTCTTTCCCTAATTTGCATTCGCTATACATAACTTACTATGCAAACTGTTACCCGATTATTTGATTTCCCATACTATCAACTTGAAAAATACCCCTTAGAAAAATCATTGGTCACCAAAAGTGACGGTACTTGGATAGCAACATCTACCCAAGAGTATATTGACAAGGCCAATGCCGTGAGCAGGGCTTTACTAAAAATGGGCGTTAAGCCCAACGATAAGATTGCGGTAATCTCCATGACCAACCGTACGGAGTGGAATATTGTTGATATTGGAGTTCTTCAAATTGGCGCACAAAATGTACCTATCTATCCCACCATTTCCGAGGAGGATTACGAATACATTCTGAACCACTCCGAGGCAAAACTTTGTTTTGTTTCCTGCGATGAAGTTCTGGAGAAAGTGCAGGCGATTCAATCAAAAGTAGAAAACCTGAAAGATGTATACTCTTTTGAACAGCTCAACAACTGTAAAAATTGGTCGGAACTATTGGAGTTGGGCTCAGATGCCTCCAACCAAGACCAAGTCGAAGAAATTAAAAAGAGTGTAAAACCAGATGATCTGGCCACCTTGATTTATACCTCGGGCACTACTGGGCGTCCCAAAGGGGTTATGCTCTCCCATAACAACATTGTATCCAATGTGGTGGACAGCCAAAAAAGAGTTCCTTTCGAAACTGGGGGCACAGCGTTGAGTTTTTTGCCCATTTGCCACATTTTTGAGCGCATGATCCTTTATCTCTACCAATATTGTGGCGTAGAAGTCTATTTTGCGGAAGGGCTGGATAAAATCAGTGAAAATGTAAAAGAGGTGAAGCCCAATGTAATGACCGTGGTTCCTAGGTTGTTGGAAAAAGTATACGATGCCATTATTGCCAAAGGAGCGTTGCTGACCGGCATTAAGAAGAAATTGTTCTTCTGGGCCGTGGAAGTAGGACTCAAATTTGAACCCTACGGAGCCAACGGTTGGTGGTACGAGACCAAACTCGGCATTGCCAGAAAACTCATCTTTAGTAAATGGAAAGAAGGATTGGGCGGAAATTTATCCGTAATGGTTTCCGGTAGTGCAGCCTTGCAACCCAGACTTGCCCGAGTTTTTGCCGCTGCCGAAATGCCTGTGATGGAAGGGTACGGACTTACCGAGACCTCTCCAGTGATTGCAGTGAACGACCAACGCAATAAAGGCTGGAAAATCGGTACAGTGGGTAAAATGATAGACGACGTGGAAGTAAAAATCGCGGAAGACGGGGAAATTCTTTGCAAAGGTCCAAACGTGATGATGGGCTACTATAAAAATCAGGAAAAGACCGCCGAAGTGATGACGGGTGCCTATTTCCATACAGGAGACATCGGGGAAATCGATGCGGAGGGCTTTCTGCGCATAACCGACCGTAAAAAGGAAATGTTCAAGACCTCTGGTGGAAAATATGTGGCCCCGCAATTATTGGAGAACCGGTTTAAGCAATCAAGGTTCATTGAACAGATTATGGTTATTGGTGAAGGCGAGAAAATGCCCGCTGCACTAATTCAACCCAACTTTGAATTCGTTAAGGAATGGGCAAAACGACACAATATTGATGTTGGCTCGAACGCTGAACTGGTGAAAAACGAAAAAGTAATCGCCCGCATGCAGGAAGAAGTGGATTGGGCCAACCAAGAATTCGCCAAGTGGGAAAAAGTAAAACAGTTCAGGCTCACTCCGGATGTTTGGAGCGTAGAAGCTGGCCACCTTACCCCTACCATGAAGTTAAAACGAAAGCCCGTTAAGGAAATGTACATTGATTTGTACAATGATATCTATGGATATTAACCACAACATTTTATAAAATGAATGGCCTGCGATTTGCAGGCTTTTTTTTGCCATTATTTAATCTGATTTATTATGCATGCATAATAAATTTTTATATATTTGAGAATACCAAACGAGTTCTATGAAAGATTTGACCATTGATCACGCCCTGAGGGCAACCTGGCAGGCGGTTAGCAAAATGTACAATGAGGAAGCGAAAAACTACGGGCTTACAATGGCCATTGGATTTACCTTACTGAGCATCGCCCCAAAAGGAGGTACACCAAGTACCACCCTGGGCCCCAAAATGGGAATGGAATCAACTAGTTTGTCCCGGATCTTAAAAAATATTGAGCAAAGAGGCTACATTGAGCGAAAGCGCAATCCCAAAGACGGACGTGGCGTCCTTATTTTTTTGACACCGCTGGGGCTCGAAAAAAGGGAGGAATCCAAAGAAGTGGTATTGCGTTTCAATGAAGTGGTCGAAGAGCACGTTTCCCAAGAGGATTTAACCGGTTTTTTCAGCGTCATTGACACGATTAACAAACTGATTACAGATAAAAAAATCTATACAAAAACAACTAATAATTAAATCACAAACTCGCACATGAAAAGGCATATAAACAAAGTTGCCGTAATCGGTTCCGGAATAATGGGAAGTGGCATTGCATGTCATTTTGCGAATATTGGGGTCGAAGTCCTTTTATTGGACATTGTTCCGCGTGAACTCACGGAGAAAGAAAAAGCCCAAGGGCTTACTTTGGAAGATAAAGCGGTACGTAACCGCTTGGTTAACGAATCTCTGGCTTCCGCCCTAAAATCCAAACCCTCCCCTATTTATCACAAAAGCTTTGCCGATCGCATCACCACCGGAAATATGGAAGATGATATTTCCAAAGTGGCCGATGTGGATTGGATCATTGAAGTGGTCGTGGAACGGTTGGACATCAAAAAACAAGTGTTTGAGAATTTAGACAAACACCGTTCCCCTGGAACTTTGATCACTTCGAACACATCAGGTATTCCCATCCGCTTTATGAGCGAAGGAAGAAGTGATGATTTCCAGAAACATTTCTGTGGAACACACTTTTTTAATCCAGCCCGGTATTTGAAGCTATTCGAAATTATTCCTGGTCCGAAAACTTCCCAAGAGGTTCTGGACTTTTTGAATGGATATGGTGAACAATACTTGGGCAAAACATCTGTGGTGGCCAAGGATACACCTGCCTTTATTGGAAACAGGATCGGAATCTTCAGTATTCAAAGTCTTTTCCACGCCGTAAAAGAAATGGAGATGACGGTGGAGGAAGTCGACAAATTGACCGGCCCTGTAATAGGCAGACCCAAATCCGCTACCTTCCGAACCGTGGATGTGGTTGGATTGGATACCCTTGTGCACGTGGCCAATGGAATCAGTGAAAACTGCAAGGACGATGAACGTCACGAACTGTTCCAATTGCCCGATTTCATACAAACCATGATGGACAACAAATGGTTGGGAAGTAAAACTGGACAAGGGTTCTACAAAAAAGTCAAGGGAGACGATGGTAAGAGCGAAATCCTAACATTGGATTTGGACACCATGGAATACCGTTCCAAAAAGAGTGCAAAATTCGCCACTCTAGAGCTTACCAAAACCATAGACAAGGTAATTGACCGTTTTCCGGTTTTGGTAGATGGAAAAGATAAAGCCGGAGAGTTCTACCGAAAGAGCTTCGGAGCACTTTTTGCCTATGTTACCCATCGTATTCCAGAAATCACGGATGAGTTATACAAGATAGATGATGCCATGAAGGCTGGTTTCGGCTGGGAGCACGGACCTTTCCAAATTTGGGATGCCGTAGGGCTCGAAAAAGGTCTTGAATTCATTAAGGCCGAAGGTTTGGAAGCCGCTCCATGGGTATCCGAAATGAAAGGAGCAGGTATTAATTCCTTCTACACCGTGAAGGAGGGCAACACCTACTTCTACGACATTCCAAAAAAGGCCATGGAAAAAGTTCCAGGTCAGGATGCCTTCATCATTTTGGACAACATCAGAAAAACAAAAGAAGTCTTCAAAAACAGTGGTGTTGTGATTGAAGATTTGGGCGATGGAATCCTGAACTGTGAATTCCAATCCAAAATGAACACCATTGGCGGGGATGTACTGGCCGGTTTGAACAAAGCCGTGGACCTTGCCGAAAAAGATTTTGCAGGACTGGTCGTTGGTAACCAAGCTGCGAATTTTTCCGTTGGAGCCAACATCGGAATGATTTTTATGATGGCCGTGGAACAAGAATATGATGAGCTGAACATGGCCATCAAAATGTTCCAAGACACCATGATGCGTATGCGATATTCCTCCATCCCAACAGTTTCTGCTCCGCACGGTATGTGCTTGGGCGGTGGTTGCGAACTTTCACTACATGCGGATAAGGTGGTGGCAGCGGCCGAAACCTATATTGGTTTGGTTGAATTCGGCGTAGGTGTAATTCCAGGTGGAGGCGGTTCCAAGGAAATGGCGCTTCGGGCTTCTGATACTTTCAGGAAAAACGATGTGGAGCTCAACGTGCTTCAAGAGTATTTCCTCACCATCGGAATGGCCAAAGTGTCCACATCGGCCTATGAAGCATTTGATTTGGGGATCTTACAAAAAGGCAAAGATGTTGTTGTGGTCAATAAAGACCGTCAAATCGCAACAGCGAAAGCGTATGCCAAACTAATGGCAGACGCAGGCTATACCAAACCCGTCAAACGCAAGGACGTTAAGGTGCTTGGAAAACAAGCTTTGGGTATGTTCTTGGTAGGAACAGACTCTATGGAAGCTGGACATTACATTTCTGAACACGACAAAAAGATTGCCGACAAACTGGCCTATGTAATGGCCGGCGGCGACCTTTCGGAAGCTACAATGGTAACCGAACAATATCTTTTGGATTTGGAAAGAGAAGCATTTCTATCCCTTTGTACCGAAAGAAAGACTTTGGAACGCATCCAGCATATGTTGAAAACAGGAAAACCGTTGAGGAACTAGACACAAGAATCAAGACAAAAGAGCCAAGACCCAAAATCCTGACTCTTGGTCCTTGAATCCAAAAATCAAAAGAAAAAATGAAAACAGCATACATAGTAAAAGGATATAGAACAGCCGTGGGCAAAGCTCCAAAAGGACTGTTCAGGTTTAAGCGTCCAGATGAACTGGCTGCCGAAACCATAGAACACATCATGAAAGAGCTTCCTCAATTGGACAAAAAACGTATTGACGACGTTATCGTGGGAAATGCGATGCCCGAAGCCGAGCAAGGTTTGAACATGGGAAGACTTATCTCTCTTATGGGTCTGGACATTGACGATGTACCCGGGGTGACCGTGAACCGCTATTGTGCCTCAGGGTTGGAAACGATAGGGATTGCCACAGCCAAAATCCAGGCGGGAATGGCAGATTGCATCATCGCAGGCGGTGCCGAAAGCATGAGCTACATCCCCATGGGCGGGTATAAACCTACCCCAGATTACGCTACGGCCAAAGAAGGCCATGAAGATTATTATTGGGGCATGGGGCTTACCGCAGAAGCCGTGGCCAAACAATTCAAGGTTTCCCGGGAGGATCAAGATGTTTTTGCCTACAATTCCCATATGAAAGCGTTAAAAGCCCAAGAGGAAGGTCGTTTTCAAGATCAAATCGTACCCATTGAAGTCGAACACACGTTTGTGAACGAAGCTGGCAAAAAAGAAACCAAAAACTACACCGTAAACAAAGACGAAGGACCAAGAAAAGGGACCAATATCCCTACATTGAACAAACTAAGACCGGTTTTTGCGGAAGGAGGTAGCGTAACCGCAGGAAATTCATCACAAATGAGCGATGGAGCGGCCTTTGTCATGGTGATGAGCGAAGAAATGGTCAAAGAACTCAATTTGGAACCCATTGCAAGGTTGGTCAACTACGCTGCAGCAGGGGTAGAACCAAGAATTATGGGAATAGGGCCTGTAAAAGCCATCCCAAAAGCACTAAAGCAAGCCGGAATGAAGCAGGACCAAATAGACCTTATTGAATTGAACGAAGCCTTTGCATCGCAATCGTTGGCCGTTATCCGAGAACTTGGATTGAATCAAGAAATCGTGAACGTAAATGGAGGCGCAATCGCACTAGGCCACCCCTTGGGATGTACCGGGGCCAAATTGTCCGTTCAGCTTTTTGATGAAATGAGAAAGCGGGACATGAAAGGTAAATACGGGATGGTCACCATGTGCGTAGGTACAGGTCAGGGTGCCGCGGGTATATTCGAGTTCCTTTCTTAAGATACAGGATGTTAGGATTCAAGAATCAAGACTGGAATGCATAATTTCAAAAAATTGAAGATTTGGAAAGAGAGCATGGAATTAGTATCTGAATCATACAAAATTACCAGAACCTTTCCCGATTTCGAAAAGTATGGATTGGTCGGTCAAATGAATAGATGTGCGGTTTCGATTCCATCGAACATTGCAGAGGGTTCCAGTAAAAGTTCTGATAAATATTTCAAAAACTACCTCGAAACCAGCTTGGGGTCAGCCTTTGAATGGGAAACACAATTAATAATAGCACATAACGAGAATTATATCACTTCGGAAATATTTGAGCAACTAGAACAAAGCATAAAACAATTACAAAAAATGATTTCAAGTTTTCAAACCAGTTTAGGCAAGTAAATCTTGGCTCTTGATTCTTGACTCTATTAATCTAAGCAACTATGGAAACAACAGAAAAAGACATACTGAGAGGAGGTCAATTCTTGGTCAAGGAGACCAAGTGTGAGGATGTATTCACCCTTGAGGACCTTAACGAGGAACAAAAAATGATGCGCGAAAGCACCAAAGAATTTGTGGACAGGGAACTTTGGGCACACTGGGAGCGTTTTGAGAAAAAAGACTACGCCTATACCGAGGAATGTATGAGAAAAGCCGGCGAACTTGGCTTGCTAAGTGTAGCCGTTCCAGAAGCTTACGGAGGTATGGGAATGGGATTTGTCTCTACCATGCTGGTCTGCGATTACATTTCGGGCGCCACGGGATCATTTAGTACCGCTTTTGGAGCCCACACCGGAATTGGAACCATGCCCATTACCCTGTACGGAACCGAAGAACAAAAACAAAAATATGTACCTAAATTGGCTACTGGCGAATGGTTCGGTGCATATTGTTTAACCGAACCAGGAGCAGGTTCCGATGCGAACTCGGGCAAAACGAAGGCCGTGCTTTCTGATGACGGCAAATACTACAGCATCACGGGACAGAAAATGTGGATTTCCAATGCTGGATTCTGTAACCTGTTCATTGTTTTTGCCCGAATTGAAGATGACAAAAACATCACCGGGTTTATCGTGGAAAACGACCCAAAGAATGGAATCAGCTTGGGTGATGAAGAAAAGAAATTGGGCATTCACTCCTCCTCTACCCGACAAGTATTCTTCAACGAAACCAAGGTTCCCGTTGAAAACATGCTATCCGAAAAAGGAAATGGCTTTAAAATCGCAATGAACGCTTTGAACATCGGCCGTATTAAATTGGCAGCTGCTTGTTTGGAAGCACAGCGCCGAGTCATCAGCGAAGCCACAAAATACGCCAACGAGCGCGTTCAATTTAAAACCCCGATCATCAACTTTGGTGCCATCAAAGCAAAAATTGCAGATATGGCCACCAACGCCTATGTGGACGAAGCAGCCTGCTATCGTGCCGCAAAGAATATCGAGGACAGAATTGCCATTCGCGAATCTAGCGGCAATCCGCATCAAGAAGCAGAACTCAAAGGTGTAGAGGAATACGCCATTGAATGTTCCATTTTGAAGGTGGCCGTTTCCGAGCACGTACAACATACCACGGACGAAGGCATCCAAATATTCGGAGGAATGGGCTTTAGTGCCGATACCCCAATGGAATCTGCATGGCGAGATGCCCGTATTTCCAGAATTTACGAAGGCACCAACGAAATCAACCGTATGCTTTCCGTTGGAATGTTGGTGAAAAAGGCTATGAAAGGGCATGTGGACCTTTTGGGGCCAGCCACAAAAGTGGGCGAGGAATTGATGGGCATTCCATCTTTTGACACACCGGACTATTCGGAATTGCTGTCCGAAGAAAAAGACTTGCTCACAAGACTGAAAAAAGTCTTTTTGATGGTCGCTGGTAGCGCCGTTCAGAAATTTGGTCCCGATTTGGAAGAACATCAAATGCTATTGATGGCCGCTTCCGATATCTTGATTCAAATCTATATGGCAGAATCGGCCATTCTTAGAACCGAGAAAAATGCAAAACGCTTTGGTGAAGAAGCCCAGGCAGCACAAATAGCGATGTCCAAATTGTATTTGTACAGAGCGGTTGACATCATCCAGCAAAAGGGGAAAGAAGCCATAGTTTCCTTTGCCGAAGGTGATGAGCAACGTATGATGTTGATGGGACTCAAACGCTTTACCAAGTACACAAACCAACCCAATGTTGTGGAACTTAGAACGCAGATTGCCGACAAAGTTGCCGCAGATAACGGGTATACCTTTGACTAATTCAAATATTTGTTGGGATGAAAACCCACTTGGATTTGAAAACGCCCCGATCGGGGCGTTTTTTTTATTTATTTGATGGACTCCAGTATGCGCTCATCTTTTTGCTTGGTGGAGAAATTAATGGCACACTCGATTAATGCCAAATGCGAATAGGCCTGTGGGAAATTGCCCAACAAACGTTTTGTTTTAAAATCGATATCCTCGCTGAACAATCCCAAATGGTTGCTATAGCTCAATAAACGCTCGAACTGCTCCAAAGCCTTTTCTTCCTCCCCTATTTTGAAAAGTGCATTGATAAACCAGAACGTACAAATTGTAAATGAGGAAGAAGGCAATCCAAAGTCGTCCTCGTTTTTATAACGGTACAAAAGACCATCATTGCTCAAGCCTTCCTCAATAGCCTTTACAGTGCTCACATATTTTGGATCGCGCGGATGGATAAACCCGTAAGGCTCCATCAATAAAACGGATGCATCCAAATGACGGGAACCATAGCTCTGGACAAAAGCATTGATATCGCTGTTCCATGCATTTTCGTGGATATCGTCCTTGATTTTTTGCTCAAGAGCCGTCCAGCGTTCCAATTTTCGTGTCTTTCCAAACATATTGGCCACTTTAATGGCACGGTCCAAAGCCACCCAGCACAATACTTTGGAGAACGTAAAATGTCTATCGTCCCCTCGGAATTCCCAAATTCCTTTATCTGGTTCTTCCCAGTGTTTGCCCACAATCCAAACAATACCTTTGGTTATGCTCCATAGCTCCTCTACGTTCTCTATATCGTTACTGAAGTTTCGCAACTGTTCGTAGATAACATCCATTAGAATTCCATAGATGTCGTTCTGCTTTTGCATATAGGCTGCATTACCAACACGAACGGGCTTGGAACCCTTGTAACCATCGAGATGGTCCAACGAAATTTCGGTCAGCATCTTTTCCTTATTGATGCCGTACATAATCTGAAGTTTCTCGTCCTTGTCCGGCATCAAATCAATGATAAACTGCAGATAGCGCTTCGCAGAATTCTTATGACCAAGCTCCGAAACCACCTTGATTACCATGGATGCATCACGAATCCAACAGAAACGATAATCCCAGTTTCTCACCTCACCTATTGTTTCCGGAAGCGAAGTCGTGGCAGCTGCCAAAACAGCCCCTGTCTTATCATAGGTAAGCATTTTCAAGGTAATGGCACTTCTGATTATTTCATCCTTGAACTTTTGGTAATCGGGTGTCTTTGCAGACCAATCCAACCAGTACACCTTGGTCCGCTCCAGTTCCAAGGCCATCTTTTCGGTAGTGGGTTTTAATATTTTTTCGTTATAACGAATCAGGAAATAGCCATCTTCCTTAAGAGTTATTTCATCACCGTTAAGAACCCCCTCCTTGTCAAAAGAAGTATAGAGGAACAAGGTATCATACTTCTCTTGATGGGTAAGACTTGCTATAAAATCTTCTTTTACAAAATGCGTGGTCTCGCCGAGTCCATATTCCAATTTAGGGTCATACTTCACTGTAAATTTAGGTGACCCTGAGACATATTTTACATACCTGATAATTTCCGGCTGTGCCTTATATTTTCCGTTCATTTTATGGTGACGGGGCATAAAGTCGTGAAGTTCAAAAACATTTTCCCCTTCTGTAAAGCGCGTAATCAGAATAGCAGTACTGCGATAATATTCCTGTTCAATGTTATAATCCCCAATTGGATGCACTTCAAAACTCCCCCCTTTTTGCTCATCCAATAGTCTAGCAAAAATTGATGTGGAGTCAAATTGTGGCAAACAGCACCAGTCAATGGAACCATCTTTGGAAATCAATGCGGCACTCCTACAATTTCCTATAATTCCGTAATTCAAATTGTCCATAGCTCAAAAATTCTCAAAAGGTTTAGAATGAATTGGTTTTGCGCTCGAATTTCCCGATTTTTAAAGAAACAAAAAATTAAAACACGTCAAAACTTATCCTTTTATGGGCAAAACTATCATAATCTCAAATCGATTACCTGTTCAATTACAAATTAGCAATGGTTCTATAACCGCAATACCTAGTGTTGGTGGTTTGGCCACGGGCATGAAATCGGTTCACAGTGGAGGCGAAAGTCTATGGATCGGTTGGTCTGGACTAACAGACGAAGAAACGCCAGAAGAACTGGAAGATGATATAGACAAGGCCCTAAAAGAGCATGGCTGCGCCAAAGTAAAGTTGAATGCTGATGAAATTGATCGATTTTACTACGGCTTCAGTAATAGAACCATATGGCCGTTGTTTCACTACTTTTTGAAGTATTCCGAATTTGAACTGAATTATTGGGACACCTACAAAGCCGTAAACCAAAAGTTTGCCGATGCCATCATCGAAAATTCAGATGAGGACGATACCATTTGGGTGCATGACTACCAATTGATGCTCGTACCTCAAATGGTGCGCGAAAAACGTCCCGATACCACTATTGGCTTCTTTTTACATATTCCCTTCCCCTCTTTTGAAATTTTCCGAACCCTGCCTTGGCGTGAAGAGATTTTGGAAGGACTGCTGGGTTCCGATCTTATCGGCTTTCATACCTACGACTACGAGAGACATTTTTTGAGCTCTGTAAGAAGACTTATTGGACTGGATGTAAGCTTCAATGAGATTTATTTGGACAACAGGGTTATCAAAGTGGATTCGTTCCCTATGGGAATCGATTATAAAAAGTTTAGGGATGCCGCTGTATTGCACGACTCCAAAAGCAAGGACGAGCGAAGCGATTTACAGCTCCGATTGGACAATCACAAGGCATCCGCACCAGATACCAAGCTAATTCTTTCCATAGACCGATTGGACTATAGTAAGGGAATTGCAAAGCGTATCAACGCATTTGAGTATTTCCTTCAAAAATATCCAGAATACAAAGAAAAGGTACGACTGATCATATTGGCCGTGCCCTCGCGTTCCAACGTGCCCCAATATCAATTATTAAAAAGAGAGGTTGATGAACTGGTCGGACGCATCAATGGTGAATTGTCCACAGTAAACTGGACGCCAATTTGGTATTTCTACCGCTCACTACCCTTTGAAAGCCTAATCGACCTGTACACCTCTAGCGATATTGCATGGCTGACCCCGTTGCGAGATGGAATGAATTTGGTGGCCAAAGAATATATCGCCACACGAACGGATAAATCCGGAGTACTCATCTTGAGTGAAATGGCGGGCTCCGCTTACGAAATGAACGAAGCTCTGCTCATTAATCCCAACAATTTTGAACAGCAAGCAGACACACTTAAAAGAGCCTTCAATATGCCATTGGAAGAGCAGGTGTCCAGAAACACTTTCCTTCAAAAAAGACTGGAACGCTATAATGTGGAAGTCTGGGCCAATGAGTTTATGAGGTCACTAAAGGAAAAAAGAGAGCTCGGCAAGGCTTTTATCTCTGAAAAGATGTCGCCAGAAATCCTTTTATCCATTGAAAAGGAGTACGCCAAATCAAAAAAAAGACTGCTCTTCTTAGATTATGATGGTACTTTGGCCGGTTTTCATAAAGACCCACAGCAAGCCTCTCCTGATGAGGAACTTTACGAGCTCTTGGACGAACTGAACCAACAGGAAAATACGACCGTTTTTTTAATCAGCGGACGGGACAAGCAAACCTTTACCCGCTGGTTCTTGACTAAAAAATATAACATGATCGTAGAACATGGTGTATGGATTTCCCGAAATGGAGAGGATTTTAAGATGTTGGAACAGGTAAAAGGCGAATGGATGGACAAAATCCGACCAGTGCTTGAGTCCTTTGTTGACAGGACCCCTGGGTCGTTCATCGAAGAAAAAAACTATTCCCTGGCTTGGCATTACCGCAACACCGACCCCGATTTTGGAACAAAAAGGGCCACAGAATTAAATACGGTGTTACGTAGTTTGATAGGCAATGACGATATTAGTGTGCTGAACGGAAACAAGGTCATGGAAATAAAAAGCAGCAATGTGAACAAAGGCAGGGCCGCCACTCGTATGTTAAGTGAAGATGATTACGACTTTGTTTTTGCGATTGGTGATGATTGGACAGATGAATTTATGTTTCAGGAACTACCCGATTCAGCAGTTACCGTTAAGGTCGGACTTAAAAAAACCCAAGCCAAATACCATGTGGAAAACACCGCAAGGGTAAGGCAGCTTTTAAAACGTTTTACAAAACCATGACACGAACGCTTTTCGCTATTTGTTTTTTACTGGTATGCGCCCATGGATGGTCACAAACCGAAACAGAGGTCTACCTTTTTGACCTTTCTATGAATAACGGAAAGCCCATATTGACCAATCCTAAAAATATTTCCAATAACGCAGGTTATGACAATCAGCCTTCTTTTTGGGACAACGGTAGTGTTTTGTTCGCTTCAACCAGAAAGGACCAAACAGACATTCTTCGATTTAATGTTGACGAAGGAAGCACATCCTCTTGGCTGACCTATACTACCGCAGGAAGCGAATATTCACCTCTGCGTATTCCCGGAGAAAATGCATTTTCTGCTATTCGCTTGGATGTCGATGGGTTACAACGGTTATACCAATACGACTTTAAATCACGTGAGTCTACCCCTATAACCGATTTAAAAATTGGTTATCATGTTTGGTACAACAAGCATATTTTGGTTGCAACGGTTTTGGTTGAAAACCGAATGGACCTAAAGGTTATCAATCTGGAAGACAACACCCAAAAAACGGTTTACCAAAACGTGGGAAGGTCTTTGCACAAAATTCCCGGTTCAGATTTAGTGAGCTTTATAGGGAAAAGAAACAATGCTTGGGAAATTTTATCCCTTGACCCGATTACCGGGGAATCAAAAAAAATAACGAACACGTTTGACAATGAAGAAGACATTTGTTGGTTGGATGAAAATACCATCATCACTGGTGCAGGTAAACGGCTTTTGACATTGAACATTGATTCAGAAAATGCTACGTGGAAGACCATTATTGCATTCCCACAGGAGGAAATCAATAATATAAGTCGAATTGCAATTAGCCCGAACGGCAAACGATTGGCATTTGTAGCAGAGGATTCACCATCAAAGATAATTCAAAAACAAGTGGAGTCTTTTAACAATCAAAACCTAGATGCCTTTGTCTCCTGTTTTTCGGAAGGTGTTGTGGTACAACGTTTTCCAAACGATAGAATGTATCAAGGGAGAAACAAAATGAGGGAAAACTATGAACGTTTTTTTGAGAATGTCAAATCCTCGAGCGTGGAAGTCGTTAACCGAATCGTTCTAGGCAATACCGTTGTGGATGAGGAAATTACCCAAGTGGATGGAAGAGAGGGACGCCAAGTCGCCATATACACAGTAGAGAATGGACTGGTCACATCAATGACCTTTATTTTTCCAGATGGCCCCTTAACAGATGCTGAAAGTGTGGTTCAAGAACAATTGAAAGCATACAACGAAAGAGATATCGACGCCTTTGCCGGAACCTATGCCCAAGATGTAGAACTATATCAATTTCCAAAAAAGCTCAACTCAAAAGGCATTTCAAAACTGAAACAACAGTACAGTTCTTTTTTTAACAACACACCGGATTTGAACTGTGAGATCGTAAACAGAATCGTAATCGGCAACAAAGTCATAGATTATGAGTCGGTAACGGTAAATGGAAATTTGGTTAGGGCCATTGCCATTTACGAGGTAACAAACGGAGAAATTACCAAGGTCACGTTTATTCAATAACCCAATGAAGCTACCCCACAATAGAAGCAGAATTGAAGCCTTTAGCGATGGGGTTTTTGCTTTTGCCGCTACATTGCTGGTGGTTTCGGTGGGCACTCAGTCCAAAAGTTCCATACTTCAAGTGGACTGGTTGGTGTTCTTGAGTTTTGGTGTCAGTTTTTTTGCCCTGGTTGGATTGTGGTCGGTGCACTATAACTTTTTTCGAAGGACCAGTTACATGGATAATTGGATTATCGCCCTCAATGCAGTTCTGCTGTTTTTGATACTCTACTACATTTTCCCCATAAAATCCTTGATCAATTCGTGGACGGGAGCACTTCAGATCAATGCAGATGAATTTTCTTCGCTGTTCCAACTTTACAGTCTTGGGTTCCTTCTTATCTTCACCTGCTATGCACTTATGTATTTAAGGGTCTACAAAAAAGCCAACAATAGCAATATGACACATCTTTTTTATGCCCGGCATTTTGGGTTATTTGTACTTGTTGCCCTTATTTCAATTATAGTTGCCAAACTTCAATTGGGATTATATTACGGTCTTCCAGGTATTGTGTATGCACTTTTGGGCCCTTTTTGTTATTTTCACGCTTCATTCTTTCAGAAAAAAACCAACGCTTTTTAATATGAGAAAAATATTCCCCTTGCTATTTGTGGTTTTCACTACAACAATTTATGCGCAGACCGATACCAGAATTTATGACATTATCAATGCGGTTTCGTCGGAACGTATCGAATCTGATGTTACCACCTTGGTCAATTTTGGAACCAGACATACCTTGAGCGATACGGTTTCCCAGACTAGAGGGATTGGTGCCGCCAGAAGATGGATCAAGTCAGAGTTTGATAAAATTTCTTCCGATTGTGGAGATTGTTTAGAGGTTTTTTATCAAAAAAATCTAATCGAAAAAGGTGACAATGCCCGAATCGTAAAAGATGTGGAAATTGTGAACGTGGTTGCCATCCAGCGTGGGACCAAATTTCCAAACAGATTTATCATCATGAGCGGGGATATTGATTCCCGTGTAAGCGACCCTACCAACTATACTTCGGATTCCCCTGGAGCCAACGACAATGCCAGTGGAATGGCCGGGACTATTGAGGCCGCTAGGGTATTATCAAAATACAAATTCGAGAGCAGCATCATTTTCGTAGGCCTCTCCGGCGAAGAACAAGGACTTTACGGAGGAAAAGGCCTTGCCGAGTATGCCAAGAAAAAAGAATGGGATATTGTGGGTATACTAAATAATGATATGATCGGTAATATTACGGGCGTCGATGGTGTTGTGAGCAACCGGGATTTTAGAATATTCTCTGAACCTGTGCCCCCAACCGAAACAGAAGAACAAAGAAGAGCCAGACGTTTTTATGGTGGAGAGGTTGATGGTATTTCACGTCAGCTGGCACGCTATGTTTACAAAACCACTAAAACCTATATGCCAGAAATGAACCCCATGATGATCTATCGCCTAGATAGATTCGGTAGAGGTGGACACCATAGACCTTTCAACGACGCCGGATATGCAGGAATCCGAATTATGGAAGCCCATGAAAACTACACACAGCAACATCAAGATATACGCGAGGAAAATGGTATTGCCTACGGTGATGTTTTGGAGCACGTAAACTTTGAATACGCCAAAAAACTTACTGCGGTAAATGCTATCAACCTAGCTTCCATTGCTTGGGCTCCCCCTGCACCGGAAACGGTAGAAATCGGAGGCATTGTTGAACCCAGTGCCAAATTGCGCTGGAGCGAGGTAGATGGTGCCGTTGGCTATAAAATTTATTGGAGGGACACTACCTCTCCTACTTGGGACAATTACAAATATGTGGGCAATGTAACCGAACACACCTTAGATGGTGTTGTGATAGATAATTTCTTTTTTGGTGTTGCGGCCATAGGTAAAAATGGACATGAAAGTCCTGTAGTTTTTCCAAATAAAGTATTCAGATAACAAAAAAACAATGAAAAAAAGTTTAATTCTTTTTGCCCTTATACTCGGGGTATGGTCCATTAACGCCCAAGAACTTACAAGACAAGATACTTTAAGGGGCAGTATTACACCTGAAAGGGCATGGTGGGACTTGAATCACTACGACCTCAACGTTAAAATCGAGCCTTCAAAGAAGTTTATTTCGGGCTATAACGTGGTAAGGTATAAAGTTTTGGAAGAAGCCAAAACACTTCAAATTGATCTTCAAGAACCCATGAAGATTGAGTCCATTGAGCAAGATGGAAAAAAATTGAAGTTCACTTCAGAAGGCAATGCGCATTTCATCAAACTAAAGAAAAAACAGGTTCTTGGCGAATTCAACGAAGTTAAAATCACATATTCGGGACAACCACGGGAAGCTGTTCGTGCACCTTGGGACGGTGGTTTCTCTTGGAAACAGGATAAGAATGGTAATCCCTTTGTGGCTACATCCTGCCAAGGACTTGGTGCAAGCGTTTGGTGGCCCAACAAAGACCACATGTACGACGAAGTGGACAGTATGCGCATTAGTGTTACCGTTCCCAAAGAACTAATGGATGTTTCCAACGGACAACTGGAAAGCGTTGAGGAAATAGATGAATTCAAAACCTACAATTGGGTAGTAAAAAACCCCATCAATAATTATGGAGTAAATGTCAATATTGGAAACTATGTCCATTTTGATGAAGTTTTCGAAGGTGAAAAAGGTCCTTTGAAACTAGATTACTATGTATTGCCAGAAAATTTAGAGAAGGCCAAAAAGCAGTTTGTACAAGCTCCGATGATGCTCCAGGCCTTTGAACATTGGTTTGGTCCCTACCCCTTTTATGAGGATGGTTTTAAACTCGTGGAAGTTCCCTATTTAGGCATGGAACACCAAAGCTCCGTTACCTATGGAAACAAGTTCGAGAACGGATATTTGGGAAGAGACCTGTCCGGAACCGGTTGGGGTTTGCAGTTTGATTTTATCATAATACACGAAGCGGGACATGAATGGTTTGCCAATAACATCACCTATAAGGATATTGCGGATATGTGGATTCATGAAGGATTTACCGCATACTCGGAAAACCTGTACCTAGACTATCATTTTGGTACAAAAGCATCTGAAGCTTATGTTGTAGGAACACGAAGCAATATTCAGAACGACAGTCCCATTATCGGAACCTACGGAGTCAACAAATCCGGTTCTGGAGATATGTACTACAAAGGCGCCAACATGTTGCATACACTTCGCCAATTGGTGGAGGATGATGATAAATGGCGCCAAATCTTAAGAGGATTGAATAAAGATTTCTATCACAAAACAGTGACCACCAAAGAAATTGAGGGTTACCTCAGCAAACATACGGGCAAAGATTTATCCGCATTCTTTAATCAATATCTCCGAACAACAATGATTCCTAATTTGGAATACAAGTTGGAAGGAGACGAGATTAAGTTCAGATACACAGATGTAGTGCAAGACTTTGACATGCCTGTTCGGGTATTTATTGATGGTTCCGAAAAGTGGTTGTTCCCCAATAGTGAATGGAAAACCGAAAAATTGGATGGAACCCAAGTGGTTTTTGATAAAAACTTTTACATAGAGACCAAAAAAATCTGATTTGGAGAAGCACCCGGAGCATTATTTTAAAAATGATGAGGAGTGGCGCGATTGGCTTCATGAAAACCATAGCTCATACACTGGCATCCATCTTATCTTCTACAAGGTGGAACACCATAAAGAAAGTATGCGTTGGGAAGAGGCCGTAAAGGTGGCCCTGTGCTACGGTTGGATAGACAGTACCGTAAGAAGTTTAGGAGATGGCAAGCGCAAACAATACTTCTGCCCAAGAAAACCGAAGAGTACATGGAGTAAGGTGAACAAGGATTACATAAAGGATTTGTTAGACAGTGGGTTGATGCACCAAAGTGGGTTAAACGCGATTGAAATTGCCAAGGAAAACGGTTCTTGGACCGTGTTGGATGATGCCGAAAATGGTGTGGTTCCCGAGGATCTACAAAAGGCATTTAAAAAGAAGCCAAATGCCCACACCAACTTTCAGAATTTCACCGTAGGGCAACGAAAAGGGTATCTCATGTGGCTTAATCAGGCTAAACGGGAAGAAACACGAAGTAAAAGAATAAAGGAGATCATCGCCTTTTCAGAAAAAAACATCAAATACAGGAATTAGAAAATCATCTACCATATTTTCTGTGATAGACCCATGCGGCTAAACCGCCAACAAAAGCAAAGGCACTCAACATCCAAAAAACATGTTGGTGACCCAGTTCTTCTCCGGGATGTGCGTCCAATAGCATACCATAAGCTGGTCCAGCGAACACATCAGGAGTGTATCCTACCAACGAAATGAGTCCCACAGCAGTTCCTGTGAACGTAATCGGTATCTTTCCTGACTGCATTACACCAAAGTATAAAGCTCTTATAGCGTATACACCTGCCGCTATCACAACCACCGACATAAAGAACAAAAGCATTGTGGTAGGTGCAATTAGTCCACTGGCAAACAATACACCTCCAATCAAGGTTAATACAAAACTCATGAACAGAAGCCAGGTAATCTTCAGTTTATCGGCTATCAAACCCACCAAAATACCAGTGGCCGGGCGAAGGAATTGCAACAAAGTGCCCACTTTGGCAGAATCCACTTGGTTGTACAGCATCACCTCTTCCGCATATTGAGATATGATGTCCGTAATCTTATACCCCACGTAACCACAAAGAATAATCACCATCAAAAGCCAAACAGAGGGCAATTTTAAAACCTGTTTGATATCTCCCCAAGAAATCTGGTCAAGGGTTGCTTCTTCTTCGTTTTTACCCGTTTTCATAAAAAACCAGACCAAAACCCCCACCAGAATAATGATTATGGATGTTAAGTAGAGTACATATGTAAATGCTTCTTTACGGCTATCCAAACTCGCCATATCCAAAGACTCGGACAAAAAAAACGAAAACACGACCACACCCAATAAACTGAACAGGGCACCCGTAAGTCCACGACCACCATCCAAAAATCCAAAAGCCTTACCTTGGGAATCGCTTCCTCCCCAAATCCTTGTGGCCTTGATCATGGGCGCCCAAAAAAGAAAAATCGTGGTAAATCCCCACCAACCATACAACACCTGAAGTACCCACAAATCTGGATATTGAGCGAACAGAAAACCGCCCAATGCGGTCATCCACAAAGCAATGGCTATCAACTTTCTAGGCTGGTACTTGTCGGCCAATGGACCGCCCAAAATATAAGAAACCATAGCAACCAGTCCGTAAACCGAAAAGCAGAGTCCTAACTCTACGTTGTCCAACTCCAAAACATCCAGAACCGTGGGCCTAAAAACACGTGGTAGCACAAAAGGAAGGATAAAGATGGCCTCTCCCGAGAGAATCAACAATAATAAATAGAGCCAGCTTGGTTTTGTTTCCTTCAAAACTTGTATTTGGTTAAAAATCACCAAAAAAATCGGAAAAACCCAAAGGGATAGGAAATAAAAAATCAGGTATCTTTAAGGATTATAATAAACCAAACTAAAATGATTAGACCTTTACTTTTATCCCTTCTCTTCATAATCGCCAGCTGTAAGAAGGAAACTATCAACCATTACGATCTCGCAATTACCAATGCACAGGTCATCCATCTGGAAACCGGAAAAATTGAAACCCAAAATATCTTGGTATCCAATGGTAAGATTGAGGCCGTAGAAACTGAAGGTTCAAGCAATTTTAAGGCTGATTCCACCATCGACGCCTCTGGAAAGTACATTCTACCTGGGTTTTGGGACAATCATATCCATTTACGGGGAGGTGATACTTTGATCAAAAACAACAAGAACTTTCTAAAACTGTTCATTGCCAATGGCATTACCACAGTTCGTGATGCAGGCGGCGACCTCACCTATTCCGTTATGGACTGGAAAAATCAAATTGCCTCAGAAGAGTTGGTTGGCCCCACAATCTTTACCGCTGGACCAAAAATAGATGGTCCCAATAGTAGATGGGCAGGTTCCTTGGAAGTGGAAACGGAAGATGATGTTGTCCAAGCATTGGATTCGCTAGAATCTTTAAACGTGGACTTTGTAAAAATTTATGACAGTAGAATTTCACCTGACAGCTACTTGGCAGCAATAAGAGAAGCCAAGAAAAGAGGATTTACCGTTTCTGGGCATATGCCGTTCACTGTAACCTTGGAAGAGACTATATACGCAGGGATGGATGGCATTGAGCACCTCTACTACATTATGAAAGGCTGTGCCAGCAATGAAATGGAAATTACCGAGAAGCTGAGTCAGGGTGAAATTGGTTTTTGGGACGCCATGCCAGCCCTTATGGAAGGTTATGCGGACAGCACTGCGCACAAAACCTTTAATACGTTAAAAGAAAATGATGTTTTTGTAGTTCCGACCCTTCACATTGGGGAAACATTGAGTTATTTGGACGAGGTGGACCATAGCAACGATGAGTATCTTCAATACATGGGTGATGGTATCATACAAACCTATCAAGGAAGAATACAATCAGCATTAAATTCATCCGAAGAAGCCAGTGAAAATAGAAAGCGATTGGATGCTTTTTTTGGCGAATTGGCGAAATCGCTTGATTCCGCTGGAGTTCAATTATTGGCTGGGTCGGACAGCGGGGCGTTCAACTCTTATGCCTATCCTGGTATTTCCTTGCACAAGGAATTACAGGCCATGGTAGCGAACGGGATATCACCTCTCGATGCACTGCGAACCTCTTGTCCAAACGGAGCAAAATTCTTAAGTCAAACGGATGATTATGGAGAAATTTCCAAAGGAAAAGTCTCCGATTTGGTTATTTTGGATGCCAATCCATTGGAAAACATCCAAAATACACAGAAGATTTACTCCGTGATCAAGGGAAATCAGGTGTTTTCCAAAAAACGAATTCAGAAATTATTGGAGAACGCTAAAATGGATTAATTCCAAAACAACAACCTCAACATGCAATCAAAATACATATTTGTCCTAGCTATTACCTTATTGGTGAACACATTGCAATCACAGACCCTACTTGTACCAGAACGGGTTTTTGATGGTAAGAAAATCCATAACGGTTGGGTAGTGGCTATTGACAGCAACCGAATAACCTATGCTGGCCCAATGAACGGTTTGAAAAGAGCCAGCTCCTACACCAAAAAAGAATTAAAGGGCATGACCCTGATGCCAGGTATTATTGAAGGACATTCCCATTTGCTGTTGCACCCATACAACGAAACAGAATGGAACGACCAAGTTCTGAAGGAATCCCCCACTGAGAGGGCTATCAGAGGCTCCGTTCACGCCAAAAATTCATTGATGGCAGGCGTCACCGCCATGCGTGACCTGGGTTCAGAGGGAGCTGGTTATACCGATATCTACCTCAAAAAGACGATTGACGGCGGTATTATTCCAGGCCCGCGCACTTTGATGGCGGGTCCAGCCATAGTGGCGACAGGAGCCTATGGTCCAAAAGGGTTCCATGACGGTGTCACAGTGCCTCTCGGTGCTGTTCCCGTGAGCGGTAGGGACAATGCCGTCAAAGAAGTGAGAACTCAACTAGGCAACGGGGCCAACTTCATAAAAATATATGCGGATTACCGCTGGGGCAAGGGTGAGCCCTCCCAGCCTACCTTTTTACAGGAGGAAATAAACGCTATGGTTTCTGCAGCTACCACAGCTGGTCGTTATGTGGTGGCCCATGCCAGTACCCCAGAAGGAATGAGGCGCGCTATTTTGGGAGGTGTGGAAACCATTGAACACGGCGATGGCGGTACTGCCGAAATCTTTAGTTTGATGAAAGAAAATGGAGTAGCCCTTTGCCCAACCCTTGCCGCGGGAGATGCCATATCGCAATATCAAGGTTGGAAAAAAGGTGCCGAACCCGACCCGGAACGAGTGGCAAAAAAGAAAAAATCCTTTCAACTGGCTCTGCAATCGGGGGTTGATATTGTTTTTGGTGGCGACGTTGGTGTATTTACCCACGGAGAAAATTATCGTGAACTGGAACTTATGGTAGCCTACGGCATGGAGCCCATCAAAGCCTTACGATCAGCAACCTCACTGAATGCAAAAATTCTTCATTTTGATGAACTGGGAACGATTCAAAAAGGATACTTGGCAGATATCATTGCTGTTGAGGGGAATCCTGTTGAAAACATTTCTCAAATGAAACACGTAAAATATGTGATGAAAGATGGGGTCGTTTACAAGGATAAATAAGCCACGCTGTCCCTTCACACTTCATTAACATCCTTTTAAGAAATGAGGTAGGGGTTTTTGGTATCTTTAAGCGACCAAAAAATGACCGTGCTTGTCCGAAGTATGCCGTTAACTGGTCAAAGCTAAACTCAAAAAACAAAGCCAACTAATGAAAAAATCAATCCTCTATTTTGTTCTTCTTATTACGGCCAGTATCACCGCACAAGATTTTGATGTGGAACTGCTGCGCGACATGAAACCAAGAAACATTGGTCCCGCAGGAATGAGCGGTCGTGTCACTTCCATTGATGTGGTCCATTCCAATCCCGATGTAATGTTTGTTGGAACAGCTTCGGGCGGCTTGTGGAAATCAACTTCTGGCGGGATAAAATGGGAACCTGTTTTTGATAATGAAGTAACAGGCTCAATAGGAGCTGTGGCCATCCAACAATCCAACCCATCGGTAATCTGGGTAGGTACAGGAGAGGGCAACCCAAGAAACAGCCTAAATGGCGGATATGGAATTTATAAGTCCCTGGACGGGGGTAAAACATGGAAATCCATGGGATTGGAGAAAACAAGGCATATCCATAGGGTCATAATAGACCCAACAGACCCCGATGTAGTGTATATAGGCGCCATTGGTTCCCCTTGGGGCGAGCACCCCGAGCGAGGTGTCTTTAAAACTACCGATGGTGGGGAAACTTGGGAAAAGGTATTGTTCGTGAACAACAAAACAGGCATTGCCGATTTGGTCATGGACCCAAAAAACCCGAACAAACTGATTGCTGCCATGTGGGAGCACAAAAGAGAACCATGGTTCTTTAAGTCGGGCGGAGAAGGCAGCGGATTGCACATTACGCACGACGGTGGTAAAACATGGAAACAAATCACCGCAGAAGATGGACTTCCCAAAGGAGATTTGGGAAGGATTGGTGTTGCCATAGCCCGAAACAAACCCAATATCATCTATGCCTTGGTAGAGGCGAAGAAAAACGCTTTGTACAAATCCACAGATGGTGGTTTCAAATGGGAAAAAATCAATGATAAAAGCGATATAGGAAACCGTCCATTTTATTATTCAGAAATATATGTGGACCCTCAGAACGAAAATCGGGTGTATTCGGTTTTCACCTATATCAATGTTTCCGAAGATGGTGGTAAAAACTTCACCCAATTGATGCCCGCCTATGGGGTGGACAATGGTGTACACCCCGATCACCATGCTTGGTGGATTCACCCCGAAAACGGACAATTTATGATGGATGGTAACGATGGAGGTCTCAACATTACCAAAAACGGAGGCAAAACATGGCGCTTTATTGGTAATTTGCCCGTGGCACAGTTCTATCACATTAGTACGGACAACGAGTATCCGTACAATGTATATGGAGGTATGCAGGACAACGGCTCTTGGAGAGGACCCGCCTATGTTTGGAAAGCACAAGGTATCCGAAACAGTTATTGGCAAGAAATCGCCTTCGGCGATGGGTTCGATGTGGTTCCGGACAAAGACGATAGCCAATTCGGATACGCCATGAGCCAGCAAGGATATGTGAGCCGATACGATTGGAAAACAGGGAACGGTTACATTGTACGCCCTACCCCTCCCGATGCTGACACAAAACTTCGGTTTAACTGGAACGCGGCCATCGGCCAAGACCCTTTTGATAACAGCACGGTATATTTTGGAAGTCAGTTTGTGCACAAATCCACAAACAAAGGTTTGACTTGGGAAGTAATCTCGCCAGACCTGACGACAAACGATAAAGAAAAACAAAAACAGAGCGAAAGCGGTGGACTTACGATGGATGCCACAGGGGCGGAAAACCACTGCACCATCATCGTCATCGAACCTTCACCCGTTGAAAAGGATATGCTCTGGATTGGAACTGACGATGGACGTGTGCACTATACCCAAAATGGTGGAGAAACTTGGGTCGATGTCACCAAAAACATCAAAGGCTTACCAACGGGAAGCTGGATTCCACAGATAAAAGCTTCCCAAAACAATAAAGGCGAAGCCCTATTGATAGCAAACGATTACAGAAGGTTTAATTATACACCATACGCCTACCGCACCAAAGACTATGGCAAAACCTGGACCCGTATTGTAGATGAAAACGATGTGGAAAGCTACACGCTTTCCATTATCGAGGACCAAAAAAACCCAAACCTCATGTTCTTGGGTACGGATGATGGACTTTATCTTTCATTGGACGCAGGCAACAATTGGAAAAAATGGGACAAGGATTTCCCAACCGTTTCCACAAAGGATTTGGCCATTCATCCAAGGGAACAGGATTTGGTCATCGGAACCTTTGGTAGGGCCGCTTGGGTATTGGATGATATCCGACCGTTACGAAAATTAGCGGACAATACATCTGTTTTGGAGAAAGAAATCGGTCTTTTTGATAGTCCTGATGCCTTTTTGGCCGCTTACCAACAGCCCACTGGCGGTAGGTTTGGTGGAGATGCCATTTACAGCGGTGAGAACAGGGAGTCGGGAGCTATGATCACATACTACCTAAAAGAAGGAGCTGACAAATCCAAGGAAGAGAAAAAAGACGAGAGCGATGAAGGTGACAAGGCCGAGGACGAAAAGCCAAAGGAAAAAATCAAGGATTCCATCTTTTTTGAATTCTATGATGGTGATAGGCTCATCAGAACATTGAAATACAAAACTCCCGAAAAGGCTGGTTTCCATAGAATTTATTGGAACCTGGATGAAAAAGGTCCAGATAGACCTTCGAGAACCATCAGCAAACGCGATAGGGAACGTGGTGGTATCGAGGTAAAACCAGGAACTTACAAAGTAAAGGCGGTTTATGGCGATGTGTCCGATTCCACCATGGTAACCGTTAAAACGGACCCAAGGTTGGATGTTGATCTCGCCTCCATCAACGAAGTGTACGAAACTGGCAAAAAACTGGAAGGGTACACGCAAACAGCCGCGGATGCCGTAAAACAATTGGTGGAAAGCAAAAATTTGGCAGAAAAATTCAAAAAAGAGCTCAAGGAACTGGACAAGGACAAGTTCAAGGAACAGATAAAAGCATCCGAAGAAATTACAAAGCAAATCGATTCTGTCATTGCTCTGTATTTGGGCAAGGAAGACAAACGACAAGGAATCACCGATGACCCCGAACCCAACGTAATGACCAGATTGGGAGATGCTTCTTATTATGTGAACACAAGAAAATCTGGAATCACCGAAACCGAAAGAAGAATGATTCGGTTTGCAGAAGAAGAACTAAAGGCAGTATTGGAAAGCACCAATGCCTTCTTTAATGATGAATGGAAATCGTACAGAACATCCATTGAATCATTGGATCTATCTCCTTTTAAGGAAACCGAAAGTTTTGAACTTAAATAAGCGAACCATGAAAAAATTATTGGCCATTGCCCTGATCACCAGCATTTGGGCGTGCAAAGAAGAAAAAAAGGAACCTTCCGTAGCAGATACGATGAAGACCTACACCATTGCCCAAATGATGGATAACGAATCCATTGGAGGAGGAAGTTTTTCACCCGACAAATCCAAATTGTTGGTATCGAGCAACCGTTCGGGCATTTATAATATCTACACCATACCCACTTCGGGTGGCGACATGATTCCCATAACGCAATCGGACAGCTCATCGGTGTTCTCTATTTCTTATTTTCCGAATGATGAACGAATGCTCTTCCGTATGGACAACAATGGCGATGAAATCTATCACATTTTTGTTCGGGACACCGATGGCAGCAACAAAGACCTGACACCAGAGGAAGGGGCCCGTTCCCTGTTTTACCAATGGTCCGAGGACAAATCGGCATTCTTTTATGGCTCCAACAAGCGGGATAGCCGATTTATGGACCTCTACAAAATGAATTTGGAGACCATGGACGCCCAATTGATCTATCAAAACGATGATGGATACGATGTTGGCGTTGTTTCCCCAGATGAAAAATATGTGGCGTTGAGCAAATCCATCAATACGAACGATAGCGATTTGTTCTTGTATAATTTGGAGTCAAAAGAATTGATGAAAATCAACAAAAACCAAAGTGGAAACGCACCGCAGGATTTTTCACCCGATGGTTCCGCACTTTATTACACCACCGATGATGGCAGCGAATTTTCTTATTTGATGAAATACACCATTGCTGATGGCTCGTACGAAAAGGCAATGGAACGTGATTGGGATATTTCAGGTAGTTATTTTACGGATAATGGCACCTATCAAGTCACTTACATTAACGAAGATGCCAAAAACACCATCGAAGTGATGGAGGTGGCCACGGGCAAAAACATAGAACTCCCCAAGGTGGAGAACATGGAAATTACCAGCGTTAGCTTTTCCGACGACGAAACCATGATGCGTTTTTACGCAGGCGGTTCGCATACACCATCAAACCTTTATGTGTACAATTTGGAAACCAAGGAGCAGAAAAAGCTGACTGATGTATTGAACCCAGAAATCCAAGGACAGGATCTGGTCAAGGCCGAGGTAATCCGATATGAATCCTTTGATGGCTTGGAAATCCCAGCCATTTACTATACCCCACACCAAGCAAGCGAAGAAAATCCTGTACCCGCTTTGGTTTGGGTACATGGAGGTCCTGGTGGGCAATCCCGTCAAAACTTCAGCTCGTTTATCCAATATTTGGTGAACCATGGTTATGCCGTTTTAGCGGTGAACAATCGTGGAAGCAGTGGATATGGCAAAACCTTCTACCAAATGGACGACCTTAACCATGGTGACAAAGATTTGAAAGATTGCGTAGAAGGAAAAAATTGGCTAGCTCAACAACCTGAAATCGATGGGGAGAAAATAGGAATTATTGGAGGATCCTACGGCGGATACATGACCATGGCCGCTTTGACCTACGCCCCTGAAGAATTTGATGTAGGGGTCAATCTCTTTGGGGTGACCAATTGGATGAGAACCCTAAAAAGTATTCCGCCATGGTGGGAATCCTTTAAAGATGCATTGTATAAAGAATTGGGAGACCCTTACAGTGCCGACTCCGTTCGGTTGAAACAGATTTCCCCTCTTTTCCATACCGATAAGGTCACCAAACCGTTGATCGTACTTCAAGGCTCACAAGACCCTAGGGTATTGCAGGCAGAGTCTGACGAAATTGTAGCTGGGGTGCGTCAGAATGGAGTCCCTGTTGAGTATGTCCTCTTTGAGGATGAAGGACATGGTTTTGTCAAAAAAGAGAATCAAATCACTGCATACAGCAAAATATTGGAGTTTTTGGACGAGTACCTCAAAGGAGATGCAAGCACGCCAATAAAAGAAGAAAGTAAATGATCAAAAAATTAACTGCCCTTTTTATACTATTAGGAACATTAACCGCAAATGCACAACAACCTGGTGAGGATGAAATGGGAGCTTGGTACATGTACTTTGGCACCAACAAAATTTCGGAACGTTTAAGCATTCATACAGAGGCACAGTTTAGGTTTTATGAGACCACGAGCAACTTTAACCAAATGTTGTTGAGAACGGGACTTAATTACCATATCGATCCAAATGCTATTGCAACAGGAGGTTATGCGTTTATTGATACCGATAATAATTTTTATGAGTTTGAAGGCGAGATCAATTCAAAGGAGCATCGGATTTTTGAACAATTTATACTCAAAAACAAAGTCTGGGAATTTCTTTTTGAGCACCGTTACCGCTTGGAGCAGCGTTTTTTGGATTTTGGGGAAACCACCGATACACAACATCGGGCGCGTTATCGGATTCAAATGACCCTGCCATTGACCAATACGTTCTTTCTGAATTTTTATGATGAATTGTTCATCAATCTACAGGATAATCTATTTGGCCAAAACAGGCTGTATGGTGCTGTTGGTGTGAATGTTACCGAAAACACCAGTGTGCAGTTAGGTTACTTGAGAAATCAGTTTGCCAATGCTGTTTATGACAGGTTACAGTTGGCCATTTTTTACAATCCAGATTTAAGAGGATTGTTTAAGGGCAAAAAAACTGATCAATAGAGCACGTGAATGGTTGACAGCGGCATAAATAATACCTAACTTAGTGGTTAATCTAAAAACTCATTTTAATGAAAAGTATACAAGCAATAGCGTTAGCGCTAGTATTTATAACTGCGTTTAGCTGCAAACAAGCTAAAAAAGAAACAGAAGAAGCAACTGAGGAAGTTGAAGAAACCGTGGATCAAATGGTTGAAACTACTGAACCTGAATCCATTACATTTAGCATGGAACCTAAAAGCGACAGTAATGTGAACGGTGAGGTTGTTTTTACCCAAGAGAATGGAAATGTTACTATGAAAGCTACCTTTACAGGGCTTGATGAAGGCGAACATGCCATTCACCTTCATGAAAAAGCAGATTGTTCTTCCGCAGATGGAAAATCAACAGGAGGACACTGGAACCCAACTTTTGAAAAGCACGGTAAATGGGGAGCTGAAGATGGTTACCACAAAGGTGACATCGGTAACTTTACCGCAGATGCAGATGGAAACGCAACAGTAGATTTTTCTACGGACGAATGGTGCATTGGTTGCGATGACGAAAAGAAAAACATTTTGGGCAAAGCAGTAATCGTTCATCAAGGAGTGGATGATTATACCTCCCAACCATCCGGAGCTGCCGGTGCAAGAATCGCTTGTACAGGTATCATTCAATAAAAACTATTCAGAGCTGCTTTCGGGCAGCTCTTTTTTTATTTCAATTTGTGTGCTATGAAAGAATATTCTAACGGGGAAATAGCCGTGATCTGGAAACCTGAACTTTGCCAACATGCCGGAATTTGCGTGAAAATGTTGCCAAAGGTCTATAACCCCAAAGAAAAACCTTGGATACAAGCCGAAAACGCATCCACCGAACAATTGAAACAACAAATCTCAAAATGTCCATCGGGCGCATTAAGCTACCGATAACCAATCACTAAAATTTTGTGGAAAAGCAATATCAACTTGTAGACAACGAATCCGCCAAAAGGTTCCAGTTTGAACTGGATAATGGCGATATAGCAAAAATTGAATATATCAAAGCCAAAGAAAAAATATACCTTACCCATACCGAAGTCCCCCCAGGGCACGAAGGCCAAGGCATAGGCTCTGAACTCATCAAACAAACTCTGGAGCATATCAAAAAGGAAGATTGGACGCTCATACCGTTGTGTCCCTTTGTTGCCAAATATCTGAAAGAACATCCCGAATGGAAAACATTGGTGCTGAAGGGAATCAATATTGAATAGCACAAACACAGCCAACTTTTTATATCTTTAACCAACCGGTTATGCAATTGGACAACCTCATAGAAAAATTTCAGAAAAAGGACAGTGCTGCCTTTGAAGCTTTGTACAACATGTACGCTGAAAATATATGTGGGGTAATCAATGTAATTGTGAAGGATACGGAGCGTTCCCAAGAAATCTGTCAAGATGTATTCGTGAAAATCTGGGAAAAATCGGACCAGTACGACACTTCCAAAGGCCGTTTTTTCACATGGATCTTGAACATAGCCCGTAACGCCGCAATCGACGAAGTGCGCTCAAAAACCCATAAAAATCAAAAAAAGAACCTCCCCGTAGATTCTCTCGTAGGTATCTATGAAAACGGCGAAGACCTTAATGATAGAATGGACACTATTGGGCTTCAGTCTTTATTAAAAGGATTAAAGGAAAAGTGCATTTTACTAATTGATATGCTTTATTTTAAAGGCTATACACAAAAAGAAGCTGCCAAAGAGCTGGATACGCCAGTTGGCACCATCAAAACGAGAATAAGAAGCTGTATTTCAAATATTAGAAAAAATATGGCATGAGCATGGATGTGAAAGAATACATAGCGTCTGGAAAATTGGAACTGTATGTTGCAGGAGCATTGTCCACGGAGGAAAACTTGGAGGTGCAACATTATGCTATTCAATACCCTGAAATAAGGAGTGAGATAGAGGCTATAGAGCGAGCCATTCTTGCAGTTACCGAAGCCGCATCACCGAAGATGCCTTCGGATGGTTTTACCAAGATAAAAGCACGAATAGATGATGTTATTCCATTTATACCTGAAGGTACCTCCGGCAAGGGAACCTCTTGGGGCAGTTATTTGGGATGGGCAGCATCGGTGCTGTTGGCCGTCGGATTGTTTTGGATGTATACGGAGAATTCCAAACTACAATCGGAAATAGAGCTTACCAACAAAGAGAAACAAAGTCTAGAGGATATACTCTCGGATACCCAAGAGGAAATCACTTATAAAGAATCGCTTCTTGAGAGTATTAGAGACCAAAACGTTACGGTGATTGCACTTGGTGGACAAACGGTGTCCCCTTCTTCTTATGCAAAAGCCTATTGGAACAAAGAAGAAAGCAAAGTGATTATTGACGCCAAAGGGCTTCCAGAACCACCCGAAGGTTTCACCTATCAGGTCTGGTCCCTAAAACTGGACCCACTAACACCCACCAGCATTGGATTATTGGATGATTTTGCATCGGTGGACACTAAGTTATTTACATTGGAAAACGCGAATGAATCGGAAGCCTTTGGTATTACTTTGGAACCCGAAGGTGGTAGCGAAACACCAACATTGGAGCAATTGTACACCCTTGGCGCCGTAGGCTCTTAAAAAAGAAGGTGGTCGGCAAAGCCAAACCACCTTCAAAACTTAGATTACCTAAAAAAACAATCGAATATTAAAGTTTAAGACCTATCCCAAACCCAAAAATCCAAGGGTTGATATCTACGTCTGCGTCTACGGTAGCTCCCAGGGCGCTTGTAGCATCAACGGTGGCAGTGGTGTTCAGGAAGAGCTTCTTAACATCAAAGTTCAAAAACCATTTATCGTTCAACATATAATCAAACCCACCTTGAAGTGCAAAGCCAACAGCCGTATCATAGTTGATATCATCAACCGTCGGTCCTTCATCAACACCGTAAAATAAGGTAAGGTTCACCCCTGCCCCGACATAGGGGACCAAATTACCTCCGGTAAAATGGTATTGACCTGTAAGTGTCGGGGGCAACAACCAAACGTGGCCCAAATCGATTTCTCCTACGGCAGTCTCTACTGCCTTGACATCATGTTTTGTAGTTCCCAAAATCAATTCCATCGACCAATTGTCATCAAAGAAGTAGGTAATGTCAAATTCAGGAACAATTGAGGTGGAAATATCCACATCCCCACCAATGGCTTCAATATCCGCGCTTTCATCTGGGGAGACCACGATTCCCCTTAATCTAAATTGCCATTTTCCGCTATTGTCCGCCGGGGCATCTTGTGCCACTGCCAAGTTTGTTAATCCCATTACAGCGATAGCCGCTACAAGTATTCTTTTTCTCATCGTGTATTATTTAATAATGATGAGACAAATCTACCGAGCTGTGTTTTTCAAGAATATGATGTTTATCATTGGATGACAAAGAGGAATCACTAAGCCATCAAAAAGAAGTAATTCAATCCATCAAAACCATTTTTTCCGCTTAAAAATGACTATAGATATTATGGTGACTATGAGCATTACGCCCAATAGAATAAAATAACCATAAGGTGACCTTAACTCGGGCATGTTTTCGAAGTTCATCCCGTAAATGCCGGCCAAAAATGTCAGGGGAATAAACACCACTGAGAAGATGGTCAAGGTCTTCATTACCTCATTCAAGCGGTGGCCCTGGACACTGAAAAAGAGGTTTATTTGGCTTTCGAGTTCCATAATATCCGAATCGATATCGGCAATAAGGCCATTTATCTGTTCACGAAGTTCACTAAAATATTTGGTGTGAAAGCCTTTGACCTGAACTCGTTCCAACTTGATGATGATATCCCTAAGACCTTGTGCTGCTTTCTTAAAATCTTGTATCACCGCTTTTTTCTGCTCTACCTCGAACATAAACTCAGGGGTTGGTTCACGTTTTACGATGGCATCCAAGGCATTTTCCATGATTACCGTTTCCTCGTACTTATCTTTGTAATTGGTGATCAAGGTCTCTAGAATAAAAAAAAGCAGGTAATCTGCCCGTTTTTTTCTGATGATACCCTTGTTTTCAAATATTCGCTGGCGAATCCAATCAAAATGATCCCCCCACTTTTCCTGGATGCACCAATTGAAGTCCTTTGAGACCACAAAATACATTTGCTCGGACTCCATAGTATCGTGTTCTGTTTTAAGGATTCGGGCCGCAATAAACAACTGGTCTTCCAGCACTATGACCTTGTTTCCCATCTTTTGGTTCAAGAGCAGGCGCAGTAAAAAATCGTCAAGGTTATTACCGTTCACCATTTGCCTAAACTCTTCCATGTAATCCAAACCATAGGTATTTACCCAAGTAATGGATTTATCGCCTTTTGAAAGCAACAAATCGCTCTCCAATGAGAATTTGTGATTAGAGTAATTTTCGGGAGAGTAGTTGATTACCCACGAATTTTCTTCAAAATCTGTTTTCATGGCTTAAAAATATGAAAGGGTTTATTCGTAGTTTAGACTTATCAATATAAATCAAATTTACTAAGAAGCATCATGATTGACACTATGTCCTTCAAATCCGAGATTTTGTTCACTATCATTCTTTTGACCATTATCATTACGCTCAACTCTTTCAGCAAAAGGGCTATTCGCCGGTTCGGTAGAACAAGTTCCATTGATATGAACAGTAGAAAAATAATTTTTTATTTGAGCAATTTGCTGTTCTATCTGCTGGCTTTTATCGGCATTTCATTGATTTGGGGAGTCAATTTCGAGGAATTTTCGGTATTTATTTCCTCGATGTTGGCCATATTGGGAGTTGGTTTCGTAGCGCAATGGTCCATCCTTTCCAACCTTACGGCAAGTGTTATCCTCTTTTTTAACCATCCTTTGCGTTTGGGTGACAGAATTAGGGTGATGGACAAGGATTTTGACTGGACCGGAAAAGTTGAGGACATCAGCGGATTCTATCTATTTATGCGCACGGATGATGGCAAACGAATTACCATCCCTACCAATCTGGTCATACAAAAAGGTATTGAAATCTTGAAAGAGCAAGAAAGCGAGACCCAAAATGCCATTGCCGATGATTAAAAAAACGCCATGGCAAAAATACCATGGCGTACCTAAAAACAACAACCAAGCCGAGACCCTATCGGTCTTCAACCTTGCTTTTAGCGGGGGAAATTCACAAACTGGCAACCTCTGCTTCCTTTATGGGGCCAAGCTCGTAGGTTGCCCCCAATAATTCTTCTTTTAGCGCTTTAACCTTGTCTTGTTTTCCGTTTGCTTTGTAAATCTCGGCAGCGCGTTGCAAAACGGCAGGTTCATGGGTGACACCTATTACGTGTTCTTCGATAACCTTCATTGATTTTTCCTTTTCTCCCAAATGAAGTAGGCTGTAGGCCAACCACCCATAAGATTGGGGTGTAGGTCTAATACTCACCTCTTCCTGTGCCAATTCATAAGCTCGGTGTTCCACATCCATACTCAGCAAAAAATCCACATTATGGGCATTGTACATATCGCCATAATCCGTGTTTTTACCTGCCATTTTATAATAATCATCCAATGCCTGGACCCTCAACATATCATCGTCAATAAAAGCTGCAATCTCTGCTTTCAACAAATAATATTCGGGGGATTTGTTCTTTTGTGTGATGGAGTCCAAAATCCGAAGTGCCTCAATACCATTTCTTTCGTGGGAATACACGATCCAAGCGATTCCTTTTTTTGCATTTGCATCTTGTGGCGATATTTGAAGCGCCTTGAGATATAGTTTGTAAGCTTCTTCTATATGTCCTGTTGCCCCATAATAATCCGCTAAATGGAGGTAGGAACACAACAACAAGTCTTCATTCTGGGAAATCTCTGCCTTCTCTGTCGCTTTTTCCATGAGCTTAATGGCAGAATCAGAATGACCCTTGAAATTGTTCCACCTAGCCAACCTGACCAAATATTCATAGCTTGATACATCCTTGATGCTATCCAAGTATTTGTTTGCAAGCCCATAGTTGCCCAATTCCATATGAATATCAAACAGCAAACTCTGGGTCGCCTCCAAATCGGTACCTAGAGCTCTTGCCTCTTTTGCCAGCACCAAAGCCTCCTTGAACCTGTGCTGCAACATGTAATTATTGGACAAAGCCCTTATAAATCCAGATTTTTCAGTAGTAGCCATCTCAATCGCCTTATTTAAGATCTTCGCTGAATTTTTTAAGAATTTGACATCACCGGTTTCCTTATAAATTTGCATGTTATCGTCCGTCAAGTTCCACAAACCGGGCAATTGCATACTATCAGAGTTGGCTTCTACTTCAAACTGTAAATTAGCGGGTATAGTCTTTAACGGACCTGATACCAAAAAGTGATCATAGTCCGATTTGTTTGTTTTGAACACTTCCGGTTCTTGAACGCAAGAAACCAGAAACGTCAAGATGAGGAATAAACAGATACGTGGTATTATTATCTTCATTTTGTTTGTTGTTTTAGGGCTTGTATCTACCCTACCTACGGAACTGCGTAGTACGCGGTTTGGTTTTGAAATGTTAAAATTTCATCGAAGTCATTGGCCTGTACCAAAGCAAAGTCAGAGAAATTGTTTTACTTTGATGCGTTAAAATGTATCCATGAACCCTTCCGCCTCTGGCTGGATCAACAAATTTGGTCACCTAGTAGCTCAAGAGTCTTCCCGTTTTGAAGACTTTGACAGTTTGTACAGAGAACTCAAAACAAATGGTTTCATATACGGTGTCCACTTAAGCATCCCATCGTTTATAGATGTGGAACACACATTGAGCGAGGACGAGATTGCCAAGATCAATCTACTGACCGCTTTATACTACACCTATACCTTTGAGGTTGGAAAGACCGATTTCGAGGCCTTCGTCAACAAAATATTCGAATACTATCAATCCTTGAATGTGAGCAGGATTTCGTTTTTGAGCAAGATATTGAGCGGCTCAAAAACAATTTCCCAACTGGAAAAATTGATTGATTCCCGAATCTATTTAAGCGACAACACTTTTAGTAGGGCACTCGGAAATAGTTTGACCAATTCGTTACTTTATGTAGATATTCTCATCTTCATAATTTATCTCCGAAGCGATAAAGACATGATGAGCCATGCACAACTTTTGGAGTATGTTACCATTAATATTGTGTACCATGCCCTCAACTCCAAAGAGACCCATGAATCGGATGCAAAATTGATTCAATTGTTGGGGTCTTCCCTTACCTATGTGGATCTTGACAATGCAAAATTTGAAGGCGAATATTCGGATTTATTGAACCAGAATTTCACCAAAAATGAGAAGGATTATTTTCTGGATATGGCATGCCTGACCATATGGGAAGATAAGACGTTGGACTACTCTGAAACGGACTACATTTTTGGTCTTGGAAAAGACCTTGGAAAGTCTAAAAAAGAAGTAGAATCTGAGCTCGATTTTGTGATGAATTTCTTCGAGAAAAACAAGGATAAAATTGCCTATTTGAGCAACAAAAATTTGGCCGTTCAATTCTATGATGGGATGTCCAAAAACGTGAGCAAATTAATTCTTCGAAACAGTAAAAGATTAAAAAAAGAGCTGACCGAAAGTAGGGAATTGGTCGCACTTTTATCCAAGTCGACCGTGAAGGATTTGAGTAACGAAGAGAAGAAAAAAGTGCAAAATCAATTGCTCGATATTTTTAAAAGTATTCCTTCCTTGGCAATTTTTATGCTGCCCGGAGGAGCGATTCTTCTGCCTATTTTTATTAAATTGATACCTAAACTTCTTCCTTCCGCTTTTGATGACAATCGAGTTGAAGAAAAGTAGGTTTTTTACCCAAAAAACTCACTATAAGAAAAACCTATTATTAGTTTTATATTTTTTTAAAAAAATGATAATCAGTTTTTTAAATTAATTTATTCCAACCATAACTTAAAGTCTCTTACTCGTTCCCTACTTACTATCACTTCAGCCTCATCAAACCGTTTTAACTTGATTTGAAGCCTTGAATTTGTATATGAAATAATGTCTCCTATATGGTTGATGTTCACATAAAATTTTCGGCTGACCCTAAAAAATGTCTGTGGCTCCAACTCCTCCTCCAACTGTTCCAGGGTAGTGTCCAATAAATAATTTCTTCCATCCGAAGTAGCGGCATAAGTACCTTTGTTCTCACTATAAAAACACTCTACCTCATCGGCATTTATAATTTTTAAATGCTGTCCTACCCTAGCTGTAAACCGCTTCTTGAATTCGCGTTCCAAAGGGTTAACCAAAAGCTTTTTTATGTCGTTAAAATCGATGGGGATTTTTTGGTTTTCCGGTTTAAAATTCCGGTACTTTTTTACGGCACTTTCCAGCTCTTCTTCGTCTATTGGTTTTAACAAATAATCAATGCTATTTAACTTGAATGCTTGGAGTGCATATTCATCATAAGCGGTGGTAAAAATGATAGCACTTTTCACCTCGACTTCATCAAAGATTTCAAAGGAAAGTCCATCGGATAATTGGATGTCCAGAAAGATTAAATCGGGATGCGGATTTTTCTGAAACCATGCTATGGATTCTTCAACGGAATGCAACATGGTGGAGACCTCCATTTCCAATTCGGAGAGCAGTCTGGACAATCTTCTTGCCGCTGGTTTTTCGTCTTCAATGATCAGGACATTCATATAGGTTTGGTTTGTTGTTTAGGTTTTGGTCTTGTTGTGATTTTTCTTGTTACTTCTTCTTCACTATACTTTTTTATCATCAAAATGAAATCTGTAAACATACCTTCCTTGGACAGCGATCACAGCTCCCCAAATTATAGGTATCGCCAAAATATTCCAATCTATCCATTTCAAAAAAGCTTCATTAGAGTTGCCACTGGTTTCCATGAACCAATCAACGGTACTTCCTTTTAAGGCCAAGAGGACAGAACTTACTAAAATAAAAAAAGTCAAATGATAGTAAAACCTTTTTATGGCATTCACTTTTCGCTGGGCCTTTTCAAAAACGGAATTTCTGTCCATGATGCTATTTATATTTATCTACCTTGTTCCTATCCTCTTCGATGTATTTTTGAATCTGTCGTTCTTCCCATCTTTTAAAGAACGTAAATTTATGCCTTTGCAGAATCAATGTATGAACGACCAAGATCACGGCCCAAATCAAGATGTTTGCATTGATCCAATCATAGTAATAGGACTCCTTTGGAAATGTTTCTGGTAATAACGAATTTAATATTCCGGTCTTAAGAAGGTATAAGAGGCCGTTAACGACAATAAAAATGAAAATGTGTCTATAGTACCCTTTGAGCTCCTTGACGCGTTTTTTGGCGTTCTCTCTCGCTGTATCTTTGTTGACCATAATCTTATTTATACTTGTTCATTTCTTCTTTATCCTCGTCCATGTACTTTTGGATTTGGCGTTCTTCCCAGTCTTTACCCAACAATGGATTGAAACCAAAGGTTTTTGACGCATGGAAGAGAACTCCCACTCCCCAGGCAATTAAAGTAAAGAAATGCTCCCATTTCCAAAAGTCATCGCTCCTTAGGTACAAGTTCACCAGAATAAAGGCATTTATCACCACATAAATGGCCAAATGGATATAAAAGCCTTTGAGTTCATCCACTCTTTTTTTGGCCCTATTGTATTTTTCTTTGTTGCTATTTTCCATGGTTATTTCCATTTATTGTTTTGTTCATCATCACGCATAAACTCCTCTAACTTGCGTTTTTCCCATTGTTTTCCAAAAAAGGGATTAAGGTCAAATGTTTTAATGGCATGAAAAACAATTCCGATTCCCCAACCAAAAGCGGCCCACAAGAACCACATATAGCCAAAGCCCGTGGTGTAGTAATTTAGAACTGCCAATCCGGCTATTACAAGCACATATGAGGTGAGGTTACCGTAGAACTTCTTAAGCTCCTGAACACGCTCACGCGCCCTTACATATTTGTTTTCTTTATCTATAGTTTCCATGGTATTGTTGTTTGATGTGATGTTGTAGCTAAAAATACTCATTCTTAAAATTCTTTATTGTTCATAAACTCCTGAATCTTACGCTCTTCCCAATCCTTTCCAAAAATGGGATTGTGTCCATAAGCGGTCATCCAAAGGCTGACCAAACCAAATCCCCATCCAACGGCGGGAAAAATGGCCCAAGGAATATCGGTGGTCCTATAATTGATGTAGATCAAAAGTGGAATTACCACGCAATAGGCAATTAAGCTATGATAAAAGGATTTAAGGCTCTCCACTCTTTCTTTTGCTCTTGTGTAACGGTGTTCGTTTACATTTTTCATGACTGTTCGGTTTTAATTATTGATTACAGGTCAAATATCAGAATAGCCTGGGGCAAAAAGAAAAGTGAATTCCCGAACTGTAATTTTAATGGGATGAGTTGTAGATAGAGGGGTTAAGGGTTAAGGGTTAAGGGTTGAGGGTTGAGGGTTGAGGGTTGAGGGTTGAGGGTTGAGGGTTGAGGGTTGAGGGTTGAGGGTTGAGGGTTGAGGGT
This sequence comes from Flagellimonas abyssi, assembly GCF_019457905.1. GTDB lineage: Bacteria > Bacteroidota > Bacteroidia > Flavobacteriales > Flavobacteriaceae > Flagellimonas > Flagellimonas abyssi. The sequence continues at coordinate 31,774 of NZ_JAHZSV010000005.1, read as the reverse complement.
TGAGGGTTGAGGGTTGAGGGTTGAGGGTTGAGGGTTGAGGGTTGAGGGTTGAGGGTTGAGGGTTGAGGGTTGAGGGTTGAGGGTTGAGGGTTGAGGGTTGAGGGTTGAGGGTTGAGGGTTGAGGGTTGAGGGTTGAGGGTTGAGGGTTGAGGGTTGAGGGTTGAGGGTTGAGGGTTGAGGGTTGAGGGTTGAGGGTTGAGGGTTGAGGGTTGAGGGTTGAGGGTTGAGGGTTGAGGGTTGAGGGTTGAGGGTTGAGGGTTGAGGGTTGAGGGTTGAGGGTTGAGGGTTGAGGGTTGAGGGTTGAGGGTTGAGGGTTGAGGGTTGAGGGTTGAGGGTTGAGGGTTGAGGGTTGAGGGTTGAGGGTTGAGGGTTGAGGGTTGAGGGTTGAGGGTTGAGGGTTGAGGGTTGAGGGTTGAGGGTTGAGGGTTGAGGGTTGAGGGTTGAGGGTTGAGGGTTGAGGGTTGAGGGTTGAGGGTTGAGGGTTGAGGGTTGAGGGTTGAGGGTTGAGGGTTGAGGGTTGAGGGTTGAGGGTTGAGGGTTGAGGGTTGAGGGTTGAGGGTTGAGGGTTGAGGGTTGAGGGTTGAGGGTTGAGGGTTGAGGGTTGAGGGTTGAGGGTTGAGGGTTGAGGGTTGAGGGTTGAGGGTTGAGGGTTGAGGGTTGAGGGTTGAGGGTTGAGGGTTGAGGGTTGAGGGAAGTTCGTTAAATTTTCCTGATTGCAACCTATATGCTGTGCTCATTGATTTGGACAATTCGAAGACGGAAATCCGACTTCTGAAATCTATCAACTGAAATCTGAATTCCTAGAAATCGTCCTTTTCCATTAATTCTTTGATCTTGCGCTCCTCCCAACGTTTTCCCCATAACGGATTATAGCCGAAGGCTGCCATACCGTGGGCCGTAAGTCCAAATCCCCAACCCAACGTAGGGAAGAAAGCCCATAGAAAATCCGTAGTACGAAAGTTGAGCCACCATAAAAAAGGAATCACAATACAATAGGCCATAAGATTGCCATAGAAGTCTTTAATATTCTTGACCCGTTCCTTGGCATTGGCATAGCGTTTCTCTTCAATATAGCTCTCCTGTGTCTCTAGAACCGTATATTTTTGGGTGAGCATAGGTATAAAAACCACGAAATCGCTTTCCGTTTTCTCAATGATCACTTCACGGTCCGTAAGGATATTGTACCGTTGTTTTATGTTTTGGAGTCCTACCCCACTGCTCTTTTTAACCACCTGCTTCTCTTGGAGGTTGTTGCTCACCACCAACATACCATTTTGTTCAAATACTTTGATATGCAATGGCCGGGAAGAAGTGACCACATTGTGCTTTACTGCGTTTTCCAACAAAAGCTGTAATGACAGGGGCACTATTTTAGCTTCAGGCTGGGAGCAAGTATCCGGAATATCGAAAATAATACTGTCCTCAAAGCGCATTTTAAGGAGTCTAACATAGGTTCGGGCAAATTTCAATTCTTCATCGACCGTAACCAGGTCCTTGTTTTTCTGCTCCAACACATATCTATATACTTTGGAAAGCGATGTGGTGAAGTTTTGTGCTTGGTGAGGATCCTCATCTATCAAACTGGTCAATACATTAAGGCTATTGAACAGAAAATGGGGATCCAACTGATTTTTCAGCGCATCGAACCGAGCGGATGCCGACCCGGCAATTATCTTTTGCTCCTTTACCTGCTTTTCCTTGTAGTATTTGTAGTAGTAGGCTGCATAGAACAACAGCGCAACTATCATAGCAATTAAAAAAGAGGTGTAATAATCCTTTGGAGTTTCGTCCAAAATAAACGTACTAAAACCAACATTGTAGATAAGTACCTTAAGAACTAAGCGGGCTAAAAAGATACCAATTATGGAGGCAATGATATTCCCTATTATTCCATAACCGATGTATTTGCGGGTAAATAATTCTTTATCATATTTCCGCATTAGCAAAATAAACGATACCGCGTTGCAGAGATAAATAATCATGGAAAACACTATGGTTTCCCAAAAATCTACGGACAATTCCTTAAGAGTGAACTCCCAACCATTTACAAAGTAGATAATAAGGGACACTATAAAAATAGCGACCCCTATTAATAATGCTTTAGTTATTTCTCTTACGAAGAGCTTCATACTGATTATTTACCGCAACTTTTCAACACCTCTTCCGCCCTTTCTTTTCCCCAGGTCGGGTAGAACGGAGTTTCGGATTTAAAGGTAGCAAAAAGTTCCAAGGCTCTTTCCACATCTTCGCAATAGGGAGTAATGTCCTTTCCAAAATAACGGGCCGACCCCATATCCCATTCTGCTTTGGAAAGTATCACCCTGGGATTATCCGGGGCTATTTCCATTGCTTTTTGATACAGTTGAACATTTTCCTGAGATAGCGTCATACCATAAGTGACTCCATCAAAAGCAATCCATGCGGTATTAATAAGCGCCTCCTGAATCAAAATTTCGGGATTGTTGGGGGAAATGGCCTTTGCCACATCCAGAAATTCTTTGGCTTTTTCCAGTTGCTTGCTCAATTTCTGCTCATCCTTCTCCCCAAAAGATATCACTGTATTGATTTGTGATACATAATAATAAGGCAGCCATTTATCTGGTTCGGCTGTGGCTATACGCTCGAAAAGGTTAGATGCTTCCGTTGTTTTTTGGTTTTTCCATAATTCAAACGCCTTTTCCATTCCGCTGGAATAGCGATCCTGCGCATTTACCAATGTTGACCCAATGAGTACAATAGCTAAAATAAGTTTTTTCATGACTGTTGTTTTTGATTATTGATGCCACAAAGATGATTGCAAGACTGCATTTTTTAAAAGAAGGTTTACCCAACTGTGAACATTCGGGGATGAACCGTAGTCCGTCGCAACTTAATTTATATTTTAGCTTTCCATTTAAAATTTAAGCACGCCCATGTACATCCCTCCCCATTACACCAATAATGACATTGAAGAGATCAAAGCTTTTTTGAAGCAGAACAGTTTTGGGATTTTAATCAATATCGTGGACAATAAACCATGGGGAACGCACATTCCCTTGGAACTGGAAACCGATGGGCAAGGAAACGATATTTTGGTCGGACACATAGCCAAAGCCAACCCACAATGGAAATATTTTAAGGATGAGTCCGAAGTACTTTGCATTTTCAACGGGCCGCATGCCTATGTCTCATCTTCGTGGTACAAAGAGGAAGAAGTGCCTACTTGGAACTACATTGCAGTCCACGTTTACGGGAAGTTGAGCATTCTAACGGAAGAAGAGACCATGGCGGCCATGCACCGATTGGTAGATAAATATGAAAATGATTCCAAAAACCCGATTTCACTCAAAAATATGTCTTCAAAAACCCTGCGTCAAGTAAAGGGCGTAGTGGGATTTCATATTAAGGTTTCAGATATACAGGCAACGTATAAATTGTCGCAGACCCGTTCCGATGATCATCAAAAAATAATATCTGAACTAAAAGAACGCCCCGACTCAGGGAGCCAGGGCATTGCAGATTTTATGAGGGACAAAAAGTCTTGATTGATTATTCAATATCCTGAAAAATAGCATCCGCCCAGTTGGCGTACCTTGGGTTTTCCACATGCATGATCCAAATTTCGTCTTGGTACTTACCTTTCATTTTTGATTGATATGCCTGGTAGGCCAATTCGTTTTCCTCGTACTTGGCCAAGTAGACATAGTTTAGACCGTTATCCGGATTCTTAAAGTATTGTGCCTGTAGACCTTTGCTTTTCAATTCTTCCATGAAGTTTTTCAGGTAGGTCTCATTTTTAAACACATTTGCCACAATGTAATGTCCTTGCCCTACACCTTCAAGATTGATGTATTTTTCAATGGGCTTGAATGCTCCACCATTAAAGGTCCCCTCGCTTTTCTTCTCAACTTGTTTTGGCGCCGGTTTGAAATTCATGGCCAAAGCCGTTTCAGTAGAAGCATCAATGGCGTTGTACAGGGAATCCAAGTCTTTGCTATCGGCCATGTAAAGCTTTTGGGCTTTATCCTTTATATCGGGAATATCGTCGCCATTATGCCGTTTTACCAATCGCATCACCATCTCAAAACGTTTTTCCATATCTTGCTCCCGGCTCTGCTTCATGGAATCTACCTTGTAGAGCAAATCGTCTATTACGGCATAGCTATCTTCTTGCTTTTCTTGCAATTCGGCAACACGCTCCTCCCAATAGGCCCTTTCTTCCTTATTCGTAGGCCGTAAAGTGGTTTCAACATCCAGTTTACTGCTTTGTTGGGTCTTTTTGGTTTCCTCCCCTGCGTCCGCTACAGCTGTATTTTCAATTTTCTTTTTCTCTACATCTTCTTCATCATTGGAGACGAATGTATTTTTGGAAAGATTGGGCACAAAAGAGTATGCAATGGAAATTTCGTGGGTAACCCCAAGATTGGCTATGCTGTTCACCAAGCTCTTCTCAAAGTTATAGCCAAAGGACAACCGCTGGTTTAAATTGAAGCCTGTTCCTGCGGATGCACCATAAAATTGATCATAACCCGCTTGTACCCAACCTAGTTTAGGGAGATCAAAAATGATTCCTCCTCCGAAAACAGGATTTTCACTGCCTTCAAAACGGGCTCTTGCCAAGGGCATTAATCGCGCATCCTCAAAAATACCCTTACCATATTCCATTTGGTGAACATACTGAATGTGGCCAGAGAATGTTTTTTGTTTGAACTGGGTCAGCGATTCACTGGACTTTAAATTAAAGTCCACCAAGTTTTGGGCAAAAACGCCAAAATCAAACTTCCCCAAACTAAGGTTCAATCCGGGTTGAAAAGAGATAATGGAACTTTCGCTAGCATCGTTCAAAAAAGGGTCATCTTCCAAGGCAACAACCCTACTCGGGTCATAACTGCTCACATAATAGGGAATATTCACGCCAAAAGTTAGGCTGCTCTCTTCCCCCAACTGAATGCCATGGGAGTAATTGGCCATTATGCCCAAATTGGAGATTATGCCAACTCGCTGGTTGTAAAGGCTTAGGCCCAAGCCAATTCTATCGTTCAGACGGCCGCTATAACTCAAAAAATAGTTCTGGCGGTTGTTGGCGAAATCTGCACTTTGACTTCGATGAAAAAAATTGATGTACGATTTATCCTCCCGAATGGATGAAAAAGTGGGATTGATCAAAAATCGGTTGAATTTCAACAAATTTTGAAACGGTACATCGTAACTTACATTGGGACCATTTTGCTCTTGGGCCCGCAATGGAAGACCAAGAAAAATAAGAACCATGAACGCAAATAGATAGCGCTCAAATGGGTACGGGAATGTAGTTTGGGGAAACTTGGGTAGTTTTATCTCCATAGCCGATTGGAATTTGTAGGTTAAGTTGCCCGATTGGGACAGGCCAATATGTTTTTAAGTTTGTCATTCGCAAGATTTGGGACCTTGTAAGAATTTTATGACTAATCTAATGTAAAACTAAATATTTTATCGTCCAACCGGTAATTTTTTCGTTGAACAGCATAGTGAATTGATAGATAAGCAGTTTCTTTCGATAAAAAGTGCTTTTGAGTTTACGGATGTTATTGAAATTCAAATTATTTTTAATGGCAAAAACGAAAAATAACCTCAAAATGGATGCCTCTTTTACCATTGTCCCCTATTCCGAAGCTTATAAAGATGCTTTTAGGCTCCTTAACGAGGAGTGGATCATCAAATATTTCCAAATTGAGGAAATGGACCGTCTCGCACTACACAATCCGAAAGGCTACATTTTGGACAAAGGTGGATATATTGCAGTTGCCTTATTGAATGAGCGACCGGTAGGGGTTTGTGCCTTGATACCCTGTATATGTAATGGATACGATTTTGAACTGTCCAAAATGGGTGTGTCACCTGCGGTCCAAGGAAAAGGAATAGGTAAATTGTTGGGCCAGCATATTATTGAGAAAGCAAAGCAATTGGGCGCCAAGAAAATATTTTTGGAGAGCAATAGAAAATTGGCGCCGGCATTGTCGCTCTACAAAAAGTTGGGGTTTGTAGAAATGGTCAAAGTAAAATCCCCATATGCCCGCAGCGATATTCAGATGGAATTGATTTTGGGGTAAATTCTTTGAGTGACTGCTTTCATATATAAGTTCGTTTAATGACATCGTTGATATTTTGAATTGATTTCACTTAAAACTCAAATATCATTATCAACATTTATGTAAAAAAATTAAATATATCACTTAAAATGAGTACCTTATGTAATCAATCCACAAACCTCAACACCATGGGTCTCATAAAAAAGCTCAACAAATGGGCCAATGCCCATACCTATCTTTCACTAGATTTAATCCGGGTTTTACTCGGTGTCGTTTTTTTTGTCAAGGGAATCGAGTTTATGTCCAATTATGAGGAAATGGAGCGTTTGGCAAAACCGTTCCAAGACATTCCAGGGGGGATGATATTTCTTCATTATCTAATTCCTGCACACTTTGTGGGTGGCATCCTAATTACAGTTGGTTTACTCACCCGATGGGCCGCCATTGCACAGTTGCCGATTTTGTTCGGTGCTATCCTCACTAACTTTTTAGGAGTAATGAACACTAACTATCTAATGTTGGCCATTATTGTTTTGATAACATCCTTATTCTTTATTGTATATGGCTCAGGTCGACATTCGGTCGACTATTACCTCAAAATGCAGCAGTAGCCTATAGATTATCCAGCTGATTACTTTTACCATCGGTACTTATCGTCCAGAAGAAACCAACAAAGAAAAAACTATCCGCCGGAGGGGTTATGGCCCTTCTATTGTACACTCCTCCCACATCCGGAGTATTCGCATACTGATAATTGCTCACGTTATTTAGGCTCAACAGATTGCTTACGGAAAAGTAAAGGATTTTTTGTTGGTCGATAAGATAGGCCCAGTTAAAGCTCAAGTTATTGTACGATTTGGTTTTTTCCTGCATGAAACCAGGGTTATTGGGATTGTGATAAGGCCTTCCCGAACCGTAAGAATATGACAACCCCACTTGCGAGCGCAACTTGTCCACCCAATATTTGGTCACTAATGAAGCATTGTGCTTTGGTGCAAAGTTGGGAGTGGCCCGTTCAGGAAAATTTTGGTAGTCTCGCTCGGTATTCAAATAAGAATAGGAAAACCAGTAATCCAAATTTTCGATGCTCTTACTATCCCTCCAAAATACATCAATACCTTGGGCATATCCATTTCCAGAATTACTGTATTCGGAATTAAACTGTGGCATCTCGGAATCATATTTTATCAATTGGTCATACGACTTATGGTAGACCTCTGTTCTAAAGGTTTTACCGTTGTTTATGTGTTGATAGTTTAGAATGTAGTGGGACGCTTTCTCCATGGACAGGCTTTCATCAAACTTGACAACATCCGCAATTGGTCTTTGATAAAAATCACCGTAGGCCAAGGAAAACTGGCCGTTCTCGCCCGCTTTGTATGCCAGTGATAGTCTTGGGGACAATTTAAATTCATCCAATAAACTACTGTGTGTGCCTCTAACACCCAGTTTCATGGCAAACTTGTTGCTCAAATAGATATCGGATTCAGCAAAACCGGCCCAAAGTCCATCGGTATAATTATTTTCAAATTCATCAATATTTACATCTGTGTAAGTTTCATCAAATTTGGTATGAAAATATTCGGCGCCAAAGCTCAAATCATATCGATTGCTAAAGTTTTTACGAGCCTTTACCTTAAGGTGCGAAGACGTTTCCTTACTGTCAACATTGGCCTCATTAATGCCAATATCGTTAGTATCCCATGCAATGGAAGCGCCTGATGTTAGGCTCCAGTCATTCTCAAAATAGTATTTATAGGATGAGTTAAAATATAAGTTGTTGTTCTTCAGACCAAAGCGTACAAAATCATCAAAATTGATGTCTTCCTGTTCAATATCCAAATTGGAATGGTTAAAACCCGTGTACAGTTTGAACATGCTTTTTTCGCCTTTGCTCCTAAAGACAGCTTCACCCGAAATGGATTCATAAGGACTTTTCCAACGAACGCCTTGTGTGGAAGGAATCAAGGCTTCATAAGGCGCCAGGTTCATATAAGAGGTGTTGATACTCAACGATTGGTCTCCCCAAATCTTGGTATGCCCTAGCCCACCCCCAACGCTCATAATGGATATATCGGTTTTCTCCTGTAACGGAACATCCGTAGTGTTCAATAATAGTACACTGGAAAGCGCCTGACCGTACTCTGCAGAATACCCCCCGGTGCTAAAGGATATACCCTTGAACAAAAATGGGGAGAACCTTCCGCGGGTAGGTGTATTATTGGCCGTAGCGTTGAATGGCTGAAAAACCCGAAGTCCATCGATAAATACCTGGGTCTCGCCCGCTGTACCCCCCCTTACGAACAAGCGTCCATCCTCGTTCACCGTTGTTGTTCCCGGTAGAGTCTGCAGTGCGGCCACAAAATCACCGGTTGCACCAGCCGTGGTCACGATATCGAGTGGTTTCAATACGGATGCCTTGGAATTGTTACCGGCTTCAAACGTACCGGCGGTCAAAGTAACCCCTGACAATGAATTTATGGATTCCATTAATTTGATGTGTAAATTTTTGAAATAGGAAACGTCACCCACCTCATAATGGGGCTCAAAAGATAACATGGAAACAACAAGCGTTTGTGTGCCCTCTTCATTTGTCTCAAAGCTAAAATGTCCATTGATGTCTGACGAGGCTCCGTCGTAAGTGCCTTCCAAATAAACATTGGCCCCTTCTATGGGGATGTTTTTGGCATCTGTGATTTTTCCAGAGATTGTGCGCTGCGAAAAAATAGTGCCAGTGCAAAATAAAAAAGTGATAATGTTGATAAAGGTTTTCATGACTAATCGTTTAGATTGATGCCACAAAATTGCTTGGATGCAGGTTGCCAAACCAAAAGGAAATGCCCAACTGTAGATTTTTATAACCGAATTGATTTCCTTATTTCCGACTGCAGTTCACTCCAAAAAATCAACATTTCGGTAAGTAGAAATTTTTTCAGAACCTCTTCTTTCGGAGATTTGAAGCATACAAAACATCAAAAACAACCATTATGAAAACTGTAACACTAGCATTAAGTCTATTTTTAGTAAGCATCGTTGGCCTAGCACAAGAAAAAACCGGCGTGGATATTACCGTTACCATTGATAATATTACTAACGACGAAGGCAAAGTTCTCGCAGGTCTGCATACAGAAGAAACTTTTATGAAAGGACAGGGAGTACAAAATTTACAAAGTGAAATTAAAGAGGGTAAAGTCACACTAACTTTTACCAATGTATTGCCTGGCAATTATGCCATTATGGCCATGCACGATGCAAATGAAAACAATCGAATGGACTATCAATCCAACGGAATGCCCAAAGAAAGCTATGGCATGTCCGGTAACGATATGACCATGGGGCCACCTAGCTTTAATAATGCAAAGTTTACTGTTGGCGAGGAAGATTTGGAATTCACCATTAGGTTCTAGCCTAGAAAAAACATCATCGATCAAAAGAAAGCCTGCCATAGTGCAGGCTTTTTTTATCCGCTATAATAATTCAGGATTACGTTTTTTCTATAGATTAACCTGATGGTTTTTCATACTTTTATACCCTAAACTTATAATTGAATGACCATTACCCAGCTTCAATATGTGTTAGCTGTTGCCGAACACAAGAACTTTACCTTGGCCGCTGAAAAAAGCTTTGTTACCCAACCCACACTGAGTATGCAGGTTCAAAAGTTGGAAGACGAACTGGATGTACTGATTTTTGATAGGAGCAAAAAACCTATAACCATTACAGAAGTTGGTAAAAAAATAGTGGCCCAAGCTAAAAACATTGTTGCCGAGGCTGAGCGCATCAAAGATATTGTAGATCAGGATAAGGGATATATCGGTGGGGACTATACCTTGGGAATCATACCCACTGTAATGCCAACATTGCTCCCAATGTTCTTGAACGCATTCATTAAGAAATATCCAAAGGTCAACCTTATTATTAAGGAACAGTCCACCCAAACCATGATCAAAAATATTATGGACGGACATTTGGATGCCGGGATTGCTGCAACTCCGTTAGAAATTGAATTTATAAAAGAACGACCCCTTTATTATGAACCCTTTGTAGGATATGTTCCAAAAAATCATCGCTTGGCTGCAGAAAATGAACTTACCACGAGTGATTTGGATGTCAATGATGTGCTCTTATTGCAAGATGGACATTGTTTCCGCGAAGGTGTAATCAACTTATGCAAAGCTTCTAAAAACCTACGTGGCGAACACTTTAAAATAGAGAGCGGAAGCTTTGAAACTTTGGTAAGCTTAGCTGACGAAGGTATGGGAATGACCTTGTTACCTTACTTAAACACCCTGCAGTTGGATAAAGAAAAAATTATAAACCTTAAATCTTTCCAAACCCCTTCCCCTGCCCGAGAAATAAGTATGATATACCATAAAAGCGAACTAAAAATACAGATAACCGACGCCCTAAGAGAAGTTATCTCCAGTATTGTTCGTGGGGCAATTGCATTTCAGGACGTAAAAATCATCAGTCCGTTGTCCAAAAATTAAAAGAGCCGCTTTTCAGCGGCCCTTGTTAGTGTTTAAGTTTTTAATAATAAAATTGTTGAATGTAATTCCGGTTTGTCCACAACGTAAAATTGCAACCAGATTTTCAATTCTTCTACTTCATTGGGTAACAATCTAGAAATTGCTTTCTGAAGCTCCCTAGCGAAGAGTTTAGCATCAAAACTCACCTTTTGAAGGATTGTTTTGGTGTAATCTAACATAGCTCTGGGCATATCAATTTGATTAAATTGGGTAAATAGGTTGTGACCTAAATTACTAAAAAAGAGGTTTAAAAAAGCTAACTTCCAGTTAAAAATTGAATATCTTGTTGTTAAACCTGACCAAAGAATCATATGCTCAAAATATATAAAAACCAATTCAAAAAACTGATTTTCAGATATTTTATAGTTTCCACCTTACTGACCAGTTGCAGTTCCATCAAGAAAACACTCAATTCAAAAATAGCGGACGACAAATTTCAAAATTCTTTCCATGGTTTGGTTGTCGTCGATGCAAGTAGTAGAAAAGAAGTCTATAATTTGAACGGGGATAAATACTTTACCCCTGCCAGCAACACTAAGATTGTGACTTTCTATACAGGCCTTAATTTGCTTCCCAAAAACATCCCTACTCTAAAATATTTGATTGTCAATGACACCGTATTTGTGGAAGGAACTGGTGACCCATCTTGGCTTCACCCTTATTTTAATGACAGTACTGCGGTAAATTGGCTCAAAAATCAAAAAACCATTGCACTCTACACCAAAAATCATGATGAGCAACGATACGGACCCGGCTGGGCATGGGAAGATTACGACACCTATTTTTCGCCCGAGAAATCTACGTTGCCACTCTACGGAAATGTAGCTACCATTTCAAACAAAGGTGATTTAGAGGTTTCCCCAAAATATTTTGAAGACCAAACCATGGTAAAGGACACAACCATAAAAAGAGTGGAGTTCAAAAACCAATTCTATATTTCCCCAATGGAGCAGGACACTTTGGAAGTTCCTTATATGACCAGTGATAGTTTGACGAAACATTTATTGGAAATAGCCACGGGAAAAGAGATTTTCTTGACCCAACATTTCCCCGAAGGCGAAAAACAAACATTGTACGGCATTGAAACGGACTCCATTTATAAAAGAATGTTGTTGAAGAGCGATAATTTTTTGGCGGAACAATTATTGTTGGCAGCGTCGGGAATTGTCTCCGATACCTTGAGCACCCAAAATGCCATTGATTATATGTTGGACAATCATTTCAAGGACTTGAAACAGCAACCGCGATGGGTAGATGGTTCCGGGCTTTCCCGATATAATCTGTTTACACCGAGGTCCTTTGTCCAAATCCTCCAAAAAATGTACGATGAAACCCCGGAAGAACGCCTATTCGGAATTTTTCCGATGTGGGGACCCGAAAATACTGTTGATCAATGGGAAGACTCCTCCACAGAGCCTTTTCTATTTGCGAAATCTGGTTCGGTGGGCAACAATTATAATTTAAGTGGCTATGTGAAGACGAAATCGGGCAAATTGCTCATCTTCAGTTTTATGAACAACCATTTTAGGGTGCCTTCCAAAGAAGTCAGGCAAACAATGTATGCCACATTAAAAAGTCTTCACAAAAACTACTGATCAAAAATTCCTTGGATTTGGGCATATTGTAGCAGCATGATGGTTTTGGCATCCCGTATCTCACCAGATTCCACCATGGCAATGGCTTTTTCAAAATCCAGCTCCAACACCTCAATGTTCTCCGTTTCATCATCCGCACCACCGCCTTCACTTATTTTCATCCCATCTTCGTAGGCCCCTATAAAAAAGTGGAGTATTTCCGTAACCGAACCCGGTGACATGTAGGATTCAAAAACCTTTTTCACCATATCAATTTTATAGCCAGTTTCTTCCTCGACCTCCATTTTGATGGTCTGCTCGGCATTGCCCTTTTCCAACAGTCCAGCGCACACCTCGATCATCATCCCATCATCGTTACCGTTTACATATGTGGGCATTCGGAACTGCCTAGTGAGCACTACCTTTCCCTTATCAACATTATATAATAAGATAGCGGCACCATTGCCACGGTCATAAGCTTCGCGGGTTTGCTTTTCCCAAACACCATCATCCCGTAAATATTCAAAAGAGATTTTCTCAAGCGTGTACCAATTATCCGAAAGCAGCTCCCGCTGCATGTTTCTGATTCTGTCGTTAGCCAAAATGCATAAATTTTTCTAAATATAATACTAATCCATTTATCCGGATGAATCACTTCTCCTTTTGACACCATCACAATAATGTCGATATTTATGCTTTGATGAAACCGACCAAACCTAATAATATGCGTAAGCCTCTACTTTATCTATTTCTTTTTGCCATTCTGATAAGTTGTGAAAAGAACACTGAAAAAAAACTGCCCCGAATAGCCATTGCAGGCCTAGGGATTGAATCAAGTACCTTTTCACCCGCCCTAACCCATGAAGAAGCCTTCCATCCCAAAATCGGGGACTCCATATTCAACCGTTATCCTTTTATGGATGCTGATTCTTCCCTGAGAAAACGGGCCGAATGGGTTCCCACTTTAGTGGGGAAATCATTGCCGGGCGGAACCGTTACCCGTGAAGCCTATGAATCGTTGGTAGGAAAGACCCTGACCATGCTGGAAGAAAACATGCCCTATGATGGTCTTTTTTTTGATATTCACGGTGCGATGAGTGTTGTTGGATTGGACGACCCCGAAGGCGACCTCATTAAGAGAATCCGTGAAGTGGTCGGTACTGATGTGTTGATTTCCACTTCCATGGACCTGCACGGAAATGTTTCGAAACGATTGGCTCAGCATTCTGATTTGATTACTTGTTACCGTATGGCTCCCCATGAGGATGCCACGGAATCACGTAAAAGAGCCGTGGAAAACTTGGTCACTAGATTGGAAAACGGAAAAGGCAAACCAAAATATAAAGCGTGGGTTCCCGTACCCATCTTGCTCCCGGGAGAAAAAACGAGTACCCGAGTGGAGCCCGGGAAAAGTCTGTACGCCCAAGTGCCCGAAGTAGAACAAAAAGAAGGTGTGATCGATGCTGCCATTTGGATTGGCTACGCCTGGGCGGATGAGCCTCGAAACCATGCCGTGGTCATGGTGACCGGTGATGATCAAAAACAAGTGACCGAAGGGGCGGAAAAACTGGCCAGTAGTTTTTGGGATGTACGCGAGGAGTTTGAATTTGTTGCTCCAACCAAACCTTACGACGAAGCTTTGGAAATTGCACTGGCAAGCGACAAAAAACCATTTATGTTGAGCGATATGGGCGACAACCCCACCGCAGGTGGTGCTGGCGACGTCACTTGGACCTTGACAGAACTTTTAAAACGTAAAGAATTCCATGTGCCAGATGGCAAATCTTTGATTTACGCATCCATTCCAGGGCCCAAATTGGTTGAGGAAGCTCTAAAAGTTGGAATTGGTGGAGAAGTTAGTGCTCCAGTAGGCGCTGAAATAGATGACCGATACGCTTCGCCTTTAGAATTGATGGGGGAAGTGACCGCCATAAAACATGGCGACGTTCATGCGGAGACCGAGGTCGTGGTAAAAGTGGACAATGCTCATATCATCGTGACAAAAAAGAGGAAACCATACCACAGAAAATCGGATTTCACCAACTTGGAACTTACCCCGAGTGAAACCGATATCATCGTGGTAAAAATTGGCTATTTGGTACCCGAACTGTACAACATGCGTGGCGACTGGATCATGATGTTGACTCCCGGCGGCGTAGATCAAGACTTGGAGCGTTTGGGGCATAAAAGAATCATTAGGCCCATGTTTCCGTACGATAAGGATATGGAACGTCCCGACCTATCCGCACGTTTGATCCAGGCTTCGGATGAACTTGACTAAACAGTTACAGCTTGATTTAAATATTGCCTAAAGGGAAGCATTTCCTTGTATACGGCAACGATTTTTTCCTTGAAATCATCGCTGAGGACGTCGGCTCTGGTCAATTGATATTCCACAGCGAATGTTTTGTTGCGCAGCAATTCGATATACGGGTGGTCGTTGGAAAACCCTTTGGGCGATGACACCAGTTTTTCATCATCGTAGAGTCCACCGAACATTTTTTTGAAGGATGGTTTGTCCAAAATCTTTTGCAACTCTTCACCATTATAATCGATGGCATCGCGGATACTGCGCAGCGTTTTGGAATCGGGCCGCCAGCGACCACCTGCCAACAAGCAGTGCTTTAGTCCAATTTCGATATAAAAATCGGCAGAATTGGGGGCTTTGTCCAAACCTGCCCCAAAATGGTCTTTGTAGATGGGCTTGTTAGGGTGGAACATCAAATTATTGTTGACACGATTGATGCCTTTTTTGCCGGGAGTTGGGTAATAATCATCATGGAGCTGGGCCATTGTCATATCCAAATCGTCCAGCCAAGCGATGAAGTCGTTGCGGAGGGATTTGTACCATTTACGGTTCGCATCCATCCATTCCTTGTTGTTGTTTTGTTGCAATTCTTCCAGAAAGTGGAACAGGTCATTGAAATTCATGGATTGCTTGATGTTGGATGTTGGATGCTCGTTGTTAAAAGTCTTTAATGGTGTGAAGCTATATCTTGTTTCGAAAAGCTATAATCATGTTCATTAACCTGAAACAACAATCATATAATTTTTCAAATTCTCTATCGGAAATATATGTCCTATTACTGGCCTTATACAAACAAGTCACCACTTCTGCCAGTGAACGCACAGAATAACCCAGAAACTTTCTAAACTCAAGCTTTGATTGAACGATGGAACCTTCAGAAATATTAAGGGCCACCGAATCTGCTGCTCGACAAATTTGGGATGATAAGTTATATGCTTCTTTCTTGGGGAAATCATCGGCAATCAAGTTTATTTGTTCTCCCAAATTCATGGCGTCCTGCCATATATGTAGTTTTTCAAATTTAAACTTCGCTTTTTCAACCATATTAAATCTTTTGAACAATGGACATTTTGCATCAAGCACCTAACATCGAGCACCAAACCTCCTGCAACTTAAAACCTATTATCACCATCGAGCAAATCACCAAGACCGCCCAAGATACTACCTTCACCTTTATCTTTTCCACCACCACGGGGTGCAGCGGCCCAAACTCGGCTGGCCAATCTACTAAATGGCAAGGATTGTATATAAACGGTTCCAGGACCGCGAAGCGTTGCAAAGAAAAGTCCTTCACCTCCGAAAACAGAATTTCGGATACCTCCTATGAATTCGATATTATAATCCACGGTTTGGGAGAATCCGACGATACAACCGGTATCTACTTTTAACACCTCTCCCGGAGCCAGCACCTTTTTGGCCATGGTTCCGCCTGCATGCACGAAGGCCATTCCGTCGCCTTCCAATTTTTGCATAATGAAGCCTTCACCACCAAAAAAACCGCGTCCCAAACGTTTGGAGAATTCGATGCCTACGGAAACGCCTTTGGCGGCGCACAGAAATGCATCTTTTTGACAGATGAACTTTCCTCCTTTTTCAGATAGGTCGATGGGCACAATTTTACCGGGATAAGGCGAAGCAAAGCTTACTTGTTTTTTTCCTTGACCAATGTTCAAAAAAGCGGTCATAAAAAGGCTTTCGCCAGTGAGCAAACGCTTCCCGGCAGAGAACAATTTGCCCAAAACCCCCGTATCTTGATTGGAACCATCACCGAAAATGGTGTCCATTTTAATATCGGAATCCATCATCATAAAACTGCCTGCTTCGGCAACAACGGCCTCTTGTGGATCTAGTTCTATCTCCACATATTGCATTTCTTCGCCGTAAATGTGATAATCTATTTCGTGTGCGTTCATTTGATATTGATGTTTTTGATTTCTGTTTATATGTTGGGAAAATGGTTGTTTTGTTACATTGAAGCCCCACAATGAGGTTTTTGTGCATTTAAGAATGCGCCTACATGAATTAAACTGTGCGCGATAAAAGCGATTTCCAAACACTCCATTTCTCAAAGACCAAGTAATGCTGATATTCTCTTGCTCCCATTTAATAGATCAAATGGATTTTACATCTGATTTTGATTGGTTTTCTCAATCAAGGTTTTCATAAGAAAATGAAAATCCCTTGATTTCATGTATTTAGATACAACTGGTATTGGTTTGTCCAAGTACTTTAAGTGTATATTAACCGACAAAACAGAATCAGATGTATCGATGCCGAAGTCCTTTATGTCACAATAATTAATTTCAATCCCAAAAAGAGAAAAGTTGTTTTCTCGAAAAATGATCTTATCATCTTTTAACCTATAAAACTGGAAAAACGAATAAATCAGATATACGGACCAGCCAACAATGGCAAAAACAGCTATCAGACATACTTGGTTAATCCATACTTCTTTTATTTTCAATACACCTAGCCTGTAGATGACAAAAGCACCGTATAATTGACCTACTCCCAAAAGAAGCAATTTATACAATGGCTTAATTTTTATTACTTTAAAATCATTCACTATCTTTCCAATTCTTCTTTATTAGAATACGATGATTAGTTTGTTCATTTTGGTACTCATTTTTATTTGGGGATATAAGTTGACGAAAATCCTATTGAATTCAAAAGATTTGACAAGTTTTGCCAAAGAATTTGATTCGCTTTCCAAGAAATACAAGTTTTCAGACCATAGTAAATCAGAATGTTACAGAATAGAAGCTAAACGATACAGGCTGTTCAATAAAAAAACAACCAAGTCAAATTTAATTTGGTTTTTTATTGAAGTATGCTGTTTAATTTTAATTTATTTGGTATTTGTAGAAAAACATTTTTCTTCCAACCTATTTTAGTGCTCTTTTTTAAACCTACCTAGACTTTAAAAAATATTCTTCTATTGTTGCATACCTAAAATGATTAATCCATTTAACACAGATTCATTTAGTTATGTTCAACTATAATCACCCCTTAACCTTCACCGTCCACTCAAAATGAAAGGTGGATACCGCTACCCCATCTTGATTCACTCCTACCGCTTTCATCCAACACGTTTGTCCTTCGCCAGTTTCCACGGTTTTTTGGATGGCATCGGCAATCAGTTCGCCATCCTCACAAGTAAAATTGATTCGCCCCGTAGCTTTTTTGGTAAATGTGGCTTTGTTATTGGCAACGAGCATGGACACTTTTTTGCCGCTTTTCTGGATTTCGTTCATCACCAATGCACCTGTACTTAGCTCGGCAGCCATCCCCTGAACGGCCCAAAACATGGATTTAAACGGATTTTGGTTCATCCATTTAAGTTTTACAGAGGTCATTGCTCTTTGATCATCGATATCTTTGAGCCTTACCCCGCACCACCATGCAGAAGGGAGCTTCATAAATGTGAACATATTGATTTTACTGGGTGTCAGTGCCATAACTTGGGTTTGTTTGCCCTAAAAATAGGCAAAAAGAAGTTATCAAAAATTGTTAATTATATGTTAAATTATAGTACTTTGTTTTGCATAGTACTGTCTTTTGGATATATATTTGCATCGTAAGCTAATAGGTTAACACCTTTACAATCAAAAAACATCAATCAGAAAATGGCAACTACCATCACCAAACACGAACGAAATTTATCCGCGATCATCCACGCGTCCATGTTCTCGAAGTACTTTATTCCTTTCGGAAACTTTATTCTTCCATTGATTTTATGGACCGCAAACAAAAAAGAGCATGCGTTTGTCGATTACAACGGTAAACAGGCTCTTAATTTTCAAATTAGTATGTTGCTTTACTCCATCGTGGCAGGTTTGGTCACCATCCCTTTCTTTATTGGATTTTGGCCAGACTTGTTCGATTGGAACTTTTTCGGGTTCCATGGGTTGAGCGACCTCAACAATTTGAACATTCATATTGACAGCGACGATTTTAGGTTTGGCAGATTGTTCTGGCCAGTGGGCATTACAGGATTCTTGCAGGTGGCACTTGGCGTCGTGAACATCGTTTTCACCATTCTGGCCACTATTCGAACCAATGAGGGAGAATATTTTAAATATCCGTTCACTATAAAATTCATCAAATAACAAAGGAGCCTAATCACCTCCGAAACAATCATCATCAATCAAAGTAAAAGGAGTTTAAACATCAATCAAAAAACGAAAAAACAATCATCAATCAAAGAACCGTTTCCACTCCCCTGCCCAATTCAGGGGACTGGAGTGGAAACGAAACCAAACAAAGTTTGGAGAACAAGAAAAAACTGTTAATTAAATGCCGAACCCAGTTCAGCATAAATTTAGACCCATGAAATTATGAACATAGAAAACACAAAAGCACAAATGCGCAAAGGTGTTCTGGAGTATTGCATCTTGTCAATCCTAAAGGATGAGGACAAGTATGCCTCCGAAATTCTGGACGCTTTAAAAGACGCAAAGATGTTAGTAGTGGAAGGTACCATATACCCTTTGCTCACAAGGCTTAAGAATGCAGGATTGCTCAACTATCGTTGGGAAGAATCCACATCGGGACCTCCCCGCAAATACTACGGTCTCACCGAAACAGGCCAGTTGTTCCTTAACGAACTCAATGGCACCTGGGACGAACTTAGGAATGCAGTCAATCTGGTAACCAACTCAAAATAAAATCAAAAAATGAACAAGACAGTAAATATAAATCTAGCAAATACGCTCTTCCATATAGACGACGATGCGTATAACAAGCTGAGACGGTACTTGGAGTCCATAAAACGCTCCTTCGCAGGTACCAAGGGAAGCGATGAGATCATTGCCGATATCGAGGCGAGGATAGCCGAGCTCTTTCTCGAAAAAATGGAGAACGAACGCCAGGTGATCACTCACAAAGAGGTGGGTCAGGTAATCGATGTTATGGGACAGCCCGAAGATTACATGGTGGACGAGGATATTTTTGAGGACGAACCCAGAAAGAGCTATGCCGAACCTACTGCGAGAAGGGCAAAAAAACTCTACAGGGACATCGACCACAAGTACATCGGTGGTGTTTGCGCCGGTCTGGAACACTATTTGGGCATCGATTCCCTTTGGGTAAGGCTCATATTTATCCTTTTGGCCGTATTTACCAGTGGTTTTGGGCTTATCGCCTATATCCTGCTTTGGATATTGGTTCCCGAGGCCGCTACAACCTCCCAAAAATTGGATATGCGGGGGGAGCCCGTCAACATCAGCAATATAGAACGCAAAGTTAAAGAGGGGTTTGATGATGTTGCCGACAAGGTAAAAAGCGTTGACTACGAAAAAGTGGGCAACAAGGTCAAAAGCAGCTCCAAGACCTTTTTTGATACCATTGGGGACATTATTCTGTTCCTGTTCAAGATATTCGGCAAGTTCATAGGCATATTGTTGATCATTATTGGGGCATCCACCTTGGTAGGACTGTTCTTTGGCCTGTTCACAGTAGGTTTGCTCGATGCGGTACACGTACCGGGTGTAGATTTTTATGAAATTGTAAATACCTCCGGAGCACCGGTTTGGTTGGTATCCATCTTGTTGTTCTTTGCCGTGGGCATTCCGTTCTTCTTTGTTCTATATTTAGGATTGAAAATCTTGGTGAACAATCTAAAATCCATTGGCAACATTGCCAAATTTGCCCTATTGGGACTTTGGCTGATATCTGTTGGGACCCTAATCGTATTTGGCATACGCCAAGCTGCTGAATTTTCATATACAGGAAGCGTGAACGATAGGACTCAACTGGCCATGGAAATGCCATCCGACACCTTAATGATCACCATGAAAAATGTTCATAGAGATTATGACCGTGACGATATCCACTTTGGTAGAATGACCTTTGGATATGACGATAATGACAACCGTATTTTGATGTCCGACGAAGTGGATATTAAAATTAGACAGTCCGATTCCGACTCCATAAGCATCCACATTAGAAAAGATGCCGATGGAAGTTCCACCCTCGCGGCCCGAGACCGTGCGCGGAATATTGCCTATTCTTACACAGTGGATGGCAATGAAATTGTACTGGATAAGTATTTGACGACAGACACATCAAACAAAGCCAGGAACCAAGAGGTGACCGTAACCATTTATATTCCCGAGGGGAAAACCGTTTATTTTGACAATAATACCAGCCGCTACATTGGCAGGGGAATCGATAACGACCAAGGGTTTTACAGAAGCGGTATAGCAGGTCAACACTGGTTGATGAGTGATGATGCAGAACTACAATGCTTGGATTGCCCTGAAGATGATAACAACGATTCCGATGGAAACGGCAGGATAATCATCAATGAAGATGGCATCGATATCAACATTCAGGATGCTGAAGATTCTGTTCAATTAAAGATTGATGAAAACGGCGTAAATGTTAAAGCCAAGGAAAAAAGTAACAATTGAGTCGCTTAATTCGTCAGTTCAGTAGATCATTATTTAAAAAGCTCATATAAAAACAGACATTTACCCTGAAATCATTTCAGTAGACAACTTAAAATCAATCAATAGTAAAAACAACAATCATGACAACACTAGCAAGATTAGCAATCGCCGCACTACTATCCCTATTTGCATCCTCATGCATGATGGATATGAACTTCGGCAACGGAAAAACCGGTAACGGCGAAGTCGTAGAAGAGACCCGCGATGTAAAAGAGGATTTCGACATCGTATCCGCATCGGAAGGTATAGATGTATTCGTGACCCAAGGTTCTGACTTCAACATTACCGTGGAGGCAGACGAGAACATCATAGACCTAATCGGTACCGACATCAAAGATGGTAGACTAAAGATACATGCCATTGAAAATATTGGACGTGCCACAAAAAACGTTTATGTAACCCTTCCAGAGATTACTGCTTTGGAAAGCTCTAGCGGCGCCGACCTTATTGCCCAAAATGTGATCAAAGCAGAAAATATTGAGCTGGACGCCAGTAGCGGTGCCGATTTACATGCAGAGGTAATGGCGGGTGAGGTTTCTGCCGATGCCAGTAGCGGGGCGGATATTAAAGTTTCCGGTCAAGCGGATGCTCTTTTTGCAGATGCAAGCAGTGGTTCCGACATTAAAGCGCAAGACCTAATTGTAAAAAGGTGCAACGCCGATGCAAGTAGCGGGGCAGACATTTCCGTGAATGTATCGGAGTCTCTGGTCGCCGATGCAAGTAGTGGTGCAGATATTAGATATACGGGTGATGCCAGCGTAGAGACCAAAAAATCCGTATCGGGCAGCGTTCGTAAATATTAATCCAATTCCCTTTAAATATGCAAAGGCCCACTGAATTTTCGGTGGGCTTTTGTCTTTATTATATTTGAGTGAAACCCTATCTTAGCATGATTACAATACCTAAAAACTATGCAGATAAAACTCAAAAAATATATTCTTCAACTAGCACATACCTTTACCATTTCCAGAGAATCCAGGGACGAACAGGACACCTTGATCGTTTGCCTTTCGTTGGATGGAAAAACGGGGTATGGCGAAGCCACTTCCAACCCCTATTATAAAATTACCATTGAAGGGATGATGGCGGAAATAGAAGCGGTCCAAAATCAAATTGAAGAGTACAATTTTGACACTCCCGAAGATTTTTACGAATTTTTAGAGTCGCTCAACCTTCATAAATTTACCCTTTGCGCTTTGGATTTGGCCGCTAACGACCTTTATGGCAAGCTGAAAGGAAAACCACTTTATGAAATCTGGGGTACCACATCAGAAAAGTATCCAATGACCAACTATACCATCGGAATAGATACCATCGAGAAAATGGTGGCAAAACTCCAAGAGAAACCATGGCCCCTTTATAAAATAAAACTTGGGACTTCGGACGATGTTGCTATTGTTCGTGAACTTCGAAAACATACCGATAGCATTTTCAGAATAGATGCCAATACAGCATGGACCGCCGAGGAAACCATTAAAAATGCCCCGTTATTGAAAGAACTGGGGGTGGAATTTTTGGAACAACCCCTAAAGGCAGATGATTGGGAAGGCATGGCTTTGGTAAAGGAAAAATCCGTGCTACCGGTCATCGCCGACGAAAGTTGCATCATAGAGAGCGATGTAGAGGAATGCGGAGGTTATTTTCACGGCATCAACATTAAACTGACCAAGTGCGGTGGACTTACACCCGCCCGTCGTATGATCAAAAAAGGTCGGGAATTGGGACTACAGCTTATGGTGGGATGTATGACGGAATCTACCGTTGGTATTTCTGCCATTGCCCAACTTTTGCCCCAATTGGATTATGTGGACATGGATGGTGCCATGTTGTTAAAAGGCGACATAGCCAAAGGGGTGGAAATTCTGGATAACGGAAAAGTCATTTTTCCCGAGCTACCAGGAAGCGGAATAGAACTGCTCTAATGGCCCACTCCATACAACGCATACCGGACAGGGAAATATTCATCGAAGGAAAGCCTTACCTCTATTTTGGAGGGACGGCTTATTTGGGATTGCAGAACTATGACCCCTTTAAAACACTGTATTTAAAAAATGTATCGGAATACGGGATGCATTATGGAGCCTCCAGAAAATCGAACATAAAGCTCAATATTTATGAACAGGCCGAGCAACAACTGGCCGAATGGGTAGGCAGTAAAGGGTGTCTTACCATGTCCAGTGGTTATTTGGCAGCCCAATTGACGGTACAAACGCTCTTGGAAAAGGGGCATCCTGTGATTGCGGCGCCCCATGCCCATACCGCTCTTTTAATGCCTGGTGTGGAACAGACAAACAGCCCTCAAGAACTGGTTAGATTGATAGACCATAAAATTGAAAAAAATCTGTGTCCGGCGCTTCTTTTTGACACCATTGATTTTTCTGGAAATCAATTCCCAAATTTTGAAGTTTTAAAACGTCTTCCGTTGGATAAAATTATATTGATTGGAGATGACTCACATGGCATAGGGCTGGTTGGGGATAATGGAAATGGCTGTTATCAAATGCTCAAACAATTAAATCCTTCCAATCTTTTGATCTGTTGTTCACTGGGAAAAGCACTTGGAACGCAGGCGGGGGCCATTTTCGGCAACAAAAAAATCATCGAAGTTCTTGAAAATTCTGCATTTTATGGAGGCGCCAGCCCAGCTTCACCAGCATTTATCGCAACACTTCTGGGAGCTACAGAAATATATTCCGAACGATTGGAGGTGCTAAAATCCCGTTATCAACTTTTAAAATACGAATTGCGAAATCCATCATATTTTAATCATTTAGACGGACATCCCACTTTTGAGTTTCAGAATGAAGGTTTGGCACATGCACTGCACCAAGATGGTTTTATTTTTACCAACTTTCATTATCCAAATAAAAATGGGCCTTTGGTCAGTCGGTTGGTATTGAGCGCTTATCATACGGATGAGGATATTAAAAAATTGGCCGAAAGTGTTAATGCTCATTTCAATTAACCACTTTATCTGCCTTATTGGTTATTTTGCGTAATCCAATCTGATTATAACTTTAAATTTAAACCATGAAATTTCCCTACTTGCCAAAATTCGGAGTCTTATTTATAGTATTGACAGTTCTTTTCTTTTCAGCCTGTAATCCTGAAAATAGTAGTGATGTAAATAAGGTAGATGGTGTGATTGCCGCTGTCAAAGAAAACTATGCGCCGGACAAACGGGTGGCCCTTTTTGACATTCAATCTGAAAAAAAATCTTCTGGCTATATCCTAAAGGGGAAAACAAACCTTCCAGAAGCGTTGGATGCTCTTAAAAAAGAGTTGGATTCGCAAAATATAAAGTATACGGACAGTATTGAGGTATTGCCTTCAGAAAAGTTAGAGGGAAAGATTTATGGGGTAATCAATAATTCGGTTGCCAACCTAAGGTCAAACCCTGCGCATTCTGCCGAATTGGTTACACAGGGCATTTTGGGAATGCCCCTTACCGTATATCAAAAAGAGAGGAGCTGGTACCATATACAAACTCCGGACAACTATCTCGGATGGGTAGATGCAGGAGGCATTGAATTAATGACCAAGCAGGAATTTGATAAATGGAAAACTACAGAAAAGGTAATTTACACGGATACTTATGGAAAGTCATACACCGAAGCGGATGCGAGCTCCGATGCCGTTTCCGATGTGGTGGCCGGTAATATTTTTAGCCTTATGGGCGAAGATGGTGACTTTTACAGGATAAAATATCCCGACGGACGAGAAGCATACCTGTTAAAGGGCGAAGCGAATAGTTTTGACGAATGGAAATCCAAGTTGGCTTTGACCAAGGAAAGTTTGGTAGAGACCTCAAAAACAATGCTCGGTGTGCCCTATTTATGGGGAGGTACTTCCACCAAGGGTGTGGATTGTAGTGGTTTTACCAAGACGGTTTATTTAATGAACGGAATGATTATCCCTCGCGATGCTTCACAACAGATTCATGAAGGAGTCTTGATCGATGATTCCAAGGAGTTTGACAAACTGATTGCCGGAGACCTTTTGTTTTTTGGGCGTAAAGCCACTGATTCCACTTCGGAACGCGTGATTCATGTGGGGATGTGGATTGGGGACAATAAGTTTATCCACTCCGCTGGAAATGTTCATATAAGCACTATGGACCAAGATTCAGATGAGTTTGATGAGTACAATTATAACCGTTACCTGCGCACCAAGCGAATTTTAAATGAAACAGGTGAAGGTTTGTTGTACCTGACCAAAGAGGATATTTTTTAATAAGGCATCGACCTATAAATATAAAGGCCATCCAATTTGGATGGCCTTTAATTTTTATGATAAACGTGTTAATTTATTGATCCCACCAAAGTGATTCATGGATGCTATCGTCCCCTCCAAATTGGCGTTGGACTGCATCATTATAATTGGTTTCATTGTTGAAGGCCTCGTTATCCGGATAACTTAATCTTAAAGGAACAGCTACACCATTTGGTGAAACCATTATATCAGGATAGCCTGTTCTTCTCCATTCGGACCAAGCTTCATAACCGAACATAAACAAATGCACCCAACGTTGAGTGGAAATCTGTTCTATGGCCATCGAAGCATCATAAGTAACCCCTGGTTGTTCCAAAAATTCCGCTGCACCATCAGTGCTTCCTGTCCATTGCAATATGGATTGCTCAACTGCCATCTCATAGTAGGAAGCGGCATCACCTGCTATCCAACTTCTTTCAGGAGTAGCGGCTTCGGCCATTGCAAAAAGGATTTGGGCATAGGTAAGCAATTGAACAGGGGCGTCCTGCGCATAAATAGCATCTCCCAACAACGAATATTCTTCTGTTCCAATATTCTCTTCTTCGCCAAACAGTAGTCCAATATATTCTCCGGAACTTCTCGTCAGATTTCCGTAAACAGGAAGTCTGGGGTCATCGACGGGCTCCATTTCGGCAACCAAATTTTCCGTGAGGGCCCACCATTCCCTATTTTGGTTTACAATTTGTCCGAACCAATAATTTTGGTTGTTGGCTTCTGCCAAATGCTGGAACACAAGATTATCATCATTTGATTCCAACACGCCATCTTCCATAGCATCATTGAACTCTTCTTCAGCAATGGCAGGTGCAACTTCCGAAAGACGGAGAGCCATAAGCATTCTAATGGAGTTCGCCAGTTTTCTCCATTTTCCCATGTCTCCATTATAAATAATGTCGTTGGCTATGCTACCGCTTTCAATTAGATCTACAGCTTCCTTCAGTTCCGCAAATAAATCTTCATAAATGAATTCCTGTGAGTCATATACCGGAGTAAAATTATCGACTCCCTGTAATGCTTCGTTGTAGGGAACATCTCCCCATCGGTCAGTTATATTCCAAAAATAATAGGCTTTTAGAATCTTGGCTACCGCAATTTGATTGTTTATGGGCCCATCGTTCCCATTGAGTTCCTCGGAATTCAAAACCGCTTCCAAATCGGCCAATGGACCATAATACCAACCATAAAAGCTGGTACTCTGTTCAGGATAGAGCGAAGCACCCACATACTGGGTCTCAGCCAAGTATTGTGCCATAAATTCTCCTTGTGGAGATGAACTCAAACCTGGCAAAGAAAGTTGTGCCTGAGCAATAAGCTGTGTTCCTGATGCCTGATTCGGAAGGTTGGGATTCTGATTGATGTCTTCGTCAAAATCGCTGCAACTTACCCCTAGAAAAGCTGACAAAACTATTATATATATCTTCTTCATCTTATATCCTTTTAAAATGTTACGTTTAGGTTAAGACCATATGATCTTACCGAAGGTAATTGGCCTGACTCGTACCAACTTATGGACTGGGCCCCTGTTGAAATCTCTGATGGGTTTATGCCCCTTGGAGCTCTTTGCCAAATCATGTAGGGGTTTCGTGCTATAAAAGAAAGGCTCATTGATTTAAAAGGCAATTTATTGATGATATTATCGCCTAAGTTATATTGAACCCTTACTTCCCTTAATTTTATGTAGGATGCATCATAAAGCCATTCCTCATATATTCTTCTTCCGACCACATTTCTGTAATAGGAACGGGCGTCTACATATGCGGTTACCTCTTCACCTGTCGATTCAGAAATTCCGGTGACCTTTACACCACCTCCATCTTCAACGGCGTCTCTTACGTTCATACCGTTATCGTTTGTGGCTACTGTTAATGCATCTTGGCCTGTTCTTACGGACAACATTTTTGATCTACTGAAGAACTGTCCTCCGCCTTGAAAATCAATCATTGCGGCAATATTGAATTGGCCTATCCTGAAATTATTTTGAATTCCTCCGTTAAAATCTGGCAATACCGAACCGAAATCATGCGTGGCATCGGTATACAATGGCATGTTATCATCACCAAGTAATATCATTCCCGTAGCTTCATCCCTTTCATACGCTTGCCCTACCAAACTACCGAAAGGCTTTCCTTCGTAGGAGTTCAAATAACTTGTAACACTTGAGTAGGTAGTGGAATCATAGGTATAAACATCTATGCCCGGTGCGAGTTCCACAACTTCACTTTCATTTTTATTGATGTTAAAGGTAAA
Source organism: Flagellimonas abyssi (assembly GCF_019457905.1). Lineage (GTDB taxonomy): Bacteria > Bacteroidota > Bacteroidia > Flavobacteriales > Flavobacteriaceae > Flagellimonas > Flagellimonas abyssi. Next base: position 4,345 of record NZ_JAHZSV010000005.1, on the reverse strand, counting down.
GTCCCATGAAAAGAAGTTGGATCTAATGGGATTGGCATTCACTGATAGCTCAAAACCATTGTTCTCGATCAAACCTGCATTGATGATACTGGAATTATACCCACTGGTTCCAGAAACATCCAAACTGATAATCTGATCCTTGTTCTTTTGCTCATAATAAGTAAAGTCAAAGCCCAATCGATTTTTGAAGAAATTCAACTCGATTCCAGCTTCAAAAGAATTAGAGAATGATGGTTTGATGTTGGGGTTGTTCAAATTGTCCGGTACAAACAATGTATTTATGCCATCATAAACCGTTCCCACACCATAAACGGTGCTGGTCTGATACGGGTTCAAATCTGATCCTGCCTGCGCATAACTGGCCCTGATCTTACCGAACGACAACGGTTCCCAATTCAACAATTCACTAAAAACGATACTTCCCGATAAGGAGGGATACCAGTATGAATTGTTGTCCTCAGGTAACGCTGACGAATTATCGTTTCGTATGGATGCATCTATAAAATAAGTTCCATCGTATCCGAACGATACCAAACTGTATAAGCTTCGTATTTGTTTTTCCAATAGGTAGGATGTCGTATTTGGCCTATCTATGGATGCATCGATATTGTAGAAGCCCGGTGTAGAAAGTCCGCCGACCGTACCCATTGAAAGATAGGAATAACGCCTATCATAAATGTTTCCACCTATACTGCCATCAAAGGAAAAGTCACCCCAAGAATTTTTGTATTGTGCCAAAAATTCGTAGTTGAACTCCCTATTCTGATATTTTCCAACTGAGTAAGAAGGCACCCTTCTACCTCCAAAAGCTGATCTATTTTCTATATTTTGGGTGTACATATCCGAACGGATGAATCCACTCACTTCCAATTCTGGTAAAATCTTGTAAGAAATCCCTATATCTCCAAAGAATCGATCTCGTCTATCGTTGCTGTTGTTTTCATACACCTCAAAATATGGATTGTTCCAATAGAGCGGGTCAAAATCAGAAATCTGGCCGGTTTCTGAATCCGGGCGGCTTAAGTTCCAATGTAAAAATGTTCCATCATCATATTGATAATCCCTCAACCTGTTCATATCAAGGTTACGCTGGAACCATTGCACCATGTAACTGGCACCATATTCGGACCCTTGTCCCGGACGTTGGCCTTCATTTCTGGCATAGTTCATATTACTGGAAACAGTAACTTTTTCATTCAGGTTTAAACTTGCACTCAAACCAATGTTATTTCTATTAAGGTATGTATTTGGAACAACTCCCTCAATACGCGTGTCATTTGCACTTAATCGGAAAGAGGTATTCTCATTACCTCCGGTAACCGACACGCTGTTGTTGTAAGTCGCCCCTGTTCGGTAGTAATCCTGAACATTGTTGGGCTGTGGCACAAATGGTCTAAGCTGTCCATATTCAGGATCCTGTGGATAAAAACTAAAGACATGGCGAACGGGAGTACCATCCATTAGAGGGCCCCAGCTTTCATCCACACTCATATCTACATAAGGTTGACCATTATCGAGCACCCTAAAGGTTTGACTGGAACCGCCCCCGTACATATTTTGCAACGGAATAAAATTATAAGTGGATTCCAGTGAAACGGAAGATGAAATCTGTACATTAACGTCCTTAACTCCCTTCTTGCCTTTTTTGGTAGTAATCATTATAACCCCGAACTGTCCTCTGATTCCATACAAAGCAGAAGCAGCTGGTCCTTTCAGCACATTGACAGATTCAATATCTGCCGGGTTGATGTCCTGCGCAAGGTTTCCATAATCCGCTTGATCGCTTCCAGAAAAATTAGCGTTGGAAATTGGGGTTCCATCAATAACAATTAACGGTTGGTCTCCTCCACTAATGGAGTTTACACCTCTAATTTTGATTTTCTGGGTACCTCCCATACTAGCCCCGGAAGCTCCTGTAACCTGTACCCCGGCAACTCGTCCGGAAAGTGACCCCAAGACATTTTGCTCATTGGTCAAATTAAAATTATCTCCATCGACCTCCTGTGTTGCATAACCCAGTGACTTTTTGTCCCTTGAAATTCCCAAAGCAGTAACCACAACTTCGTCCAGTTGTGTTGAATCTTCTTCCAAAACAACATTGACTATGGTTTCGGAACCTACAGTAACATCTTTTGTCTTCATCCCTATATAGGAAAATCGTAGTACTTGCCCGCTAGAGGCGTTTATGGAATAATTTCCATCAAAATCGGTAGTTGCACCTATATTCGTGCCACCAACCACTATGGTCACCCCGGGCAATGGCGTACCCGATACATCGGACACGGTACCCGTAATGGTCTGACCAAATGCGACAATGCATAAGAACATTGCAGCAAATGTTAAAAACATGCTTTTCATTAGGTTAGGTTTAAGTGAATAAGGGCGAAAAGTGGTTATTTTTTTTTACAAATCAAACATTTTAACAAATAAATGTTTGATTACTGATGATTCCAGGCTATTGAATCAAGTATCTTCAAATAGCAACCCTATTTTCTGAAAATATATCATGACACACCTTGTTCTTTAGTTTCTGCATTGTACGAAATGTGTTTTGAATATTGTGAAAATGTTAAAATTTAGTGCCAAAAAAATTAATTTTATCAAAAATTATCCCTATCTTTTAGATAATTATAAATTATCAAAAGTAGGGCATTATGAAAAAACTAGTTTTACTTTTCACTCTTGTTTTCGTTTTCGTGATAGCAGGAAGTTTCACGAAACATGAACCAAAAGACCCAACTATTGAAGGCACATGGGAGCTTCAAAGTTTTTACAACTATGACGGGGAAAACGTTATAGATACCATAGAAAAATCGGATGGATACAGACAGGTTAAAATGTACTCCAAAGAAAAAATCATGTGGACCCGATACGTCCCCGATGATCCCAATGGAAGATTTGGCTATGGCTCTTACAGGGTTACGGATAACTCCTTAATCGAAGTGATAGAATATGGTGATGATGATATGATGAAAGCATTGGATACCATGCGAAACTTTACTTTCGAACTTATCCTCAAGGAAGACACCTTCAGCCAAATCACCGTTGATTCTGACGGAAACAGAACATTTTCAGAAAACTACAAGCGGATTGATTAAACACAATTACAATCATGAAAAAAGGCACTGAAATTCCAGTGCCTTTTTTATATCCAGTATTAATATAATCAACTTGCTATGAAGCAAACACTTCTTTGCTCTCTACAGCTGCCAAGTAGCGCTCTGCATCCAAAGCGGCCATACAGCCTGTTCCAGCGGCTGTTACTGCTTGCCTGTATATTTTGTCCTGTGCATCACCACTTGCAAAAACACCTGGTTTATTTGTTTTAGTGGATTTAGGTTGGGTAATAATATAGCCAGTTTCATCCATGTCCAACTGTCCTTTAAACACATCGGTATTGGGTTTATGCCCTATGGCTATAAACAATCCTGTGATAGAGATCTCTTCTTTCTCTCCAGTTTCATTGTTTATAATTCTTAGTCCTTCCACAACTTGATCACCAAGAACTTCATCGACTTCCGTGTTGTAACGGATTTCAATATTATCAATACTATTTACTCTATGCTGCATTGCTTTGGATGCCCTCATATGGTCTTTGCGCACCAACATGGTGACTTTGGAGCATATATTCGCCAAGTATGACGCTTCCTCTGCAGCAGTATCCCCTGCTCCGACGATAGCCACTTCTTGACCTTTATAGAAAAAGCCGTCACATACCGCACAAGCAGATACACCTCCACCTCGCAAGCGTTGCTCGCTAGGTAAATTCAAATATTTTGCCGATGCACCTGTTGAGATAATTACCGTTTCTGCTTCGAGTTCGGTAGAATCGTCCACCGTAATTTTATGGATTCCCCCTACTTCATCGCTTAATTCAACCGCCGTTACCATTCCGATTCTTACCTCGGTACCAAAACGTTCGGCCTGCTGTTGCAATTGCATCATCATAGTAGGACCATCAATCCCTTCTGGGTATCCGGGAAAATTATCCACTTCTGTTGTTGTGGTCAATTGCCCACCGGGCTCCAACCCTGTATACATTACCGGTTTTAAATCCGCCCTTGAGGCATAAATGGCCGCAGTATACCCTGCTGGTCCCGATCCAATAATCAATGTTTTGATTCTTTCCACTTGTTCTGACATATATCTTCTTCCTGAAATGTTACATTACAAAAGTAGGTTTTTTGTACAAAAACTTACACCCTAGGTTTTCTGCGTTTCCTGAAAAGATGTGAACAATTGTGAATGAGTAATTAAGCGTTTATCATTTTGAGCTCATCCAAATAAAAAAGAGCCGTAAAAACCACTAGTGGTCGGAAGAAATTCCGGCCACTTTAAGTTTTAA
>NZ_JAHZSV010000049.1 GCF_019457905.1 Flagellimonas abyssi | reverse complement strand
TCACCCGTGATATTGACTTTGCCGTGCTTGTGAACGATAATTGGAAACGCCGGACATAGTATACCACCTTCGCCGGATAGAATTGAGCACCCTCAAGACTAGCGCAAAAGACTGATTTTAAAATCACTAAATCCAAAAATTAGGTGGTTCTCATTTTCCGTCTTTGGTGGTCTCAACCATCCGGCTCATCCAACAAGCCTTGGCAATTTCCTTTAAATATGCATTGGTCTTTTGATTGCTGTATACGGGCAGCAAGCCAATAGGGCCAAAAAGAAAGCGTTTGCCCAACTCAGTGAAAATGAAATTAAGGATATCGAATACAGATATAACCTTATTTTCAATTCTTAAAAAAAAAGTACTTCAGCAATCAACACTGCGTTTTGTCGCATAATTTCATTGTTCCTCTATAAAACCAATCAAATTTTTACATTAAACTGCCAAAGAACAAAATGTTTTAAACACGGTCGATTTAGAAGCTATGATTGACCCTTCCTGATAATGGACTTGCAACATTACTTCAAGGTGCACCAAGAAGTGGGTTCGATGTTCCGGTAGGCACATTTATGGGATAGACGAATTGGGATGCTCCTTGAAGGTGATCGTAAAGGTAGTTCCTTGGTTTACTTTACTGTCCGCCTCGATACTCCCACCATTATCGGTCACTTTCTGATGTACTAAATACAGGCCGACCCCTTTACTGTTGTTCCCACCGTGGTGGCCCTGGTCCAGTTTGAAAAGTTGGTGGCCTACCTTTGCCATATCAAAGCCGATACCATTGTCCCTATATCTTAAGATGTGTTTTCCGCCCGCTATTGTACTATGGATCGTGATGACGGGAGCGACCCCGGACTTGGAGTACTTTATGGAATTGGTGATCAAGTTGAGAAATACACTTTCCAAGGCTTGGGGCTTGAACCATACGACAGGAAGTGCAGAAAAGTCTATGTGGAACTGCGTGCCCGATTGCTTGATCAAATTTCCAATGGAGTGTTGTACCTTATGGAGCACATCCATCAGGTCGGTTCTGGACAATTGTCTTTGTGTGGTGTCAATTTCCTTGAAGGCATCTATATGCGAGTTCATCGTCTCTATCAAACTATTGGTGCATACTTTGATCATAGCCAATATTTCCTGGGTCTCGGTATCCATTACCTTATCCAGATCGATCAGGTTGACCAATGAGATGAGATTGTTTACCGGGGACCTTAAATCGTGGGCGGTGGTATAATTCAGTTGTTTTAGCTCCTTATGGGCCATGGAAAGATCGTTCAAATGGGAGAGCTGCTGCTTTTGTAGTTCCTTTTTATGGGTGATGTCCTTTGCAATAGCATAAACCAAGCCTTGATCGGGCAGGGGAACCGATGTCCAGTGCAACCAGACCAATTTTCCGGATTTGCTGACATACCTGTTTTCAAAATTGACCAAGGGAACGTTTTCCAAGAGTTTTTGTCTTTTCTCGGCCGTGAGTTCACGATCCTCGGGATAAATGAATTCCGAGATTTTTTTTGACATCAATTCCGCTTTGGAGTAGCCTAACATTTCGATGAAACCTGGATTGATGTCCACAAAATATCCTTCAAAGT
>NZ_JAHZSV010000048.1 GCF_019457905.1 Flagellimonas abyssi | reverse complement strand
CCTCGGGATAAATGAATTCCGAGATTTTTTTTGACATCAATTCCGCTTTGGAGTAGCCTAACATTTCGATGAAACCTGGATTGATGTCCACAAAATATCCTTCAAAGTTTGCAATGCACAAACAATCGAATGATTGGTTGAAAAATGGGGCCAAGGTCCCGGGCAGGCCTGTTTTGGATTGGGTGATCATTGGTACGGGTGCTGGTTGTTCTTTGGTCTTTCTTCCATCAAGGTGGATGCTTCACAAATATAACAACCCTATCGAAATGACCATGTAGGAATATACCTGCAACCTTCGTTGTATATACCATATAGGAATTTCAGGATAAAGTCCGCCTTTCCTTTAATTGTGGCTTTGGATGGAAACGCCGGACAAAATTGCACCCTCAAGACCATCACAAAAATCTAACTTTCAACGCACTAAAACCAAATATTGGGTGGCTCAAATTTTCCGTTTTTTGTGGCCTTATCCATCCAGTTCTTCCAATAAGGAGTTTTGTCATATACTTTGTGGCGCTCCCTTGGGACCGTAAACTTCCCTTAAAAACCGATCTGATTAAAATTAGAAACAGTATTAATTTTAGTTCAGTCATCTTTCTTTAAGATTTTTAAAACGGAAGCTGTCAAAATTTATTTGTTTCTTATTTTCAACTAAATGTGTAGCACTAAAAAATTTTACACCACAGTTAGTAATTACACCCTAAAAGCCCCAGCCATCAATGCTATCTCCGCATTTTTTATTCCAATTTCCCTGGCGATTGTTTTCCAGTCCTTAACTACCGACAGAACTTCATCCAAAATAGTATTCATCTCTTCTTTGCCCAAGCGAAAATATTCGCCCACGCTTTTCACCAGATCAAGCTCCAGAGCATTATCGTCCATATCGATGTTTAGGGAAAGCCCATCCTTTTCGATGGATGGGTTTAAATCGTAAGCTGGCGATAATACCCAGCCCTTATCGGTCAACATAAACCCGTGATTACGCAAGTGGTCATCTGTGTTGGAAATCGCAATATTGAACACAATGCGGCGCCATAGCTGATGTAGATTGGCCTCCACGTCAACCCCATAGTTCTCTATAAATTCGACAATCTCAAGATAACTTGGCGGAGTATCTTTTATTGAATCTTCGGTATTACCGGTCATTGTCATTGCCGAGGCAAAATGTATCCGATCTTCACCTTTTCTATCAAATCGTTGGGTCAGGAAAGTATGGTATTGCCCACTAATCTTTTCAACTCTGGATGCTGCCATTTCAATTCCGGAGGCTATGGCCAACCGATAGGCCAAAAACTCCCATAGGGCTTTGTCAATGGTATCCGTTTTTGATGGAAACTTGGCAATCCACAGATTCTTTTGCGTGTCAAAAATATTGGCTTTGGGTCTGGCACCGCCCAAAGAGGAACCTGGTGCAATTAAAACAGCAATCCATTTCCTTATGGCTTCACTTTGATCATCACTTTCCAGTTGTATAGCGGCTTCCTGCAAATCACCTAGTGAAGACCAGGGTGGCGTTGGGGTTTGGGCATCATTGTCCAAAAAAGGACCGTCCAAATCGGTTTTAAAACGCAAGGCTCCCATACGGCTTTCATCGAACACCCCTAGCAAATAATCAATCTCATAGAGGGTTTTCGGTTTTTCATTGTTAGCCCTTGCATCCTGTGCCGCCCTGCGCTTCATCAAGGTCTTGCCCCAAGTGTCCGGCATACTGTCAAGGAAGATTCCAAAATTCTCTTTGTTTGCGGGAAACTGTGGCCCGGAATAAAATTCAATATCCGGGTCTAAAAGGCGTTGTGCATCGGTTTTCAACCAACCTTTGTCATATTCAAAACTGAAGGCTTTCTTTCCCTTGGCAATATGTGCGGATAACGTACCTATGAAGGTCGGACCTTCCAAGCCTGCCCAGTCTGCAAAAACGTATATATCAAATTTTCCTTCTGCCATCTCTATTATAGTAAATCCAGGTCTTGTAATTTCCTACCAAATGCATCATCATTGGCCAACTTCAAAAAATCATCCTGAAGATTTAGTACCCTAAGCACATTAAAATACAGACCAATGGCCACGGCCGGGTCTCCTTTTTCTATGCGATAAAGGGTAGCCCTGTGAATGCCGGCTCGTTCCGATACCTGTTCTGTCGTGAGCTTTCTCCGCTTTCTTGCCAGCTTGATGTTTTCACCGATTTGGTCAAAGATCTTTTGATATTTAGGAAGCAATATGGTTTTCTTAGAGTTCACAATGTTGCTCTTTAACGACAAAAATACGATTTTTGTTGTAAATTAGCAACAAATAATATTTAATGTCATCTAGAGAAGAATTAAATCAGCTATACCGAGACCCCACAAAACCAAGAGGCGATGACCAATTAGTACAAGACCTTTGCAATTGGAAATGGAAACGCCAGATATGGTGTGCCACACTCGCCGGACAAAATTGAGCACCCTCAAAAACTAATATAAAATCTAATTTTCAAATCACTAAAACCAAATATTGGGTGGCTCAAATTTTCCGTTTTCGTTGGCCTTAAACGTATACCACCTGCGGCGGATGAAAGTGAGCCGTGAACATATTTGCAGATGTAAAATCGTTTTCCACAAATGACGAATGTACCATATTGTACTTGCGGATCAGAAGACTGTCAAGGACACTGTTCAAGCTATCCTTGGATAGTAGTACTTCCGTTGCTAAGATTTGATTAAGTTTATCCTTTCACCACTTTCATCTGAACAAGTACCCCTAAATACCTAATTTCTTTTGAATGTCCTCGAGGGAAACTCCTTTGGTCTCGGGCATTATGAATAGGGCAAACAGCAATTGAAACATCATCAAAACCGCGAAGATCACAAAAATGGGCCAAGGGTTTTCTTTGAAAACAGCAATGATCACAGGCCCCAACAAAGTTATCAAGGCCGCAAAGACCCAATGCGTTCCAGTCCCCCACGAGGTGCCATATGCCCTGACATGATTTGGAAATATTTCGGCTATGAATACCCAAATGACCGCACCTTGACCTATGGCATGTGATGCAATAAAAGCCATGATCGAAACCAAGAGCACGCCAGCACCCAGATCTGCATAAAATGAAAAAGCAATCATCAACAAACTGGAAATATAGCCAATTGAACCGATAATCAGAAGCTGTCGCCTTCCAATGCGATCGATGAGGCTAATACCGACAAAAGTGAATATCAGGTTTATACCACCAATCGCAATCGAATTGAAGAGTGACTCCTTTGTGGCAAGCCCAGCAATCTCCAAAATTTCCGGTGCATAGTACAGTACAAAATTAATTCCGGAGAGTTGATTGAAGAAAGCGATAAGAAAGGCCAACAGCAAAGGTTTCCTGTATTTGATACAAATGCGCCCTTCCTGTTTTTCCTGGATGGATTCCGCATTTTCTATCTTCTGAAGATCTTCTTCCACATTATCGACCCCCATCTTTTCCAATACTTGCCGCGCACGATCCTTATCCTGTTTTTCCGTGACCAACCACCTCGGACTATTGGGTATGAAAAAGACCGATACGAAATAAATGGCCGCAGGAATCCCTTCCACGCCCATCATCCAACGCCAATCATTGTTCCCATCAAATCCTTTCAACAGGTAATTGGAAAAGAAAGCGATCAAAATCCCTAGAACCAGGTTGAATTGATACAGTGCCACCAATTTCCCCCGATTTTTTGGGGTTGATATCTCTGAGATGTACATCGGTCCCGCCACCGTGGACGCACCTACCCCCAATCCTCCGACGAACCTAAAAAATGAGAAGGTATACGGGTCTGGGGCGAGCCCTGAACCCAGGGCAGAAATAAAATATAGTGCCCCGATCCATATGAGTGTTTTCTTACGCCCTAGGCGTTGACTTGGAATTCCTCCCAACAAAGATCCCAATACCGTACCCCAAAGTGCCATGGACATGATGAAGGTTCCGTGGAACCAAGGACTGGTATGCCAAAGTTCTTTGATGGGCAGGTTGGCCCCGGAGATGACAACGGTGTCAAATCCGAATAAAAACCCTGCCAGTGAGGCCGTAAACGACCACATGCTTTGATTGCTGATTTTCACTGTGTTCTTGATTTAATTACTGGAATGATCTTTATGATTTGGCGGGGACATCTTGAGCTGAAGTGTACCCCCTCGCACCAGCAATTCATGGCTCAAGGTGAAGTCCTTCAACTTTTTTCCATTGAAACTTGCCGTTTTGATATAGGGGCTTTGTCCTTCGTTGTTTTCTGCCTGAATCACAATGGGTTTCCCTTCATAGTAGTCAGGGTTCAGTTCAATCTCAATTCGGTCAAAGATGGGCCCTGTAATTTGGTACATCGGTTCCATTTCCGTCCCCCCAGTCATTTGAAACAAACCAATTTTCATCAAAACCGCAAGGGAGCCCATCAATCCTTGGTCTTCATCCCCATTGTAACCACGGGCAGGGGTCAATCCTTCATATACTGTATTTGCGACCTCTTTAGCCCAATACTGTGTAAGATCGGGTCTACCCAAATGCTGGAATATGAATGCCGTCTGTATGGAAGGCTGGTTCCCATAATTGATCGGGATTCGTGAATATTCAGGATGAAGCTCTTGGGCATGCGAAGTGCCAGAGGTGAACCCCAGTTTTTTGGCCTCCTCAAACTGTTGATTGAGTTTAGCGACCGCCTTGGCCTTTCCCCCCATGAGTTCGGAGAGCCCCTCTAAGTCGTGGGGCACGAACCAAGTATTCTGTGCACCGTTCGCTTCGGAAAATCCCGAACCATGGGTAAAGGGGTCATACGGTTCGAGCCATTCCCCTATTTTGTTTTTGGGGCGGACCCATCCAGTAGTCGGGTCAAATACGTTCTTATAGTTTTTGGAACGGGCCATAAAATACCCATAATCTTCTTTTTTGCCCAATGCCTTGGCAAACTGCGCAAGGCACCAATCTTGATAAGCATATTCCAAGGTAAGGGAAGGACCGTTCTGATGATATCCGAACTGGCCTTCAGGTAAGGGGAAGGGCACATATCCTTCTTCAATGTAATGGCCCAGGCCTCCACCCAAAGAGGTTGCGTGTTCATATCCGGCCTTGGCCATAATGCCCCCCGGCATATGGTTTTTTTTGAGGGCTTCGTAAGCCATGTCAACATCAAAACCACGAATGCCTTTCTGATAGGCACCTACAATAAAAGGACTACTGCTCGCCCCGGTCATGACATAGGTATAATTGCCGCCCGCAGGGCCCCTTGGCACCATCCCTCCATCCTTATAATATTGGAGCAGGGAGTTGACAAAGGATTCCGCTATTTCAGGATACACCAGTTGCCAAAGTGTATTGATGGTCCATTGTGCTCCCCAAAAGGAATCAGAATTGAAATGATTGAACAGTGGCTCCCCACTTTCGGAAAGCGGAAGTTGTTCGATCTTGAAGGTATCCGCTGTATTGTCCGGGTAGTAACCGTTGGCATCGTTGATAATCCTTCGGCCTTGAAGTGCATGCCACAGATCGGTATAAAATCTACGCTGTTCTTCTTCGGAACCACCTTTTATTTTTATCCTGCCCAACAGTTGGTTCCATTCCGACCTTGAATCTTGCACGATTTGTCCAAAATCCCAGTGTGGCAATTCGTGTTCAAGGTTGAATTTTGCATTTTCCCTTGATGTGTAGGAAAGGGCGACCTTCATTTTTACCTTTCCCGTACCTCCCTTAAGTCTTAGAATTAATTTTCCATCGTCCCATGGATTTGATACTTCGTCGACATCCCTGTCCAAGACTATCCTAAAAAACACCTTTGTGGCTTTTGGCCTTCTCATGGTCGGCGCATTGGTGAGTTCCCCTTCAAAAATCCCAGGGGCAACTTGTTCCAATGACCCATCCTCAATCTTTGAGGGCCCCAATTGACCGCTCAGGTTGATGAGGACTGCACCATTTTCCGTATTGAAATCATACTGATGGAACCCGACCCTTTTGGTACTGGTCAGTTCCACATCGATATCGTACCGGTCCAAATGGAGCTTGTGGTAACCTGGGGAGACTTCTTCTTTGGCATGGTCAAAGGAAGAGGAATAATCATACTGGGGCGTTTCCATATCTATTTTCCCCAAATCGATAGGCATCACCGAAAGCCCGGAAAGCTGCCAAGCATGGATATGACTGAATCCCCTTATGCTATCGACCTTGTAGCGATAGCCACTGCCCCAAGCACCGTCGGTTTCCGTATCGGGGCTCAAATTGACCATTCCAAAAGGCCTGCATGCAGAGGAGAAGAAAAACCATCGGGAATTCTCCGTATCAAGTTGCGGATATACCAAATCCACCGGTGTCTTTTCCTTGCTGTTTTGCCCTCTCATGAGTTGAACGGAAACAAGGAATGGTACAATCAAAAATATGCTGAAAAAGGGTTTTATGGGACCTAATTTATTCATTCTTTGGAAATCTCTTTTCTGGTGCACTTCTTCAACCAAGGAAGTCTGAAAAATGCCGGTTTATATGTATTTAATCAAGCGATTCTATTCCCTCTAAGCCTAGGGTGATCCCATAGACCGGTATTTTAGCAATTGATTTTCCATCTACCTTTACATTGGAAATCGAGATGTTTTTGGCATCCTTCAGGACCAATTGATCTGCGGTGGATACGGGAACCACATCACTGTCCGTGATCGAAATATTTTGCACCCTGTCAAAAACATATGCAGGACGAAAATCAGTATTTCGGGCGTTGATGGTCACATTTTTAAACGTCACCCCTTCTGCGTGGCGAACATAGAATCCCCAAGCGGGCAATTCGCCGAACATGGAAAATTCAGGATAATCATCAATTTTCTCCGGCACTCGGTCCAAATCGTTCAAAGGGATATAGCCCATAGCTTTTGAAGCCCGTCCAGGGAAACTGATATCGATATTCTCCAAGATCACATTTTGGACATTGTGGCCTGGAATGCCGACAATGGATGATGGAAATGGGTTGTGGAAAAAATCCACTTCAGGGCCACGCAGGTCATAATCGATATCCGGTCTTCCAAAGGGCACCTGTACCTTTACATCCTTGATATGCACATTCTTGATGGTCCCCGGCTTTTCTCCAGCACGGTGCCCCAGCCGTATAAAAATGGCATTTCCTGTATTCTCCGCAATAACGTTGGAAACTTTTATATTCTCAATATCCCCTCCATCCACGCTTTCAATGGCAATGGCCGACCGAAAGGTATCAAAGACCTTGATGTTCGCTATGGTGATGTTCTTGAATCCACCATGTGATGCCGTACCAAATTTGACGGCACTGGCACTACTTCGTATGGTGCAGTTGGCCACATAAATGTTATCGTTGAAATAGCCGGGCGTATGGGATTTCAAACAAATCCCATCGTCAGCGGTATCCAGATTGCAATTGGTGACCTTTACATTTTTACAGTCGGTGATGTCCATTCCATCATTGTTCCAAAACGCACGGTTGGTAACCTTAAGACTGTCCAACACCATGTCCGAGCACCGTTCAAAGAAGAGGCCCCAGCAGGCGCTATTTTTTAGATGTAGGCCCGTCACGGTGATTTCCTTGGATTCGGTAAATGCAAATAACATGGGCCGCGAGCCTTCATTTGGACGCATTCTTCGGTAATTGTAATTATGGACCCTGCGAACGCCCAAGTGGTGCAGACTATCTATCGTCACGGCCAAAGCCATTCCCTGTCCATCAATCGTACCCTGGCCGGTCAATGCAATATTAGTGACGTTATTCGCAACGATCAAGGCCATCCTTGAAGGAGTCACTTTATTTTCATCAAGATCCGGACCCTTGGGATCATCCTGGCCATAATCATCGGGGTCGGTGCTTCCCAATAAGACCGATCCTTTTTGAAGATGCAATTCTATATTGCTCTTCAAGCTGATAGACCCCGAAAGGAATTCCCCTCTTGGAAAAATAATCTTTCCCCCGCCTTTTTTGCTGACTTTATCGATGGCCGATTGTATTGTTTTGGTGTTCAATGTTGTTCCATCAGGTTTGGCCCCAAAATCGGTGATCATATACTCCTGTCCCCAAAGCAAGTTCATACTAAGGAACAGCAATATGAAAAAGGGTACTTCCTTTGTATTTTTCATATATCTCAATTATTTATGAGGTTGCAATGGTGATTGCTAATACCCCGGGTTATTGTTAATACTAGGCACGGAACGATCTATCTCCGCCTGTGGAAATGGGCGCAGGTAGTGTTTTTCCTCCATGGTTGCCGATCGACGTGCAATGGGGTTTCTCAATTGGGTTTTCTCAATGAGTTTTCCGGTCCTTTTTAAATCGAACCATCTACAGTATTCGCCCATGAGTTCCCGTGCCCTTTCATCCAAGATCATATCCATGGTCAAGTTGCCCGCTGCACGGTAAGAGACTGTTTCTAGGGAGGTAACATCTTCTGGATGCATAGCTTGTAAGGGATCCATGCCACTATCGGTCCCCAAGGCCCTGTCCACAATGCTGTTGTAATAATTTTCGGCCCCTCCTAAATTTCCGTTGGATGCTCCTTTTAAGATGGCTTCCGCGGCAATCAGATAGGCTTCGGCAGAACGGAACAACGCAAAATCGAAGGTGCCAAAGGCATCCCCATACTCTATGCCCGGTTGCCAAAACTTCCACATCATCGGTGTAATGTCAATACTGTGGAAAGGTGTCTGCGCATTATCGCCAAATTCATCTGTGTTCAGCACCGCATAATGTTTGTTGCCGCCAACATCCAATCCCTTTTCCGATCGTGGTGCCGGGTCGTTCCATGGTCGAAAATAGAGTACGGAATCCCCTCTCATAATGTTGATGGTCTCTGATGGATTAGCTGGATCTGGCACAAAATTGTTCACATCCACCAAGGCGTATTGCACATCCACAAAATTATGGTGGTACCTTCTGTCAAGGCTTGGATCATATAATCGGTACATGGCCGGTGTAGCCAAGTGAATTTGCAGAAATCTGTTATAGGTACTAGTCCTTCCTTCAGAACCCACGATATCAGGCGATCCGCCAAATATGGAATGGTAGTCATTCCCTTCCAATCGATCACTGTTTGAAGGATCTCCAAAATTGGTGATGGGATCGTCCACAAACTGCACGGCAAAAACAATTTCAGGATTTTGATCGTCCTGTGCTGGAAATGTTTCGAACAAAGGGTTTTCCGATCGTTGTGGGAACAGATCGGAATACGCTGTTGCCAAGGGATAAGCTGAAATAATTTGATCGGCATACTCCCTTGCTTTTTCAAAATCGGCAGGAGTGCCTCCCAGTGAATTATTGAAATTCCAACCTCTGGTCAAATGGACCCGGGCCAATAAAAATTGCGCGGCCCCTTTGGTTGCCCGACCATAATCGGCACTACTTACCGGCAAAACCGATTCAGCCTCCTCCAGATCGGCAATGATCTGATCATAAACCTCACTGGCACTTACTTTGATCACTTCGCGGGAGGCGGTCACGACTTCTTCCACGGGCATGGGTATATCACCCCATTGTTGCACCAAGTAGAAATAACTGAAGGCCCGAAGAAATTTGGCTTCAGCTACGCGTATGGACAATACGGCAGGGTCCATACCGTCCACGTTGTTTTGACGGGAAATTACTGTATTGGTCCTATATACCTCACGATATAACAAATCCCAAAGGTCCTGGAGTTCATCCAAGGAGGAGTTCAGTCTTACATCGTACGTATTGAAAGCGTCTCCTGCTCCATCTATCCAATTTGCATTTGTGAAGATATCGGTACCGGGAAGCACCAGTTCCCTTTGTTGATGGATATCCCTTAGAAGGGTATAGCAAGATTTTACAAGGTCTTCATATCCTTGTGCTGTGGTATAATAGGTGTCTGTGGTTTGAATGGAAACTGTGTTTTCATTCAAAAAGTCTTCGCTGCATCCGGACAATGTTACCATCAAAGAAAAAATACCGGCTACGAAAAAACATTTGTTATTGCTGAACATGTCTTATTTTTTAAAAATTAAAAAGTACATTTTACCCCCAATAATATTGTGGTCGAGGACACATCATCGTTGTATGCGCTAGAATTGAATTCAGGATCTATCCCATCAAAATCATGGAAAATGAAAGGATTGATCACTTGGGCATATATCCGCAAATTCTGAAGCCCCAATACATCGGATGACAATTCTGTCGGCAAGGTATAGCCCAAGGTAATATCGGAAATACGTATAAAGCTAGCGTCTTGATATTGGATGGCCTGTCTATATGGATTGGGTATTCCGGCTCCGAAATAGTCATTGGTCGGGTTGTCGGGAGTCCAATAGTTCAGGTTTAGGGCATTGTACCTGCCGTTTCCGACCTCACCCATGGTGCCGCTTAAAAAGTTGTTTCTGAACTGGACCCCTTGTACCGTATAGGCCAAAAAGGAAAGGTCGATGTTGCCAAAGGTGAACTTGTTGGTGATACCCATCGTCCAGTCTGGCTGTTCGGAACCCAATATTACCCTATCATCCTCCCCAGGGGCCGATGAGATCTTGCCGTCCTGGTTTTGATCCACTACCTTAACAGAACCGGGCAACTGTCCATACACTGCGGCTTCCTCGGCTTCATCCAATTGCCAAATCCCATCGAACTCGTAGAAATAATTGGAATTCAAGGGTTGTCCAACAAAAAGGTTGGACCCAATATCCTCAAGGATCCCATTATTGCCTATGGACAGCACCTCATTGATGTTCTTGGCAAAATTTACGGAAGTGGACCAGGTAAATTTATCCTTTACAATGTTACGGGTATTCAGGGCGACCTCAATTCCCTTGTTGGATACCGAACCAACATTGGTGATGAACTCCCCAAAGCCCTGTGAGGTCGGGATGCGTTCCCTGTAGATCAAGTCCACGGTCTCCCTATTATAAACCTCAATGGTGGAAGATATCCGATTATTGAACAGGGCGAGGTCAAGCCCAAGGTTCAGTTCCTTGCTTTTTTCCCAGCCCAGATCCTTATCTACCAAGGATGCAGGGGCAAAACCGTATGCCGGAGTTTCTCCAAAGGCATAAGGGGTCTGCAACAATCGGGTCAGGGTACTGTAGGGATCAACGGCACTGTTGCCCACGGTACCATAACTTACCCTAATTTTCATGTTCGATATGGTCCCGTTGTCCTTCAGGAAGTTCTCATCACTGATTTTCCAGGCCAAGGCGGCAGATGGGAAGAAATCCCATTTGTTCCCGTCACCCAATTGCGAGGCACCGTCCCATCTTCCGGTGACGGTCAACAGATACCTGTTATCGTTAAAACCATATACGAGCCTACCCATATAGGAAGAAATGGTCCTTTCGGTCAGATTGGAATTGACCGAGTTGATGGTGCCCGCAGTATTGACGGCATACCATGATGAATCATAGGGCAGATTTTCCACATCCAGGCCCATTACCTCCACTCTTTCTTTGAAGGCACTTTGTGCCACGGTCGCATTTATACTGCTCTTACCAAAGGTTTTCTGGTAGTTGATGATGTTATCAAACGTATAATTGGTCAATATTTGATTGCTACTGTTGGCCCTTGGAGGCAAACTTGCCCGTTGATCTTTTGTAAAAGTCCCACGGTACATCCCATCCCTAGCATCATATTTTCTTGCCGAAAGCGATGATTTTAGGCTAAGACCCTCCAAAGGGGTCACTTCTATGTAAGCGTTGCCCCTAAAATCGGAACTGAGCGTCTCCAACTGGAAATTTCTTCTATCGGCCTCCACTATGGGGTTTAAAACTTGTTTGTCATTGATGCCCATCCATACCGCATATCCATCGTGCTCCACATCGTTGTTTTCGCTGGGATTAAGTATTTCATCAAAATAGATGACCCCTGTGGGCCGTGCCCGATACGCTCCACGAAGTGATTCACGGGAACCTAAATTGATCAGGGAATTGGTATAGTTCATGGTAAACCCAACCTTGACCTGCTCCACGATGTTGCCATCCAATCCCCCATTGATGGTATATCGCTTAAAATCGGTGTCTTTAAGAGTCCCTCCTTCATTTAGGTAACCCAAGGAAAAATAGTAGTTGACATTATCGCTACCTCCGCTCAAAGAAACATTATGGCTGGTCTGCAATGCCGAACGGGTCACCTCGTCCACCCAATCCACACCGCTTCCGGAAGCCAACACTTCCATCTCGGTGGATGTAAATGTCTTGGCGGCATACCCATTTTGCTCCCTGGCAAAAGTGCTTGCCCGATAAAATTGTTGGGCATTTTGCATCTCCGGCAAATAGGACGGCATTTTAAGCCCGGAATATCCATTGTAGGTCAAGGACATTTTCCCTTTAGTGCCCCGTTTCGTGGTAACAATGACCACCCCATTGGCTCCCCGAGACCCATAAATGGCCGTGGAAGAAGCATCCTTTAAAATATCAATGGTTTCGATATCGCTGGGGTTCACCGTGTTCAGATCCGCTCCTTGTATACCATCAATAACAATCAAAGGTTCATTGCTGAAATCGATGGAACTAAGTCCCCTGATCCTAATGTCAAGACCGGATCCAGGTCTATTATTTCTTTTGATGATATTGACCCCTGCCATCTGCCCTTGAATGCCCTGGGCCGCAGAAACGGGGTTGGCCCTTGCGATATCCGAAGATTTCAGGGAAGCAACGGCACCTGTGAGGTCACTTTTTTTGGCCTGACCATATCCTATAATCACCACTTCATCCAATAAAGCGGCATCTTCGACCATCTGAATTCTCAAATTGGTTTGGGTACCGTCCACTTCAATTTCTTGGGCCAAAAATCCAAGGTACGAAAATACTAAGGTTGCATGCTGTCCAGATACATCGATGGAGAACTTTCCATCGAAGTCTGTTACCACACCGTTGGTGGTCGCTTTCTGAAGGACATTTACACCGGCCAGAGGTGTATTGTTGTTGTCCAACACAACACCGGACACAGTTGTGGATTGTGCCCAAGATGTAAATGATAAAATCAGAAAGAAAGTCGATAAAACTAATTTAATCTTATTCATTTAAAGTCTGTTTGGTTAATTTTCCAGCAATTTTACAATTGTTTGCCCTTAGTGAAAATGTGATTTTCAATCAAAATCATGTAATATTTCATCCAACAAGATGTGGACGAATAGAAATCTGGTGGAAATTCAGAACAAGAGATACAGACAATTATATGGGAGACTCTGCTGTGTTACTGGATTTGGGATACGTTGAACGCCAACAACCCCATGCCATGGAATTTCATCGTGCCTATCGGTCCATACAAACCTTAGTGCAGAAGCTTATTTACATGGATTTGGTCAAATATTCCATCTATTGGTCCATCTAAACCAACTGAATACTTGCCAAATGAAATATATTTGATCGACTACTTTTCCCATTACGACCATGTATATAACATGCAGATTATTTACAGTGGGATGTGCATTTAGGTTTGGAGTTTGGCCCTGGTAATTTGAATCAAGTAGCCTATTGTAAATCATGCTTTTATGAAATCGTACCTTGTAATCCTAGTTGTATTTGTCTCCTTCTTTGATCTTGATGCGCAACATTTAAAATTCAACCACTATAATGATAAAAATGGGCTGTCCCACAATTCGGTCCGACATATCGTACAGGACCGGCAAGGCTTCCTATGGTTGGGCACTTTCTCTGGGCTAAATCGATTTGATGGGTACCAGTTCAAGTCCGATCTTTTATCGTCTTCCGTGGACAGTGAAATTTACAAAGCGGATATAACCGGTATGGAGCTGGACCCTAGCACCCATAACATGTGGATTGGCACCAACAAAGGTCTTCTGCTCTTTAATACAGCAACCCATGAACTTGTCGATTTTTTGCATAACAAGGGCGGCCAGGACAGTTTCCCATATGAGGAGGTCCGTGCGGTGCATATCGACCGACATAAAAAAGTATGGATAGGTACCAAATACAATGGGCTTTTTAGGTATGATGCTTCGGAGAGAGCCTTCACTAAAATCGATCTCCCAAACTATGACTACATCAAGGAAATCTTTGAGGACAATGAAGGCAATATTTGGATTGGAAGTTATAATGGTGTTTCCATCGCCAAAATTACCTTAAATGCCCGAGGGACCATTTCGCAATACAAAAATTACATCCTGTCCGTACCTCATTCAGATGAAAAATACCCATATATCCACTTCATTTACCAAGACCACAAGTCGGACATCTTTGCAGGGACGCGAAAAGGACTCTATAAATTGGACAAGAAGTCGGACACTTTTGACAACCTGTATATTGAAGATGACGTGGTCAGGGAAGATCTGGGCCCCTATTTTTTATCCATTGCAAGAGCACCCGATGGTAAGTTTTGGCTTGGGACACTGGGTGGACTTATTGTGTGCAAGAATCTGGAGGACATTGCAAAAGGCGATTTTCAAAGACATTTTTCCATATTGTCAGATGATACCTCGCTGGTTGACAACTTGATTTCCGCACTTTACTTTGACGGTTCCGGCGTGCTATGGATTGGAACGGAAAATGGTTTGGACAAATATGATCCGTATGAAAACCAATTCAAGATCAACAAGGACATTTCCCTTTATATAGACAATAAGGCGCCAACGATCAAGGGATTTTCTAAAACTTATGACAATCATCTTATTGTGGCCACTAAGAACAATGGATTGTTCATTTCAAAAGGTGAACATTTTGTACCCCTGCACTATAAAACGAACAACATTACCAGTATTTATTCCCAGGACGGAAAAATCTTCTACTGTGGCCTCTGGAACGGAAAGGTCCTCATCTATGATTATGTGACCGATAGCTCGACAATAAAGGACATCGGCTTTATAAATTCCCCGGTGCTGGCGTTCTTAACATATGACCCCAACACACTGATCGTAGGTTCCTTTGGTGAGGGCATCCGATTTTTGGATGCCAAAACAATGTTGCCCATCGGGCCAAAGGCGATACTGCCCGATGCCGAAATTGATAAGATCAAACGGCAGGGCAATGCACTTTGGTTATCTACCAAAGACGGCATTATACATTACAATGTTAATACCAGGGTAATCAAACGGTACAAAAATGATATCGAAGACCATGATGGCCTTCCCCATAATTACATTACCGATATTTTGGTTGATGATGCATCCCGCGTTTGGGTATCGACTCGCAACGGAATTGCGAAGTACAATAGGGATAATGACAATTTTGATAGGATTTCCCAACCGGAAGAACTAACGGGCAAGTGGATTACCGATATCGAAATAGATAGCTCAAGAACATTTTGGCTGAACATGAACAATAATAGTCTGGCCAGATATGAACCACAGTCCAATGAGGTACATTTTTATCATATCGAAAGTGGCAATAGGCTGGACGTGTTCAGCAGAAACGGGTTCTTTAAATTCAACGATTCCCGAATCTATATAGGTGCACAAAATGGGATTATTTACTTTGACCCAAATACCATTGAAGAGAACAACTATGTGCCGCCTCCGGTCATTACCAATTTTAAAATTCAAAATAAGGAGGTATTCCCGGGAACGGATATCAATGGCCAAGTTCCTTTGGAGAAAGAGTTAAACTATTCCAAGCGAGTGGTGCTGGATTATAAGAACAGGAATATATCCTTCCAATTCTCATCACCCTCCTATACCAATGAAAGATTGAACCGATTTCAATACCGTCTTTCAGGTTTTGATGAGCATTGGATAGAGACCGCCAGCGATTCAAGGACCGTACAATACACTAACCTACCGTCAAAGGATTACACATTTGAGGTACGCTCAAGGAACAGTGACGGCAACTGGAGTGAAACGTCAACCTATGAGGTCACGGTTTTGCCCATTTTTTGGTTGACAGGCAAGGGTCTGGGGTTGATATTTCTTACGCTGGCACTGATCACGTTCTTTGCCAGAAAGCAGATTCGCTCCCGTCTTAAATTGAAAAGGGAGCTTTTGATGGAAAAAGTGCAGCGGGAACGGGACGAAAAATTGAACAATGAAAAGTTGCGCTTCTTCACCAACATATCCCATGAATTGAGAACACCATTGACCTTGATTCTTGGGCCGGTCAAACAGCTGTTGGAACAAGAAGAACTCAGTCCCTATTCAAAAGGTAGGGGAAATCTTATCCAGCAAAATGCAGAACGATTGCTGCGCTTGGTAAACCAGATTTTGGACTTTAGAAGGGCAGAAACAGGAGAATTGGCCCTAAAAGTCTTCAAAACAGATATCCTGGTCCGAACGGAGAACATATTGAACTCCTTTGTGGAAGTGGCCCATGCCAAAAACATCACCTTAAACCTGAATGTGGAGGAAACTTCCGTGAAATGTTGGATCGATATCGACAAATACAATAAAATCCTTTTCAACCTATTGTCCAACGCCTTGAAATTTACCAACGAGTATGGAAATGTCGATCTGTTCATCGGATTCAAGGAAAACGAGACCCACAAAAAGTTGGTGCTCGAAGTAAGTGATGATGGCATCGGGATACCTCTGGAGAGCCAGGAACGTATCTTTTCCAGATTTTACCAAGTCCAGAACGGCGTGGCCAACTCTACTGGTACCGGCATTGGCCTATCCTTGGTGAAATCGTTGGTAGAAATCCACAAAGGGGGGATCAAGGTAGAGAGCCAGCTCGGAAAAGGGAGCGTATTCACCGTTGTTTTGCCCGTGCACAAATCGGCTTTTTCCAAAAAGGAGTTGGGCGATTTTCCTCCAAACAAGGATATAATAGATGATGCCTTGATCCCTATTAAAAAACTGGAGGCTTCGTTCAAAAATGTTCCCTCCAACAAGAACAATGTTGAGATCAAACAAAAGATATTGATCATTGAGGACAATGCGGAACTACGGAAATATGTGGTGGAATATCTTTCTGATTTTTATAAGGTGTTCGAGGCCGAAAATGGGAAAGAAGGTTTAAAGATCTGCAGGAAAATAAAGCCGACCCTTTGTGTTGCAGATGTGATGATGCCCAAAATGGACGGTTTTGAATTTGTAAAAGAATTGAAAAAGGATGAAAACCTTAGCCATGTTCCTGTAATACTGCTCACGGCCCTGGCAGAGAACGAAAACAGGATCAATGGATATAAAATCGGTGTTGATGGATATTTGGTAAAGCCTTTTGACCCCTCTTTGTTGAAAACACGTATAGACAATATCCTTAAAAATCATTTCGATCTAAAACAAAAATTTTCAGGTGAGGTGGAAAGTGACGTGTTGACGTTGGCCCATTCGCAGATAGATATTGAATTGATCACAAAAATCAAAGATCTGATCGAGGAAAATATTGATCATCCTGAGCTTTCCTCCAGTTTTATTTGTAAGGAATTGGGTTTAAGTTCCTCTAAACTTTATCGTAAAATCACTGAACTGACCGATCTTTCACCAAATGAGTTCATCAAGACCTTACGCCTAAAAAAATCCGCCCACCTGTTGCGTACCAGAAATTATAATGTGTCCGAAGTGGCAGACATGGTGGGGTTTAAGGATCCTTTTTATTTTAGTAAATGTTTTAAAAAACAATTTGGACGACCTCCCAGTACTTTGATAAAGTAATACCACATGACGGGCATCGATGGATTCGATTTGGACGCCATTCCAGAAAACCTAGGTTTTGACCACCTTTAACTGATCATGGAAGCCTACTCATTTGTACGGAACAACCCAACTTAAAAATATTACATCAAAAAGGGAAGATCGAATATCTTTGTCCATACTTTACTGGGCTCAATTGAGCACCATTGGAAACATCTGTAGCCTACTTATTGCGTAGAATCAACTTCCATACATATGACCATTTTAAAAAAAATCAGCGCAATCGTATTATTTTTTGATTTTTCACAGTAGTATGTATAAATGACTTAGGTTCAAACATCTTCCATAGCGCCCACTTTTTATAACTCGATCAAATTTGCGCCCATTTTTATTGTACTGCACTTATATTGGAATTCCTACCTCTATAATATCCGCTGTAAATTCATCCTTAACCTTTAAAATGAACAGCTCTAAATTTCTAGCGGTCAATATCCCAAGTATAGGGTTCAAATTTAGTCATACAAAAAGATGGCCCATTTTGGGCCATCTCGAATTAACTAAATCAAAAATAACTATTCTTGAATTTTATGCTACATCACAATTACCTCACTCAAAATTCCAAAAGGTAATCTTTGAACTCAGGTGAATTGAACATCCCGTTACCATCATGTGCCACATTGGGCACTACTATTCTTCTATGGTTATGGTCGGTAGGGTAAAATGTTTCCATGTATTGAAACATATGCTCCCCCCGATTGAAACGATTGGACCCTAACAAAGTTGCTTGACAGTCCGTAGTGTTAAGAGTTCCTTCCGTTGATGTGTCATCACTTCCCAAAAAGTAGACCGTATTCCGGGATACCTGCTGCTGGGTCAACGTAGTTGCATCAACGCCATCCAAATAAGGTACCGCAAACTCATATCCATAGGGCCAATAATCGTATCCCGCACAATCCGTAGGCTCATAGAAGCTAGCCGTATCCTCATTATAGCGCTGGCCATCTGGATAATAGAAATATTGATTGTTCGCCACCACGTACTGAAAATCAACACCTTCTATCGTAGCCTGCACTTTATTGGCCAAGGCATAATGTTGTGCAAAAGCGGCTCCGGATGAATGTCCGGCAATAAAAATGGTATGTACATTGGGAAACTTCCCTTGGTTCGAAAAGCGTTCCACCAGGCTATCCATTACGGTAAAGGAACTTATTCCTGAGTTGTTGTTTCCTGCGTTTGCTCCTTCACGCCATCTGGAATCGTTCCATATCAATCCATTTGCTGGGGCTGTACCATTATCTTGAAAGTATGGTGCAATAATAAGTGTGTTCCTTTCCATCTCCATACTCTGCAACGAATTGACCATATAATCGTAATAATTATCTGCATCTCGATTGGCTCCGTGGACCACCACAACGACCTTTTCTATAAAGTCCCATACAAACCCGGTGTCTTCGATAAAATCATAATTTGAATAAACATCAAAGGACAAGGATTGTTCGGAATCGTCCAAAAACTCGATTCGTTGCATACAATCTTCAGATGCCGACAGGCATGGGGTCTTTGCATTCGTTTCCGCATTTTCTGTTGTAAAAGAATAGGAAACCGACCGTTGGAGCATTTTTCCCTCGACACCAATTCGACCAGGATCAATATGAATTGTATAGTCCGTGTTGGGTACCATGTCGTCCAAACCAATCAGCACCTTAGTGGATTGGTTAAGATATTGCGCCGTATAGGTCACCTTCTCTTGTCCTGCACTTATATACACCGCATTTTCAAATACATTGGGTTCCACTGCGGACGAAAAAACAACCTCAAAAGTACTGTTCAATGGAACACCCTGCATATCATCGGTAAATACCGTGTCGTTCAATTTAACGGAAATCACGTTTAACGAGCCCGCCGTAGCAGCATCATCTTCACTACAAGCGGTGAACCAAAGCACAACCATGCCCATAAGTACACGTTGAAGGTTCTTGACTATATTTTTATTCATTTTATGCTTTTTATAAATTAATTACATGCCGGATAGGTACAGGCCGACTCTTGTGTTGTGGTGGAACCTGCAGCGCAATCCACACCACCTGTCATCCAGGTTGTACCCTCCTTATAGGCCCAAGATCCCGAATACTCCCAGGCTGCCCCTGTTCCATCCACATCAACATCACCAAAGGTTTCAACCACGGTATTCCCATTGAACAGTTCTATGGCATCATCACCGTTTTGGTTCATGGACTCGGTCTCAATAATGTGTTCGAACGAATCGATACAGCCACCAAAATAAGCAGCGATAGTTGCTTGCTCGCGAGCCAGAAGAATATCGTCCCCTTCCTCAACGGCAATTGCCGGCAGTGTATATTCGATACCGTCGGTACCACCTCCATTGTTGGCAACACCGATACTGTATATGCTCAAATCGGGAATGTTCTTATTTACCTTTAAGTGAACGGCCTTTCCACCATTGGTCCCGCTACCTTCCCATGATAGGGCCAGTACTCCTTTTAAGGAAAGTGCTTCGTTACAAATGGGGTAAGGACAGTTGGAATCCGCAGAAGTAGTGGAGCCAACGGAGCAATCAAGCCCGCCAGTGGTCCAGAACCCATCAAATTTATAGGCCCAAGTCCCAGAATATTCCCAGGCCTCACCTGTACCATCTACGTTAGCGTCCCCATAGGTTTCGATGACAGTATCCCCTTGGAACAGTTCAATGGCATCGTCCCCGTTTTGGTTAATAGCGGATTCAGCTTGGAGTACATGCTCGAACTCACCGGCACACCCTCCCAGGTAAGTGGACAACAAGGCTATTTCCCTTGCCACTAAGATGTCATCCCCTGCTGCAACAGAAATCGCAGGCAAGGTAACCTCATTTCCATCCGTTCCATCACCATTGTTCGCCGTTCCCAGACCATAAAGGCTCAAGTCGGCAATATCCTGATTGGCCACAAGATGGATGGCCTTACCATCATTGGTACCGGAACCATCCCATGTTAGGGCCATGATCCCCTTTAATGATAAAGCAGGTAATTGCTCAATAATGGCTACCGTTATCCCTTCTGAGCCACCGGAGGCATTGGTTACTTCTCCCAGTGAAATATCAATCAGCTCATTGCCTTCATTTTCGCCATCCAATACGGTGGTAATCCCGAAAGAAACCGATAAGGAGCCTTGAGGAACAGTGATAGTTTCCTCCCCGGAAACAGTATAGTCCACATCCTTGGTGGCACTTCCATCAAAAATGATGGTAGCGGTCACATCATCGTTGGCGACTTTATTCAAGGTTGCCGTAATCGTTGCCGTTTCACCATCTTCCTGTAATTCGGAAACATCGCTAGACAAGGTCAAGGTCGGTGGTACAAAAGCTGCGGTAGTGAAATTAATGGCAAATGGGGTTTCCAAGGATTCACCTTCAACACCATAAATTCCCTCTGCCAATGTTACTGTGTAACTCGTTTCATAGTCCAACACACTTGGAATCAAACGAACATTTGAGTCGGTGTTTGAAAATTCAATTTCGTAATCCACGTTTGCTGAACCTGAAGTAAATTCCAGGGCCGATACTATGGCTTCGGTATTTAAACTATGGGAAAAAATCAAATCGACCGATGTGTTCACCGGAACATTTTCGACACTGGTCCCAAAATTTGTTTCGGTTATATTGGTGGTCAATACTCGCAACGAGCCATCATCCAAAATGGTCCCTTCATCGTCATCGTTACAACCAATAAATAAAAACACCATAAAAAGGGCTATGTGCAATATTGGGTTTTTATACGTTTTCATGTTTAGTAATTTTTAGTTTGTCATTTGGTAATCTTCTCTGAAATAAATGCACTGAACTCCCTTGGATGAAAATCCCAGATAAGAGGCAGTACGTAGTACACCATAAGGGAAAGGAACACGATGGAAACAATGTTCATCCATATCCCACTCTTTGCCATATCGGATATTTTTAAATATCCCGACCCAAAAACCACTGCATTGGGCGGTGTTGCCACTGGAAGCATAAAAGCACAGGAAGCAGCCACTGTGGTAGCTACCATCAATATGTAAGGGTTGATGTCGAGTCCTATGGCAATTGGTGCCAAAATAGGAAGTAACATGGCGGTCGTAGCCAAGTTTGAGGTTACCTCGGTAATAAAGTTTACGGAGGCAACGATTACTACGACCAATACCATAAGGGCCAATCCTTGCAACAGACTCATCTGACTGCCCAGCCATTCGGCCAATCCGGTCGTTTCAAAACCAGAGGCCAGGGCCATCCCCCCTCCAAACAGCAATATGATTCCCCAAGGAAGCTTTACAGCATCTTCCCAATTAATTAAGGGTTCCTTTTTGTTATCGCTTTTAATGGTGAACAACAAAATACCAGCGCACATGGCTATTATGGTATCATCGATAGCAGGCAGTAAGGGTTGAAGCACAAAAGAGCGGGTTATCCAAGCAAAAGCGGTAAGGACAAAGATGCCCAAGACTATTTTTTCTTCCTTCTTCATGGGCCCCAGCTCCTTTATCAATGCATTGATTTCCTCCCTTCCCCCTGGAAACTCTTTCTGTTTAAAGGTAAAGGCATACTTGGTCAGGTAGATCCAAGCGATGACCAAAAGTGGAATAGCTATGGGCAATCCCCACTTGGCCCATTGCCAAAACGTAATCTCTATCCCGTAGACCTCTTCCACATAACCGGCGAAGACCAAATTTGGAGGTGTCCCGATCAAGGTGGCCACCCCTCCAATGGAAGCACTGTAGGCTATTCCGAGCATAAGCGCCTTTCCAAAAATCAAGTTTTCGTCTTCCCTGGTTGCTGGATTGTCCTTTAGCTGTGTAACAATGGACATAGCTATAGGCAACATCATTACTGAAGTGGCGGTGTTGGAAATCCACATGGACAAGAATGCTGTTGCCACCATAAAGCCCAGAATAATCTTGGAGACATTGGTCCCTATGATGCGAATAACCTGCAAAGCAATCCGTTTATGCAGATTCCATTTTTCGATGGCAATGGCCAACATAAAGCCGCCCATGTATAAAAAAATGTACCTGTGTCCGTATGAAGCAGTGGTACTCGATAGGTCCACAGCTCCCGTCAATGGAAATAGAATAATGGGCAAAAGTGCGGTCACCCCTATTGGGATAGCCTCGGTCACCCACCATATGGCCATCCAGAGGGTAATTCCCAACATGCTAAAAGCACTCTCCGGCATACCGGAAGGAGGGTCAAAGGTTTGTAGTATCAAAAAGGCCAATGGCCCCAGGACCAAAAAAATATTTCTTTTTACCAAACTCATTTTTGGGTCTTGTAAGGTTCAAAATTCATTTCATCCACCAATTGTCTCAAAAAGTCACCTGTGGTGGGTAGAACAAACGATAGATATAATTTTTCACCGTTCGCATCCGTGGTAATCAAACGGTCCGGAACCTCAAGAATGGATTTGCCCGTAAGCAATTTGGTAATGGTCAAAGCAATCAAATACGTTCCATCTGAAGAAGGATGTTTGTCATCAAAATAGAATTCCAAATCAGGCCTCGCAGTTCTAGCCTTCATATATACTGGTCCTACGGGCAACACCTTTGCATTTAGCGATGTGGCCAGATCCATGTACCCTTTGGTAATGGTCCCTTGCATCAATGGATTGGATTTATAGGCCCATGTCATATAGAAAATGGGCTCCGCTCCCTTGGAACGGACCAATTCGGCAAACTTGCTCCCATATTCCTTAAAACGTTCCGGCGTGTCTATGGTACTAAGGCTATGGTCACCAAACACCACATAGTCCCATTCTTTCTCTTCAAGCAGTTGGCGGGTAACCGTTCCTTTTTCACTTTTCCAATGCTGTTCCAAATTACTGCCCCCCACAGTGGATTGATGTGCAGAAATATCAACTCCCTGTGTTTCGGCCATGGCGTCCACCAATTGGGGCATGTTCCAAAAATAGGTGAAGCTATTTCCAACAAACAATATTTTGATGGGATCTTCCTTTTGTTGGGCACTCAGCTGAACCGGAATGGTCAGCACTAGTGCAGCAATCCATATACTCAGATTTTTGATATGTTTATTTCTCATAATTTGATAATGCAATTCTTATTGGTTTATTGATTGACCGGGGTTTCGTCAAAAAAGTTGGGAATTGGGTCGGGAACATTATCGTTCCTGTCTATTTCAGATTGTGGATACAAAAACCGTTGTGGCAGCTCATTGCCAGTGTTCGCGGTGATAGGCACCCTGACAACCGTTTCCCCCTCGGTTCTTCGGGTATCGTTGAATGTCTCTATTTGTCCGAACAATGTAATGTAACGTTCTTCCAAGATTTCGCGGAGCAGGGCATTTTCCTGACTGATACCATCGGCGTTTTCCATACCCCCTACTTCAAAATCAGCCGACACATAAGGTTCATAGTTTACTTGGGATGGGTC
This sequence comes from Flagellimonas abyssi, assembly GCF_019457905.1. GTDB lineage: Bacteria > Bacteroidota > Bacteroidia > Flavobacteriales > Flavobacteriaceae > Flagellimonas > Flagellimonas abyssi. The sequence continues at coordinate 5,924 of NZ_JAHZSV010000048.1, read as the reverse complement.
TACATTTCTCAGGTACCCTCCGGTATCCATAAAAGCCCTATACTCGTTCAGATTGGATAGTCCGGTACCAAAACCACTGGCCCTTAGACCTGCTTCTGCCAATATCAACAGGTTCTCCTCATAGGTGACCAAAGGTGCCGGGGCATCCTGGGCCGCAAAACCGTCCGCTATATTGGGCTGTATCCCTGTGCTATTTGTCGTAAAAAGAAAACCATATCGTCCTGTTTCATCCGTCTTGGCATTACCCCTATAATTGGAGGGTATCGGATTGCCTGCTCCTGGATCCACAAGGCTTGCCATAAAATCGGATACTATAAGGTCGGACTGGCGTACCTCAATGGCAAAAAATTGATAATTGAGATTGGAGTTTTCCGCCGCAGTTCCATGCGGTCCGTACATACTGTTCGCCATGGAGCTAATTCCGTTGCCCGCGGCATTCAATGCAGCTTGATAGTTCTTGGTATGCATGTAAAAACGTGCCTTAAGCGTATAGGCGGCCTCTATCCATGCATTGGCGTCCCCATCAAAATAAATATCGGAACCGGCACTTGGTCTTCCCGTTCCTTGGCCCAACAACGAAATTGCGGTATCCAAGGTGTTCTGTATTTTTCCATAGACCGAGGTTTGGCTTTCAAACACAGGGTCTGTTATAGCAACATTTCCAGCTTCATCAAAAGGGATATCACCATAGAGGGACGCGATGGAACCTGCAACCTGTGCCTGTAAAACCAAGGCTATTCCCTGAGCTATTGGGCCAATTTCATCATTGAGAGCGATCTCTTCCGCAATCAACGCGTTTCTGTAGCCATTCACAAAGGCATCGTTCCAAAGGGCGTCAAAATCACTGGTGGTCACGGAATAATTATAGAACCCTTCATGCTGTCTATCTATTCCTCTATACTGGCCTGCAAAAATAGCGGCCCTACGGGCCGATTCCCCGCTCTGGAACAATAGGTTTCCCACTTCTGCCCCCGTCAGCACAGAACCGAAGGAACTCTCCGTAAGGTTATTGGGGTCGTTGTTCAAGTCATCGACCAGATCACTACAGGATGCCAGTAGCGTACAAAGTATAACGATGGATATATAACGTTTCATTATAATAGTTTTTTTTTGATTAGAAGTTAAGTGTTAGGCTAAACAAGTAGGATTTAGTGCTTGGATTGTTGAAATAATCTATCCCCCTAGCTGCACTTACCCCCGAAAGATTGGTATCGGGGTCGTTTCCTTCAAATGGGGCCCATAAGAACAGGTTTCTTCCGGTCACTGAAAATTCAGCGGATTGAATTCCCATGGAATCCGCCATCCATGCATTTTTTAAACGATAGGAAAGGCTCAGTTCCCTTAAACGGGTCCATGAACCATCTTCAATGTACAGTTCATCATTCCCATTGCCAAAAAACCCACCATCGCCGTTGTACCATGCTTCTGTAAGAGCGACCGGGCCTGCACCAAAATCCTGTACATTCCCCCTAAAGGTTTCTCCGATATTGATAATGTTACCGTCCGCAGTAAAGTAATTTCGTGTCGCCGTGACCTCATTGGCCGTATCGTACCAGGTTCCCAAATCGCGCATCACGGATTTGGTCCCGGCATAAATATCTGCACCTTGATAGGTTTCCAGCAGGGCTGTCAATCTAAAATTCTTGTACGAAATGCTGGTGGCCAATGACCCTTGCCAATCTGGATTGGGGTCACCGATCACGCCTTCCACTTGGTCTTGCTCTGGAAATCCGTATTCATCATAAACAATGGAACCATCCCCGTTACGGAGGGTTCTGGAACCCCACAAAACACCCAAAGGCTCTCCTTCTACCGCACGGGAACTAACTGCAGAAAGGCCTCCCAGGTTCAAGGATTCTATTCCCGCCAAATCGGTCACCTTATTACGGACTTGTGTGAAATTCGCATCTATAGACCAGCTAAAATCCCCCGTATCTATGATACGATAGCCCAGATCCAGTTCGTATCCCTTGTTTTCGATTTCAGCGCCATTGGTATATACGGATGTGTAGCCCGTTGAATTGGCCTGTGGAAACTCCAACAACACATCTTCCGTAACATTGGAAAAGTAAGTACCGCTGATGGAAAGCTTGTTTCTAAAAAAGCGTAGGTCCAAACCTAACTCCATTTCCTTTTTCCTTTCCGGCTTCAAATTGGTATTTCCACGACTGGCACTCGGGACAAAAGCTCCATTACCGAACAACCCAAGATTCAGTCCTCCTCCGTAGGAGTCCCCAAATGTGGGGGAAACATATACGTTTGAGGTGTTGTATCGAGCGGGCTGTACACCGACCTCACCGTAGGAAGCCCGTAATTTTCCAAAAGAAAAGAAGGTGCTTTCCCGAAAAGGTTCCAACTCGGAAAACTGCCAAGCAACAGAAGTAGATGGAAAAATAAAGGCCTTGTTGTCCATATCCCCAAAAGTAGATGCGGTCTCGCCCCTTACCGTGGCATTTACATACAACATCTCATACAGCGCGAATGATGCCGATGAATATACCCCCACGGTCCGTTCCTGTCCCTGGGAACTATTGGTCTCTATATTTTCGGGCAGGATGTTATCCGAATCCCGAATACCACTTTCCACATCGAGGAACTGAACAAAGTTGGTCCCAACATATCCGTTTACCGCCCTTGATTTGTCGTTATAATTGAATCCCATTAAAAAATCACCACTGACATCATCTGTTAGGTCAAAATTGGTCTTGGCAATGTAATCCATATTAAAAATGGTATTGGTCGCCAATTCCTGACTAATAAAACCGGTACTATAAGATCCCGATGCGGAACCTGGTGTAAAAAATTGATTTCTTTTCTCACTATAATGGTCAAGCCCCACTCTACCGATCAAGGTCAACCAGGAGTTGGGCGTAGCGGTCAACTCCACATTGGTGATAAAACGATCGACCTTGGCCAAATTTTCCTGCTCGTTTATGGTCCACAATGGGTTATTGTAGGTGGGGGTACCATCCGCGCCCAAGGGTTCCCTATATGATCGTTGTCTGTCGGATACGGGAGTCGCGTCGCCATTTGCAAAATAGTCGCCCCGATAACCGGTTATATCAAAATCCACCGGATTCCTTAGCAATCCGAGGTATAGTCCTGAACTGTTCGCCCCTTTTAAAATTCTATTGGACTTGGTCCGTGAATAGGATGAGCTGATCTTCAAACTGATTGCATCGGTAAAGTTTTGTCTGGCATTAAAGCGCATGGTCGTTCTATTATAATCGGAATTGTTCCTGATGATACCTTGTTGGTCCAGGTTTCCCAAACTAAAGAACATAGACCCTTTTTGATTACCTCCGCTAACGCTCAAGTTGTTTTCCAAAAAGTGTCCATTATCAAAAATCTTATCAAAATTGGAATCGTGGAAGGTCTGCCTTGAGTTTTTGTTCAAAATAGGATAATAGACATTTCCGTTTTGATCCAAATAAAATTCGCCCGAGGTATCCAGCTCGTCCAGGCCACCAGAGCGTTCGGAAAGTTTATCGCCCCAAGAGTCCCTTGCCCTTTGATCATATACCCCATTGTCACCCTGCCCGTATTCATCCTGTTGCGGATATCTACGGTTGATTTCATCGTAGGAATAGGTACTCTTTAAACTTACGGCAAGTCGACTGTTGAACTTACCTGTTTTGGTCGTAATATTGATGACACCGCCCAACGCCTGGGTACCCCATAATGCAGCTGCCGATGCTCCTTTGAGTACGGTAATGCTCTCTATATCGTTCGGGTTGATATCGTTCAGCCTTGATTCTTGGTTCACCCCACCGCTATCGCTGTTTCCTCGTACATCGTTACTAATGGGAACACCGTCCACAATAATAAGCGGTTGACTGTTTCGGGTGATGGAGGACACCCCCCTGATCTGAATGTAGGAACCTGCCCCTGGATCGCTCGAGTTCCGTGAAATACGTACCCCGGAGGATTTACCCGATAAACTATTGAGGACATTGGTCTCCCCTGCCTCGGCCACCTTGTTCCCGGAGACCGTGGAACTGGCATAACCCAAATCGTCCTTCTGTTCTTTAAATCCCAAAGAAGTTACGACAACCTCATCAAGGGCCTCTGCACTCTCTTCCATTACAATATCCAAGGTAGCACCGTCCCCCACCGTTTTGGTTACCGTGGTAAACCCAATATAACTGAATAGAACTTGTGCGGATTCGTCCCGCACCGTAATGGTGTAATTACCATCAAAATCTGAAGTGGTTCCATTGGTTGTCTCTCGCTCAAGTATGGAAACCCCAGGCAATGGCTGCCCATTTTCATCAGTTACTTTTCCGGAAATTTGTTTTTGAGAAGATACAATTTGAAAGGAAAGGACCCCAAGAAGCAAAAATGCATGCTTAAGTCTGAATTTCATTTTAAATGTTTTAAGTTTGATTAGTTTAGAGTAAAAAACTACCAAAAAAACAAAAGTTGTTGTTTTGATATTATTGTGCTTATGTGATTGACAATTATATAAATAATCACCATTTATATTGTCACTTTAATAACTTTTATCAATTTTTATCAATTTTTAACCGACTTACATGCATACAGAAGACGAGATAAATAAAATTCATGCGGAATTTATCTCAAAACTAGAACGCCATTATGGCAAATACGATCCGAACACGAACAAATTCGAATCCACAAGCAATTCAAAGATTGCACGTGACCTATTTTATAGTGATTCACAATTCTCTAGATTAATAAACAATACGGCATCTGAAGGTGAGCTTACCCGGGCCCTACGAAATGTTCAGCGTCTTTTGGACGTAAATGAGCTTCGCGGTAAGGTGAAGAAGTTAGGTGAAAAGCCCAGCCATTCCTTGTTCAGCAATAAAAAGTACTTTTTCGGTATCGGGCTTTTACTATTAGGTTGCATCCTAGCCACCTACATGATAACACGCTCCAACGAAACAATTGACCAAACGGAGGAACTATCCGAGGAGACCCGATATGAAATGTTACGGTGGGGGTTTGAAAATAATTACGTAAAACCCTATGTTCGGCTAAAGGAACTACCTGAAGATTGTTACTACCCCTGTTACAAATACCAAGGTAAATGGAAACTCAAAGAGGAATATAAAATTCCTTTTTTTAGGGAAAGAAACGGATTTCACTACGTAGCAAAAGAAGTAGTCATGTACGCCAGGTGCATGGACGAACGTGATGATCGAGGTGAATCATTCGAAGGATATGAATACCAAAAACATGAAATTTGGTATGACAAACGTGAGGTTCCCATCGATTCATTTCTAACCAAGGACACCAACCCCAAGTTGATTTCATCCTACATGGATTCCAACTTTGAAGATGATTCCAATTATGTGAAAATTGCGTATGTCCACACTTTTTTCAAAACGGAATTCAGTATTGATGGTGAACAGATACAGCGCTCCGGTAAGGCAATCGGGCGGGATATTGAGTTCGTTTCCCAAGAAGTCCTGGAAAAGGAAGATGTATCAGCAACGTTATTGAGCGAACTAAAAAGTGAGACCAATTCCATTGCCAAAAATCTATTGGATGACTTTTCGAAGCCCATTACCTGTAATCCCACAATGGCTCCTAATATGGATTTTAACCAAATCAAAGAAGGAGATGTATTGAGTTTTGATTGCCAGTTCAGCACCGGGAGATTTCTTGTTGACTATAATAAATCCTACGTTTTCACTGATCAATATATTAGTACCTTCTGTAGATAGATCAAAGGTTTAGAATGCGTACCGTTGTGGTCCTCCCCTTCGGATTTCCTCACTGGCGTGCTCCTCGAACTTTTTAAAGTTCTCCCTAAAGGCATTGGTAAGCTTAAAGGCCGTTTTGTAGTAAGCCTCGTCATTGTTCCATGTGGCCCTTGGGCTCAGCACCTTGGTCGGCACTCCCGGGCACTCCCTCGGCTGGGCCACGCCAAAGACCGAATGGATATGGTACTTCTC